>JAPLOU010000069.1 GCA_026400535.1 Hyphomicrobiales bacterium
ATTGTTGATCAGAACAGCCGCGTTCCTGTCGAAGCGAATGACCGAGCCGTCCGTCCGGTGAACGTCCTTCGCCGTGCGCACGACGACTGCCTTCATGACGTCGCCCTTCTTCACGCGTCCACGCGGAATCGCTTCCTTGATAGACACGACGATAATGTCTCCGACGCCAGCGTACTTGCGCTTGGAGCCGCCGAGGACCTTGATGCACATAACCCGCCGTGCGCCGGAGTTATCCGCCACCTCGAGATTGGTTTGCACCTGGATCATGGCCGTGATCCTTTCTCTAACTTCAGACCGGTTTCCAGCCTTGCGACCGGACTACGACTGTCGGGAGCTTCATGGAATGGCACGTGGATCCACCGCGTGCCTGAAGGCCCCCAGCCAAACGAACGGAAGTCACGCCTTGGGCGCGTCTTCCAGCACAACCCAGCGCTTCAGCTTGGAGATCGGTGCGGTCTCTTCGATCCAGACCTGATCACCCGCCTTGAAGCGGTTGGTTTCATCATGCGCGTGGTAATTCTTGCTCCGGCGCACCGTCTTCTTAAGAAGAGGATGCGTGAACCGGCGTTCGACTTTCACCACGAGCGTCTTTTCCTGCTTGTCGCTGACGACGACGCCCTGAAGTACACGTTTTGGCATTGGTTGCTCCTTCAGGCCTTCGCCGCGCCGGCTTTGACGCGCGCCAGCGTCTTCACGCGGGCAATGTCCTTTCGGACCTCACCAACGCGCGAGGTGTTCTCCAGCTGGCCGGTGGCCCGCTGGAAACGCAGATTGAACTGCTCCTTCTTCAGCTTCAGGAGTTCGTCCTGCAGCTGGTCTCCGCTCATCACCTTGAGATCGGACAGGCGCTTGGTGCTTTTCATCTCGCCCCCCTCACTCGGCGATGCGCTGAATGAAGCGCGTCTTGATCGGCAGCTTGGCGGCGCCAAGACGGAACGCCTCGCGCGCCGTCTCTTCGCTCACGCCTTCCACCTCGAACATGATGCGGCCCGGCTTGACACGGGCGGCCCAGAATTCAGGCGCTCCCTTGCCCTTGCCCATGCGCACTTCAGTGGGTTTCTTCGAAACCGGAACATCCGGGAACACGCGAATCCAGACACGTCCCGCGCGCTTCATGGCGCGCGTGATGGCACGACGGGCAGCCTCGATCTGGCGCGCCGTGACGCGCTCTGGCTCGAGAGCCTTCAGGCCGAACTGGCCGAAATTCAGTTCCGTGCCGCCCTTGGCCACGCCATGGATGCGCCCCTTGAACTGCTTACGGAAATTGGTCTTCTTGGGCTGAAGCATGATGGACCTCTATCAACCTCAGGCCTGTTCGCGTTCACGACGGCGATCGCCGCCGCTGGACGGACGGGACGCTTCTTCGTTCATGCGCTTGTCCTGCGCCATCGGGTCATGCTCAAGGACTTCGCCCTTGAAAATCCAGACCTTGATGCCGCAAGTGCCATAAGTGGTGAACGCCGTTCCGACACCGTAGTCGATGTCCGCGCGCATGGTGTGCAGCGGGACCCGGCCTTCACGGTACCATTCCTGGCGGGCGATCTCCGCGCCGCCGAGGCGGCCGGAGCAGTTGATACGGATGCCTTCGGCGCCCAGACGCATCGCCGACTGGACGGCGCGCTTCATGGCGCGACGGAAAGCGACGCGGCGCTCGAGCTGCTGGGCGATCGAGTCCGCCACCAGTGTGGCGTCGACTTCAGGCTTGCGCACCTCGACGATGTTGATCGACACATCCGCCGTGGTCATCTTCATGACCACCTTGCGGATCTTCTCGATGTCCGCGCCCTTCTTGCCGATAACCACGCCAGGACGGGCCGACAGGATCGTAATGCGGCACTTCCGGTGCGGACGCTCGATGATGATCTTCGAAACAGCAGCCTGCTTCAGAACCTTCATTAGTTCCGCCCGGATCGCGAAATCCTCATGGAGCAGCTGGCCATAATCGGCGCCCTGCGCGAACCAGCGCGAGTCCCAAGTACGGTTGATGCCAAGGCGCAGACCGATCGGATTGACTTTCTGACCCATCGTTCTCTCCTCAGGCCTTGGCCGCTGGTGTCTCACGCACCACAATCGTGATGTGCGCAAACGGCTTCAGGATACGGGCGCCACGGCCGCGGGCGCGGGCATGGAAGCGCTTCATCACCAGACCCTTGCCGACATGGGCATGAGCCACGACCAGATCATCCACATCGAGCGAATGATTGTTCTCGGCGTTGGCGATGGCGCTCTGCAGACACTTGCGGACGTCGAGTGCAATCCGCTTGCGCGAGAACTCGAGATCAGCGAGCGCCGTCGAAACCTTCTTGCCGCGGATCAGGCCAGCCACAAGATTGAGCTTCTGGGGGCTGATGCGCAGATTGCGCGCAACGGCCTGAGCTTCCTTGTCGCTGAGCGCGCGGGGAGTAGCAGCCTTACCCATGGCTCACTTCCTCTTCGCTTTTTTATCCGCGGCGTGGCCGTAGAAAGTGCGGGTCGGCGAATACTCGCCAAACTTCTGACCCACCATTTCCTCAGTGACCGTCACGGGAATGTGCTTCTGGCCGTTGTAGACGCCGAACGTCAGACCGACGAACTGCGGCAGGATCGTGGAGCGCCGGCTCCAGATCTTGACCACTTCCGAGCGGCTCGCACTGCGAGCAGCATCGGCCTTTTTCAGAAGGTATCCGTCGACAAACGGACCTTTCCAAACAGAACGAGCCATGAGCCTCAGCCCTTCTTCTTGCGAGCGTGGCGGGAGGCCACGATGAATGTGTCAGTGCGCTTGTTGACGCGCGTCTTCTTGCCCTTGGTCGGCTTGCCCCAAGGCGTGACCGGATGTCGGCCGCCCGAGGTCCGCCCTTCACCACCGCCATGCGGGTGATCGACCGGATTCATCGCGACGCCGCGGTTGTGCGGACGCTTGCCGAGCCAGCGATTGCGACCGGCCTTGCCGAGCGAGATGTTCATGTGGTCCGGGTTGGACACAGCCCCAATTGTCGCGAAGCACTGGCCGTTGACCAGACGCTGCTCCCCGGAGTTGAGGCGCAAGATCACATTGCCCTGGTCGCGACCGACAATCTGGGCATAGTTGCCGGCCGAACGGGCCATGGCGCCACCCTTCCCGATCTTCAGCTCCACATTGTGCACGATCGTGCCAACAGGAATATTGCCGATCGGCATGGCATTCCCGGGCTTCACGTCCGCGCTCTCGGCGGCAATGACGGAGTCGCCGACCGCCAGACGCTGCGGAGCGAGGATATAGGACAGCGTGCCGTCCTCGTACTTGACCAGCGCGATGAAAGCTGTCCGGTTCGGATCGTACTCGATCCGCTCCACCACTGCCGGCATTCCGAGATGGCCGCGGCGCTTGAAGTCGACCAGGCGCAGGGCGCGCTTGTGGCCGCCACCACGGAACCGCACCGTGACACGGCCAAGGTTGTTGCGGCCGCCGGACGAGCTCTTGCCCTCGGTCAGCGCCTTGACCGGCTTTCCCTTGTACAGGTCGCTGCGGTCCACCAGCACGAGCTGGCGAAGGCTTGGCGTTGTCGGTTTGAAAAGTTTCAGTGCCATTGTCCGGGTCCCTTCCGTCTCACAGACCCGTCGTCACGTCGATCTTCTGGCCCTCTTCGAGGGTCACGATCGCTTTCTTGACGTCGGAGCGCTGGCCGAGGCGGCCTTTGAACACCTTGATCTTGCCTTCGGTGAGGATCGTGTTCACGCCCTTCACCTTGACATCGAACAGCTTCTCGACCGCAGCCTTGATCTGCGGTTTCGTTGCGTCCTTGCGAACCTTGAAGACAACCTTGTTCTGTTCCGACAGAATGGTCGCCTTTTCCGTAATCACCGGCGAGATGATCACATCGTAGTGGCGCGGGTCCATGCTCATTTCAAGCGCGCCTCCAGCGCATCGACGGCTGACTTGGTCAGAACAAGCTTCTCGCGGCGCATGATGTCATACACGTTGATGCCCTGGACTGGCAGCACGTCCACATTCGGGATCGAACGGGCGGCAAGACCGAAGTTCTTGTCGATCTCGGCGCCGCCGATGATCAGTACGCTGCCAAGCCCGAGTTTAGCAAACTGGCCCTTGAGCGCCTTGGTCTTGGGCTCGGACAGTTTTACATCATCGACGATGATGATCGACGCATCCTTGGCCTTGGCCGAGAGCGCATGCTTCAGACCAAGCGCCCTCACCTTTTTCTGCAGGTCATGCGCATGGCTGCGCTGGACCGGACCGAAGGCGCGACCGCCCCCGCGGAACTGCGGGGCAGAAGCGGCGCCGTGGCGTGCGCCGCCGGTGCCCTTCTGCTTGTAGAGCTTCTTCTTGGTGCGGTTGATCTCGCTGCGCAGCAACGTGGCATGGGTGCCAGCCTGCCGCTTGGCGAGCTGATAGCGCACCACGCGATGGATCAGGTCCACACGCGGCTCGAGGCCGTAGATTGCATCAGACAGGTCGACCGAGCCGGCGGCGGCGCCGTCGAGGGTCATAACATCAAGTTTCATCACTGACCCTCCACCGCTTCGGCAACAGCTGCGCCTGCTTCGGCAAGCTTGAACTTCCCCGGAAGCGGGGCTTCCGTGGGAAGCGCGCGCTTCACCGCGTCACGCACCCGGATCCAGCCGCCATTGACGCCCGGAACCGCACCTTGAACCACGATCAGGCCCCGTTCCGCATCGGTCGATACGACCTTAAGGTTCTGCGTCGTCACGGTTTCCACACCGAGATGACCTGCCATTTTCTTGTTCTTGAAGGTCTTGCCCGGATCCTGACGTCCGCCGGTCGACCCGATGGAGCGGTGAGACACCGACACGCCGTGGGTTGCCCGCAGCCCGCCAAAATTCCAACGCTTCATGCCACCGGCGAAACCCTTTCCTGTTGTGGTGCCCGTCACGTCGACGAACTGACCAGCAACGAAGTGGTCTGCAGTGATCTCGGCCCCGACAGGGATAAGGCCCTTGTCGTCGACGCGGAACTCGGCGACCTTCTTCTTCGGCTCAACCTTCGCCACGGCAAAACGCGCACGCTCGGCCTTGGACACATTCTTGACCTTGGCCTTGCCGACGCCGATCTGAAGCGCGACATAACCGTTGGCTTCGACCGTACGGTGCGCGACAACCTGGCAATTGTCGACTTTCAGAACGGTCACGGGAATGTTCTCGCCCGCGTCGTTGTAGACGCGGGTCATCCCGACCTTCTGTGCAATGACTCCAGACCTCATGGCTGCTTATCCTTTTCCAGAGGAGGTCAACGATCAGAGCTTGATCTCGACGTCCACACCCGCAGCGAGGTCGAGCTTCATCAGCGCGTCCACCGTTTGGGGTGTGGGGTCGACAATATCAAGCACCCGCTTGTGCGTGCGCATCTCAAACTGCTCGCGCGACTTCTTGTCGATGTGCGGCGAGCGGTTGACCGTGAAGCGCTCAATCAGCGTCGGCAGCGGGATGGGCCCGCGAACCTGTGCACCGGTCCG
>JAPLOU010000021.1 GCA_026400535.1 Hyphomicrobiales bacterium
AACCAGATCCAGCTGTCCTGGCCGCCCGCCTCCAGCAGCAGGATGCGCCTGCCGGGGTCTGCGGAAAGCCGGTTGGCGACGACGCAGCCGGCGGAGCCCGCGCCGACGATGATCGCATCGAAGTCACCGTCAAGTTGCTGAACGCTGTCCATGCCGCCGGCCCCCCGCCTGAAATCGCCGCGCCGACCCATGGCACACAGTGGCGCCCCCGCTCAACTGCGCCGTGCGGCCGGCCGCGTCTCAGCGCTGTGTCAACACCGCCGAGTCGGCTTGTGTCATCGTCATCGGAAGCCCGGAGCGCACCAGTTCGGCGAAGCCCTCATTGGGCACCATGATGGTCAGGCAGTACAGGTTCTCGGCGCCCCTGTTCTCGACGATGTGGTCATGGCCCGGGCGCACCAGAAAGGAATCGCCGGTCCGCATCGGGTGGCGCACGCCCTCACAGACTGATACGCCCTTGCCCTTCAGGACGAAGAACATTTCGTGGGCGTGTCCGTGATGGTGCAGCGGCGTCGATCCGCCAGGCTCAAACACCTCGATGAAGGCGTTGAACGGCACCTTGTCGCGGATCGGGTCGCAGATCATCGCCATGTAGTTCGTATCCGACGCTTTGATCCGGAAGGTTTCATAGTCGGCCGGAGTGCGCACAATCACCGGGTCGAGCGTGTCCATGGGAGCTCCTTGCTGAGAATGGGCCGTGTTGCGGACAGGACGGCAAGCATGGCGCGTGCCATGACCGGGCCAGGCCATGGCCGGGCGTGGTCAACCACCCTGCCTGGAGCCGGTCAGGACGAGCCCCAGGGAGCGTCGAGCGTATACTCCCAGGAATGGCCGAGATAGGCCCGCCGCTGGATGGTGAGCCGTCCGGCCGGATTCGGCAACAGGGTCAGCCGGTCCGGCCTGAGCGCGAGCGCGGTCGCGTCAGGTGGCGAAGCGATCCGCCCGAGCTGCAGCGGAACGTCGCCCGCCATGAAGACTGTTCCCGCCTCGGTTTGCCCGAACGCCCCCTCGATCAGGTTGGCTTCACCAATGAAGTCAGCCAGGAAACGGCTCTTCGGGCGCTCGTAGAGATCCTCCGGCGTTCCCTCCTGGGCGATCACGGCGTTGTCCATGACGATGACCCTGTCGGAGACAGCCAGGGCCTCCTCCTGGTCGTGGGTGACATAGAGCACGGTCAGGCCCAGCCGCTGCTGCAGGTCGCGGATGTCGTCGCGCACCTTGCGGCGCAACTTGGCATCGAGATTGGACAGCGGCTCGTCGAAGAGCAGCACGCGCGGCTCGAGCACGATGGCGCGTGCGACCGCCACGCGCTGCTGCTGGCCGCCCGACAACTCCGACGGCAGACGCCCCTCGAAGCCTGACAGTCCGACAAGGCCGAGTTTCTCGCGGGCCATGGCTTCCGCATCGCGGCGCTTCGCCCCAGACGCCAGCGGCCCATACATCACGTTGTCGAGCACGCTCAGATGCGGGAACAGCGCATAGCTCTGGAACACCATCGAGACATCGCGCTCGGCGGCCCCCAGCCGCGTCACGTCCTCGTCGCCGATGCGGATGGCACCACTGGTGGCGAGTTCCAGCCCGGCGACGAGGCGCAGCGTCGTGGTCTTGCCGCAGCCCGAGGGGCCGAGCAGCGTCACCAGCGTCCCCGCCGCGACCTCGAAGGAGACGCCGCGGACCGCGCCGACCTTGCCGTAATACTTGGAGACATCCGTGAACGTGACGGAGGCGGCGCGGGACATCAACGGGCTCCGGTGGTGAGGGGGCTGGCTGTCACGTTCCGGCGGCCGAGCTTGCGCTCGCCGACCATCATCTGGATGCCGATGACGACCGCGAGCATGAACATGATCAGCAGGGACGAGTAGGCGATGGCCAGTGGATACTCGCCGGCCTCGACCCGGTTGACGATGTAGGCCGTGGCCATGTTGTAGCGGGCTGTGACCAGAAAGATGATGGCGCTGACCGCGGTCATCGCATGCACGAAGGAGAAGACCAGCGTGGCGATGATCGCGGGCTTCAGCAGTGGCAGTGTCACGCGCCGGACAGTGTATCCGGTGGACGCCCCGAGTGTGGTCGAGGCCTCGTCCAGCGACGTGTCGATCTGGCTCAGCGCCGCGATGCCGGCCCTGACACCGACCGGCATGTTGCGGAACACAAAGCAGATGATCAGGATCAGGCCCGTGCCCGTGATCTCGATCGGCGGCACATTGAAGGCGACGATGTAGGCGACGCCGATCACGGTGCCCGGGATGGCAAAGGCCAGCATCGTGACGAACTCGAAGGTTCGTTTGCCGACGAAGTCGTGCCGCGACAGGACATAGGCTGTCAGGATGCCAATCAGGGCCGTGATCGGTGCGGCCACGGCCGAGACCATCACGGTGACAAAGAACGAATCCCAGGCCGAGCCCGAGAAAAACAGGCCACGCTCGGTCCACTCGATCTTGAAGCCTGTCAGGATATGGCGCCAGGTCGGGTCCATCACACCGCGACCAATGTCGGTGACGAAGCCGCCGACGATGATGATCCCGTAGATCGCCACCGTCATGACGATCCATGGCACCACCACGCCCAGGGACGCGAGGCGCACGCCGCTCGGAAGCGGCAGCGGCACGCCGTTGTCGCCTTTGCCGGTCACGGTGACGTAGGACCTCTTGCCAAGCCAGACCATCTGCATCCAGAACGCCGACAAGGTCAGCGCCAGCAGGATCAACGCCAGCACCGCTGCCCGGCCCGGGTCGTGCTGCGCGCCGGCGACTGCAAAGAAGATCTTGGTCGACAGCACCTCGAAGGACCCGCCGAGCACGAGCGGATTGCCGAAATCGGCCAGGCTCTCGACAAATCCGAGCAGGAAGGAGGCGGCGATGGCTGGCCGCAGCAGCGGGAAGGTCACGGTCCGGAAGGTGTGCCAGCGGCTGGCACGGAGGGTCTGCGCGGCTTCCTCCAGCGATGGTGCGATGCCCTGCAGCGCCCCGCGCAGCATCAGGTAGGACAGCGGCGTCTGCGACAGCACCTGTGCGATCAGCACGCCGGACAGGCCGTAGATCCAGCGCGACCGCGGGATATTGAACCAGGTATCGAGAAAGCTGGTGACGATGCCCGTCCGCCCGAACAGCACCACCAGCGCCAGCGCGATGACGAAGGGAGGCGTGATGATCGGCAGGATCGAGAGGGCGTCGAACAGCCGCGTGTTCGTCATGCCGCCACGCTGCGCCAGCAGCGCGAAGGCCAGCCCGAGAAAGGTGGCGATCGCTCCGCTCAGGACCCCGAGAATCACGGTGTTCGCCACAACGCCGCAACTGGCGTTGGCGGTCAGGCAGGCCAGGGACCAGATGTCGGGCGCCGACAGGCGCGTTGCGGTCAACCCAAGGTCAAGGGCGCCGGACTTGTCGAGGAAGGCGCTGGCCAGCACTTTCGCCACCGGAAAGAACACGAACAGAAGCACTGTCGCCAGAATCGAGACGGTGGTGGTGGCGACCCAGCGGTCGGCCTTGAAGGCCCCGCAGGCCGCAAAGCCGCGCGAGAGAAGAACGATCAGCGCCGCAGCTGCGACTGCGGCGCCGATCCCCAGGGGCAAGGCCGGCCGGCCACTGAACAGGCCTGGCAAGAAGCCGTAGCCCAGCAGTGCCGCAAGCCCGAAGACGGCAACGCCGGTTCGCGCCGGCCCTGTCCCGACGCCGCGCCTGCCGAGGACGCCGCAAGCCAGCGCGGCGAGGACCGGCAGCGCAATCGGCCATCGTCCGTCCAGTACCCAGGCGATGCCCGGCCTCAGATCGCCGACAAAGGCCCAGGGCAGCACGAGAAAGGCGACGCCGGCGGCAATGGCTGCGGCCATGTCGAGCGTGCCGCGGTCGGCGGAACGCCTGCGCATCAGGTCAGGGTCCGCTTATGCCGGCAGCCTCAGCGGCGGGGCGCGTTGCGGACGTCTGCATCCCAGCGCGCCAGCAGGCGCGTGCGTTCTGCCGATGAGCCGAACTTGGCGAAATCGTAGTCGATCAGCTTGATGTCGGCGAGGTTGGGCGATTGCGGCGGCACCTTCGACGCTGAATGTGACGGCACCTGAAACGAGTTGGCCTCGATCGCCAGCGCCTGGGCTTCCGGCGTCAGGGCCCAGTCGTAGAAGCGCTTGGCGTTCGCCATGTTGCGTGCGCCCCTGATGATCGACATCGAGCCGATCTCGTAGCCGGTGCCCTCGCAGGGCGCGACGATCTTCACCGGAGCGCCGGCGATCGCCTGCGTGACCGCGTCGTGCAGGAAAGTGATGCCGATCAGGCTTTCTCCCGTGGCGACGGCGCGGGCGGGCGCAGCGCCCGAGCGGGTGTACTGGTTCACGTTGCGGTGCATGGCGCGCATGAACTCGAAGGCCTTCTCCTCGCCCATCAGCTGTACCAGCGTCGCCACCTTGGTGTAGGCGGTGCCCGACGAGTTCGGATCGGCGACCTGAACCTCGTCGCGATACTCGGGCTTGGCGAGATCCGCCCAGCAGGCCGGGGCTGGCAGGTTGCGGCGCTGCAGTTGCTGGGTGTTGTACGAGTAGCCGAGGGCGCCGGCATAGATGCCGACGGTCTTGAAGCCCGACTGCTCGGCCTGCTTGCGCGCCCATGGCAGCAATTGTGCCAGCGCCGGCGACTGATAGGGCTCGGAGAGGTTTTCTTCCGCCGCCTGCAGATGCGGATCGCCCGTACCGCCCCACCAGATGTCGCCGCGCGGATTGGCCGCTTCCGCCTTGATCTGCGCGTAGGTCTCGCCGGATGACTTGCGCGTCATCGACACCTTGATGCCGGTCGAACGCTCGAAGGCCTGCATCATCGGGCGGCACCATTCCTCCTGCACGGAGCAGTAGACGGTGAGCTCGCCCTGGGCAGCGGCAGGGCCGGCTGCGGCGCCAAGGCCGAGCAGGCACGCAAAGCCAAGGGCAATCTGGCGAACGGACAGGGGGATCGTCATGATGGCTGTTTCTCCCGGAAGACGTCTTTCGTTGCAGACATTGTTCGCTGTCCTGCGAACGGCTGTCAATCAGCGGGATGTGCCACATGCGCGATTCCGCTGGCTGCGTACATGACGTCCCAGAGAGCTGGCGTGCTGACCAGGATCGGATTGCCGTTCAGCACCCAGTCACCGCTGCAGAAATCATTGATCCGCGCGCCCGCTTCGGACGCGATCACGAGCCCGGCCACGACATCCCAGGCATTGATGTGCAGTTCGCCATAGGCATCGGTCCGGCCGATCGCGACATGGGCGACGCCCAGCGCGCCCGACGCACTGCGCTTGATGCTCGCTCCCGCCGCGTTGAGCCGCGCCAGCGCCTCCAGATAAGGAGCATAGGGCAGCCGGGGCGACCAGCCGAATTCCACCGTGGCCCGGCGCATGTCGGTGGTGGGCGCGACGTTGATCGCCTTGCCGTTCATCGTTGCGCCGTGCCCGCGCCGTGCCAGGTAGGTTTCGCCAAGCGCCGCCGCGTGGATGATCCCAAGCTCCGGCACGCCCTTCGCCACGAAGCCGATCGAGACGCACCATTGCCGGTCGCCGCGCGCGAAATTGGCTGTTCCATCGATCGGATCGATGATCCAGAGCCGGTCGGCGTTGGCCCCTCCCATTTCCTCGCCCATCACCATGTCGCCCGGGAAGCTTTCGGCGATCCGTCTGCGGAACAGCGCCTCGACAGCACCGTCAGCCGCCGTCAGGAAATCCTGGAAGCCCTTCGTGGTCGTGCCGAGCGAGGCCTGGTCATTGAAGTATCCCATCGCCAGATGGCCGAGTTCGACGGCAATGCCGGACAGGGCCTGGAACCGCGCGCTGAGCGCCGCGTCGGACAGCGGATTCATGGTCATGGCGGGGGTCCGGACTTACAGGCTAAGGCGCACCGGCTGCCCGGTCAGGTGGGAATGGGTTGCGGCGTCTGCCAGGAGTTGGGCTTTCAGGCCATCCTCGCCCGACGGGGAGGGTGGCGTGCCCGCCGCGACCGATGTCAGGAAATGATCGAGTTCCGCGCGGTAGGCTGCGGCATAGCGCTCCAGAAAAAACGGCAGCACCGGATCGGCCAGAAAGCCCTGGCCGGTCGCGACCTCGACGGTGCTGGTCGGCACATTCTGCGCCCGCACCATGCCGAGGCTGCCATGCACCTCGAAACGCTGGTCGTAGCCGTAGCTGGCCCGCCGCGAATTGGTGATCTGCGCAATCGTGCCGGTGGCCGTCTTGAGCAAGACCGCGGCGGTGTCCACATCGCCGGCTTGACCGATGCGCCGATCGACAAGGCATGAGCCGACGGCGTGAACCTCGACGGGTTCTTCGGCCAGCAGGAAGCGCGCCATGTCGAGATCATGGATCATCATGTCGCGGAACAAACCGCCGGAGCGCGCCACATAGCTGGCCGGTGGCGGCGACGGATCGCGCGAGATGATGCTGACCAACTCCACGGTGCCGATCACGCCAGCGGAAATGCGCCGCCGGGCCTCCGCAAAATGCGGATCGAACCGCCGGTTGAAGCCGATCATCAGCGGCAGGCCGGCATGCGCCACCACTGTGAGACAGGCCCTGATCCGGTCCGACGACAGGTCGACCGGCTTCTCGCAGAACACGGCCTTGCCTGCCGTAACGGCGGCCTCGATGAGGTCGGCATGGGTATCGGTCGGCGTGCAAATCAGGACGGCGTCGATAGCGCGATCCTGGATGACAGCCTCGACGCTGGCAGCCTTCGCGCCCAGTTCCGTCGCCAGTGCGAGGCAGGCGTCCGGCAGCGTGTCGGCCACGGCCAGCAGTCTGGCCTTGCTTGATGCGGCGACATTGCGACCATGGATCTGGCCGATGCGGCCCGCTCCCAGCAACCCGACCCTGACCACGCTTGTACTCCCCGGCAGGCCATTTTGATTTGTTGGCTACATATCATGCTTTGATCTTGAACCTAGCTTCTGATTTGATTGATGCAAGGGGTACGCACGGCAAGCCGGTTTGGCAGCCATGGGTCCAGCGGGGGGGAGGCAGGCACGATGGCGGAGGCAGGTCCACGCCTTGATGGCAAGGTCGCGGTGGTGACGGGCGGCACGCAGGGGCTGGGCGAGGCGATTGCCACGCACTTTGCCCGCATCGGCGCCGCCGGCGTGGTCATCTGCGGGCGCAACACCGTCCACGGCGAGGCGGTCCGTGCGCGTCTGGCTGGCCTTGGCGCGGATGCGGTGTTCGTGCCAGCCGATCTGGCGCATGTCGATCAGGCCCGGGCCGTGGTGCGCGCGGCTGATTCGCGCTTCGGCAAGGTCGATGTGCTGGTCAACGCCGCCGGGCTGACCGATCGCGGCGACATTCTCGACACGACCCAGGAGCGCTTCGACGAACTGTTCGATGTCAACGTGCGGGCCCCGTTTTTCCTCATACAGGAAGCCGCGCGCATCATGATACGCAACAGGTCGCCCGGTTCGGTCATCAACATCCAGTCGATGTCGGCCCATGGTGGCCAGCCCTTCCTGAGCGCCTACTCGACCAGCAAGGGCGCGCTGGCGACGCTGACGCGCAATGTTGCCCATTCTCTCGTCAGGCACCGCATCAGGGTCAACGGCCTCAACATCGGCTGGATGCACACGCCCGGCGAGGAGCGTGTCATGCGGACCTACCATGGCGCCAGGGACGGCTGGCTCGAGGAGGCGGTCAGGGACAGGCCCTTCGGTCGACTGATCGACCCTGCCGAGGTCGCCCGGGCCTGCGGCTATCTGGCGTCGGGCGAATCGGGGCTGATGACCGGCGCCAACATCGACTTCGACCAGACGGTCGTTGGCGTTGGCGCCGCCCCCCTGGTTCCGTGAGGTCGCGCGATGACATCCGCAGCGCTGGCGGTTCCCGCCCTCGACGTGATTGCCATCGGTCGCTCCTCGGTTGACCTGTACGGGCAGCAGATCGGCGGCAGGCTGGAGGACATGGCGAGCTTCTCCAAGGCTGTCGGCGGCTGCCCGGCCAACATCGCCATCGGCACCGCACGCCTGGGCCTGAAATCGGGCCTGATCACCCGTGTGGGCGATGAGCACATGGGTCGCTTCATTCGCGAGCAAATGATCCGTGAAGGGGTCGCGACGGACGGCATCCACACCGACCCGGCGCGTCTGACGGCGCTGGTCCTGCTTGGCGTCAGCGACGACCGGACCTTTCCGCTGATCTTCGTCCGGGAAAACTGCGCCGACGCGGCGCTGGATGAAAGCGATATCGACGAGACCTTCATTGCCTCGGCCGCTGCCATCGTCGTGACCGGCACTCATTTCGCTCAGGCGCACACGGCAGCGGCGCAGCGCAAGGCGATGCGGATCGCGCGCGCGCACGGCCGGAAGGTCGTCTTCGACATCGACTACCGGCCCAATCTCTGGGGCCTTGCCGGTCACGGGGCGGGCGAAGAGCGCTACATGCGCTCGCACACCGTCACCGGACACCTCAAGGCGATCATCCCTGATTGCGACCTGATCGTTGGCACGGAGGAGGAACTCCACATCGCAGCGGGGTCGGAAAGTACGCTGGAGGCCCTGCGCATCCTGCGCCGGCTAGCGCCCGGCGCGCTGATCGTCTGCAAGCGCGGACCGATGGGTTGCGTCGCCTTCCCGGGCGAGATCCCGGCTGACATCGGGCTCGGCGTCCGCGGGCCGGGCTTTCCTGTCGAGGTCTACAATGTTCTGGGGGCGGGGGACGCCTTCCTGTCCGGCTTCCTGCGCGGCTGGCTGCGCGGGGAGACTGTTGAAACAAGCTGCGCCTACGCCAATGCCTGCGGCGCCTTCGCCGTCTCGCGGCTGCTGTGCTCGCCCGAGAGCCCGACCTTTGCCGAACTGCAGCATTTCCTGACCGCCGGCTCGCCGCACCGCGCGCTGCGCCATGACGAGACGCTCAACCACATCCATCACGCGACAACGCGGCGCCCGGCGCCATCGTCGCTGCGCATCCTGTCGATCGACCATGGCGCGCATGACCTGACGCCGGTGGCGCTTGGTCTTGGCGCCGATCCGGCCCGGATCCCCGCTTTCAAGCAGCTTGCGGTGAGGGCCTGCGTGACCGTGTCCGGCGGCCAGCCCGGCTACGGCCTGTTTCTCGATGGCGAACTGGGCCGCGCGGCCTTGTTCGAGGCAAGACGCCACCACCTCTGGCTGGCGCGCCAGTTTCCCCACGGCGACAGCGCAGCCTTTGCCAGCCATCCGCTGGAATGGCCGATCGACCAGGTGGTCAAGCTGATCGCCAATGCCCGGCCCGACGCGCGGACACCGCTCGACCAGCGTCTGCCCGAAATCCGGCAAGCCATGGCTGTCTGCCGTGCGGGTGCGCGCGAGACCATGATCGAGGCGCTGGCCGCCCCGGGCCGCACCACGGCGGCCTTGCTGGCCGATCTTTACGGACAGGGTCTCAAGCCCGATGTCTGGCTGATCGAGGCCCAGGCCAACCCAGGGGACTGGCAGGAGATCGAAGCGGTTCTGGCGCATCACGATCCGCTGTGCCGGGGCCTTGTCGTGATCGCGCGCGCGGCGCAATCCGCTCCCGAGATTGCCGCCGCCGCCGCTGTGCCGCAGGTCATCGGCTTTGTCGGCGGGCGCTCCATCTTCGGGGAGGCCTTGCGCGGCTGGCTTTCGGGCGCTCTTGATGACGCGGCCGCGATTCGGGCCATGGCGGAGCGCTTTTTCGCCTTGGCCCAGGCTTTTGACAGCGGCAGGCCATCGATGCGGGGGCGGGCGTGACCACAGTGAAGCTGACCATGGCGCAGGCCCTCGTGCGGGCGCTGGCGGCGCAATCGACCGAGATTGGTGGCGAGCGCCAGCCGCTCGTGGCCGGGATGTTCGCCATCTTCGGCCATGGCAATGTGGCCGGACTTGGCGAGGCCCTCCACGGCGCGCGCGGACAGCTTCCGACCTTCCGCGCCCACAATGAGCAGGCCATGGCCCATGCCGCGATAGCCTTCGCCAAGGCGTCGCGGCGGCGCAGGATGCTGGCCTGCACGACCTCGATCGGCCCCGGCGCGACCAACATGGTGACAGCCGCCGCCGTGGCCCATGTCAACCGCCTGCCGGTGCTGCTCCTGCCGGGCGATGTCTATGCCAGCCGCAGGCCAGACCCGGTGCTGCAGCAGGTCGAGAGTTTCGGCGACGGCACGGTGTCCGCCAATGACTGCTTTCGGCCGGTCTCGCGCTATTTCGACCGGATCGCGCGCCCCGAACAGATCATACCGGCCCTGAACAGGGCTTTGCAGGTCCTGACCGATCCGGCCGAATGCGGCCCCGTCACGCTGGCCCTGTGCCAGGACACCCAGGCGGAGGCCTTCGATTATCCTGTGAGCTTCTTCGAGGAGCGCCTCTGGCTGCCCCGGCGGCCGGAGCCGGACAGGCACGAATTCCGGACCGTGCTCGGCCTCCTGGCGGCAGCGAAGAAACCGCTGATCATTGCTGGCGGCGGCGTCCTCTACAGCGAGGCGGAGCAGCGTCTGGTGGCCTTCTGCGAAACCCACCGCGTCCCCTGCGCCGAAACACAGGCCGGCAAGTCGAGCCTGCCCTGGGATCATCCGCTCAACCTCGGCGCCATCGGCGTCACCGGCACTGCCGCCGCAAACGCCATGGCGCGCGAGGCTGATCTCGTCCTGGCCATCGGCACCAGACTGCAGGATTTCATCACAGGGTCCTGGACCCTGTTCCAGAATCCCGCGATGCGGATCGTTGGCCTCAACATCGCGGCGTTCGATGCCGGCAAGCACCGGGCCCAGCCGCTGGTCTGCGACGCCAGGATCGGGCTTGAACAGCTCTCGGCCGCGCTCGGCGGCTGGCGTGCGTCTCCCGGCTGGGCAGGCAAGGCCAGCGAGCGCAAGGGCAAGTGGCTGGCCGATTCGGCGGCGGCGACGGCGCCCACCGTCAGCGATCTGCCCGGCGACGCCGCCGTGATCGGCGTGGTGCAGCGCCAGGCCATGCCGGATGATGTGATCGTCTGCGCGGCAGGAGGACTGCCGGGCGAACTGCACAAGCTCTGGCAGGCCGGCGCGCCCGGCGGCTATCACATGGAGTATGGTTATTCCTGCATGGGCTATGAGATCGCCGGGGGACTCGGCGTCAAGATGGCGGATCCGGGCCGCCATGTAACGGTGATGCTGGGCGATGGTTCCTACCTGATGATGAACTCCGAGATCGCCACCTCCATCATGCTCGGGATGAAGCTGACGATCGTGGTGCTCGACAACCGGGGCTATGGCTGCATCAACCGCTTGCAGGTCGCCACCGGCGGCGCGCCATTCAACAACCTGCTGCGCAACACGGCGCATCTCGAACTGCCCGCCATCGATTTTGCCGCGCACGCGGCGTCGCTGGGGGCCATTGCCACCAAAGTCAGCGGCCTCGACAGGCTGGAAGCGGCGCTGAAGAAGGCGCGCAAGGCAAAACGCACCAGCGTCATCGTCATCGACACCGACCCGCTGGCCGCCACCGAGGCCGGGGGTCACTGGTGGGATGTCGCCGTGCCGGAGGTGTCCGAACGCGCCGGTGTCCGCAAGGCCCGCAAAGCCTATGAAGCCGCCCGCAAGACGCAGCGGCTGGGAGACTGACGGCCATGACCAGCACGCCCCCCATCAGGATCGGAGCCAATCCGATCGGCTGGTCCAACGACGACCTCACGGAAATTGGCGGCACCACGCCACTCGAAACCTGTCTGGCGGAGGCACGCGAGGCCGGCTTTGTCGGCATGGAGCTCGGCCACAAGTTCCCGCGCGAGGCGGCGGCGCTGAAGGCCGCGTTGGCGCCATTCGGCATGGCCTGCGTCGGCGGGTGGCATTCGGTCGAACTGCTCCGGCGCGACGCAAGGACTGAATTCGACCTGGCGAGGCCGCACCGGGACCTGCTGAAGGCGATGGGGACCGATGTCTTCATTGTCGCCGAGACCTCGAACGCCATCCATGGCGACCGGGCCATGCCGCTGTCGCGCCGGCCGCGGCTCACGCCGGCGGACTGGGCGCCGTTCTGCGCGCGGATGACTGAACTGGCCGACCGCCTGCGGGATGAGGGCCTCAGGCTGTGTTACCATCACCACATCGGCACGATCGTGGAAAGCCGCGCCGACATCGAGGCTTTCATGACGGGCTGCGGCCCCGCCGTGAACCTGTTGCTCGATACCGGCCACGCCACCTGGGGCGGGTCCGATCCGGCCGAGCTGGCGACAGCCTATCGTGCCCGCATCAGCCATGTGCATGCCAAGGATGTGCGCCGGCCCATGATGGACAAGGCGCGCGCGGGCGACTGGAGCTTTCTCGATGCGATTCTCGGCAAGGGATCCGAGCCCGGGGTCTACACCGTGCCGGGTGACGGCATGGTCGACTACCGCGCCGTTTTCCGCGCGCTGAAGGGCTACCGGGGCTGGGTCATTGTCGAGGCCGAACAGGACCCGGCGAAGGCCCACCCGCTGACCTATGCGAAGACGGGCATGGCGCATCTGCGCTCGGCCCTCACCGCAGAGGGCCTCATCTGATGCCGCATCTGTTGTGCCGCCCTGTTCTGACACCGGGCGCGTCTGTCCATGACATCACGCCGGCCAGGGCGCCGTGGACCTATGTCGGCTTCGAGGTGGTTGACCTTGGGCCCGGAGAGGTCCTGCGCCGCACCGGACAGGGCCGCGAACTGTGCCTCGTGATGGTTGCCGGTGAAGCGGCTGCCCGGGTCGATGGGCAAGGGTTCGGCACGATCGGCGGCCGTTCCGGCCCGTTTTGCGGCAAGCCGGCCTCGCTTTACGTCCCGCCCGCCAGGACCGTCGAACTCACCGCTGTCACCCCTTGCGAAGTCGCGGTCTGCTCGGCGCCCGCCACTGGCAGGCTGCCACCGCGCCTCATCCGGCCGGGTGAGGTCGGCGAGGAAACGCGCGGCCAGGGCAGCAACACGCGCCATGTCCGCAACATCCTTCCCGACACCTCGCCCCATGCCGAGGCTCTGCTCGTGGTCGAGGTGATCACACCGGGCGGCAACTGGTCGAGCTACCCGCCGCACAAGCATGACCGCGAGAACCTGCCGCATGAGTCACGGCTGGAGGAAACCTATTACCATCGCCTCAACCCGTCGCAGGGCTATGCTGTGCAGCGTGTCTATACCGATGACCGTTCGCTTGACGAGGTCATGGTTGTGCAGGACCGTGATGTCGTTCTGGTGCCGGAGGGCTATCACCCGGTTGGCGCCGCCTACGGCTATGACCTGTGGTATCTGAATGTCATGGCCGGCCCGGAGCGCATCTGGCGTTTCCACAACGACCCCGATCACGCCTGGCTGCTGGCGCAGCCAACCGCGTGACCCGCGACTTGGCGGTTGCGCATGAAGGGGCCTTGCCCTTATATCCAAACGGCGCGGGTGTAGTTCAGAGGTAGAACGTCAGCTTCCCAAGCTGAATGTCGTGGGTTCGATTCCCATCGCCCGCTCCAAATTGTATCCAAGGATTACAAATACTTGGGAAAGAAGTCGATATCAGGTGACGCTTCCAGCGATCCGCCATGGTCCCATGGTGGTCCCAGTAGCCCCCGGTTCGAGCTTGCGGACACCGCCCAACGCAAAAGGAACGGTGCCGGTCTCTAGCTGCGGTGAAGGCCATCCATAACGGGAAAACACCGCGCGTGATCTTCGACAAGGTGCTGGTTGATGGTCATGTCCTTGACGCTGAAATCCTTCAGCATCGCTGGAAGACAGGTGAACTGATGGCAGTGTCACGTCAGCTGGCTGATGGGCAGCACGTGGCGTTCGCCCACGATCCGATATGGGAACCGACCTTTTTTTGTGGGATCATGGAATGCGTGGACCAAGCGATAGCTCACCTTCGGAATCCCTTGAGCAAGAATGATGGCGTGCATCAATGGCGCATGCGCCGGAAGCGCAGCATGGCCCGTTCTCATGTCGCAAGGGCTGGTGAGGGTTCTCGGTGCGCTTGTTCAACCGGCGGCCTGTTTGGCGTTTGTCGATCACGCGCAGCGTTTTCAGGGCGGCGCCGTAGGACGCCAGGCGCATGGCGCTTCCGCGATTTGCTCAGGACTTGCGACGCTGTCTTCCTGTCGCGGCGCTTCGTGACGACGCTTTCGAGCACCTCGCCCTCATGATCAAGTGTCCGCAGACGAGAGTTGCACCCTCTTGATCGTCACAAGCATCGCGTCGAGGTGCCAGTCTCGATGCTGGACATGAGCGCATCGCCTGCACCCGGCTCCGCCGGATCTCGGTCGCGTAGATCGCCCCAAAGCGGTTCCACCAGAACCGCACAGTCTCGTGCGTGATGTCGATGCCCGGCGCGCAGAGCAGATCCTCGACAGTCCGCCATGACCGCGGCTGGCGGACATGCATGATCAGCGCCAGGTGGATGATCGCGGGCGAGGTCTTGCAACACCGGACGATGCGCGGACTGCTCATGCTCAAGAGGCTGGGGACGTCCACCCGGACGGCAAGGCGGTTTTTTCTCCATGCCTCGCGGAGGCCCCCTGCAGGGTGGGCCACCCCTCAACCGAGGATTGGTAGATGCCCCCTCTGTCACATGTCGATTGCATGCCAGAAGGTCGCGAACCGGGTGCCAGAGGCCGCGTTGGCATTATGTTTGCCTCCCCTCAACCGCGAACAAGGACAATGAACCAACAAGCCTGAGGATGCCCATGAGCCTTCGTGAAACGGTAGCGGTGCAGGCAGGGACCTGGACCGGCATCAGCGAGCCCAATGACGCGGCAGGTGCCATGGCTGACATGCTGGCCTCCAGCATCAAGGGTTTCGCCGCGTTGCGCGGCGAGCTCGCGTTCGAGGACGAACCATCCAGCTTCGAGGCTGCATTGCAGGCGACCAAGGAGCCGACATCATGAACAAGCCGGTTCAAGGTTCACTTCTGCACCTGTCGCTGACCGAAGCGGCCGCAGCGCTCAAGGATGGGTCCATCACGTCGGTGGCTCTGACGACGGCAGCGCTCGAGGCGTTCAGCCGGGTCGACAAGGTGATCAACGCGTCGATCTGGCTCGAAGGCGCGGTGGCGCTCGAAGCGGCTGAAGACCTCGACAAGAAGCGCAAGAGCGGGGCCAAGCTTGGCCCGCTGCATGGCATCCCGCTGGCTCACAAGGACATGTACTACAAGGCCGGCAAGCTCTCGACCTGCGGCTCCAGCATCCGCAAGGATTTCCGGCCGGCCTACACCGCCACCGTGATCGAGCGGCTTGAGGAGGCCGGTTCGGTAACGCTCGGCGGGCTCAACATGGCTGAGTTCGCGCAGAACCCGACCGGCCACAACCAGCACTACGGGCATTGCCGCAACCCATGGCATCCGGACTACTGCACGGGCGGGTCGTCCTCCGGCTCGGGTGCAGCCGTTGCGGCGCGGCTGGTCTACGGTGCATTGGGCTCCGACACTGGCGGGTCCATCAGGCTGCCGGCCTCGATCTGTGGCGTCACCGGCATCAAGCCGACACAGACGCGTGTCTCACGCTATGGCGTGATGCCGCTGTCATTCTCTACCGACAATGTCGGTCCCTTGACGCAAACAGCCCGCGACGCCGCCCGCTTCATGGCCGTGATTGCCGGGCACGATCCCAAAGATCCAACCTCTGCGCACGAACCTGTCGCTGACTACGAGGCCGCACTGACAGGTGACCTGTCGGGCATGATCATCGGTGTTCCGACCAACTATTTCTTTGATGGGATCGATGCTGACGTCCAAGCTGCGTTCGATCAGGTCGTTCTGGTGCTCAAGGAGCGCGGCGCGGTGATCATTCCTGTCACGATTCCCCATATCGATGCGATCGCGACCTATGCCGGCATCGTCTCGCGCGTGGAGGGCGGCACGATCCATGGCGAATGGATGCGTCGGCGCCCGCAGGACTATGCGGTGCATCTCAGCGGGAGACTTTATCCCTCTCAGGGCATCCCGGCTGTCTGCTATGTCGAAGGCCTTGCCAGGCGCGGGCCTATCCTCAAGGCGGTTGGCAAAGAGGTGTTCGGGTTGTGCCACGCCTTCATCACCCCGACGCTGCGCATGACGGTGCCAACCCTGTTGTCAACTGACATCGATGCCGGGACGCCGGGCGCGATCGAGCTGTTTCAGGACATGTCGATCAACACCAGACCGATCAACTATCTTGGCCTGCCATCGGTGAGCGTGCCGTGCGGGCTTGATCCCAATGGCCTGCCAATCGGTTTTCAGGTTCAGGGGCGGCCATTCGCTGAAGCGCGCATTCTGGCGATTGCTGATGCCTATCAACGCGATACGGACTGGCATCGCCGCTTGCCGGCTAACGTCTCCTGATCGCGCTGCACAAGAACCACATCGCTGACGTTTCGGCTGCGGCTTGTGCCGCGTCAGATCAAGCTTGCGTTCCTGCGCATGGCGGTGTTCGTTCGCGATCCATTCCGTCTCCTGGGGTCATGCCATGAAGTATCGCAATCTGGGTCGTTCTGGTCTGCGGGTTTCGCTCATCGGTCTGGGCTGCAACAATTTCGGCGGCCGCATCGGGCTGGATGCCACGCGTGCTGTGGTCGACAAGGCCATAGACTGCGGGATCACGCTGTTTGACACCGCCGACATCTACGGGGAGCGCGGCGGCTCGGAGACCCTGCTCGGAGAGGTCCTGGGCTCGCGCCGCAAGGACATCGTGCTCGCCAGCAAGTTCGGCATGGAGATGGACGATACCGGTGCGAAGGTGGGGGGCTCGCGGCGCTGGATGATGCGGGCTGTCGAGGAGAGCCTTACCCGGCTCAAGACCGACTGGCTGGATCTCTATCAGTACCACCGGCCAGATCCGCTAACGCCAATCGATGAAACGTTCCGTGCGTTCGAGGACATGATCAGGCAGGGAAAAGTGCGGTACATCGGCTGTTCCAACATGCCGTCCTGGCAGGTAGCGACGGCGCAGTGGACGGCGAAGGACATTGGTGCGACACCGTTCGTCTCGGCACAGGATGAATACAGCCTTGTGGTGCGCGATGCGGAGAAGGAGCTGATCCCGACCTTGCAGCACTATGGCCTGGGGCTCTTGCCGTACTTCCCTCTGGCCAGCGGGCTGCTGACCGGCAAGTACAAGCGCAATGCGCCCATGCCGGAGGGAGCCCGGTTGACCAATACCCAGCGCCTGGCCAATCGCTATCTGACCGACGGCAACTGGGACAAGGCCGAGAAACTGGGTGACTATGCGGCTGCGCAGGGCAGGACCATGGTCGAGCTTGCGTTCAGTTGGCTTGCGTCCCAGCCTGTGGTGTCGAGCGTGATTGCGGGCGCGACCAGACCCGAGCAGATCGCCGCCAACGTCAAGGCTGCTGACTGGGCGCTGACCGCTGACGACATAGCCGCGATCGACGCAATCACCAGGGCATGATGTCAACGGATGGATGCTCGGCGTTCCGGCGCATCCGTTTCGGTTTTGGCGCAGAGGCGGCAGAAGCTCGGGACGCCAAATCTGTTGCCGTCTTCGAGGACGGGTCTGACCTCGCCCAGAGGGGCACAAGCGCAAGCTGATGTGCGGCGCCCTTGGGTCCGTCTGGTCGCCTTAGCACCCGCCACGCCAACCCATGCCGGGTCTGGCTCATCTTGGCCGACCTCGATCGTGCTCAGGAGCCGACCGACTCTGTCTCCCTGTTTCGAGTGAACCGTGAACATCTCCTGGTGAGTGAAGGTTAGCCATCTCCTCATCTATGCTGTGGCACAGACCAAGGCCTCATGATCAGAAGAGAGTTTTCACTGTTGCCTCTGTGATATGAGATCAAGTAATATGAATACGCACAGAAATTTGTGTCGCGGTTCCTTGTGGTCTATGGTGTCTTGCCGATTGCTGCGTATTGGCCAAGGGGGATGGAATTTCGAGCCAGGCACTGGCGTCAGCGGCGGCTTTGTCCCATGATCAAATGATGATGATCGTAGACCCGCGAAACGGTGACGCCGAGGACGACCGCTCAAGCCCCAAGGCCAAATCGCTCATCAGACTGGCTGGCGGCATGCTGACCGAGATCAGCCCCGTCAAGGTGCTGTCCGCCTTCGGTTTGCTGGTCGTGCTGCCGAACCTGGTTCTTGGCTTCGCTCCTCTCGTCGTCTCGGCCTGGTTCACGACCGTATCGGCGGAGGTTCTTGCCACCACCACCATCGGATCGGCGATCGTCTTGTGCCTGCTGATTGGCCTCGCGCTCTCTGCATGGCGGCCTTTGTTCACCGTGCTGGAAACGAATTTCTGGTCGTTGAACGCGATGCTCGTCCAGCCGATGTACATCCTGCTGCGCGAAGCGCTGCGCCATTACACCGGCAAGCGGGGGGGCGGCATGACCACCTCCCGCGGCCCCCGCAATGCGCGGTTGACCGCCGCGGCCGCAGGCTTGCTGGCGGCGGCCCTTGGCGTCTGCCTGGTGCTGATCGCCTGGCCTTGGACACGCTGGCTGGGAACACCTCTCGATCTTGCACGACCCCTGCACCTCGTGATCCCGGCCATCGCCAATTCGGTCGTCATCGTCGCCGCCTATGCTTCCGTTGCTTCAGTCGTGTCGGGGCTCGCGGATGCCGCGATGGATGAAACACAAGACCTCGCGATCGACGCCATGTCCCCGGTTCAGGGGCAAGGCTGGCGCATTGCCCATCTTTCGGATGTTCATGTCGTCGGCGAAGGCTATGGCTTCCGGATCGAGAGCGGACGCGACGGTCCCCGCGGCAACGAGCGTTTCCGGGCGGTTCTGGCGAAGCTCGCGGCGATCCACGCTGCGGAACCGCTCGATGCGATCCTTTTCACAGGCGACATGACGGATGCCGGACGCTCATCCGAATGGGCGGAATTCCTCGATGCGCTTGACGCCTATCCGCAACTTCACGCCATCTCGCTCATGTTGCCCGGCAACCATGATCTGAACATCATCGACCGCGCCAACCCGGCCCGGCTGGAATTGCCGTGGAACAGCGCCAGATCATTGCGCTACCTGCGCGTCCTCTCGGCCATGGAGACGGTGCATGGCGGGCGTACGCGGTCGATGACGGGCGACGATTTCGCGGTCCAGCCGACCCTGAAGGAGATGCTGAAGCCGCATCAGGAGACATTGAGGCTGTTCGCGACGGAGGGCGGATTCCGCCGCGCTCTCACCGTCGACCGCCTCTGGCGGGAGGCGTTTCCGCAACTCATGCCGCCGACCAGGCCCGACGGCCTCGGCTTTCTGGTGCTGGACACCAATGCGGATACCCATTTCTCCTTCACCAATGCCCTTGGGTTCCTGTCGGTGCGCCAGGCGCTTGCCATCGAGGCCGCCATGCAGGCCTATCCGAAGGCGTATTGGGTGATCGCGATGCATCACCACATGCTCGAATATCCGCGTGCTGCGGACGCTTTATCGGTGCGCATTGGCACAGCACTCATCAACGGCAGCTGGGTCGTCCGGAGCCTGAAGCACAATGGCGACCGCTTCGTCGTCATGCACGGCCACCGGCATGTGGACTGGCTTGGTCGCTGCGGTGATGTCAGGATCATCTCCGGTCCATCCGCCGTCATGGGCGCAACCGACCTCGATGCGAGCTATGTCCTCATTCACACGCTGCATGGGGCGGATGGAAAACTCGCCATCGCCAAACCGCAACGGGTGGATCTGCCTCCGCTCAGCCGCTCCCGGAATGCAGAGAGCCTGGCCGACTGAGCCTGCCAAAACAGGGTGCTGTCAGGCACAAAACCAGTTTTGGAACGCGCCCCAACCCGGCTTTGATCAGGCCGCGCCGCGCCGGCGCCATAGGGTCAGCGCTATGGTGCGTTTGTCCGTGGAACTGGATCGTGAGGTGAGGGATCGCTCCGAGGTGACGTGGGTCTGGACCTGGCCGTGAAGGCTCACGGGTTTCTGCCGGCTGTGCATCCGCCGCAAGCGCAGCATGACAAGCTGACGTCGCCGAAATGGCTGGTGCGCGTTCTCAGCACGGTTGTTCAACCAGCGGCCTGTTCGCGCTTGTCGATGGCCCCCGGAATTCCGAGGGCGGCACCCTCGGACGCCAGGCAATCGGTTACGATCGTCGCGGTCTGGCCATGCCGCCTCAGCGATTTTCCGAGGACTTGCAAGACCGCCGACTGATCATAACGCTTCGTGACGACGCTTTCGAGCACCCCGCCCTGATGATCGAGGGCCCGCCAGAGAGAGTGTTTCACACCGTTGATCTTCACGAAGGCGGTATTGGGTGGCTCTGTCCTCCATCAAGCGACCGGCTGTTCTTCGAGCGATTGAGGACTTGGACCGGTTCTGCGGGTCGCCATTGACGTCAGCACGCACTCATCGCGGAGCCCCCAGGAACGCCCAGATGGTTTCGGCCGCCTCGATGTCGTGGTTCTGCGGCCCGAGCATGCGTGCAATCGGGCCACGGCCCTCATTCTTCCGCAAGAGCGAGGGCTCCCTGTGGCCTCCGCCATTCACCCGGTAGAGCGACACGCGCGCCGACTTGCAGTTGACGCCCGTCATCAGCGTGATGGTCGAGCCATCGGACGGATCGAGATCGGGCAGGGTTTCTTCCCGCGCCGGCAGTCCGCAGCCATTGATCTGCGCCCAGAAGGCGAAGGTCTCCGGGATGCTGGACATGGGATCCTGGGGGCGCTGCGACAAGCGCCGGGCCGCAGAACCGTCATAGGTCATGAGCGGGTCGGCAGTTCCCGCAATCATGATCACGGGCAGGGGCCGCGTGGGCTTGCAGGCCTCGCGCATCGCCACTGGCATCGCCGCGATCGTCGGGGCAATGCCCGCAACAAGGCCGGCCCGGTCGCAGGCAAGGCGCAAGGACATCATCCCTCCGTTTGAGGCCCCGGTCACGAAGATGCGCGCGCGGTCGGCGCGGTCCCTGGCGACAAGCTCTGCAACCAGTTGCGCGATGAAGCCGACATCATCGGCATCCGAGACCATCCCGGATACGGTCTGCTTGCGACCATCGTTCCACTGGTTGTTCACGCCCTGTGGCGCAACAAGGATGAAGCCATGGCGCATCGCCACAGCGGGCCAGGCGCTGCGCTGGAAGATGTCGGAGGCCGGTCGCGTGCCGCCATGAAGGGCGAGCACCACGGCTCTGGGTGCCCCGTTCGCCGGCGGGGCCTGCACGAAGTATTCACGGACGATGCCGCCGGACAACAGCGTCCGCCGCTCGGGCGCTGCATGGGCGATACCGAGGCTGGAAAGGGCCGCGGCGACGATGACCGCACAAACGGACCAGCAGCTTCTCATGTTGACCACGATGACATCTCCATTCCTGACCGGCTTGAGCCATGCACGGTCGATCGCAGTGTGCAGCACAAGGCGGATGCGTGACATCGTGAGTGACGTCCTGTTGATGTCCACTCAGACGTTAGCCCGGATTTCCGTCGAACAGGGAAGAGGGTTGGTCGGGACAACGCGCCCGGCAAGCTGCTTTAAACCAGTCGAAGCGCTTTCCAATCGCTACTCCGCTCGGCTAGTCTGAGCCCATGGCCCTTCTGTCGCATCTCCTTCGCCGCTTCGTCCGCAATGGTCGCCTCACACTTCGTCGCCCTGATGGATCGCTTGAGTCCTTCGGCTCAGGCGAGCAAGGGCCGCTCATCACAGTCCGCCTGGCTGATGCCGCCACGGAGCGCTCCTTGTTCTTCAATCCGGAGCTTGCCGCAGGCGAGGCCTATATGGACGGCCGGTTGGTCGTGGAAGACGGTCACATCATCGACCTCTTGACGCTTTTCTCCGTCAATCGCACGGGGCTTGCGGCCCACCCCGTCCAGCAAATGCTTCGTCGGGTCTGGCGTGTGCTGAAGCGTCGCCAACAGGCCAATAAGCTCGGCCAAGCCGCTGAGAATGTGTCGAGCCATTATGACCATCCCCGCGCCTTCTACGAGCTCTGGCTCGATGAGACCATGAGCTATTCCTGCGCCTATTTCGAGCGGCCTGATATGGCCCTGAAAGAGGCTCAGATCGCCAAGTTTCGCCATATCGCGGCTAAGCTCAAGCTTGAGCCGGGTATGCGGGTGGCCGAAATCGGCTCGGGCTGGGGTGGACTTGCGACCTATCTTGCCCTCGTCTGCGGTGTCCATGTCACCGCGATCAATGTCTCGCCGGACCAGCTTGTGGCTTCAAAGGAGCGGGTTGCGCAGGCGGGCGCGGCGGACCGGGTCACCTTCTTTGAAAAGGACTACCGCGAGCTCACCGGAACCTTCGATCGCGTGGTCTCCGTCGGCATGATGGAACATGTGGGCGTGACCCATTTCGACGAGTATTTTTCAACGGTGAAACGCCTGTGCGGGGAGGACGGTTTTGGCATGATCCACGCCATCGGCCGGATGTCACCACCCGGGACAACCGCGCCCTTTATCCGCAAATACATCTTTCCGGGCGGCTATGTGCCGGCACTGTCCGAAGTCTTCGCGTCCACCGAGCGGGTTGGGCTTTGGGTGGCCGATTGTGAGGTCAAGCGGCTCCATTATTACTGGACCATCAAGGCGTGGCGGGAAAAGTTCGCGGCCGTCCGTCCCCAGGTGGTCGACATGCAGGGGGAGCGGTTCGCCAGGATGTGGGAATTTTATCTTGCGGCGGTCGAACTGGGGTTCCTCAATGGGTCCAATATGGTGTTCCAGCTTCTCTTGGCTGCGAAGCGCGATGCGGTGCCGGTGACCCGCAGTTTCATCGAGCGCGGTGAGGAGGCGCTCCGGCAGCGCGAGGCCCGGCTCCCGTGGTGAGCGCAAGCATCAATACAAGCCGGAAGCGATGGCCCATCAGGGCGGCGCGCTCTTTTCGCATCCGTGGAATGCCTCGCTCGCTGCCGAAAGCCGTTCGCTCGCAACACGTACAGGCGAGACCGAAACTGCCGATGCCACACCGCGTTTGAGCATCGACTTGACCAGCGACGATCTGACGCTCGCCACGTGTTCGCGCATGAGGATCTCGGCACGATAGCTGTCGCGCGCCAGGATCGCATCATAGATGCGGTGATGGTCGTCGTGACGCCGCCGCACGTCGTCGAATTCGAAGGCGACGATGTTGCGGTGGGAGGAGGGGGCGACGCTCTGGCAGAGCCGGATCATCTCGCCCAGCATGCGGCAGCGCGCGGCCGAATGGATGGCGTCGTGGAAGGCGAAATTGATGGCGCCATAGGTGACGCGATCTTCGTCCCGGAGGCTGCCCTTGGCGAGGAGCAGGTCCCCGTCCGCGAGCGCACCTTCGATCACCCGTCCTCCGGCATCCGACAGACCGCGTTCGGCGGCGAAACGGGCTGCCAGCGCCTCCATCATCGCCCTGATCTCATAGGCGTCGACGATCTCGGCGGTCTGGAAACTGCGAACGGCATAGCCACGATTGGGCGCGTAGTCGAGAAGGCCTTCGCTGGCCAGCGCCTGGAGGGCGGACCGGATCGGCGTCCGCGACACACCCAAGGTCACGCTCAACTGGACCTCCCGCAGTCGCTCTCCCGGCGCGACGTCGCCGGACAGGATCGCCGACCGGATCCTGTCGGCAACCGAGAGCGAGCGCGTTCGGCTCTGGCCGGCGCCATCGTCCTGACTTGCGCTCTGTGCGTCTTCCATCGAACGGCCCGGCCCGGCTGCAGCCACCATGAGTCTGTCATTCATTTTGTATGGAATCCGGCCATGCGCAAGTGGGCCGATGGCAGGTGCCAGCACGTAATGTACGCAATCCACGCCGGATTGCGGCGACATCGCTTAAATCATGGGCGCGACTCGCCGCCATAATATGCAAAATGTATACATCATGAGTTGACGATTGGAATTTTTATGCAATTATTGGTGCTAGCAGAAGCGAGATTTCCCGGGTTTGCGGGCCTGTGAAGCGGAGTTGATCGATGGCCAGTCTCCCGGACAACGCGATCGAACAGATTACCGAGAACCGTCTGCCGCACTACCAGCCCTACGGCTGGCACCATTGGCCCGAGCATCCCTGGCTGGCCTATCAATTCCGCCGCGGTCTCGGTGAGACCCAGGAGGGGGGCGGCAGCGTCTCGGAGGTGTTCCAGGCGGCGTCCCGGATGATCCCCGGCGATCTCGAGAGCTGGCACATCGAGTGGAAGCGGATCGGCGATCGCAACTGGGAACGCGGTCTGAGGGCGGAAGCCGACGGGCATGTCCGCACCGCGATGAACTGCTTCTTGCGCGCCGCCGACTATTATCGCCAGGCTGAGTTCCACCTCGAGCCGACGGATCCCCGCCGCCTGCCGACCTTCGAGGCCATGGAGGCCTGTTCGAAAAAGTTCATCGGCTGGCTCAATCCACCGGGTGAGGTCGTGGACATTCCCTATGAAGACGGCAAGCCGATCTGCGCCTATTTCGTCCGCGCACCTTTCCCCGGCGACCGGCTTCCGGTCCTGATTTGCATGGGCGGCCTCGACTCAATCAAGGACGAGATGTGGTTCATGCAGGCCCATGGCTGCCTGCAGCGTGGCATCTCGGTCCTGATGATCGACGGGCCTGGGCAGGGCGGAACGCTGCGCCGGCATGGTGTCGTCAACCGCGTCGACACGGAAGTTGCCATCGGCAAGTGCATCGACTGGCTCGAGACGCAGGCCAACGTCGATCCAAAGCGCATCGCGGTCTGCGGTTCGTCCCTCGGCGGCTATTATGCGGCGCGGGCGGGTTGCTACGAGCACCGTCTCGCCGCGGCCATCTCCCATGGTGCGATCTGGGACGTCCACGAGATGTGGGGCGACAAGGGCGAGGATTTCGGCCTCGCCATGCACATCAAATGGGTTTTCGGCAAGCCGACGATGAAGGAGGCCATGGAGAAGGCGAGGGACTTCACCCTCAAAGGCCATCTTGATCATATGAAGTGCCCCTACCTCATCCTGCACGGAGGCTACGACGTCCTCACCGTCACGGGTGCGACCAAGGCCTACGAGTACGCCAAGAGCAAGGGCGTTGACGTCACCTTCCGCGTCGTTGACCCCGAGGAGACCGGGGCCGAGCACTGCCAGCACGACAACCCGACGATCGGCCAGGAACTGCTCGCCGACTGGCTTGCCGACGTCTTCGGCATCGACCAGCGAGCCTTGCTGAAGACCGGCTGGAACCCGCTCATCTGAGGAGCGGAGAGGAGCAAGCCCCATGAATCTCGGCGTCGATCATCCCAAGGCGGCCGTCATCGCCATCGACCTGCATCGCGGCCATCTCGACATGGAGGTCGCCACCATGCCGACCTCGCCGGAGGTCGCGAAGAAGGTCATCGCCGCCAACCGCCGCCTGTTCGGCTGGTGCCGCGAGAACGGGATTCCCGTCATCCACCAGATTACAGGCTATCGCGACGAAGCTGAGATCAGAGCCAATGCTTTCTGGCGCACGCGCGCCGAGGACCCGAAAGCGACGCGCAAGAACGTCATGCGCCACAACATTCTCGGCGGTCCCGGTTGCACAGTGATCCCCGAGCTCTTCGACGAGAGGGACTGGGTCGTCGATACCAAGAAGCGCTACGACTGCTTCCTGGGCACCGACCTCGATTTTCTGCTGCGCACCCATGGGATCAACACCCTGCTGATCACCGGCGTGAACACCAATTCCTGCGTGCTCGCGACCACGACAGCCGCCAATGTGCGGGACTACGCGGTGATCGTGGTAGAGGACTGCGTCGAGACCATGGACGGGCCTGCCCTGCACGAGGCGGGGCTTGCCTGTATCCGCACCGCCTTCGGCTTCGTCATGGACACCGATGCGGTGTTGAACCTCGACAGGCTCGCTCCGGCCAAGGGAGCGGCCGCGTGAACACCCATGCCAAGGCGCTGCTGAAGGCGGGTGGAACAGTGATCGCGGTCAATCCCGGCGGCGTCAGCCTGCCGGCGGCCGATATGCTGGCGCGCCTTGGTGCCGATTGCCTCTTCATCGACTGCGAAAGGACGGCGGTTTCGGTCGATGCGGTTCCCGCCATGGCTCGCGCGGCTCAGGCAGGCGGCATCTCGGCAATCGTCAGGTCGGAGTCGCGCGACCCGGCGATCCTCACACGCTACTTCGACTGCGGCATCGATGGCCTCGTCCTGCCGCAGGTCGAAAGCCGCGCGGAGTGCGACATGCTGGTCGCCACGGCGCGGGCCGCCACCAGGGGCAGGCAGGATGATCTCCTGCTCATCGCTCAGATCGAGAGCGTTGGAGGCATCGCCGCCCTTGACGCTATCGCCACGGCGCCCGGGATTGACCTCATCCTGATCGGGCCGAACGACCTCGCCCATTCGATGGGCTTTCTCGGCGATACCTCCCAGCCCGAACTCGTCGAGGCTGTGCGCGCATGTGCCGAGCGGGTCCGGGCGCTCGGACGGGCTTTCGGCCTGCCCTGCACAGCCGCAACCATCGGCGAATGGCGGCAGCGGGGGGCTGCTTTCTGTTACGCGACCCTCGAAGTGTTGCTCGCGCCATCTCTTGCGGATCTCAGGAAAGCGATCGCATGAAGGTGACCCGGAAACCGCTGATCCGGGTCGCGCTGGAGGGTCGCTGCCCGACGATGTCGCTCACCGAAGTGCGCGTGCGCGGCCATTCTTTCGTTATCGACGAACCACCCTACCGGCACGGCACCGATGTCGGTCCGACGCCGCTGGAGACAATGCTCGGTGCGCTGGTTGGCTGCACCAACGTGATTGCGCGACGGATCGCGCATGAACTCAAAGTCGAGCTGATGATCGACGGCATCGAGGTGACAGGCATGCTCGACCATCGTGGCATCGATCAGGAAGCCGAGGTGCCGGTGCCGTTCCCGACCATCGACCTCAAGATCAAGGCGACGACCGGCGGCTCGGAAGCCGACATTGCCGAGATCCGCCGCCAGCTGAGTTCCCGCTGCCCGATGTCCGTCATTCTTCGGCAGGCGGGTTCGACCATCAATGAAGACTGGACCGTAACTTACCGTTGAGGAACCGTTCCGATGACGCTGCCCCGCGACCGCGCGCCATTCTCCGCCATTGTCGACCGCCAGCCGCTGAAGTTGCCGGGCAAGGCGCGCGTGGTCCTGTGGACCATCGTCAACCTGGAGGTCTGGGACATTTCCCGCCCCATGGCCCGCCAGGTCATTCCTGCCCCCACCGGCCAGGTGCTGCTGCCGGACGTGCCGAACTGGAGCTGGCACGAATACGGGATGCGCGTCGGCGTCTGGCGCTTCTTCGACCTCTACCGCCGTCTGGGAATCCGCCCGACGCTCTCGCTCAATGCACGCGTCTGCGAAGATTACGAGCGCGTTGCGGCGGAGGCGCGGGATGCCGGCTGGGAGTTCATGGGCCATGCCTATGAGCAGATGCCGATCCACAAGGTCGAGGATCAGCGCGGCATGATCCATCGCTCAATGGATGTCATCGAGACGTTCACCGGCAAGCGGCCCATCGGCTGGCTCGGGCCCGGCCTCACGCAGACCTACGAGACGCCGGAGCTGCTCGCGGAAGCGGGCGTGAAATACATCGGCGACTGGGTCTGGGACGACGAGCCCTCAGTGATCCAGACCGCAAAGGGTCCCCTGACGACACTGCCCTATACGGTCGAGCTCAACGATATCCCGACCATGATCGTGCAGCACCACGAAAGCGCCTACTGGGCGACCCGGTGCAAGGATTCCCTCGATCGTCTTCATGCCGAGGGGGGCGAGCGCGCCAAGATCATGGCGGTGGCCATCCATCCGTACATTTCCGGCCAGCCGCACCGGATCCGCTACCTCGAGGAGGTCTACGACTACGCCCGCTCGCTCGGTGACGTCGTGATGTGGAACGGCGAGGAGATCTACGACTGGTACCAGACCGTCAAGGCAGGGACCTGAGAACCGCCGCCATGACCAGCCCGGCCCCAGCCTATGCTGTACCCCAGCCTGAGGTCATCGCATTGCCGGTGACAGGGAGCGCTTCGCTGTTTCCGGTGCGACGCATCTATTGCGTCGGCAGGAACTATGTCGAGCACATCCGCGAGATGAAGGAAGGGGACGAGCGCGACCCGCCCTTCTTCTTCCAGAAGCCGCGCGATGCGATCGTCATGTCGGGTGCCACGATTCCCTATCCGGTCGGCACCGCCGATTTCCAGCACGAGATCGAACTGGTCATCGCCATCGGCAAAGGCGGGCGCGCCATTCGCGGCGCCCATGCGCTGGACCACGTCTACGGCTATGCCATCGGCATCGATTTGACGCGTCGCGACCGCCAGGTCGACATGCGCAAGCGCATGCTCCCCTGGGAGGCCGGCAAGGCCTTCGATCGCTCTGCGCCCTGTGGGCCTGTTCACCTGGCAGCATTGGTCGGTCACCGCCTGGACGGCGCGATAACCCTGTCGGTCAACGGACGGGAGCGCCAGCGCGGGGATCTCTCGCAGATGATCTGGAACGTGCCGGAGATCGTCGCCAAGCTCTCGGAGGATTACACCATCGAAGCCGGCGACATCATCATGACGGGCACCCCGGCAGGCGTCGGCCCGGTCGTCCCTGGCGATGAGATGACCGGAGCCATCGACGGACTGGGCAAGATCTCGATCGTGATCGGCAAGGGGGAGGCCTGATATGCTGCCGACCGAACGCATCGCCTTTTCGGCGATTTCCGAGCGTCCGAGGCTGATCCTGCCAGGTGGCAAGCGGCTTGCTGTCTGGCTCATCGTCAATGTCGAGGAATGGAATCCGAAGGAAACCATGCCGCGCACTGTGCTGACGCCACCGGCCGGCGGCTCGCCGATGCCCGACATCCCGAACTGGGCCTGGCACGAGTATGGCAACCGCGTCGGCTTCTGGCGGATGCTGGAGGTGATCGATCACTATGCGCTGCCGGCGGTCCTCGCCATCAACGGCTCGGCGATCCACGCCTATGAGCCGATCGCAGCCGCCGCCAGGAAACGCGACTGGGAGTTCATGGGTCACGGCTATACCCAGAAGAACATGCAGAAGGTGCCTGACGAGCGCGAGGACATCGCCAAGACCACCGATGCCATCCAGTCCTACACGGGCAAGCGTCCGCGTGGCTGGCTTGGCCCCGGCCTGACGGAAACCTGGGAGACGCCCGATCTCCTGCACGAGGCGGGCTACGACTATCTCTGCGACTGGGTGCTCGACGATCAGCCGGTCGAGTTGAAGACCCGCGGCGGTTCCATCGTCAACATTCCCTACACGCAGGAATGCAACGACGTCGCCATGATGCTCATCCAGCATCACAAGGCTTCCGAATACTACGACCGGGCCATCGACCAGTTCGACCAGCTTTATGCCGATGCCCGCGATTCCGCCCGCGTGATGGCGCTCGTGGTCCACCCCTACATCATGGGCGCGCCGCACCGGTTGAAGCACTTCGCCCGCATCTTCGAACATCTCGGACGCCACGAGGGCGTCGCCTACATGAGCGGCGAGCAGATCTACGACTGGTACCTCAGCCAGAGGCCGCAAGCGGTCGGCGGAGTCCGCTGATGGGCGCTCTGAATGCCTTCCAGATCCTGAACGGCCTGACCTTCGCGGGGCTCCTGTTCATCGTGGCCTCCGGGTTCACGTTGATCTTCGGCCTTCTGCGCATCGTGAACCTCGCCCACGGCGCCCTGTATCTCTCCGGGGGCTATGTCGGCTACACGGTCGCCAGCCTAACCGGCAGTTTCATTGCCGGCATCTTCGGCGCCATGGTCGTCATCGCAATCATCGGCTTCGTGCTTGATCAGGGTCTTCTTCGCTTCGTCCGCGGCTATGAACTGCGTCAGGTGCTGTTGACCCTCGGCGTCGCCTTCATCCTCAACGACATGGCGCTGGTCATCTGGGGCGGCGATACGTTCACCGTTCCTGTTCCTGAATTCCTGCGCGGCGCGGTCAATCTCGGCGGGATTTTCTACCCCAAGTACCGGCTCTTCGTTCTCGCCCTCGGCATCGCGGTCTTCATCCTGCTCTGGCTCCTGCTCAATCGCACCCGTCTGGGCGCACTGATCCGGGCCGGGGTCGACGACGCCGAGACCGTCGCGGCCATGGGGATCAACATCCGCCTCATCTTCATGATTACCTTCATGCTCGGCGCGGCCCTCGCCGGGCTCGGCGGCACGGTCGGCGGCGCCTTCCTCACGCTCTATCCGAGCGCCGATTCCGAGATCCTCGTCTTCTCCCTCGCGGTCGTGATCATCGGAGGCCGGGGATCGCTGGTTGGTGCGGCGATTGGTGCTCTGATGGTTGGCATGCTGAATTCAGTTGGCCAGGTCATGTTTCCGGAACTTGCCTATTTCGTGATTTTCGGCCCGATGGCGCTGATCCTCGCCTTCCGACCCCTCGGGCTGTTCGGGAGGGCTGCATGAGCCGCGATCTCGCCTCTGTTCCCGCCGGCGCCGGTCCTACAGGTCCGTCGGCCGTGGCGCTGACGCCCGCGCGGATCATCGCGATCGCCATTGCCGGGCTTGCCCTCGTCTGCGTGCCTTACCTGCTGCCGAACTACTATGTCAGCATCGCAACGCAGGTCCTGATCTTTGCCGTCCTCGCCATGTCGATCGACATCCTCGCGGGCTATACGGGCCGTACGCCGCTCGGTCATGGCGCCATCTTCGGCACCGCGACCTATGTCACGATTTATTGGTCGACCACGCTCGGCGGGTCGCCCTGGACCGGCATGCTGATCGGCGTCGCAGCGGCCACGACCGTCGCGGCCATTTTCGCTCTGCTGGCGATCCGCACCTCCGGCGTCTACTTCCTGCTGCTGACACTCGCCCTCGGCATGATCGTCTGGGGCGTATGTCTGCGCTGGACCAGCGTGACGGGCGGAGAGAACGGGATCCGCGGGTCGGTGCGGCCCATGTTCATCGCCACCCATTCCGCCTTCTACTACCTGGTCCTGGCGGCCGTGGCGGCGATCACCTTCGTGATGTGGCGGTTCGTGAACTCACCCTTCGGCCTGACCCTGCGCGGCATCAAGGATTCCGAGAGCCGCATGCGCAGCCTCGGCTACAACGTGCCGCTGCATCTGTTCATCGCGTTCACGGTGTCCGGGTTCTTCGCTGGCATCGCTGGAGCGATCTACGCGATGTTCAACAGCTTCGTGAGCCCGTCGACAGTCGCGCTCACCCAGTCGGTCGCCGGCCTTCTGATGGCAATCACCGGGGGAATCGGCACGCTGTTCGGCTCTTTCGTCGGCGCCGCCGCGATCATCTCGCTCGAGAATTTCGTCAGCTCCTACACCGAACGCTGGCTGAGCATTCTCGGGCTCATGTTTGTCCTGATCATGGTCTTCGCGCCGGAAGGGATCGTCGGTCGCATCCGCATGATCCTTGCACGGAGCAAGGGATGACGCGCCGTCCCGGCGCATCGAAGAGACAAGGATGCCGGCTTGCGGCTTCTTGGTTTAGCTGGAGGTTACAATGGATCGCAGACGTTTCTTGACCACCACTGCCCTGGGGCTGGCCGCCGGCGCTTCGGGCACGTTCCCGATGCCCCATCTCGCCAGGGCCCAGGCCGCTCCCATCCGCATCGGCCTGCTCGCTCCCCTCACGGGCGTAGTTGCTGCCGGCGGCCGCGAGATGGTCGACGGCTTCAATATGTTCTGGGAGGAGAACAAATCCGAAGTCGCCGGCCGCAAGATCGAGGTGGTCGTCGAGGACGACGGCTCGAACCCGGACGTCTCGCTGCAAAAGGCCCGCCGTCTCGTCGAGCAGGGCAAGGTCGACATGCTGTTCGGCAACCTGCTGGCCAATACCGGGCTTGCCGTCGCGAACTACGTGAAGGGCACTGGCACGCCCTATTTCATCCCGATCATCGCCGCCGACGATCTGACGCAGCGCCAGCGCATCCCGAACGTCATCCGGGTGGCGGGTTACACGGCTAGCCAGACAACCCGGCCGCTCGCCGATTGGGCGCTGAAGCAGGGCTACAAGAAGATTGCCACTGTCAGCCAGGACTACACCTTCGGCCATGAACAGTGCGGCGGCTTCGCCCAGCGTTTCACCGAAGGCGGCGGGCAGATCGTCGGCCAGTTCTGGCATCCGCTCAACACCGCGGATTTCAGCCCCTATCTCGGACAGCTCGCCAATGCTGGTGCCGACGCCGTCTTCGCGATGGAGACGGGTGCCGATGCCACGCGATTCATGCAGCAATACGCGAATTTCGGCCTGAAGGGACGCATTCCGCTGCTGGGTGCCATGAACATGACGGACCAGTCAGTGATCCGCACCATGGGCGCCGAGGTCGACGGCATCGTCTCCTGCGCGCATTTTGCCGAAGGGTCCGACAACGCGGTCACCCGCGCCTTCGTCCAGCGCCACACCGACAAGTACCAGAAGATGCCTTCGCTTTATGGGTTCTCGATGTATTCCGGAGCCATGTGGGTCGCGGAGGCGCTGAAGACCATCGGCGGCAGGACGGACGACCGTGCCCTCCTGCTCGAGACCGTCCTGAAGACCGAACTGACCGGCTCGCCGCTCGGTCGCCCGGTGAAGCTCGACAGCTTCGGCAACCCCGTCTACGACCTGTATATCCGCAAGGTGCAGCGCGGGTCCGATGGCAAGTTCTGGAACGTGCCGATTGAGACCTTCCCGAACTATTCGCAGTTCGGCCCTTATAATCCGGCGGAATACATGAAGCAGCCGCCCTATTCGCGCACGTTCCAGGGCATCCAGCGCTGAGCGAGCATCGCCTCATTCCGGCGGGCGGCTCGTCGCCCGCCGGATCTTCCTGCGAAACAGGCCAGGTAGCGTGACCAAACAGCTCATCCTCGACAATGTCACCGTCCAGTTCGGTGGCCTGAAGGCTGTCGACGGGGTTTCGACCGCAATCGCCATGGGCGAGCGACGGGCCATCATCGGGCCCAATGGCGCCGGCAAGACGACACTCTTCAATGCGATTACCGGTGTCGTCATGGCGACCGCCGGAAAGGTTGTCTTCGAAGGTGAGGACGTTACCCGCTCTCCCGTCCATGCCCGTGCGGCCAAGGGCATGAGCCGCACCTTCCAGATCACCAACCTGTTTCCGAACCTCTCTGTTCGCGACAATATGAGGCTAGCGATCCGCGGCCTGTCCAGGGCGAAGTTTTCGCTGCTCGGTCGGCCGGAACTCACGGCGGCAGACGATGCCGAGGTCGAGCGGGCGCTTGGCCTGTCGCGGCTCGTCGGCCGGTCCGACACGCTCGTGAAGGAACTGTCCTACGGCGAGCAGCGCCAGCTTGAAATGGCCATGGCGCTCGTTGCCCGGCCGCGGATCCTGCTGCTCGACGAACCTGCTGCCGGCCTGTCGCCCGCCGAGAGGGTGATCGTCGCCGACATTATCCGCTCGCTCCCGCGCGATCTCACGATGATCATCATCGAGCATGACATGGACCTGGCGCTCGGCCTCGTCGACTGGGTGACGGTCCTCAACAACGGACACCTTCTGGTCGAAGCCGCTCCCGCGGATATCCGAGGCAACAAGGCCGTGCAGGACGTCTATCTGGGGAAGGCGCGGCGTCATGCTTGAGGTCTCGGATCTTCAGAGCTTCTACGGGTCCGCCCATGTCATTCAGGGGGCATCGCTGACGGTCCGTGAGAAGGAGGCGGTCGCGCTTCTCGGGCGGAACGGCATGGGCAAGACGACCTTGATCCGTTCGATCATGGGGCTTGCTCCGCCGGAGGTGCGTGGCGGTTCAGTGAAGTGGAAGGGGGAGGAGATCCTCGGGCTGCCATCTCACCAGATTGCCCGGCGCGGCATCGCCATCGTGCCGCAGGGGCGGCGCCTGTTCCAATCCCTGACCGTCACCGAGCATCTCACCACTCTCAAGCCCGAAAGCGTCAAGTCCGGCTGGACTGTCGCCAAGGCCTTCGAGTTCTTTCCGCGGCTGGGGGAGCGACGCCAGCATCGCGGCAGCCAGCTCTCCGGTGGCGAGCGGCAGATGCTCGCCGTCGCCCGTGCCTTGATGATCGATCCCGAACTGATCCTGATGGACGAACCCTCGGAGGGCCTTGCGCCAGTCATGGTGCAGAACCTCGAGGACATCATCCTCGAGCTTAAGCGCTCGGGGCTCGGGATTCTCCTGGTCGAGCAGAACCTCTACAGCGCCCTCGCCGTCGCCGACCGTGTCTACGTGCTGGAGACCGGGCGCGTCGTCTATGCCGCGCTGGCCTCGGAGGTCGAGGCGGAGCCGGAACGGCTCACCAAATTCCTTGGAGTTCACTGATGCAACCCGCAGATCCGTTCGGCGTCGTTGCGACGCAAGAAAATGCCGTGGTCATGGATCCGACGAGGCTCGCCCGCCACGCGGCCTTCGTCGCGGAGATGAATGCCACCGTCTCCGCTTTCGCTTTCGAGCGACTTCAGCTTGGTGATGCCCCCTGGAGCCTGCACACGCTGCGGCTCGCGGCTGCCACGGCACCGGGCCAGCCGGCAGACCCGGCATGAGCGATATCCTCGACCTTGATCTCGTCGATCTTGCGGATGCGATCGCCGAGGGCTCCATCACCTCCGAGGCCGCGACCGACGCCGCCTTGACCGCACTCGATACCGTGGGCCGCCGCCTGAATGCGGTCGTCCGCCTCTCTCCTGAGCGGGCTCGCCAACAGGCGCGAGACGCTGATCGTCGTCGGGCAAGCGGGGCGAAGCTCGCCCCCCTGGCGGGCGTCCCGCTGGCCCACAAGGATCTGTTCTTCCGGGCCGGCGCGCTGAGCGAGGCCGGTTCGAAGATTTTGTCCGGTCATCTGGCCGCCGAAACGGCGGCTGTCCTCGAAAGGCTCGATGAGGCCGGTGCCCTCGATATCGGCGCGCTGCACCTGGCTGAGTTCGCGCTGTCCCCGACGGGGTTCAACGGTCATCTCGGCCATGCGCGCAATCCCTGGAGCCTCGACCATTGCCCCGGGGGCTCTTCTTCCGGTTCCGCCGCGGTCGTCGCCGCAAGGCTGGTGCCTGCGGCGCTGGGATCGGATACCGGCGGCTCCATCCGCCATCCCGCGGCCATGTGCGGGATCACCGGCCTCAAGCCGACCCACGGTCTCGTGCCGCTTCACGGCACCGTTCCGCTGGCGCCATCGCTGGACTGCGTCGGTCCGTTGGCACGCTCTGCCCGCGACGTGGCGCGCATGATGACGGTCATCGCCGGATCCGATCCGCGCGACGGCGCGACAGCGGGTGCACCGTACCGCGACTTCGAGACGGGACTTGCGCGGGACCTGCGCGGTCTCACCATCGCCGTGCCCCGGGCCTATTACCGCGAGGTCGGGGACGCGCAGGTTCTTGCAGCAATTGAAACGAGCCTCGATGCCTTCCGCGATGCTGGTGCGTCCATCATCGAGACGCCGGTTCCGGACATGGCGGTGGTCAATGCCATGTTCCATGTCCTGATGACCGTCGAGGCGGCCACCTATCACCGGCGCTGGCTGAGCGAACGGCCGCAGGACTATGCTGACCAGGTCAGAAGCCGGATCGAACCGGGCCTGCTTTATCCGGCGACACGCTATGCAGAAGCCTTGATGCTGCGTGGGACGATCGCCCGTGAATGGCTCGCGACCACGATGTCCAATGCAGATCTGGTCCATGTCCCGGTGCTGCGCCATACGGTGCCCTCGATTGCCGAAACGACGACGGGGGACCCGTCGGACGTCGCTAACGCCATTGGGCGGGTTACCCATTGCACCCGCGGGCTGAGCTATCTTGGCCTACCGGTCATCGCCGTCCCCTGCGGCTTTGCGGCCGATCTGCCCGTCGCCTTCCAACTCGTCGGGCGTCCCTTCACCGAGCCGACGCTGCTGCGCGCTGCCCACGCGTTCCAGACACGAACCGAGTGGCATGCCCGCAAGCCTGGCCTCGTCTCCGTCACCGCCCCCGCCTTTTCCTGATCACCCCGGACCGATCATGATCATCGATGCCCATACCCACACATTCTGCCCGCCAGTCGAGGCGCTGGTTGCCGGTCGGTTCGATCCCAGGGTGATCCCCTACAAGCGCGACATGTCGCCTGAGAGCAAGGCGGTCGATGCCGAGCAGGGAAAGCTCCTCACCGAGCCCTTCAACAGGATCGAACGGCGGCTCGCCGACATGGCGCGCATGCGGGTTGACCAGCAGGTCATCGCGCCGGCTCCGGGACAGCAGCACTACTGGGCCGATCGTGACCTCAACGATGAGCTGAGCCGCATGCAGAACGACCATGTAGCCGCGCTGGTCGCCCAGGCACCGGACCGGTTCGTCGGGCTCGGCACCTTGCCGATGGTTGACCCCGCCCGGGCCGAGAACGAGGCGCTACGCGCCGCCGGGGAGAAGGGGCTGCGCGGCTTCCAGATCGACACCCGCGTCAACGAGCGCGAATTGTCGGATCCGGCCTTCGACAGGCTGTGGGCGAGGCTCGCCGCGCTTCAGACCCCGCTGATCATCCATCCTCTCGGCTTCTCGCACGGCGAGCGGCTCGGACCCTACTTCATGGTCAACACCGTGGGCCAGCCGCTTGAGGAGACCATCGCCTTTCATCATTTCGTCTTCGGCGGCGTTCTCGACCGTCATCCGGACCTCAAAGTCCTGATCTGCCACGGCGGCGGCTATGTGCCTTCCTATGTCGGGCGCCTCGACCATGCCTGGAAACATCGCCCCGAATTGCGGCGCCTGACGGCCGACCCGCCCTCCACCTATCTCCGGCGCTTCTGGTTCGACACCTGCGTCTTTCGCGCCGATCTTGTCGAAAACCTCGTGGCCCTCGCGGGGGCAGACAGGGTCCTCCTCGGATCCGACTATCCCTTCGACATGGGCGATCTCGATCCTGTCGGTCTCATCGAGAGCTGTGCCGGGCTCGACGCTGCGGCGCGCCGTCTGATCGTCGCGGACAATGCCAGGATTCTGTTCCGGATCGACGGATGAGCCGGGGTCGCCAGCGTTTCCTCACTGGCGAAGGCGCCTACACTGCCGACCTCGTCGTCGATGGTGCGGCCCATGCGGTCTTCGTACGGTCCGATTATGCCCATGCGCTGCTGACGGCGGTCGAGGTGAACGATGCCAGGGCCATGCCCGGCGTCCTTGCCGTCCTGACGGCCAACGACCTCGCGAGCATGCGCGGTTTTCCGGCTTTTCTGCACTATCCCGACCGGAACGGCCGCGCCTTCGCCGCTCCGCCGCGGCCGATCATGGCCTCTGATCGCGTGCGCCATGTCGGCGAGATTGTCGCGATGGTTGTCGCCGAAACGGCATACGCGGCGCAGGATGCGGCCGAGCGCGTCAGCGTGGGCTACGCCGAGCTTCCCGTTGTGGCCTGCCGGTTCGCAGACGCGGCAGATACCCAGGACCCCATCCACGAGGCCTTTCCGGCCAACGTCGCCTTTCGCGGTCTCTTCGGGGATCTTGCCGCTTGCAAGGCCGCCGAGGAGCGGGCCGCCCATGTCGTGATGCTCGCCGTGAACCTCCCGCGCGTTGTACCCAATGCGATGGAGCCGCGGTCTGCGATCGGTCGCTGGAGCGAGAAGGAGGGCACCTATGAACTCTGGGCGCCCCACCAGGGCATCCCGGAGATCCGCCGCGACCTCGCTGCGGTTCTCGACGTGCCAAGCAAGGATCTTCGGGTCCACCCCGTCGATGTCGGTGGCGGGTTCGGCGCGCGGGGCCCAGCCTATCCCGAATATGCTGCTGTGCTAGCAGCAGCCCGCCTCGTGGGCAGGCCGGTCCGCTGGCTGGGGACGCGGCTCGAGGGTTTCCTCGGTGAGCATCACGGCCGCGGGTCTCGCCTGTCGGGTCGCCTTTCGATCGACGCCGCTGGCCGATTTCAGTCGCTGCATGTCAGGCTCGATGGAGATCTCGGCGCTTGGGTGACGCCGGTCGGCGCTCACATCCACGTTCATAATCCCCTCCAGACCCTTACCGGCGTCTACCGCATCCCGGTTGCCGCCTTCGAGCCGACATTGCATGTTACGAACGCTGTGCCGACCGGCCCCTATCGCGGTGCGGGCCGACCCGACATCGCGCTGCTGGTCGAGCGGCTCGTCGATGAGGCGGCCAGGATCACCGGCCGGGACCGCATCGCCCTGCGCAATCGCAATTGCATTCTCCCCTCCCAGTTCCCCTTTCTCACTCCGTTGGGGGCCACCTATGACTGCGGCGACTATCCGCGGCTGCTTTCCAGGGCCCTCGCGGAGGCCGACTGGAGGGGCTTTTCCGCGCGGCGCCGGGCAAGCGCACGCCAGGGGTTGCTGCGTGGTATTGGCCTAAGCCTGTTCACCGAGGTTGCAGGTGGCGGCCCGGTGGCAGCGGACGAGGTCGAGCTGGCCGTTACAGCCGATGGAGGCGGCCTCTCCGTCGAACTCCATACAGTGACCGGTTCCACTGGCCAGTCGCACGCAGAGGCCTTCGCGCGGATCATAGAGCGGGAGCTTGGCACGCCTATCGTGTCGTTCAATCTTGTCGGCAGCGCCCCCGCGGCGTCGCTGGCGGGAGCGGGCTCTTTCGGCTCGCGTTCGATGACGTCGGCCGGCTCCGCTGTCGCCATTGCCTGTCGCGTTTTCAAGGGACGCGTGGCGGCCCTTGCCGACCACGGGGAGGGCTTCCTCGATGTCGTCCGCAAGGCGAATGATCCCGACCTGGTGCGGGTCCGCGCTTCGGCTCCGGTGTCTGTCACCTTTCCGGCAGGCTGCCACGTGGCCGAGGTGGAGATCGATCCGGCGACCGGTGTCACGCGCGTGGTGAGCTATGTCGCGGTCGATGACGCCGGGACAGTCATCGACCACGACGCCGTCGTGGGCCAGATCGCCGGCGGTGTCGCACAGGGTATTGGAGAGGCGCTCGGGGAAATCGCGCTCTACGATGACGCCGGACAGTTGCTTGCATCAAGCTTCATGGACTACCCGATGCCGCGGGCGACCGATCTGCCGGCGATCCGGGTTTTCGACGAGGGCGTCCCGTCACCCAACAATCCGCTGGGAGCGAAGGGCGCCGGGGAGGCCGGAACCACAGGCGCGCTCGGAGCAGTGTCGAATGCTGTCGCCGACGCATTGGCCCATGTCGGATGTCGGTGTCCGGACATGCCCTATGCGCCCGGCCTTGTCTGGCCGCTATCACCCCCAAGGCCAACCGCCATGCAGTCCAGCCCACGACGCCGCCCGAATTAGGAGCAGGTCAGGTCGCACCCGGTCTGCTCGGTGGCGAAAGCGTTTCGATGGCGCCGCACCGTACAACGCCAAACGATCCGTGACGAACGTTTCCACTAAACCGTGTCTGCGCAGCGATTCTCTGAGGAACTTCAGAGCCGCCTTCCTGTCCCGCCGCTTCATCACGAAGCTTTCGAGCACCTCGCCCTCGTGGTCGACAGCACGCCAGAGGCAGTGCTCCACCCCATTGATCTTCACGAAGACCTCATCGAGGTGCCAGCGCCGATGCTGATGCGCGCCCATGGCGTCGACGCGCCGCCTGCGGATCATGGCCGGGAAAATCATCCCGAACCGGTTTTACCAAAACCGCACGGTGTCATGCGTGATCTCGATTCAGCGCTCGTGCAGAAGATCCTCCATGTTGCGCAGCGAGAGCGGGGAACGGACATGCAGCATCATCGTCAAACGGATGATCCCGGGGCTCATCTTGACATGCCGAGAATGCGGGCATTGCTAATCCCGCCCGCCCAGCCGCCAAACCCTCAGGCGGCAAGCCGATTTTCTTCTGACACGGCCGGCTGCGGCCGCACCTTTGCCACCTGCCGGGATCGCTTCGCCAGAACGGTCAACTTCGGCGGCTTCCCTCATATGCCAGGCACCGATTTCGCGATGTTCGATCCGAAACAGGGCGCCAGCAACGACGGCAGCAAGATCACATGACGATCCCGCAGACCATCATCCGCGCGCTCGGCGGCACCTGATGGGCTCCGTCGGCACGGCAAGGCCAACATGCCATTGACGGTGCTACAGACGTGGCCGGGCGCCATGGTGCGCGGCATCCTGCCTACCTTTGGCGGTCTCTGTTGGCCCGCCTGCCGGCGAAACTGCCGCAAACAGATCGCCATGATCAGCCAAGCCGCCCGACGGGACGGCAAGCCAATTCTCCCCTGATGGTGTCTTCAAGGCCGATCAGATCGTGTCCAGCGGGAACATCGGGCGACGAACATGCAGATAAGTCAGTTTCCTCAGGTCCGGCGTGCAGAGCGCGCCGCTGTCACAGACGATAACCTTGCCGGCGATGGGTTCAAAGGCGGCGCGAAAATGCTGCATGGACTTCAGCGCAACCACGCGCCTGGCTGCGGGATCGATGCCGAAGGCACGGAATTGCTGCAAGTCGAGCATCTGCTGCGGAAACGAGACAACGAGAACTTCGATATCGCCGATGCGCAGCACAGCGGTCGGTCCCCACTCGCCCTTGAGCCCGGCCAGCATCGGTCCGTCGCCGACGTATGAGCCATCGCTGAGCCGGATCAGGCTTGCCTCGAGATCGAGTGGCGGGCCACCCACCGCAGCATCTGTCTTGCCACCAAGCCTGACCCGGACATGCGTTCCCGGCTGCGTCCCTGCAAGCTCGTGCACGGTCTGCGGATCGACGATTGGCCCGAAACAGGCGCCCCCGACATCTGCAGCGATCAGGGCCGCGAGCAGGTTGGTGCTGTCTCCATACCCCCCGCCGCCAGGATTGTCGGCATAGTCGGCGATGACGAGCGGACCAGCGCCAGCGTTATGGGTTTGTGCCTCTGCAACGGCCGCGACCACCGAAAGATAGCTGTTGATCGGCTCATGCCGCCGGTCCCAGATGTCATCCATGATCGTTTCGGCAAAGGCGCGGTGGCGGCTCATGTCGCCCTGGCCTGTCACCAGCACCGTCGGGCCAACCTCTGCGATGTCGGCATTGCCGAAGCCGCCATTGACGCTAACAGCGAAGACATCAGGCTCCTGCTCGTAGGCAAGGGCCTTGGCAATCCGCGCAATCATCGGCCCAATGTCGGTGCGGCCTCCGTTCACCTCTTCCAACATCGGGCGGGTGGCGCGGATGGTGGATGGCCTGATCTCACCCGCCATGGTGCGCTTGAGGATATCCGCCGCCTGCCTGCCGCAATTGCGCATGTCGATATGAGGATAGGTCTTGTACGCGACGATGATGTCAGCCAGCCGCGCCATGCGTTCGGTGACATTGGCGTGCGGGTCCAGCGTCATGGCAATAGGCAATGCGGGCCCGACGATGGCGCGAAGCCGCGCCAGGATTTCGCCTTCACCATCATCGCAGAAGTCGGTGACCATGGCGCCATGCAGGCCTAGCGCAATGCCATTGAGGTCCGTCTTGTGACGCTGCGCCGCTTCGGTGATTGCGCCAACGATGTGATCGAACGCTTCGCGTGTCACGGGCCCTGACGGAGCAGCAGCAGCACTGACGGCATGGATGACGCGCCATCCCTCGGGAACGGCCACTTCGAGAAAACCGGCGAGCGGCGTGTTGGCATTGCCGCGTGCCGCAATGGCGTCGTCTGCATGCAGGATGCCGCGCATCTTGAAGGCGGCAAGATCGCCAGGCTTGATGCTGAAGGTATTGCTTTCATGCGAGAACTCGGCGGTCAGAATTGTGCAGGACATGGTCACTCAGGATTGCTCAGCGGTTGGGATGGTGGCAGGCCACGCGCCCGCCCGCATCCGTATCGGCGAGTGCTGGGCGTTCCCTCCGGCACCGCTCGCTGACATTGGCGCATCTCGCGGCAAATGCGCATCCGGGCGGCAGCGCAAAGGGGCTTGGAATTTCGCCGCCGAGCGGTTGTACGATGCGGCGTTTGGCGGGATCGGGTGCGAAGGTCGATTCGAGCAGCGCGCGCGAATACGGATGCTGCGGGCGCGCATCCGGGGCTGCCATCACCTCGACGATACGCCCCAAGTACATCACGACGATCTGGTTGCAGAAATAGCGCACCAGACTCAGATCATGCGAGATGAACAGATAGGTCAATCCGAACTGTTGCTGGAAACGCTCCAGCAACTCGATGATCTGCGCCTGGATCGATACATCCAGCGAGGCTGTCGGCTCATCGAGGACCACGAATTGCGGCTTAAGCGCCAGCGCCCGTGCGATGCCGACGCGCTGCCTCTGGCCACCTGAAAGCTGGTGCGGGAAATTGCTGGCCGTACTTTGCGCGAGGCCGACCATGTCGAGCAGCTCGGCCACCCGCTCCTTCCGCGTCGCACCGACGGGCATCAGCCCCTGGATGGCAAACGGCTCCAGCAAGGAATCGGCAATGGTATAACGCGGATCAAGCGAAGAATAGGGATCCTGGAACACCATCTGCATGCGCCGCCTGATCTGGCGCATCTCGGCTGGCCCAAGCCCACCGAGTTCGACCCCGTCGAAGCTGACCGAACCGGACGTTGCCTCGATCAACCGCAATGCCAGCCGTGCCAGGGTTGACTTGCCACAGCCGGATTCACCGACAACACCTGTGACCTTTCCGGCCGGCAATCCAAGCGTGACGTCGTCGACCGCCCGCATTGTCCGGCTTTCGCCGAACATTCCCTTGCTGCTGACGAACGCGCGGCTGAGCCCGTGCATCGAGACAAGCGGGGTGGTCATGCCGAGACTTCCGCCAGATGGCAGGCGACCGTGCCTGCGCCCGAGGCGCGCAACAGCGGAACCTCATCGCCACAGCGGGCGATGGCGCGTGTGCAGCGCGGATGAAAACGGCAGCCCTTCGGGTAGTTCAGAACACCCGGAACATTGCCTGCGATGCCCTTGAGCCCGCCGGGCGGCAACCCTTCGACCGGGATGCAGCCGATCAGGCTTTTCGTGTAGGGGTGCTTGGGATCCGCGAAGATCGCGTCGACCGTGTTCATCTCGGCGACACGACCGGCATAGAGCACGACCACACGGTCGCAGGCCTGCGCCACGACGCCCATGTCGTGGGTGATCAGCATCAGCGCCACATTCCTCGCGCGCGCCATTTCGGTCATGATCTGGATGATCTGTGCCTGAATGGTGACATCGAGTGCGGTCGTGGGCTCGTCCGCAATGATCAACTCCGGGTTTGCCACCAGCGCCATGGCGATGACGATACGCTGCTTCATGCCGCCGGAAAGCTGGTGCGGATAGTTCCCGTGCACAATCTTTGCCTCGGGAATACGAAGCTGCTGCATCATCTCGACGCTGCGGGCCCGAGCCTCAACCTTGCCAAGCCCGAGGTGCATCATCGAGACTTGGTCGATCTGCTCGCCGACGCGGCGCACCGGATCGAGCGAGGTCATCGGGTTCTGGCTGATCAAGGCAACGCGGCGTCCACGCAGGGCGCGATACCGAGCTTCGGTCAGCGTTGTCAGTTCGAACTCGGCGAAGTGCACCGATCCACCGGATATCTTGCCTCCGATCAGCGGCAAGAGCCCCATGACGGCCATGGCCGTCAGCGATTTGCCGGAGCCGCTTTCACCGACGACGCCGACAATCTCGCCCGGATCGATCGAGAAGGCGATACGATCAAGCGGCGTCAGCCTGCCGATCGAGACACTGATGTCCGAGACGGATAGCAGCGCCATCTCAATTCTCCCGCAGCCGCTTGCGGATGTCGAGCGCATCGATCAGCGCATCGCCGAACAGGTTGATCGCGATCACGGTGATGGCGATGGCAAGGCCGGGGAATATGATGATCCACGGCGCGATAAAGATCTGCGCCGTGCCCGAACTCATCATCGCTCCCCAACTTGGGGTCGGGGGTTGGGCACCAAGCCCGAAGAAGCCGAGCGTGGCTTCAAGGATGATCGCATCGCCCGTGGCCAGCATGCCTGCCACGATCACCGGCGTGATCGCGTTGGGCAGCAGATGGCGAAACAGCACGTGGCCTGATCCCGCGCCCATGGCGATGGTCGCCTCGATATAGGTTTCGGACTTCAGCGCCATCACCTGTGCCCGCGTCAGCCGGGTGAACTGCGCCAGGTAGGCAACCGATATGGCAATCATGGTGCTGGCCAGCCCCGGTCCAAGGATCGCAATCAGGATCAGCGCCAGCAGGATTTCAGGGAAAGACCAGCTTAGATCGACAACCACCGTGACGGCGCGATCGAAAGCCCCGCCGAAATAGCCAGCCGCTGCACCAAGTGCCATGCCGCAAACCATCGAAATCGTGATGGAGGTGACGCCAACCGCCAGCGAGGTGCGTGCGCCGTGGATGATGCGCGACAGCAGATCGCGCCCAAACTCGTCCGTGCCGAGCCAGTGAGCAGCGCTCGGTTCCATATTGGCCAAACGGAGATTCTGGATCGCATAGCCGTAAGGCGCGATCACCGGGGCAAGCACAGCGGCGATCACGATCACACCCAGCACGACAGCGGATATCGCACCGCGCGGTGTGCGCAGCAGGCGCATCAGGGCTGAGTCCTTGTCCATCAGTTGAGCCCCTCGCGCAGCCGCGGGTCCATCAAGGCCTGCAGGATGTCGCCGATGAGCGTGCCCAGAATGACCGCGATGGCAAGCATGAGGAGACAGCCCTGCACGACCGGATAGTCTCGCTGGTTGAGTGATGTTATCAGCAGAGAACCGAGACCTGGGCGGGCAAAAACGTACTCGATGGTGACCGCGCCGCCCAGGATCCAGCCGATGCGCAGGCTGAGGATCGTGACAACAGGCAACAGCGCGTGGCGCAGGACGTGCTTGAGCTGGATTTCAGTCGGCGGCACGCCTTTGGCGTGCAGCATCATTACGAAATCCTTGCGGGAGATCTCAATCATGGCGGCGCGTGTGACGCGGGCAACGAGGGCAACGCCGCCAATGCCAATGGTCAGCACAGGCAACACGAGGGCGCTCCAGCTGCGCGCACCTGACACCGGGAACCAGCCGAGTTGCACTGCGAACAGCAGAATCATCAGCAAGCCAAGCCAGAAACTGGGAACCGTCGAGCCGAGCAGGATGATGGTCATCACGGCGCGGTCCAGCCAGCTGTCCCTCCAGATCGCAGCGAGCGCGCCAGTGGCGACGCCAACAATGGTGGAGAACAGCAAGGCAAGCGAGCCGAGGATCAGGCTATGTGGCAAGTTCTGGGCGATCAGGTCTGCAACCGGCCGCCGCAGGATCATGGCCTCGCCTAGATCACCCTGCATCATCTTGGCGAACCAGATGCCGTATTGCACCGGCAGCGGCTTATCGAGCCCATAGGACGCAATCAGCTCGGCCTTCTGTTCCTCGGTCGAGCCGATCTGTACCAGATTGTCGATCGGATCGCCGGGAACAAACCGCACGATCATGAAAATGATCAGCGAAACAGCCAGGAACACCGGCACGAGCAGCAGAAGGCGCTTGATGAGAAATCCGAACATTCAGCGCTCCTGCTTCCGGTCGGCGCTTGGCTACCTTACTTTCTCACGTCGATATCGACGATCGTCTGGCCCTGTAGGCGGGTACCGCGAATGCTGGCTGGCATGACGATACGGCTCTCGGAATATGCGAAGTTCTGCACCGGCTGATAGATCGGTGCGAAGACGAAATTGGCGAGCAAATGCTCGTGATAGGCCCGGAAGTTGACGACCCGCTCATCCCAGGTGCGTGAACCCTTCATCGCCTTCTCATTCAGCTCTTCCGATTTCGGATCGTTCCACATGGCATGGTTCGGGTGACCAAGCCGCTTTCCGGAGTGGAACCAGTCCAGGATATCGGCATTGGCCCAGGAATAGACCCGCACCGCGAGCTGATGCTCAGTGCGTTTGCGATATTGCGCCGTGATGGTGGCGGCATCGAAGACGGTGATGTCAGCGCCGATGCCAACGGCCTTGAGCTGGGCCTGGACAACCTCGGTGACGCGCTTGAACTCGGTGCCGTTCTGGGTCCAGAGCTTGACCTGCAGCTTGGTGCCGCCCTTGGCACGCAGACCATCGCTGCCCATCACCCAGCCTGCCTCGTCGAGCACCCTGCGTGAACGGGCGGGGTCATAGGCAATCGCCAGCTTCGGATCGACCTTGGATTCCGCCAGACCCGAAATCAGAAAGGTGTTGGCAATCGCGCCGACGCCGCCGAAAAGGTTTTCGAGGATTTCCTTCTGGTTGACGGCAAAGGCAACGGCCTCGCGGACCTTGATGTCGGTGAACGGCTCAATCGAGGTATTCATCGGCATGTAGTAGACTTCCGTGCCAGGCAACGTCACCACCTTGGTGCCGCGCTCGGTCGAGAGCCGAGGCAGGAAGTCGGTCGGCACACTCATCAGCATGTCGACGCCACCGGTGCGGAGTTCCAGAAAGGCCGTCGAGTCTTCCGGAATTTCCCTGATGGTGAGCTGCTTGATCTTGGCCGGCCCCTTGTTGACGGACAGCGCCGAAGCGGAGTTGTAGGCGTCGTTGCGGGTCAGCACTGTCTGCTGGCCGACAGTGAAGCTTTCGAGCTTGAAAGGGCCGGTCCCGACCGCACCGGCGATGCCATATCTGTCGCCAAGAGAATCAAAGGCCTTGGGCGAGGGAATCCCCATAAAGGTCGATGCCATGTTGAACAGCATATTGGGGTCGGGGTTTTTCATCACGAACTTGACGGTGAGATCATCAATGACCTCAACCTTGTCGATCGCGTCGGTCATGAATGCGTTCTCGGTGCCCTTGAACTTCGGCACCCACCAAACGATCGTCTGGGCATTGAAGGGCTCGCCATCATGAAACCTGACATTGGGCCTCAGCTTGAACGTCCAGCTCATACCGTCGGGCGCGGATTCCCACGATGTCGCCAACTGGCCATGGAAGCTCTGGTCGGCATCCTGAATGACCATGCGGTCGTAGATGAAGGTGTTGGCTGCGTTGAGTCGCGTCGCCTTGATCGGGTTGTAACTCGGCGCGCCAACCTCTCGGGAACCGAGCACGAAGGTGGCATTTTGCGCCAGAACGCCAGAGGCCATGACAGCGCAAAGGCTTGTCCCGAGAAAGGCCGCCTTGAGGAAGGTTTTCATGATGTTCTCCTGTGATGGTTGGACAGTTCTTGCAGCGCTGCGGCAGCAAGACCCTGCCTCAGCCAATGGGGCCTGACTTGTCGCCGACATTGCCGGTAATGCGTCCGTGCAAGGCCGCTATCGTGTTCATGCGGGCTTCGACTTGTGGTCCAAGCTCGATGAAAATGGCGTTGACCAGCAAGCTCACGAGGCTGGCCATCTGGGCGGACGAATCCCAGAACAGATTGAACTCGGTCGAGACAACGAACATCTCGTCGACTAACCCCCTGCCCCAGTCGCAGAACGCATCGGTGATGAGAAGTGTGTGCACCCCGGCAGCCTTTGCCTCCAGCGCCAGAACCTTGGCGAGGCGTGAATAGCGTCGCGCTTCGAAGATCACGAGGCTGGTATGTGCCGCGTCTGACAGGAGGACATCCGAGAAGTTGCCACCGCTCAGATCGACCAGTGCCGCGCCGTCGCGCAGATAGTGCAGCTGGTTCACGAGATACTGCGCCATGCCACGTTCGGTCTGGAACCCTGCGACGAAAATCGCCGGCACGGCTGCAAGGCGATTGACCACGCGCTTCCAGGCCTCCGAATGGGCCAGCTCGTACAGCGCCACGAGACCCGCGATTTCCAGTTCCAGCGAGCGTGCCAGCTGGTCGCCGCCATTCAGGCTGCGCTGCCGGAAATCCTGCAGGCGATCGCTGATCAGCCAGGGCTTGTCGCCGAGATCCTGCCGAAGTTTCTGCTTGAGATCGCGAAAACTTTGATAGCCCAGAGAGCGACAGAAGCGCCCGACCGTCGGCTCGCTGACAGCGACCTTGCTCGCAAGTGTCGCTGCGGTCTCGAACGGAATGCCAGCAAGTTCCGCAAGCATGTAGCTCGCGATCGCCTTGTCGGCCTTGGAGCCGTTCAGCAAACATGCGTGCAATCTCTCGCGAAGGGGTGAAGTCATGATCGGACGCCCACCGTTACATTGAGAAAGTTTTCTATCATTGTGTCAACGTAATTTCGTTATCTTGTAATCTTGATGCACATGCCGTTTGCTGTGTGATGCGGAAAACGGGCTTTCGAACGCGCTGGAACTTCGGATCAGAGGCAGGAATCTTGGGTTTCGGCAACACGGAAAAGGCTGTTGGCAGTGATGTCATTGTGCTTGGCGCAGGCATTGTCGGTGTTTGCGTTGCGCTTCACCTGCAATCGCGCGGAAGATCGGTTGTGCTGGTCGACAGGGGCGAGGCCGGGAGCGAAACCAGCTATGGCAATGCCGGACTGATTGAGCGCGCATCTGTCATTCCCTATGCGATGCCGCGCAACTGGCTGACACTGGCGGGCTATGCCACGAACCGTTCAAGCGCCGTGCGCTATGCGCGTTCGCAGTTGCCGAAGCTATTGCCATGGCTGGCGCGCTACTGGTGGCATTCCGGGGCGACGCAGCTCGATCAGGTGGCCCGCGACATGCTGCCGTTGATCGAGGCCAGCGTTCGCGAGCACGAAGCCTTGATAGGTCCGGCGGGTATCCGCGAACTGATGCATAGCGATGGCTGGATCGAACTCTATCCCACGCGCACAGCCTGGCAGCAGGCCGCGCAGGCCGCGGCTGGCTTGTCAGCATATGGCCTCACCTATGATGTGCTGGACGAGACCGCCCTCAAGGAGCGCGAGCCGGGCCTGTCAAACCTGGCAGGTGCCATCCACTGGCGCGACCCGATGACATCCAGTGACCCTGGTGCTGTGACGCGCGCCTATGCGAGGCTTTTCGCGGATACAGGCGGCACAATGGTCAGGGCCGATGCGTTGACGTTGTCACGCGATGGTGGTCACTGGAGCATCGAAGAAGGGCGATTGCAGCATCGCGCGAGCGAGGTTGTCGTGGCCCTTGGGCCATGGTCGTCGGACCTCTACACGCGCTTCGGATATCGCTTTCCGATGGCTTACAAGCGCGGCTATCATATGCATTACGGTGTTCTCGGCGACCAGAGGCTCAGCGTTCCGGTCTGTGATTCAGAGGCTGGTTTCGTTCTCGCGCCAATGAGCCAGGGCATTCGCCTCACCACCGGCATTGAACTGGCGGAGCGTGATGCGCCCACCAACATGAGTCAGCTCAGGCAGGCGGAAAGCGTGGCGCGGCAGTACTTTCCGCTGGGTGCCGCGCTTGATGTCGAGCCCTGGCGCGGTTCCAGACCCTGCATGCCCGACATGAAACCCGTCATTGGCCGGGCAGATCAGCACGAGGGCCTATGGTTTGCCTTCGGGCACGCCCATCACGGCTTCACGCTCGGGCCAGCCACAGGTCGCCTGTTGGCAGAGATGATGACAGGGGCCACGCCGTTCGCTGACCCCGCGCCATTTAGCCCGAAGCGTTTCTAGATGGCCTTTCCAATCGGAGCTGTCATGTGTGGACGGCTCTTTGTGGTCAAGGGTTGAAGTTGTTTGATCGAGCCAGCGATCGGTCATGTGTCCGGCCTGTTGACCGCTGGACCCGATGGTGATCGCTAGCCGGTCCCGATCAGAGGACCGGGCTTTTTCCGGGATCAGACTTCACCTGTTCTGGGCCTAAATTGCGGGCATAACAGGCCTGAACGCACCTGTAGCCTGGTACAGGGACGTACCTTTTGTCGCAACAACACATTAACCTATTGAGATAATCTTCACAGACATCCCGATCGGAACAGGCAAAGGCCCTGTTTCGATGCCCCGGATCCAGGAAGGTCCCTGTTCCGAGGCGATTACTGGCCAAACTCACCCTGCATCACATTCATCGGAGACGGGGGCCACGCAACGCGCGCAAACGGCCGGACAACTCCCGACACACGCGGCGCGGATCAGCCCAGATCAGGAGACAAGTTGAGGGAGTAGGTGGCGAACAGGACGAGAGTGTCCTGTCCAAGAAAACACCTCAATTATGTCAGTAATTCACGTGAATTTCGCGAAACAGTATTGTATTATCGTTTTATCGTCTGGTCGTCCTCAGGCGGAGTTAGGTGGCAGACCAGCTCACCTGTACGGGTATCAAACAGCGCCTCCAGCGCCATCGCGCACACCTCCGGATTGCTGAAGGGCTTCGCCGCAAGCGCCTTGCGGAGTCTCTCGGCTATCTGTCGCGCGTATTTTATGAAAGGGAGGGTCGTTTCACATTTGAAGTGCATCACCTGACGGATTATCGGGTGAGTGATGGGCCAAGTTTACAACCACCTCAGCGGTGAGGAACGCAATTTCATTCATCGGCATCTGAATGAAGGTCGGAGCTGTCGCTGGATAGCC
>JAPLOU010000091.1 GCA_026400535.1 Hyphomicrobiales bacterium
GTTGTTCGCAGGCTCCGACCGCGGGGCGGACAGGGCAGCGGCCATCACCACACTGATCACAACCGCAAAGCTCAACGATGTCGATCCCCAGGCCTGGCTCGCCGACGTCCTCGCCCGTATCGCCGCCATCCCGCAGAACAGTCTGCCCGAACTGCTGCCCTGGAACTGGCAACCTTGTGACGCGCAAAGCCGTCAGGCTGCCTGATCGGTATCAGCCCGCGGCCCTCGCCGGATGCTTACGTTTCAACTGCGGTTGATCCGTGCGGATCGCCTCATGGTCACCCGACGCATCGCAACAGACCCAAATTGCGCGTGACCTCTTCAATCCGGCTCTGACGGATCGAGGCCGGTCCGGCCCAGTCCGAGGCGGATCCAATAGCTCGACCGGTTACCGTCAGCCTAGCCGAACATCTTATCGCCGCTCTGATCGATGATTTGCCGGGCCTTCATGAAGGTCATCTCGACTGCGTCGGTCCTGGCGGGAAAACGGTCGGCGCGAATGAAGCGGTGGGATTTCAGTTCGCCGCCGATCTCCTTCTCGATGATGCCGCACATCTGCCACTGGCCCTGTTCCTGATAGGGCGTGGCGTGAATCACGAACCCATTGTGCTCGGAGGTCGGAGCCGGTTCCTCAAGCTTCGTCGTGCCGCCGCCGAACAGTTTCTTCAGGAAGGACATGGGTTTGTTTCCTCAGCGTTCGGTGAAGGCCAGCCGCGCTGCCAGTACGCCAAATGCGGCGGCGAAGGAGCGGCGCAGCCAGGCCATCACCCTTGGCCTGCCAATCACATTGTCGCGCACGGCCGCAGCAAACAGACCGTAAATGGCAAAGACCACGAAGGTCATGGCCATGAACACGCCGCTCAGCGCCAGCATCTCCACAAGCGGGCTGGCCGCTGCCTTGTCTGTGAACTGCGGCAGGAAGGCCACAAAGAAAATCGAGAGCTTGGGGTTGAGCAGGTTCAGCGCAATACCGTCGATCATCACGCGCGAAACGGTGCGCGGTGATGGATCGCTGTCGATCCGCATCGCGCCCTTCTGCTGCAAGGTCTGCCATGCCATCCAGAGCAGATAGGCAACCCCGGCATACTTGACCGTGTCATAGAGCATGGCTGAGGTGTGCAGCAGGGCTGCCAGTCCCATCATGGCGGCGACGAGATGCGGGATGATGCCAAGCGTGCAGGCAAGAGCGGCGGTAACGCTCGCCTTGCCACCGCGCCCCAGCCCCGTGGCGATGGTGTAGACCGCGCCAGTGCCAGGCGATGCCACGACGATGAAGGTGGTAATCCAGAACTCAGGCGACACCAGCTCGGCTCCTCAGCGAACCGGGTCCATGCCCGCGGCACGCGCCGCGGCGGCCCCTTGGGCCCCTCCGAGCGCCGCCATGAAGGCGCGGGCCGCCTCGCCGGGCGGTCCTGCCGGCAGGGCTGCGGTGTAGGTCGAGATCAACTGGATATCAGCCGGCAGCGGGCCGACCAGCGTCACGCCCTTCACCGGGATGATCTCGCTGATCTGGTGCACCACAGCGACCGCCTCGCCCTTGACGATGAGATCAGCCGCGTAGCCACCGGCCTGGAACCTCGCCTTGGCCTTCACGACCTCGGTCAACCCGAGGCGCTGGAACAGCCCGGCAAGAAAGACTGCGCTGGTGCCGCCCGCGGCAGGATCAGGCAGCGCCAGCGATGGGGTTTCGGCAATGAAGCGCTTGAACGCCTCCGTGGTCGAGATATCGGGCCTGGGCATGCCCTCCTTGATGCCGACACCGACACCTGTGCGGGCGAAATCGACCTGGCTGCCGGGCGCAACCTTACCCGCCGTGGTCAGTGCGTTCAGCACTTCGGGCGTCGCCACGATGATGTCGGCGCTCTCGCCCGCCTCTATGCGGCGGCGCACGCCGCCCGCGGTATCCTGGACGAAGGTCACCTTGTGGCCGGTCGCACTCTGGAAGCCGTCCGCAACGGTCTGCACAACCTGCTTCGGCGCACCGGTCGTCATCACCTTGATCTCGGCGGCATTGGCTGTCGCGGCGAACGCACACAGTGCTGAGACGAGGGTGACAATGCGGATCATGACGTGCCTCCTGTTACAGCCTCGGACCATGACAGAGAGATCATGGGCAAGCAATCGGTGCGTGAGGCAACTGCGTCCTTGCGGAGGTGGTACTATCGACCGATCCCCAGAGCCAGACGTAAAGGTCGTTGAGCGATATCAGTCGGTTGTACTTTCCGTTTGGTGCTGAAGATCAAAGGGGTTTGTGAGACCGTAAAGCTGAGCCCTTGCCAACGACTAGACTGGGCTGATTAACCGCCGAGAGGTTCTTATGTGATGCCTCCGTCCGACGGGGTTCTCATATCACAGGACATCTCGGCAATCTGCTGTCTTCCATTAGTTCGATTGACACTCGATCCGACAAGACGCCTGAGTGGTTCCTGCCGCCATGTCAGCAAGGAACGGACTCACATCGCCGTCCGTGGCGCTATACCAAGGAGAGCACTGCCGGGGCTCGGCATTGGCAAGCACCCGTGATGCTCACTCACACGCAGGCCACGGCCTTGAGCGGTCGCCGTTGTCGCGCTTGGGGGAATCCGCACACCAGCCGCCTGATGGTGCCTCCTCAGTGCCCGTGTAACGCAGGGAACAGTGTTGCCCCCCGCGATGGTGTTTTCTCCTCTCAAGTCCGGCGAGGTGCACGGGCAAGACACAAGGAAACACAGACCATGGCCACTCCAGTTCTCGTCAACACCAACAAAACCTTGCTCGCAGACCTGAAGATCATTCCAATTCAGACCGAGGAAATGGAGCGCTTTAGAGAGTATGTATCTGAACTGAGTGAGAACAATACACGTTCCGGCTACAACAACCTCGGCAATGCCAACAACATGAGTTTGATGGGTGTGGATGGTTCCGATATGTACGTCAATGGCCAGGGCGGCAACGATTTCATCTCGACCTTCAACGAAACCTTCACCAACTTTGGGCCGGTGACGTCCCATATCTCAGGCAATGACATCGTCTACGCCGGCTCGGGCAATGATACCGTGCACAGTGGTGCGGGCAACGATACGCTGTATGGCGGCTCGGGCAATGACAAGCTTCACGGCGGCGATGGCCATGACATTCTGAACGGCGGTTCGGGCGCAGACCAGCTGTTTGGTGACGCCGGCAACGATCAGCTCAACGGTGGCAGCGGCAACGACACGCTCTCCGGTGGTGTCGGCCGCGACACTCTGAACGGTGGTGCCGATAATGACATCCTGATCGGCGGTGCCGGTGCCGATAGGCTCATCGGTGGCTATGGCGCCGATACCTTCAGCTTCGTCGCAGCGACCGATCTCGGGTTCGGACACACCGATGTCATCGAGGATTTCAGCCGTCACCAGGCAGATAAGATCGACCTGAGCGGCATCGATGCGAACGACACCCTCAGAGGCAATCAGGCATTCCGGCTTGTCGATGGTCCCTCCGCCGAGGCTGGCACGATGTGGCTGGGCAACTTTCAGGAAGCAACCGAGTTCAGCAGCGCTCGCCAGAGGGTCTATTTCAATGTCGGCGACGGTCCTGACCCCCTCATACCGGACTCCTTCCTCTATGACTTCGATCTGATGGTGGAATTCAACGACCCCGCGATCACAGGTCTTCGGGCGCAGGATTTTCATGGTTTGATCTGATCCTCCTGCAAACACAAAAGGGCCGCTCCCATTGAGTGGCCCTTTCGATCCGGGCATGGGTGTGGTTGACCACAAACCGGCATTTGTGCTGTCGTTTGGTTCGGCATCCGAACCCGGGTCGAGGTTCCTGCTCCATCCTTTGCTCACCCCGTGCTGTCGGCTTCAGTTGCCGGACCAGTGGCTCCCAGAGTGTTCAATGACCCAGATCGCGCGACGCAACCCCCATGTTCAGGCCGGCGATCCGGTGCGAATGGTTCTAAGGCAGCACCGTGGAACGCTTGTCGGCGTTGCGATCTTCAGTGCGATCATCAACATCCTGATGTTGACCTCACCGA
>JAPLOU010000080.1 GCA_026400535.1 Hyphomicrobiales bacterium
TATATCTCCACGCCATACATCCCCGGACCGTCCTTCCCGCACAAACGAAAAGAACAATCCTGCCAGTGGACGACTTTTACACCGCCCTACAGCGCCACAATGGCGCCGCTCCACTGGCCGGTTTTGTCACCGCTATCAACAGTTCTCCGGCAGGCCGTCACACTGCGCGACGTTGAAGACCGTGAACCGCTTGAGGAACGGGATGGCCTGTGCCTCGTCGCCCGTCTCCCGTGCGCGACGGCGTTCATGGTCGGGCACGAAGCGGTCGGCATAGACGATCGCTGTTCCGCACTCGCCCTTGCGGACATGGCCGCCAAGCGACAGGGCCTGGCGGAAGGTGAGCCAGCCCTGGTTCGGGAAGCCATGCGAGATCACGGCGCCCCAGAGGATCAGCACATTGATCCCTGAATAGCCGCGCCCGGTTGCGGCGTTGGTCGGCATGGCGACCGGCGCCTTGGCCGCGGCCGTCCCCCAGGGCTGGACCCAGGGCAGCCGCCCGGCTTCCAGTTCGGCGAGGATCTTACCGGTGATTTCGTCATACAGGCTCGGCTGGCTGCGTGGATCAGGTTTCGACATCGCGGGTCTCCGCGACGGGCGCCGGAAGCCTCTCTCCCAGCCTTCAACCCGTCACGGCATCCCCGGCCTGCACTCTCACTCTCGGAGTGGCGTTGCGGGGGAGGGCTTTCCCCCTCGTTTTGAGCATCCCGCTTGAGCACCAGCCGCATCGTGGGCGCAATCGGGTCGATGAGATCGGCGCCGACATGGCAGGAAAGGCCACGCAACTCCGCATCGGCCAGCAAAATGGCAGGCCCGGACACGGGATCAGGCAGCGCCAGGCGCGACCGACGAGGGAAACCCGTGTCGTGACGGCCCCGCTCTTGTCTGTTTGTCGGACGTCATGCCGTGAGACAAGCAGAAGCCGCGTGCGAATTCCAGCCTTGCTCAGGGGTTAGATCCCAACGTCACGGCGGTGTTGATCGTGCGCACCACACGGCTTGTCCCGTTGTCGCCGGATTGCTGCCCAAGCAATTCGATCCATTTGAGGCCGAAGGAGGGCTCACCTCCGGCTGACAGCCGCAGTTTCGTGATTTGGTGTTGATCCAAACAATGAGATCTATTTCTGGTGATGGCATTGTGAGGACGTCCAGTCCCAGTGCGCGCAGAGACCCGACGGGGAAGGTGCCCATGCATGGCCGCAGCCAAGCGGCGCGCCTGCCGAAGGAGTTCCGGATTGCGGGGACGGAGGTTCGGATCAGTCGGCAGGGCCACAAGCTCATCCTTGCACACATTGAACAGCCGAGTTTCGATGTTGCGGCGTGGCGCGTGAGGCTTCGCGCCTTGGGAGCGTCGGAACCCGCAAGGGGCGACCTGAGCAACCGCCGATGCCGAGCACTGCGGGTGCGGATCAACTCTGTGGATAGAGCTTGGGGAACAAGTCCTCCAAAGCATGCGCCGGGAAACGCAAGGACACCTTACCTTTCGGCGTTTCCGAGGCCAGCAGTCCAAGTGAGATGAGTTCGCCTAGCACGCGCCGGGCGGTGCGCTCCGGCAGACCGGATGCTCGCATGGCTTCGCCGCGCTCGAGCTCGCCGCGCAGTAGGACACTCTCCAGCATGTAGCCAGCCTCAGGCTTGAGAGTTTCGTGCCGCTGGACGTAGCGATGGATGCGCGACGACAGAGCCCCCAGCTCGAAGAGAGAGCTCATGAACTGCACTTGGTCGAGACACACCCGGAGAAACCAAAGGACAAATTCCTGCAAGGCAGCCTCGGAGAGATTGCCGCGTCCGTCTCGATCGCCCTGACGTGGTGTATCGGCTTGATCCATCATCGCCTTGTATTCGGTGCGGCTTTCGAGGCCGCGCGCCAGTCCGCGCGAAACAGACCAGAGGCCATGAGCGCCGATGCCGGCCTGCGCGGCCATCGCGTGGCTCATCAGACGGCTGACCCGTCCGTTCCCGTCAGGGAAGGGGTGGATGTAATTGAAGCGATGGTGAGCTGAAGCGATCGTCAGGATCCGAGCTGCAGGCCCCATGGTGTCGAACCGGAACCGGCTTTCAAAATGCCGCATGAAGTCCACGACGCGCGCGCTGGAGGGCGGGACATGCCGCCCCACGGCAACATCGTGCTCCGGCAGGTTTCGCCATTCGCCAGGTGTCATGTGAATGGAGCGATCGCCGTGCTTGAGCGTCAACATGGATGCCGGTGCACCATGGAAGAATTCCAGGTGCAGCCAGCGCAAGAAGTCGCCGGAGGCGGGAGGAGGAAGGGTGCCGTCCTGCGCCATGGAATCGACCTTGGCCTGCACGCGCACATGCGCCGCAGCTTCAATTTGCAGATTGCGGCGCCCTTCATCCTCGTCCAATTCGCCAGAGAGGGCTCTTTCGATGTCGCGAGGCCGCGTGTCATGTCCCTCTATGAGATTGGAATAATGGGTATTCATGATGCGGACGACCCCGGCCAGGCTGGCTGCCGTCATGGGGTGCAGTGCCTTTCCAAGCACGGCTGCTGAGGCGGAAAGCTCGGCGATGACATCGATGATGCCAGCGGAAGGGTTTTCCAGCCGGGCCGGCTCGATCCGCTCAGCAGTTTCCAATGTCATCTGGCCGATTCCTTTTGGCTTCAGATAACAGCTAATACCTTCATTTTAAATTTGTTTCCATACTTCTGGCCGATACGTTGGCCGATCTTGTGGCCGATCTTGGACGTAGTCGAACACCCGCGATGCTGGACCGCCTCACGCACCATTGCGATATCGTCGAGACCGGTAACACGAGCTGGCGGTTCAAGAACCGCACCTGAGCCAGATGGAGCCTTTTGCGAATGCGCGCCTTTGCTGGCCCAAGGGGGGTCGATATTGGACGCGAAAAGGGGTCGCAGTTGGAAGCGATTTGACAGACAGAAAATAGCCAACCATTCCTGTAGGTGAGGTGACATCATGCTGCTGACAGAACGCAAACCTGTCAGCGTTGGGGAAATGCTCCGTGAGGAGTTCATGGAGCCGCTGGGCCTCACGCAGGGCCAGCTCGCCGAGGCGATGGGCGTCCAGCGCAAGCACGTCAATGAACTTTGCACCGACCGTCGCACGATCACCGCCGATACGGCCCTGATGCTTGCCCGCATCTTCGGCAACAGCGCTGATTTCTGGCTCAATCTCCAGCGCCGTAACGATCTGTGGGACGCGCTGCACTCGCCAGAACGCCGTCAGCGGATAGAGCGGGCAAAGCCGCTGGAAAGGGCGGCCTGAAATCGGCATAACGCTCCCTTACCAGCGCCATAGCCAGATCGCGGACCGTACCCGGAAGACGATTGTTGCTCGCCCGGCCACGCCGCTTCGACACCAGGCTCGCAGCCCCATGCCGTCGCAACTGGCCCAGCAGATTGAACACCTGGCTGCGGCCAAGCCCCAGCAATTGCCCAGCCTCAACCGCAGTGATCCGGCCGCTATCCAGATCGCGCAAAACATCGAGCCGCGAAAACTCCTGAGCGCTCATCGACATGATCTCCATGCAAGACCCCCGCAAAATGACGGGGGAGTGCGATCTCAACCTTGCACAGGAGTCCAATCTCTACTTTGCGGCTACACTCTGACCGCCGTGCGGAAATCGGACCCTTCGCGCAAAGTTGAAATCGGACTCGTGGCGGGTCCGGTTGGGGGCAGGGTGCGGAGATCAGGGGTCGCCGCGGCGGAGCTGGTCGGGGTTGCGCAGGCGCGGCGAGCCTGGGTCCAGGACGCACTGCCGGGCTCATCAGGACTTGAACATGTGGCGGTCTGAATCTCCTTATTAAGACCGGCCACTTCTGCGCTTTATTTTGGACGGAAGTTAGCATAAGATTGGTCGATGTCTATCTTGCCTGATCAGCCACCCGCTTTCCGTCGCTTCATCGAGAACCAGATCGTCGAGGCACTCCAGGACACGCGCGTCGTGCTTGTCGTTGGGCCACGTCAGGCAGGCAAGACGACGTTGGTCCGCCAGTTCGTGTCCGATGAGCGGCCCTATCTGTCTCTCGATGACATCGCCACATACGTTCGCGCCAAATCCGACCCTGTGGCCTTCATCCGAGGCCTTGATTGCGTTGTCATCGACGAAATCCAGCGCGCTCCCGAACTGATGATGGCCATCAAACAGAGTGTCGATCTCGACACCCGCCCCGGCCGTTTCCTGCTGACCGGCTCCGCCAATGTCATGGCCTTGCCGACGATCGGAGACTCGCTCGCGGGACGCATCGAGATCGTGACCTTGCTGCCGTTGGCGCAAGCCGAGATCAATGCCGCGCCGGGCAGGTTCATCGACCGCGTCTTTGCCGGTGAGCCTGCGCAGCTCCAAGGAGTGCCGGTCTTCGGCGATCCGCTGGTGCAGTCGGTCCTTCGGGGCGGATATCCGGAAGCACTCAGGCGCACGTCGGAGCGTCGGCGGGCACTGTGGCATCGGGACTATCTGGCGCTCGTTCTGGATCGCGATGCACGCGACATCGCTGCGCTCGAACAGATGGCAAAGCTGCCTGCCCTGATGCAGATGCTGAGCGAGCGAGCGGGGCAGCTCGTCAACGCCAATGCGTCCGCCGTGGCGCTGGGGCTCTCCATCCCGACTGTCCAGAAATACATCACCGTTCTGGAACGGCTGTTCCTGCTCCAGCAGGTCCGCCCATGGCTCTCGAACCGGCTCTCCCGGCTGATCAAATCACCGAAGCTCCATATGCTCGACAGCGGCTTGCTCGCCACCTTGCGCGGAGCGACAGCCGCCAAGATTGCCGAAGACCGGACAAATCTGGGACCTTTGCTCGAGAGTTTTGTTTTTTCGGAAGTTCTCAAGTCCCTGACCTGGAGCGAGGTGCGCGCCCATGTCTCGCACTTTCGGACGAAGGATCAGGATGAGGTTGATCTCGTCCTTGAAGACACGCGCGGACGGATTGTCGGCATCGAGGTCAAGTCCGCAGCGACGCTGAGGCCGAAGGACTTCTCTGGACTGAGAAAGCTGGAGGAGGCGGCTGGAGCCAAGTTCGTGCAAGGCATTCTCTTGCACGACCATGACAGGGTCACGCCCTACAGCGAGACAATCCGCGCCGCGCCGGTCTCGCTGCTCTGGCAGATGTAGATTCGCATAAGATAGATTATGGAAATAAGATATTGATATCGTTGTGAGTTTGCGGACATGTTGACTCGCGCGTCAGCCGTCGCGTGTTCCATCAATCTAACCGACCCATTTCATCCAGCGGAGAAGGGCTTTGGTGCACCGAGGCGATCGGGTGTAGCTCAGCCTTTGTGAAGGCTTCAGTGGACGCGCACTGAAACCGGCCTCGCGAGTGTCATGTTGCGGTTGGCGATCGTGATGTGAAGGGCGACTTCGTTCTGCTGTGCGCCGCCCCTGTTTCCTGGGGAACAGCCTCGCCTTGCACCGCAAGCTAGTTTGCCTGTGTCAACACGGGGTGGCCCACCGGTCCACCCCCACACAGGAGACTTGCGATGGCAGTTCGTTTTCACAACATTACCCCTTTTTGGCGTGACACAGTCCACGGTTCGATCGAGGCCGACGAGATTTTCACCTACTGGGACAACGACACAATCTACGGCTACGAGGGCAATGACCTGCTCAATGGCGGCCAAGGCAACGACCTCATCTACGGTGGCGATCACCACGACGTGATTTACGGCGATAACGGCGATGATCGGCTCTACGGCGAGGACGGCAATGACACCATCTATGGAGGGTTATTCAACGATCAAATCTATGGCGGCGCGGGCAATGACGTGCTGATCGGCGGCCATGGTTCGGACCGCATGTTCGGTGGCGCGGATAACGACACTTTCTTTCAAAACAGCAATACAGAAGGCGATCTCATCGACGGTGGTACTGGCATCGACACCGTCGATTACCGTACTGATTACGGTTCAGAGATTGGTTATTCGAAATCCTCCCCCGTCAACGTCCGGCTTGCAGACGGCACCGCCGACGGCTCTGCCGTTGTCACTACAACGTATTTTCTCGACAACCGTGTAGTGGACACGATCGCGGTTACCGACACGCTGCGTTCGATCGAGAATGTCACCACCGGCGGCGGCAATGACAGTTTGGTGGGCAATTTGGTGGCCAACGTGCTCGATGCTGGCGGCGGCAATGACGTCCTGACCGGCGGTGGCGGTGCTGACAGGCTCATCGGCGGCTCTGGGAATGACACCTTCGTCTACCGTGAGATTGCCGACAGTCCCGCAAGCAACTTAATGCTTGGCCGGGTGGCCTCCTATGCGGGAACGGACCTCATTGTCGGTTTTGGCGACAGTGCTGGCAACCAGGACGTCTTTGACCTGCGGGCCATCGACGCCAACAGATGGCTGGGCGGTGACCAGTCTTTCATTCTCGAGAACAACGATGGCGTTTCGTCGATCGGCGAACTGCGCCACTTCACCATCAACGACCAGGCTCAGGGTCAGGCCGTCTCGGTTCTGGCGGCAGACACCAATGGCGACGGCTTCTTCGACTTCGGCCTGCGCTTCGACAGAGTTGTCGCGACCTTCTCGAATGATGACTTCTTTTTCTGACGCAAACGGCCGGGATATCTCCCGGCCGTTCTGCTTCGTGGCACTGAACTGAGAACCGGCACGCCATGGTCGGGATCGGTGGGTTTCGAATGGGTGATCGGCAAGGCCATGACATGGGTCCGTCCATCGCGCTGGCTGACCGCGACAGCGAGCACAAGCGCGGGACGGTCCTTGCGCGCTTCGATCTGGCCGGCCACGAATTCGCGATGCCAGAGATAGGCATAGTGGAACACTGCGCCGGGCTTGGGCGCGGCGATGGAGGACGGCTTAGGCACCATCAGTCGGCGCGGCAGTCGGGAGCGTCTTCGACACCTGCCTGAGTGAACGCGCCTCTGGCGATCGCCTCGATCTGGCCAAGAAACTCATCAGGTGTATCCTTGGCGAGGAAGACTGCGCGCTCGATGGCAATGAAGCGCTCGAAGGCCTCGACCGACACCAGCACCGTGCGCGGACGGCCATTGCGGGTGAGCACCACCGGCTCCTTCAAGGCCTGGTCGTTAATCTCCGAAAAGCGCCGGGCGGCTTCGGCGGCGGGGACTTGCTTGAATTGCGTCACGGTCATGGTGTACTCCTCGTCCTGAGAGTATGTAAATTGCAGAGATTCCGCAACTCACAACCCCGGCATTGATGCAGTTTGACCCGCCAGGCGAACCCGGCGGGCCAGTCATCGCGCCGCACGATGTCGAGCAGCGTCCAGTCCTTGGCATTGACCAGGCCAAGGTCCCGAACGTTCATGGCTTCGTAGCCGCGCTCGCGCGCCAGGTCGGCCAGGACCGGCGACACGTTCTCGTCGATCAGGAAGCGCATGCCGCTGTGCTGCAATTCAAGCGGGCTTGCGGATCACTGGGCGACCACGTGCCGGACGGGCCTCGGCGAAGATCAGGGCAGCGTCAAGCTCGAGGTCATTGAGCCGGTAGTCATCCTTGAGTTCGGCCCGGTCGGCCCCATGCCGCGGCGCCTCGGCGATCGGCCGCACCAGCACACGCGTGCCACGGAACGTGGCAGCACCAGCCTGCACTTCGTCATCTTCGACGATCAGCGCCAGTGCTGCTTCAAGCCGCGCGAGGCGTGTCGAGACATCAGCCGCGACGCCTGAAAGGTCGATGCGCAATGGCAGGATCGACCCCGGCGCAGAGACCTCGCCGATGGCGGTGATCGGCTTCATTTTGAGTTCCTCGGCCAGCCGGCGCCGGAGCTTCAATCGGTCGGGGGCGGCGACGTCACGCGCCATCAGATGATCGGCGGCAATGAGGAACGCCCCTTTGGGGCTGAGCTCGCGCAGCCGCGCCCTGCGGATCACGAAGGGCTGGCTGAGCCGTCCCCGGTCGATGGCGCGAGCGATGGCATGAAGGCGTGTGTTCCGTCGCGTTTGAGTTCCCGCATGCCATTCACGTTTCATGAATCTCGTCGTCGTCACATCCCGAAGGCGCGGCATCGCGTGCGGAACTGGGCCGAGTATGATCTGGGTCTGGTCAGGCGCGGTGACGTCCGGGTCTGGCTTTCGGATGATGCGATTGGCGGTTGGCGCGCCGCGTGTCGGACCACGCCGGGCGGCCAGCGTCGGTTCTCCAACCTGGCGATCGAGACGACCTTGATCCTCGGGGTCGTGATGCGCCTGCGATTGCGGCAGACCGAAGGTTTCGTGCGCTCGCTTATGCAGATCATGATGCTCGATCTCGCCATGCCCGATCATACGACGCTGGCAAGGCGGCGACGCACGGTCGATGTCCGCGAGCAGCGCTGGAAGCGCAAGGGCCCGATCGACATCGTCATCGACAGCACCGGGCTGAAATTCTTCGGGGCCGGCGAAGGGGCGCGAGCAAAACACGGCGAGAGCCGAAGCTCCTGGCGCAAGCTGCATCTAACGGTCGATCCAGCGAGCCACGAGATCGTTGCCCATGAACTGACGGATGACGACACAGCCGATGCTTCCATGGCCGGCGATCTCGTCGCGAACTCCGGCGGCAATATCGGCCGCGTCATCGCCGACGGGGCCTATGACGGCGCGCCGGTCGATCAGGCGATCCGCGCTGCGAGGCCCACGCAATCTCCTCCGAAGATCGTCATCCCGCCCGGCACGTCATCGATCCCAACGAAAGGCGAGCCCCATGGCGGAACCGAGCGCCAGCGTCATGCCGCACAGATCGCGCTTCGGGGACGAATGGCCTGGCAGCGGCAGCACCGATACGGCCGACGCTCGTTGGTCGAAACAGCGATTTCCCGGGTGAAGAGGATCAACGGCGGACGCCTCACCTCACGAATCTTTGGAGCCCAGCAGAACGAAGTCGCCCTTCACATCAAGATCGCCAACCGCAACATGCTGCTCGCGAGACCGCAGTCACAGCGCATTCGCTGACCACGCTGCAAAGCCGAGATGCCGGCTCCATCCATGCACCAACGCCACCCAACAGCACAGCAATGAACGGGGGGGTCAGTTCTTCAATTCGCCAAGGGGGTCAAAACCTCGCTTCGCTTGACACGAGATTCATGGTCAAGGTGTTGGGTTCCTCTTGGCGGGTTTCCCCCTTGCGCAAGCGGCGGCAATTTTGCAATTGGCCTGCGTTAGAACAGGAGGCGAAGTATGCGTCGTGATCCCCAAGAAATCAGCCGCATGACGCGCTTGAGTAGCGCGAGCGCCAGCAACAGAGCGAGCCAAAGGTAAACGACAGATCCCATAATCCAGCTTGCCAAGACCAGCACGCTTGACGTGAGGACCACCGCGCCACGGCCGAGAACCTTGAGGATTGCGCGGGTGCTGACGCCGCGCTTTCCAGCCAATACCGCCACCTTGCGCAGTTCAGCAGTCTCACGGGTGAGCGCGAGCGCATCGTGCGTACCGCGCACCCCTGCCCGCCTGCCTATCGTCGTCACGTCTTCGGCGACACTGCTCAGCCGCGCGACCGACGCGGGGCGGATGGCCGCGCGGGCGGCCGTCCTGGTGGCGGCGAGGTCGAGGCTTGCGGCGGCCGTGGCAGCGGCAGAAACCGCCTTTGTATCCACTGCATCGCCCACCAGGCGCGTCAGGTTTGCCGCGAGGGGTTTGGACAGACGGCCTGTTTTGGCCGCTACCTTGATGGTGGACACCCCTGCCCTGGCAGGCAGCGCCGCGCCGACCGAGAGAATGGTTGCTCCCGTCACCGCCAGACCAACTGCCGCGAGCCCGAGGACAAGCTGGTCAGGCTCCTCCCCCCGTGAAATCTTTTGGCCTTGGTGGATAAGGTCGCGCACATCCCCGATGCCTGTGAGGTCACTGGCAACGACGCCCGCAAGGCCCGCACCCGTGGCCCCCTCCCCGTCCCTTGCCCCATGGTAAAACTCACGCGCCGTGCGGATGGCCACAGCGGCGGGCGTTGTGGCCGCTTGGTAGCGTTCGCGGAGGGCGGGCGGGACGGGAAGATCTTGCTGGGCCCCCAAGGCGATGAAACTGGCGGCGAGGTCCACATCGTCGGTATCGAGGGCGGATTCCAGCTCGGTTTGAAGGCGTGTGGCCGTCAAATCAGCTCTGAGGCCGCGTTCTGTGAGCGCTTCGGGGTCATCCTGGGCTGACAGCTGCTGCCATGCGTCGAGCGTTGGCGGCACCAGCCAAAAGCTGGCGCCCCCTACCAGGCCGAGGAGGGCTGCAAGGAGGGCCGTTTGCGCGGCTTTGCTGGCGAGACGTTGATTCACATGGGGAAGTCTAGCACGGCACCGCTGCGCGATTGACAAACTATTGGCAGGACGCATTGTCTTGGGATGGTTTGCAGGACGGGATGGAACCCTACGCTAAGGTTTGCTGGGCAGCCACAGGTGTCCATCACGCCCGATGGCGGCCTGACCGGGGCAGGAATCCACTGAGCGTCACCCCGGAAACTGTTCAAACAAACCTGGCCAGCTCCCTGTCTGTCTGCGAGCGGTGTTTGTCAGATCGCCTCATGACGGCTCGCATGCAGATCGCCGTTGAGAGGATGGCAAAAGGGGGAACAGATTCGTGCCGACGCTCAAGCTCATCCATACGGCCGACTGGCAGCTCGGCAAGCCGTTCGGCCGCTTCCCGCCAGAGGTGCGCAGCGCCCTGACCGAGGCGCGTCTGGACGCTATCGATCGCATCGGTGCTGCAGCGACATCCAGCGGAGCAGCACACATCGTCGTTGCTGGCGATGTGTTCGACAATGTCGAGCCTGGCGACCGCATCGTCACGCAAGCGTTGTCGCGCATGGAGCGGGTGGCGGTCACTTGGTGGCTGATGCCGGGCAACCACGATCATGCGCGCGCCGGGGGACTGTGGAGCAGGGTGCGCGGGCGCGCGCCTGCCTCGATCCGGATCGTGGACACGCCCGAGCCCGTCGAAATGGAGGAGGGAGCCTGGCTTCTGCCGGCGCCTCTGGAGCACCGGAAGACAGTGTCCGATCCCACCGCTGCGATGGTTGATATGGCGACGCCGCCGGGGGCTCTGCGGATCGGTCTCGCCCATGGTTCGATCACCGAGTTTGGCGCCACAGGGGAAAGCTCCAATCGGATCTTGCCGGACCGCGCCAAGTCTGCAGGCCTCGACTACCTCGCGCTCGGAGACTGGCATGGCTTCCTGAGGGTTGGCGACCGGAGCGCTTACAGTGGAACGCCTGAAATTGACCGTTTCGGTCGCGATGAACCAGGCAGCTGCATTGGCGTGAGCCTGCGATCCAGCGAAGCGCCCGAGCTGCAGCGCATCGAGACTGGTCGATATCGCTGGCTGTCGCGCCGCTGGACTGTTGGGAACCCTGAGGACTTGGACCGCGAGCTCGCCGCCCTGCGCGTGGAGGCGCGTTTGCCGGACGTGCTCCTTTCACTCCAGCTCGCCGGTGTGGCGAGCCTTGCCGACCGCGTTGCGGTGGTGTCGGCCGTCGAGGACCGTCTGGTCCACGAACTGCGGCACCTTCAGCTCGACACGGATGGTCTGACCGCGCGACCGACAGCACAGGACGTCGCCCGGATCGATGTCCAAGGTGCGCTCGCCGGAGCGGCTGCCAGCCTGAAAGCCAGGGCGGCTGGATCGGGTCCTGATGCCCAGATCGCCGCCGCTGCGCTCGAGCGTCTTTATGTCGAGGCGATGCGGTTCGATGCGGAGGCCGCGCGATGATCCTCAGGTTCCTCGCGGTCGAGAACTTCCGCAAGTTCCGGGAACCGCTGCGCATCGACGGTTTCACCGAGGGTTTGAACATCGTGGTCGAGCCGAACGAGACGGGCAAGTCCACGCTGTTGGAGGCCCTGCGGGCGGCGTTCTTCATCCGTTATTCCGCCAGGACCGAGCTCGTCCGTTCCTACATCCCGACTGGCGACGACGTGGCGCCCCGGGTCTGCGTCGGTTTTGACCTTGGCGGGCAGATCTGGACGCTTGAGAAGCAGTTCATGAAGTCTGCCTCCGTGCAGCTCACGGGCGCGGGCGGGCGGCGGGACAGCGATGCGGCCGAAGAGGCGCTGCAGGAGCTGCTCGGCTTCGAGAGAGGCAACAACCGGGGCAGCGATCCCGAAACGCGCGGCCCCCTTGGCATGCTCTGGGTCGAGCAGGCGACGGCCCTGTCCGTGGAGAGTCCAAACCGCATCGTGCGCGACACCGTTCGGGGCGTGCTGGAGGCGGAGGTCGGCGCGGTGACCGGAGGTCGGCGCTTTGATGCGATCCGGGCAAACATTGAAGCGGCTTATGCAGCGCTGCGCACATCGTCGGCGGGCAAGCCACGCGGTGACCTGGCTGCGGCGGAGGCACGCGTGTCTGCCGCAACGACTGCCCGTCAGACGGCCGAGACCAGCTTCCGTGAGTACGAGAAGACCCTTGCCGCGTTGGACACAGCGACGTCCCGGCTCAGGATTCTTGAGCGTGATCTTGTTGACCCCGAGGCGGCGGAGCAGCGCAGAACGCTTGCGGCGGATCAGAGGATCGCGGAGACCGCCGCCCTGCGGCTGACCGTAGCGGAGGCGCATTTCTTGCGCGCCGACGAGGCGACCAGGGCGGCCTCCTTGCGGATCGAGCGATTGGACGCAGCCGAAGTTCGCGTCGGTTCTGCCGGCATATCCCTCAAGGAGAAGGAGCGTGTGCGCGACGAAGCCAAGGCTTGGGCTTCAGGCGCTGGTCAGGAGGAAAAGGCGCTCCGCGCTGCGCTCGCACAGGCTCGCGCCGAACGGGAACTGCACGAAGCGGCACTGTCTGCCGCCCGGGCTCGCTTGCGCGCATTCGCTCATGCTGCAGGCGCTCGTCGGGCGATCGATGCGCGCAAGGCCCTGGCCGGGCTTGAGGAGCGTGAGCGGGCGCATATCGACGCTGCAGCCTCCCGTATCGATCGCGACGATCTCGAGCGGATCGCGGTCCTTGAGCGTGGCGCCATCCAGGCACGCGCTCGCTTCGAGGCGGGTGCCGTCAAGGTCGAGATCGAGCTCGCACAGGGCGCAGGCTTGAAGATCGACGGGGTGACGGCTGATCTCTCCAGCGTCGATGTTCTCAAGACCACCCGGTTTGAACTTGGATCTGCGGGCAGCCTGGTCGTGCGTCCGCCGCAGGGTTCGGGACAGTCGCTTGAAGCGGATCTTGCTGCTGCGACGGAAGCGCTCGCCTCGGCGCGGCGGTTGCTCGGCGTCACATCGCATGCGGATGGCGTGGCCCGGAACGAACGGGCGGCTCTGGCTGAGCGCGAGCTGAAGATGCTTCGGGCACAGATCGCTTCGGCATGTCCCGGGGACCCGACCATCGGGCTGGCGGCCGGGGCGGAGGCCCTGCGCAGCTTCGTGGCCGGGCTGGGCGATATCGCCGACACGGACGCCCCACCCGACGATGGCGATCTGCTCGAGAAGGCGGTGACCGTTGCCAAGCTCGCCGAGGCCGCGGCGTCAGGAAAGCACGACGATGGGAGGACGGTTCTGTCACGGGCGGAGAGCGCGCTCGCGACGGCAGAAGCCGACTATGCCGCAGCCATTCGGGACACCGGGGCCGCTGCCGAGAACCTCCTCAGTCTCGTTGATACCGGGGATCGGGCAGCGCTTGAAGCAGCACTTGGTGAGGCTCAGCGGGATCGGGCCGCGAAGTTCGAGGATCGTGAGAAAGCGCGCGAGAACGTCACTGCGTTTGACGCCGGCGCCATCCGACGCCGCATCGAGAACCTGGACCGTGCTGCCAGCCGTGCCGGCGAGGAGCGCCTCGAGCTCACCGCCCGGATCGCATCGCTCGAAGCCACGATCGTCAGGGAAGGGACAGTTGGGCCAGCCGGTCGCCTTGCCGAAACGCGGGAGGAGGAGGAGGCCGCGATCGCCGCTTGTGATCAGCTGCGGCGTGAGGCGGATATGCTGGAGGTCCTGCGCAAGGCGCTATCGGATGCGGCGAACGAGGCGTCGCGGACATTCCTTGCTCCCGTGACAGCACGGGCTGGCCGTTACATCCAGCGGCTTCTTCCAGGATCTGATCTGTCCTTCAACGAGAACCTCGGGCTCACCGGCCTCACGAGGGCTGGGATCGACGAGACGTGCGGCGATCTCAGCCGCGGCACCCAGGAGCAGTTGGCCATCCTGACGCGGCTCGCCTTCGCGGACCTGCTGCTGGAGGATGGTGCACCGATCTCCCTGATTCTTGACGATCCGCTCGTCTACTCCGACGATGCCCGCCTGGAGACGATGACCGACATCCTCCAGGACGCGTCGAAGCGGATGCAGGTCATTCTCCTGACGTGCCGGTCGAAGGCCTTCCGTCACGTCGATGCCAACAGGATCACCCTGACCCCATCGTCCTCGGATTCCCACCGGAATGCATGATGAGGTCCGCCCTCTCGTTATCAGCCTTCCTGCGTTGCTGGCGCCCGGAGTGGCCGGGCACCGAGCTGGCGACAGGTGCGATTGAAGCGGGCACCTTGCGGGTCGCGTTCGACCCTCGGCTCAAGCTGGCGTGCCATGGATCGCGCGTCAGCTCGGATGTCGGGTTGCTCGGTTTGCGGGAGAGGGACGATGCCCCTGGCCTGACCGAGATGGCCGGGCCCGTGTCGACCGACGTGTGGACTGGCAAGGACAATCACCACGGCCTGATGGCGCGGGTCAGGCGATCGGTGTTGAGCGACCATGTCGGATCGGCGGCTGTCAATCACACCGACTGCCTTGGCCATGATCCGGCGATGCGCAGGATCAGTCGTTTGCTTGGTCCCGAACGCCTCCAGGAACGCAGAGGGGAACTTGACCGGATCGAACGGCTTTTCGGCAAGAGTGGATAGAGCTTCTTCGATCTCGACAGCGTTTATGTGCTGGCAAACCAAAACATCATCATGACAGCACCTCCACGCCCGCTGCCAGGGCCGCCCGAATGAGCGCCTTATCGAGCGTGACGATCGGACGCCGCTTGCGCTGGGCAAGCTCCAAATAGGCCGCGTCAGAGACGGATAAGCCATGCAGATCGGCGCGTTGTGTGGTCGCCTTCCAGGCATGCTGCTCGGTTTCGTCATCAACAGCGATGTCGCGTTGCGCCAGATCAGCCAATGCATCAGCACGCTCGGCCGGCGACAACCGCGCGTGACGGACGGCAACCGTCAGACTGTTGGCGACCTCCAGATACCAAAGGCTCGGGACAACAGCTCCGCGCTCTGCCACACGGTCGAACACAGCTTCGATCGCTGGCGTGCGCTCGTCTCCGTGCACCCACACCAGGGTAACTGAGTATCGAGAACGACGCTCACGCGCGCCCCTCGTCACGAAAGCCCTTCCATTCCTCCGCACTGATGGGGCCGCTCGTGCGCGTCCGAGCGCGTGCGCGGATGCGCTCCACGGCAGCCTTGGCGGCACGCCGATCGCGCGTCACCACTTCAGGGACGAGCCGCGCAACGGGCTTGCCGTGGCGCGTCATGACCACCTGCTCACCCTGCAGCACCAGGTCGAGCAGCGCACCCAAGGTGTTCTTGGCCTCGAAAGCTCCGATCTCACGCATGGCGCGATCCTCCCAAAACCAGCTTAACTAGCTGAACATCGGTGTGTCATAGGCCTCAAGAACAAAACCGGAAGCAGGCCATTCGCGTCCTGTTGCGTAAAAGTGGTGCTTCAATCTCCAACAAGGGGACCTTGTCTTTTGGAGCGCTGCACGTCGACAAAGCGGCCCATCGGGTCATGAATTCGGGCCAATCCATCAAGCTTACCCCGAAGGAGTTTGTCCGTCGGCCGATCATTCGAGACAGTTCAGGCAGTTTTCGAAGACAGGTTCCGCTCCATCCGGGTTGAAGCTTGTGCTCCCTGTTCACCGGGTTAACACCGCTCGGATCATTATCCACGAACGGCGAGACGGCGAGACGACGTCGCGCAACGCCGGCAGCAAACCCTTGATCAAGGGGCACCGTCCGGACATGACAACGCCCGCGCAGGTTCGCTCCGGCCAGGCGAGGAGCCGCAATCAGGGGCCGTCCTGTGTCGCCGGCCTTGCCATCAGCGCCTGCCAGACGCGCCACGGCGTGGCGGGCATGTCGATCTCCGCGGCGCCGGCCGACGCAAGCGCATCATTCACGGCATTCATCACCGCCGGCAGCGCGCCGACGGTTCCCGCCTCCCCCACTCCCTTCACACCGAGTGGATTGGCCTTGGTCAGAACCTGATTGTACTGCGTATGGAAGAATGGCGCATTGTTGGCGCGCGGCATCGCGTAGTCCTGGAACGATGCGGTGATCAACTGCCCCGAGCCGGGATCGTAGACGATGGTCTCGAGGAGTGCCTGCCCAAGCCCTTGCATGATGCCGCCATGGACCTGACCCTCGACCACCAGCGGATTGAGAACCCGCCCGACATCCTCGACCGCCCAGTAGCCGACAATCCGGACGGTGCCCGTATCCGGGTCGATCTCGACCTCGCAGACATGGCAGCCATTGGGGAAGTTCGCCTCGGCGGGCGCCTTGGTGACGGCCGCCGACAGGCCGATCTCGCAGCCATGTGGCAGCTTCGACTTGTCGAAGGCGGCGCGGGCGATCTGGTCGAGGGAGGCACCGCGGTCAGTGCCGGCGATGGTGAACCGGCCGTTGGCAAAGACGACGTCATCCTGCCCTGCTTCCAGGATATGCGCCGCGATCTGCCGGCCCTTCGCGACAATCCTGTGGGCTGCCTCGCAGACCACCATCGATCCGGCAGCAGCCGACCGGGATCCGCCAGCGCCCTTGCCGTGATAGACCAGGTCGGTATCCCCGAACACGGTACGGATCCGCTCGAGAGGCATGCAGAGTTCATCCTGAAGAACCTGCGCCAGAACGGTTTCCAGCCCCTGGCCGTGCGAATGCAGCCCGGTCAGGATTGTTGCAGCACCTTCCGCGTTGAAACGAATCTCGACGAATTCCTCGTTGGGTGAGCCGGCCGGCCCGCCCGCAATCTCGATGGCGTTGGCGATGCCGATTCCGCGCAGCATGCCCTTCTTGAGCGCAGCGGCCCGCCGTCTGGCAAAGCCGCGCCAATCCGATGCCGCTAGCGCGCGGTCAAGATTGGCCTCGAAGTCGCCGCTGTCATAAGTGAAGACGAAGCCAGTCCTGTAGGGCAGCGCCGAGGGCGCTATGAGATTGCGGCGGCGCAGCTCTGACGGATCGACCCCCATCTGGCGCGCGGCGCTGTCGATGATGCGCTCGAGCACATAGGTCGCTTCCGGCCGCCCCGCTCCACGATAAGGCCCGGTTGGCGACGTATGGCTGAAGGCTCCGGTCACGCGTGCAAAGATATGCGGCGTTCGGTAGGGCCCGGACAATCCGCCGAGATTGCCGACCGGAGAATGCAGGGTATTGGCGCAAAGCTGCGCCCCGAGATTGGCCACCCCTTCGGCGTGAAGCGCAAGGAACGTCCCCTTCTCGTCCAGCGCCAGCGTGACATCAAAGGCGATGTCACGCGCGTGCCAGTCAGAGAGCAAAGCCTCGGTTCGCGTCGCCTGCCAGCGCACCGGGCGCTCTGTGATGCGCGCCAGCAGGAGCACGAGCGCATGCTCAGCCGTTGCCGCGATCTTGGCACCGAAGGCGCCGCCGATATCCGGCGAAACGATCCGGAGATCCTGGCCGGCGATACCGAGGATCGCTGCCAGTTCGCCGCGCAGGTCATGCGGCGTCTGGTTGCCGGTTGTCAGGGTGTAGCGGGCCGCGCGCGGATCGAACTCGCCGAGCGCGTTGCGGTTCTCCATCGGATTGGCACTGACGCGCGAGATGTCGAGACGAACGGTGACGTGGTGGGCGGCATCCGCGATCACTTGCGTGACACGCGTTTCGTCGCCGATGGCATGCACAAAGCAGCGGTTGTCCGGCAGATGCGGCCAGACCTTCAGCGCATCCGGTGCCAGAAGGTCGCGCGTGCGCGTGATCGCGGGTTCGGGCGCGTAGGTGATGACGACGGCCTCCGCGGCCGCCAGCGCCTCGGCGGGGGTTTCGGCTACCACGGCCACCACCGGGAACCCGACATGGGTAACACGGCCCCGCGCCAGCAGTGGAAACGCCGGCTCCGCATGGTTCCCGCCGTCGGCGCCGCGGCGCACGATCAGCGACCGAAGCCCAGCGATGCCCTGGCGCGCGAGGTCCTCACCTGTCAGGATGGCGACAACACCAGCACTGGCCGCTGCAGGCGCGGTATCGATCGAGACGATCCGTGCACTTGCATGTGGAGAGCGCGCGATTGCCATGTGCAACGCGCCAGCAGGCGCGTGATCGTCGGTGTACAGTCCTTGACCTCTGACGTAGCGCCTATTGGCCGCCGGCGGTATGCGGCTGCCGACGGCGGTGTGATGCTCGGCTTTCGGCGCCTTGCTGGTGGTCATGGACTAGAACCGCTTGTGCAGGTGACGATCGATCGCAAGCAGGGCGAAGCTGATGACTGCGGCAAAGAGCACGAGCATCAATGTGACCGCCATGATGACGTCGACGTGGTGAAGCCCGATTGCGTTCATCAGCAGATAGCCCAACCCGCGCTGCGACGCGAACATTTCGCCAAGCACGGTACCGATCATGGTCAGCGAGAACCCGACACGCAAGCCGGTGAAGATCTCGGGAAGCGCCGCCGGAAACACGATCTTGCGGACGACATCCCAGCGCGACAGCTTCATGACCCGGCCGGTCTTGAGAAAGATCGGCCGCACGTTGCGGGCCGCGTTCATTGTGAACAGGGCAACGGGAATGAACCCGTGCAGCGCGCCGAACGCGATCTTTGCGGACAGTCCCAAGCCGAAGCTCAGCAGCAGGATCGGATAGAGGGTGACTTTCGGAATGGAGTACAGGGCGATCAGCATCGGCTCGAAGACGTCGCCGGCCGTTTTCCCGAGGCCGAGCAGCAGGCCGATGGTCAGACCCAGAAGTGAAGCAATTGCCAGGGCAGCCACAAAGGCCTTCGCCGTCTCGACCAGATGTGGCCAGAACGTCGGCCGCGACAACAGTTCGCCCGCAAAGCGGACGGTCTGTCCCGGCGAGCGCAAAGCAATATCACCGATAAGCCAGTAAGCGCATTGCCAGATGGCCAGCAGCGCCACCGACACGAGAATGGGTCCCAGGATCTCGATGCGGGTCAGGCTCACCGCAGGCCCCTGCGTTCCAGCAACTGCTTTTCCCAGATCGAGAGCAGCATGTTGACGATGATGGAAATGATCATGACGAGCACGATCAGCGGATACATCGTGGCGTTGTCGAAATTGTTGTAGGCAAAAGCGATCTCGAAGCCGATGCCATCGGTCGACATGATGAACTCCGAGCCGATGATTCCGATGAGCGCGTAGGCCACGGCAAACTTGACGCCGGTGAGAACGAAGGGCGCTGCCGAGGGCAAGGTGATCTGTGTGGCTGTGGCGAACCAGCCCATCCGTGCCATGCGCGCGGATTTGAGGAGCACCCTTGGCACGCGATCAAGGCCGTTCAGCGTGTTGACGATCACCGCCACCACGCCGAGCATGAACGCGATGATGACCTTGGGGGCGCTGCCGAGCCCGAACAGGATGATCAGCAGCGGATAGAAGGCAAGCACCGGCACCGCATAGTAGGTCGCGAAGAACGGGTCGAGCGACGTGCGCAGGGCCGCGAGCCTGTGGATCACGACCGCGGCGGTGATCCCGACGGTCACGGCCAGGCAGAAGGCCAGGGCGGCATTCAACAGCGTTGCCCGGATCGGCCCGTTGAATTTCCCGGAGGCGAGTGCACGCGCAAGATCAGCCGCGATGCGGCTTGGCGGCGGCATCGTGAAATTGTCGATGATGCCGATTCTGCACAGTGCTTCCACGAAGCCGATGAAGCCTGCGATGACCAGCAGCCGGAGGAGGAATATTGGCTTCATCGGCGATCCATTCGGCCGACGGATTTCATCGATTCCACCCGCAGCCATTGCCAGAGGCGGGCCGTGACCTGGCCGAATTCGGGCGTCTCGACGATCGTGCTGTCCCGGTCTGGCGCCCAACCCGTCTCGACGATCTCAAGCAGCCGTCCCGGGCGGGCCGACATGACACCGATCCGGTCGGCGAGCATCGCCGCCTCGTCGAGCGCATGGGTGATGAGGAAGATGGTTGCACCGGTTTCGCGCCAGAGCCGGAGCACCTCCTCGCCCATCAGGAGGCGGGTCTGCTGGTCGAGCGCACCGAACGGCTCGTCGAGCAGGATCAGGCGTGGCTGGAGGACGAGCGTCCGGGCGATGCAAACGCGCTGGCGCATGCCCCCCGACAGCTGGGCGGGATGGCTGCGGGCGAACTGACCGAGGCCCATCAGTTCGAGCGCCGCCGCGACGCGTCGCGCGGTCTCGGCTGCCGGAATGCCGGCCTGCCTCAGGCCGAAGGCGATGTTGTCCGAGACGGTCATCCAAGGGAAGCAGGCATCCTCCTGGAAAACCACTCCGACGCCATCGGGTACATTGCCGTGGATCGGTTGGTCCTCGAACACGACGGTGCCGTCGGTCACCGGGGTCAGGCCGGCCAGAACCTCGAGCAGCGTCGACTTCCCACAACCTGAGGGACCAACAACAGCAAAGAACTCGCCACGTTTGAGGTCCAGGTCGATCGGCCCGAGTGCGTGAACGTCCTGCCCGCCTCCGGCGCGACGAAACGTCTTCGTCACGTGCCTCAGGCTGACATGCACCTTGTTGGTATCGTGTGGCATCACTTCGGCTTGCGAATGTCTTCGGGCAGGAACTGCATGTCGATCATCTTGCTCAGGTCGATATTGCCACTGAGCGCGCCAAGCGACTTCTGCACATCGATCATGCGGTTGAGCCCGTCGAGATTGAACTGGCCGGAGCCCCAGTACTCGACGCCCTGCGTGCGCGATGACACCAGGTTGCGGACCGCTGCGCGCGCCACTTCGGGCGTCAGGTTGTAGTGCTTTGCAACGATGTCACCGGCTTCGTCCGGCTTCTCGACCATGAACGCCACCGCCTTTCGGCGCGCGCGGATCACGGCGCGAATGAAGTCACCCTTCTCCGCCGCCATGTTTGCCGTGGTCACGCCAACAACGTTGGCGAGCGGCGGGAGAATGTCGCTCGCGACAGCAATGGCCCGCAGGTTGTCCTTGTGCTGGGCCCAGAGCGGTTCGGGGATCGGGGCGATGTCGATCATGCCGGTTCCGAGCGCGGCATAGCCTTCGCCGAAGCCGCCGGTGCGGACCAGCTCGACCTCGTTCGGCTGAAGGCCGGCCTTCTGCGCGACCATTTGTGCCAGCGCCTGGCTTGTAGACCGCGGATTTGTGAAGCCGATCTTCTTGCCCTTGATGTCGGCCAGCGACTTGATCGGGGAATCCTTCTTCACGGCCCAGACGAATTCCGCGACCGTCAGGACATTGTCGGAAATGATCTTGAGATCAGCCCCTTGCAGGATCGCCGCGACCACGACACCGGGATTGACCTCGCCATAGGGCACGCCGCCTGCGATCATGTTGCGCAGAGAGGTGCCGCCTCCGGCTGAGGTGATGATGCCGGTGACGTTGATTCCCTCATCCTTGAAGAAGCCCTTGTCCAGGGCCACAGCGTAGGGCATCCCGTTGGCCGAGACCCCGAAATTGCCGACAGCGATCTGCTGTGCGTAGGCGGCTGGCGCGACACCAAGCCCGAGCCCGAGAGCGAGGGCAAACGCTCCGAGACTGTTGCGAAAGCCGTAGGAGCCTGGATGTATGTTCATGTGATCCTCCCAGATTTTGTTGTTTCTTGACGGTTGATTTTGTTCTGAAGTCCTGTCCGCTCATCCTGTCCCTGGCGCTGCCTGGCGGAGCATAGCATTGGACGTTGCCCGGGCATATTCAGGCGCAACGGACACATCGATGACGACCACCTCGCCTGCCCGCACCCGGGCAACAGCTTCGGTCAGCGCACGGCCAAGGTCCGCCACAGTCATCACGTCGCCGATCCCGTATGCGCCCTGCCCACGCGCAAGCATGGCAAGGTCGATCGGCGGGTCCTCCATCCTCAGCCCGATCGAGCGGTTCTCGATCGGCCGGCCGCGCAGCCTCGCCATCCGCTCCTGATGCAGCTCATCATTGAAGAACGAGCGGTTGTTGGCAACCAGAACGAGCATCGGGACCTTGTAGTGGACCGCGGTCCACAGCGCCGTCACACCCATGAGAAAGTCACCATCGCCCAGAACCGCGACTGGCAGCCTGTCGCTGCCCATGTCGCGCAGGGCCATGGCCGCGCCTGCCGCCATGCCCGGACCGGAGCCAATGCCGCCGCCACCGTCAAAGCCGATATAGTCCAGCGGGTCGTCGAACCGGCAGCTTGCGCCGGGCCAGCCGAGTGGCAGGCGTATGTAGGACGGCTTTTCCGGCGCTAGCGTCTCGACGATGGTCCGTGCCATCGCCTCGACCGACATGCGCCCGTCGATCATCTCCGGGCCCGGTGTCTGCACCGACGCTGTCAGGGTGCGGCGGGGCCGATCAGCACGGCCATCAAGCGCTTGCAGCAACCGTTCCACCATCCTGTCGGGCGAGGCCAGCAGGTTGATGTCCGCGGGCGGGAGCGCCTGGTAGTCCATGCTCCAGCCGTTATGGCTGTATTGATCAAGCGAGCACAGGATGACCTTCGCCTTCGGGAACTTTCCCAGGCACGCTTGTCGCATCGTCCCTGCCGGATCGATCCAGTCGAGCACGAGGATTGCGTCGGCGTCGCGGATGAGCCCACCCGCCTCGGGCGTGACATAGAGGGTCGGAGCAAAGGGCTGCGCCGGATGCGCCGTTGGAAAGCTCGCGCCGGTCTTGATATCGGTCAGCACATGGGCGCCGAGTGCCTCGGCAAGGCGGATGCGCCGGTCCCAGTCTGCCCGTGACGACGACACGCGCCCGATCATGATCAGCGGCCGCTCGGCCGCCTCCAACGCGCGGACTGCGGCGGCAAGTGCGGCGGGATCGGGATCTGCCGAGGTCGGCAGGGCATGGCGGGCAAGCGGCGGCTGGGGTGGCAGCTCGTCGAGGGGCAGTTCCTGCAGGCCTGCGTCGAGGCACACATAGGTCGGGCCAGCCGGCTGCGTCGTCGCAATCTGATGGGCACGCGTGATCGCTTCCAGCGCGGCGGGAACCGAGCCGGGTTGGTTGTCCCATTTCGTATAGCCGCGGACCAACGCGCCGAGATCCGTCGAGGTGTGGATCCAGTCGACCCAGGGGCGGCGCGCCATCGCATCGAGCGGGCCCTGCGCACCCAGGATGACCATGGGGATGCGGTCGCACCAGGCGTTGAAGATCGCCATCGTCGCATGCATCAGCCCGACATTGCTGTGCAGCGCCACCGGCATCGGCAGGTTGGTCACACGCGTCCATCCGTGGGCGAGCGCCACCGCGCTTTCCTCGTGGATGCACAGCAGCAATTCGGGCTTCTCGTTGCCGAGGTAGTTGACCAGGCTGTCATGCAGGCCACGGAAGCTCGCGCCCGGCGTCAGCGCGATGTAGCGATAGCCGAGCTGCCGCAGCAGCAGCGCCATCGGATCACTGCCGAACACGGTCGGGTTGTTGCTGGGGACGGGCCTTTCGGTCATGGCGTTTCACTCTGCGCAAGCCCGTGTGCCTCGTAGGCGCGCCAGTCCTTCACGCGGACTGCGTCGTCCAGCAGTGCGCGTGCGGCTTCGGCACCGTCCATGCGGCTGAAGCTGCCGCGGCCAAGGCTCGCCTCGCGCAGGTGCGAGAGCGTCTGCGCCATCACGCTCACGGCCCGGAAGATCAGCGTGGCCGGATAGGAGATGTGGCGGTAGCCCATGTCGCCCAGCTCCTGCGGTGTGAGCCAGGCAGACCCTTCCGTCTCGAACATTGCGGCTGACAGATAGGCCCCCTTGAACGCCATGCCGACGCGCGCGAGATCCTCCGCGCGTTTCAGGCCCGCGATGAAGATGCCGTCGCAGCCGATCTTCAAGAAACGCTCGGCGCGCCGCATGGCTTCATCGAGTCCGAGGGCGCCGAAGGCATCGGTGCGGCCGATGATGAAGGTGTCCGGGGTGCCGCGCACCGCGAGCGCGGCACGCAGCTTGCCCTCGATCACCGACAGATCGACCACGGCACCGCCGTGATCGGCCCGCTGCTGCTTGCGATCCCGATCCTGATCCTCCAGCAGGAGGCCACCGACCCCGATCCTTTCATAGGCCTGCACCAGCCGCGCAACGGCCTTGACGTCGCCATAGCCGTCATCCGCATCGGCGAGGAACGGCAGATCCGTGGCCGCGGCGAGAGTGCCAAGCCCCTCGACCATATCGGTGAGCCCGATGAGGCCGATATCCGGATAGGCGTGGCGGGCGGCGAGCAGTGCCGATCCGCCGACAGTGAAGGCGCGAAAGCCGGCCTGCGCGATCAGCCGCGCGGACAGGGCGTCATGGGCCAGAGGGGTCACCAGCGGGCGTTCGGAATCAAGGATGTCGCGAATGGACTTGCGTTTCATGCGGGGTGTCCGAAATCATGGATCCAGGGTCGAGCGAGGGCGTCGCTGGCGCGAAAGGCGGCAATGTCATCGGCATACTGCAACGTGACCGCGATATCGTCGTCGCCACGCAGGAGCGCCTCCGCGCGGAAGGCTGGCACGTCGAAGGCGATCTGCTGACCATCGGGGCAGCTGAGGGTGCGTCCTGCCAGATCGACCGTGAAATGCGCGTGGTCCTGCGCTGTCTGCGCGCAGGCAACGGCGTGATCGATCCCCTCCTGCGACATCTGTGCAGCAAGCAGCCCGTTGCGGAAGGCGTTCTCGTAGAAGATGTCGGCGAAGGCGGGCGAGAAGACGCAGCGAATCCCGAAGCGGACCAGCGCCCACGCCGCCGCTTCCCGGGAGCTTCCACAGCCGAAATTCCGGCCCGCCAGCAGGATCCGAGCCGACCGGAAGGGCGCCCTGTTCAGGACGAAATCAGGCATCTCGCGGCCTGCATCATCATAGCGCAAGCGCGCGAACAGCCCCGCACCGAGATCGGCGGAGGGCGATCGCAGATAGGGCGCAGGGATGATCGCATCCGTATTGATGTTCGCGAGCGGCAGCGGGGCCGCAGGTCCACTGACATTTTCGAACGGTGGGCGCTTCATGCCAGCCTCCGGACGTCGGCGATCGCGCCCGCGAGCGCAGCTGCCACGGCCATCGCGGGGCTTGCCAGGTGCGTGCGGGACCGGGGCCCCTGACGGTTCTCGAAGTTGCGGTTGGAGGTGGCGACGCAGCGCGCGCCTGCCGGCACAATATCCTCGTTGATGCTCACGCACATCGAGCACCCGGCGCTGCGCCATTCGAACCCGGCTTCCGAGAAGATTCTGTCGAGACCCTTCGCCTCGGCCTCGCGCTTGACGGCGCTGGAGCCCGGCACGACTAGCGCACGAACGCCGGGAGCGACGTGCCGGCCGCGAGCGATGGCCGCCGCCGCTTCCAAGTCAGAGAGCCGGGCATTGGTGCAGGAGCCGATGAACACCACATCGACCGGAAGGCCTTCGATCGGGCGACCCTCCGTCAGGCCCATGTAGTCGATCGCCGCCTGAATGCGCCGGCGCGACGCGAGATCGGCGATGGTGGTGGGATCAGGGATCGCCTCATCGATGCCGATGACATCCTGCTGTGTCGTGCCCCAGGTGATCTGCGGCGCGGCCGTGCTGACATCGAGCGACAGTTCCCGATCGAAGACGGCCTCATCATCGGTGCGAAGCGTGCGCCAGTACGCCTTGGCCTCGTCCCAGAGCCTGCCGGTCGGCGCAAAAGGGCGGCCCCGGACATAGGCGGCTGTCGCATCATCAGGCGCGATCAGGCCCAGGCGGCCACCGAACTCGATCGACATGTTGCAGATGGTCAACCGTGCCTCGAGCGGCAGTGCCCGGATCACGTCTCCGGTGTATTCGATGGCATGGCCGGTCCCGACGGCGATGCCGAAGCGGCCCAGGGCATGCAGAACGAGATCCTTGGCGGTGACACCGTTGCCGGGCCGGCCATCGAAGCGCATGCGCAAGGTCTTGGGCCGCGGCAGGACTAGCGTCTGCGTTGCCAGGACATGCTCGACCTCGCTCGTTCCCACGCCAATGCCCAGGGCGCCGAGGCCGCCAGCCGTGGAGGTATGGCTATCGCCGCAGGCTACGATGGTCCCTGGCAGGACGAGGCCGAGTTCCGGCCCGATGACATGGACGATGCCCTGACGCGGATCATCCAGCCCGAACATCGTGATGCCATGGCTGCGTGCATTGCGGCCCATCAGGTCGATCAGTTCGCGCCCGCCTGGGTTGCTGGCCAGCGAGCGAACCGGTTCGGTTGACACAATGTGATCCTGCGTGGCGAAGGTTAGCCCCGGTTGCGCCACAGGACGACCGTCATGCGCGAGCCCATCGAACGCGGCGGCAGACGTCGTCTCCTGCAGCAGGTGACGATCGACAAAGATGAGATCGCGCCCGTCGTCAAGCGTCCTGATGCGGTGCGAATCCCAGATTTTGCCGAAAAGCGTCTCTGCGGCCATGGTCATGTCCTCGGCTCTTCATGGGAGCCCCCACCGACTTTTCACCTCTCCCGCACCCGGAGAGGCGGGATGGTGGGCCGGTTGTTTGAACGCCAGCTTTGTTCTTGCCCGATCAAGACACAAACGATAAATTCAGCTTTCGATTGAGAAAAGCTGATGCGAGTGCCGTGCCGAAACTTCCTCCCCTGAACGCGGTGCGCGCGTTCGACGCGGCAGCCCGGCACCTGAGCTTCAAGCAGGCCGGGGCGGAGCTGAGTGTCACGCCGGGCGCGGTCAGCCGGCAGATCGACCTGCTGGAGCAACATCTCGGGTTGCGCCTGTTCGACAGGCTGCACCGTCAGGTGGAACTCACCGCCTCCGGCCGCTTCTTCCTCAACGAGATCGGCCCTGCCCTGCTGCGGATTGCCAACGCCTCGGCAAACCTGTCCGTCGAGAACGAGAATGTCCTGCGCATCAAGCTGCCGCCGACATTCGCGATCCGATGGTTCGTTCCGCGGCTTGCGCGTTTCCATGCGTTGAACCCGACCATCTCCGTCCAGGTCACGACGTCCCATGATCCGGTGGATTTCGAGCGTGAGCAGGTCGACGCGGCGATCTACTGGGGCCGACAGATCGCGCGCGGGCTGAACGGGTTCAGGCTCCTGGGCGAGACGCTCGTCCCGGTCTGCAGCCCATCACTCCTCGGCATGGCGGGGGCGGCCACCTTCGAGTCCCGCGATCTTGCGCGGCAGGGGCTCCTGCACTCGTTTCGCCGGCCGGATAACTGGCGCCGATGGTTCATCGCTGCTGGCCTGCCGGACATCGAGCTTCACCGGCTGCTTGTCTTCGAGAACTCGAGCCTGACCTATCAGGGCGCAATTGATGGGCTCGGCATAGCGCTCGCGCAGCTGTCATTCGTTCAGGAGGACCTGAATGTCGGGCGGCTTGTGGTCGCCAATCCGCTGCATGTCGAAACGGATTCGTCCTATTTCCTGACCTATCCGCGCGAGCGTTCGCATCTGCGCCGCATCAAGGCCCTTGAGGACTGGATCACGCTGGCCTGATCACGCCTTGACCGGTCCATGGGGGCATTGATGATGCCGACGCTCGCCATGACGAGGCCACTGATACCAGCAAGCGCGCTTTGCGCGTTCAGCAGCGTAGCGCTGGAACCATCGGAAGATCGTCGTGTGATCGACATCCAGGCCGCGCTCCTGCATCATCTCGGCAAGATCGCGGGAGCTGATCGCGCACTTGCCATATCAGCGCACGCAGACGAGGTTGATCTCAGCCGGAAATCGGCTGCGCTTGCATACAGACATCATGAATTGGCTCCCTGAGAAAGAGCCTGGCAGATAGTCCGCGTTATGCACCTGACAATGTTGTTGGGTATACACAGATCTTTTTGCCGGTCGAGATCGAGACAAATGCCTCTTCTGGCAGAGTGTCATTTGTAGAAGCTCCGGTAACGACATATTCGGGCGGGGCTGGACGATTTGAGATGATCTTGCCCGATGACCTTCGGCTGAAGGTTAATGGCCGTACAGTCACCAGGATCCGCTTCACCTCCACTATCCTTCCAGGCTGGGCCCGGCGCTCGAAGAGCCTGGACGCCCCTCTCCTGCGTTATCGACCGGCAGACGGGTTTGAAAAATCCCCGCGACGGGGCCGATCATCCTGATTGTCGTGGCACTCTCATCTTGATTCTCGCGCCGCAGGTTAATCAGTTCGCAACTGCACTGGTGTAGCTTAAGGACCGTCACGAGCGTGAAAGTGACACCTTGAACGGGCAGGAGACGCAAGTGCGCATTTTGTTAACCTTCTCCATGTTCGGCTTTGCCACGGCGGCGATGGCCGGTCCGCAGTGCACCCAGGAACCCAAAACCAAATGGCAGCTGAAAGACGAAGTTCAGAAGATTGCGGTTCAGACCGGTTACAAGGTCGATGTTTTCAAGGTCACTGACGGCAATTGCTATGAATTGTACGGCCGCGATAAGGCCGGAAAGCGGGTTGAAATCTACTATCATCCGATCACCGCCGAAGTGGTGAAGAAAAGCGTTAGATAGTTGCAACCGCAGCCAGAAAATTTGGAAGCGCAAACGGGCCGATGACCACACCGCGCTCGTCGTTTATGTTCTTTGTAGCCCTGACTGGCGTAATACTTACTGGCGCGGTGCCAGTGGGTCTGTCGATCCTCGAGCTTTCGTCGTTGAAGACGAGCATAGCCATAATCAACGAAGCAGGCGGCGCGGCCCGGCAAGCGCGTGATGTCGGCCAAAAGATCGAACTTGCTTTGACCGATTTCATGGCCTCGGCGCTAGAGCTGGACGAAAGTGAACGCCAGGAAACATTGAACGAAACGGATACGCATGTCAGAAATTTCAAGTTAGCTGTCTCACTACTAACGCAAGCCAACGCACACGCGCTGATTGCCGGGCAAAGTCAGGCGCTCGTGGAAGCCACTGATGCGATTTTTCACAGCTGGGACGAAATCAGGGATCAAAAAGAGACGAAATTTTCCAGCGCGGAAAAAACATTCCACTTCCTAGCTATCTCCGATAATTCCAAAAAAGCCCGCACTGTCCTGAACGACATAGAGACACGCGCTGTTGGCGTGGCAGAAGCACAGTCCGCGCTGGCCTTTCAGAACATTCAAAAAACAGGTGCCCTGCTCATCGTAGCTATTGGTTTCGGCATTATTATAAATGGCGCAGGAACCCTTCGTATATTGGTCAATTCTGAAAAGACACGTAAATCCAATGAGGATCTCGATAAAACCAATCTGGAGTTACGCAGCGTACAGGAGACTTTGAAGGCCCGTTCCCAAAGGCTTTCTGAAGCCCAGCGGCTGGGAAAGCTGGGCGAATGGAGCTATTCCTTCGCAACCAACATCTTTCAATGGGCGCCCGAAACGTACGAACTTCTGGGTTATGATGAAGCAAGTTTCCGGTGGTCCCGTGACAAACTTTTCCCGGTTCGGGATGCGGCGGATGGACGGCGGCTGACCGAAGCCCAGGCCAAAGTCATCCGGACCGGCGGCGTCGAAACAGCTGATATCTGGGCCATAAAGGGCGATGGCTCAATCGGTTATTTCGCGGTGACGACCAAGGCTGAGATTGGTTCCGGCCGCCAAATTCAGGGTTTTACGGGAACCATTCAGGACATCTCGGAACGCAAGATTTCCGAAGAGCAGCTTGAGAAACTTGCTTATTACGATCAGTTGACGGGGCTAGCCAACCGCGCGCTGTTCTGGCGCAAGATGAGCGATGTTCTGGCGCAATCGGCGGGATTGAAGCGCGAAGGCGCCGTGCTGGTTCTGGATCTTGACCGGTTCAAGGAGGTCAATGATTCGTTGGGGCATTTGGCAGGCGATGAACTGCTGCGAAATGTCGCTCATCAGTTGTCCACTGCGATAGACGGCGATTGCTTCCTGGCCCGGCTGGGCGGCGATGAATTCGCAATCATCATGCCCGATTGCAGCGAACAGGCGGCGATGGAACGCCTTGCCAATACTGTCATCGCCAAGGTTACGCGCCCGATAAGATTATCGGGCGGCGAAGTGTCGATCGGAACCAGCATAGGGATCGCAAAATTCCCGCGCGACGGGACCGACTCAAGTGACTTGCTGCGCAATGCCGATCTCGCGCTTTATCACGCCAAGGAAAATGGGCGCGGACAAATAGCTGTTTTCGAAGCCGAGATGAGTGAAATCGCTCAATACAAGACAGCGCTCGCTCGAGACTTACGCAACGCGATTAGCCAGAACGAAGGTCTTTATATCGAGTTTCAACCGAAAGTAGTTCTAGACGGCGGGAGCGTGCAGGGTTTCGAAGCGCTGATGCGCTGGAAACATTCAGTATTTGGCGTTGTGCCGCCAAGCGATTTCATTCCGGTCGCCGAAAGATCCGGGATGATCTGCGAGCTTGGTATGTGGATACTGCGCGAAAGTGTCCGCCAGGGGCAGGCTTGGCTGGCAGCGGGAGAGCCACCGCGCGAAATCGCGGTCAACGTTTCAGCCGCGCAAATCTGGCAATCTGATTTCGTAACCGACGTGGCCGCTGCACTGGCGGAGACGGGTTTCCCTCCGCACCTTCTATGCCTGGAATTGACCGAAAGCCTGTTTGCCGATCATGCCGAAGGACGGGTCCGCACCGCACTTCATGCCCTGAAAAAGCTGGGCGTGACATTGGCGCTGGATGATTTCGGCACGAATTACTCATCGCTTGGATATGTGAAGCAATTGCCATTCGACCAATTGAAAATTGATCGCATTTTCATCGCTGGCGTGGATCATTCGACACGAGCCCGGGAATTGCTCAAGGGAATTATTGGGCTGGGAAAGGGCCTGAGCATGACCATTGTTGGCGAGGGCGCGGAAACAGCGGAAGAAGTGCAAACTCTGCGCGAACTTGGTTGCAACTTTGTACAGGGTTATGCCATGAGCAGACCATGCGGCGCGGCCCAGGCGCTCGTATTTGCCCAGACTATGGCGACCGGCGCTGGCGTTGCAGCCAGTCAAATAGCGGCAAGGAACGCCGCCACATTGCCAGCGGAGATCGCCCGGCTTTCTTCCTTCCGGTAGCAGCCCCGCTTCAGGCCCCAGATGATGTCGCCCGCGGTGGGAAGCCCTTCCGTGCGCGATACGCCGAGAAACCAAGCGAACAGGGTGGCCCTCTCGTTGATCAGAGCTATGAGTTGAGACTGAAGCATGCTCTTTTGACTGCCGCTGATCCTCCGTCCCCTTCATGATTCCATGACGGGCATTACAGAACAGTTTGGCCCTGCCGCGCTACACATTAGATGTCGCGGCGCGAAATTCAATTTTAACAGATTAGACATCTCTCTGGCTAACTTATCCGCATCTTGTGCATACGCCATTTTACTCGCGATGAAAGCTAAAACATTTCAAATGTATCTTTGCTCTGAACATTTGAAATACTGTCGCTTTTATCGAAGAAAATTGGTTTCTCTGGCTCAATACATTTGGGCGGCACAACACATGGGACCGATTCAATGGCTTTTCAGTTGAGCCTTCCCGCCCAGGGGAATTGTAAAGGTCAAGAAGGCTGCATCGCCCGCCGCACGATTCTTGGCATTGAATTCCCGCATCCATCGCACCGAGCTTATGACCGGATAGTCGCCGACTGCAAAGGTATAGTTCAAGCTCGGGCCAATCGCAGATACCCGGCCCTTGAAGTCGCCGAGAACAGCGCCGCTGCCTGAGTCTCCGGTGATCTGCTGATAGTGATAGCCAGCGACGCCGACCGAGAACGTTGGCGAGAAGTGCTGCATGACAGCCGCTTCAACGTGGAATTCCGTGCCCGTCCTGTAATTCGTCTTCGGGTTCATTCCGTTGAAGGTGATGCCGGGCGAGACGGAAATCTCGATGCCGTTGCCGGGGTTCAAGTATGTGAGCGAACCTGTCAGGTCGGCGGCCCAACGGTTGAAGCCCATGTTGACGAGGCTGTTCTGCGAATAGCTCCCCACAGGTATGTTGGCCAAACCCGTCAGCTTCCAGTGGAAATGCCCTGAACTCCAGCCGATGAAAGCCGTGGCCACAGGATCGCCGATGGCGAACGTGTCGTCAGTGACCCGGCGGCGCTGACCGGGTCCAAGAATTGACCCGCCGGGAAAGGTCAATGCTGCGCGCGCCGCGACGTCGACCTCGGTAGCCTGGTAGCCGACCGGGAGAAGAACGCCGAAACCAACCTTGCCGCCGAGCACGGGAGTGGGGGCAACCCAGAGCAGCGACGATACATTGATCGCGACGTCCGCCTTGACTTTCAGGTCAGCGTTTCCCTGAAGAGTCACGAATGAAGGCAAGTTTGGATTACGATGGGCCGGAGTGCGGCTGAAAGCCGCCCCACCGGAGGCCCTAACACCAAAGTAGTATCCAAGCGAGCTAAAGTAAAAGCCAGGTGGAGGCGTCATACCCGCCATAGAAGTGGCGGTGCCCAAGAGATAGATGCTCTTGCCACCCTCGGCTGCGAATGACGCACTGCTGCAGGCGATCGCGGTTGCTAGCAAAATACTGGCACCGGCTCTTTTCATGGATCCACCCCACTTGGTCAGCTCAAACGTCTGAGCTATGTTACATAAAGAACGGCCAGCGATCAACCAGCCTTGCCATACAGGGGAGATTCGCTGTGAACAATCACGTTGTTGTTTTTCACGTACTGATCCCATAGCCCGAGCATTCGAGCTTTGATTTTCGGATTGCTCGCGATCGTGTCCCGGGACGTGGTGTCGCTCGACAGTAGCCATCGCGCCGCAATGATCCTTGTTGTGCAGACATCCTCTCGAATATCATCTCTGCCAGCGCCTTTGAGCCTGCCGCATGCAGCAGGGCGGCTTTGACGTTGCCTTGACAGGTTTTGCCCAATCAACGCCGCCGATTCCAGATTGCTGGCTCCGGCCTCGGAGCCTCCATGAGAGCCTTCAATTGCTCAAACACCTCCTCGGCGGGAATCGACGGCGCTGGATCGTCCATGGCTTCCCCGATCGAGCGCCGTAGCAGCTCCTGGCGAAGATCGGCGTGCCGCGACAGCTCCTGACCCTCTTTCAGCATGACGCACACGGCCTCATCGGGCGCCAGGAAGTCCTTGCGGGCGATGCTTTCCAGAACCCATGTGGCCAGTCGCGGCGGCAAGGACACCTCGAACCGCAGCCCCCCTGTTTCGGCCTGGGGCATCAGCCGGGCGGCCTGCGAAAGACTGTGGGCCCAATCCTCGGCGCTGGGCCATTCATCAGATGCCATATGGGCGGAGTCCTGTGTGCTGTTATGCATGACGCCATGGTACCATAGGCCGGCTTTGATGCAGGGATGCCGACGGGCGGAACCTGGCTTTACAGGCGCCATCAACAGCCGCCGGGGACGGCGCGTGGCCTTGTGTCGAGGCTGTAGGCGATCCTGCCGGGGTCGTGGTGGTTGTCGATGATGCTGAGATCGATACCCTCGGCAGATAGTGCCGCAGCGAGAATGATGTTGATCGCATCACCACTCGCGCCCTTGAGGTGGTCGCGCTCCATGAGGCCTTCGCTCCTGGGGGTCGATCAGTCACTGATCGTCCCTGTGCAGGTATCCGTGGGCGGAAGGGCCGGGCGGGTTGGCGTCGAAATCACAGGCAGCTTCCATCCACGCTCCCAGAAGGCGTGATGCCAGCTCGTCTGCCGTCAGGCCGAAATGGCGGGCGGCATAGGCAAGCCGGAATGCCATGCGCCCCTTGATCAGGACGGGCATGTGGTCGGCCAGATCCGGAGGATGGCCGCTCCTGGTCCGCTGCGAGCAGTCCTGTGCCCCGTATAGGCCGAGAGCATGGAGCAGCATGCACTGAAGCTGATGGTCGCCCATGCGGGGAAAACGTTCGCGGGCCATGTCGAGCGCGCTGTTCCAGGCGACCGCAGGGCCTTCGCGCAATCCATCACGATAGGCCAGCAGGAACGCGAGGCGGGTCGGATGGTCGGGGCTGAGTATCCTGATGTCGGCATTGAAATAGTCGGTCAAGGCATCCCTCTGCGCTGGCTGACAGTGGAGCAACCTACACTGTTTGCCCTTCCTTTTTGACTTATCTTGTGGGATAAATTGGGATCTTGGACGAAAATGGGGAGATGATCATGAAGACTTACAAGGTCTCTGTCGCCCTCGGCGCTCTCGTTCTGGGCGCTTCGCTCGGTTCACCCACGGCCCCATTCGCCCAGGATGCGCCGGGGCCGGTGGACAAGAAGGTTACCTATTCGCCCTATCCGAAAAAGACGTATCCGAACCGGGTTTACTTCGGCGATACCCACCTTCACACCTCATATTCGGCCGATGCCGGAATGGCTGGTGCCAATCTCGGACCGGAAGAGGCGTACCGTTTTGCCCGTGGCGAAGAGGTGAAGTCCAACACCGGACTGTCTACCAAGCTGCAACGTCCCCTTGATTTTCTCGTTATCGCTGACCACGCCGAAAACCTCGGCCTTGCTCCGATGATCGCCGAGTCAAACCCCGAACTTCTCAAGTCAGAGTGGGGCAAGAAGGTGCATGATCTCGTCAAGAGCGGGAGGGGAAGTGACGCGTTCAACGAATGGGCTGCGGCAATGCAGGCCTTGAAAGACCCCTTCAAGGGTCAGACAGAATTGATGGCGCGCCCCGCCTGGCACCGCATCACGGCAGCCGCTGAAAAATATAACGAGCCGGGGCGGTTTACCGCGATGATCGGCTTTGAATGGACCTCCGGCCCGAATGGCGACAACCTTCACCGCAACGTGCTGTTCCGCGACGGCAAGGACAAGGCCGACCAGATCATTCCCCTGTCGTACTACGACACCGGAGACCCGGAAGACCTGTGGAAATGGATGGACGCCTATGAGCAGAAGACCGGCGGTAAAATGCTGGCCATTGCTCATAATGGAAATCTGTCCAACGGGCTGATGTTCGACGATGTCACCCTGACAACCAAAAAACCGCTTGATCGCAGCTACGCCGAACGTCGCATGCGCTGGGAGCCGATTTACGAAACCACCCAGCCCAAGGGCGACGGCGAGACCCACCCCGCGCTCTCACCGCGTGATGAATTTTCCAATTTCGAGCGTTGGGACAAGGGGAGTTTTGGGCCGACCGCCAAGACCCCCGCCATGCTGGCGCGCGAGTATACACGCGAAGCGCTGAAACGCGGCCTTGGATATGAAGCAAAACTGGGCGCTAATCCGTTCAAATTCGGCCTGATCGGATCAACCGACGCCCATACAGGCCTTTCGACAGCCACCGAGGACAATTTCTTTGGCAAGGTTGCAATGCTGGAGCCGACGGCTGACCCGATCCGTTTTGACGAGGTGATCATTGGCCGTGTGCCGGCAGACCGCAAGCGCAAGGACCAGCATCTTGCCCGCGAAACCAGTGCCTCCGGGTTGGCCGCAGTCTGGTCCCGCGAGAATACCCGCGAGGCGCTGTGGGATGCGATGAAGCGCAAGGAGGTCTATGCGACCACCGGCACGCGGATGCTGGTCCGGGTGTTTGGCGGCTTTGACTTCAGCGCTGCTGACCTTGAAAAATCGGACTTTGCCGAGCAGGGTTACACGCGCGGCGTGCCGATGGGCGGCGATCTCAAGAACGCCCCGGCAGGCAAGGTTCCGGGCTTCCTGATCCGGTCCCTCCGCGATGCTGACGGGGCCAATCTTGACCGCGTACAGGTCATCAAGGGCTGGCTTGATGCGGCAGGCAAGACGCATGAGAAGGTCTATGATGTTGCCTGGTCCGGCCGTCGCAAGCCGGGCGCGGATGGCAAGCTGCCGCCGGTCGGCAATACGGTGAACGTCAAGGACGCCAGCTATACCAACGCCATCGGTGCTCCGATTCTCAGCGCCTTCTGGAAGGACCCGGAGTTCAATCCGAAGCAGAAGGCCTTCTACTATGTGCGTGTGCTGGAAATCCCGACGCCGCGCTGGACGACCTTTGACGCCAAGATTTTTGGCGTTGCCCTGCCGAAGGATGTGCCTTCCAGCATCCAGGAGCGGGCCTATACCTCGCCGATCTGGTATACGCCGGGTTGAACCTGAAAAAAGCCGCCGCAAAGGAGTATGCCATGACGAGTTGTCGCATGTTTTTGCTGACGGGCTGTGCCGTGTTTCTCCTCTCGGCGGGCGCAAGCGCACAGGACGCCAAAACCGCGTCCGATCTTGGTGCGATCAATCCGGAGGCTGCCGCGAAGGCGTTCCCCAAGCGGGGTTTCTCGCCCTATGCCGGGCGCAGTTACCCAACCCGCGTTTTCTGGGGCGACCAGCACGTGCATACCGGCTGGTCGGTGGATGCCGGCGCGTTCGGCGCGACACTCGGCCCGGAAGAGGCGCTGCGCTTTGCACGCGGCGAGCAGGTCATCTCCTCACTCGGCGAACCGGCCAAGCTCAGCCGCCCGCTGGACTGGGTCGCTGTGACGGATCATTCCGACGCAGCAGGGGTGATTTTTGAAATCAGAGATGGCAATCCAACCCTGATGGCCGACCCGGTGGTCAAGAAGTGGCATGACATGATGAACTCCGGGCAGGGGGTTGCAGCGGCCAGCGAAATGATTGCGGCGCAGTCGAACAACAGAGTTCCTGCCAGCATGAAGGACCCCAAGCTCGCCATGACGATCTGGCAGAAAAACACTGCGATCATGGAGAAATACAACGAGCCGGGTCGTTTCACCGCCTTTATCGGTTATGAATGGACCAGCAACGCCGGCGGCGGTGATAATTTGCACCGCAATGTCATTTACCGTGACGGCAAGGCCAAGGCCGACCAGGCCTTGCCCATGACGACCTTTGACAGTGAGAACCCTGAGGACCTCTGGAAATGGATGGCCATGTGGGAGGCTAAGACAGGCGGGTCATTGCTTGCCATTCCCCATAACGGCAATCTCTCCAACGGCAAGATGTTCGCGCTCAACACCTTCCTTGGCAACCCGCTGACCCGTGAATGGGCCGAGGCGCGGGCGCGTTGGGAGCCGATGTATGAGATTACCCAGATCAAGGGCGATGGCGAAACACAGCCATCTCTGTCGCCGACCGACGAATTCGCCAATTTCGAGAAATGGGATCAGGCCAATCTCGCCGGCGTGCCGAAGAGGCCCGGGATGGTTGAGCGTGAATATGCGCGTCAGGCTCTCAAGGAAGGTCTGAAGCTTGAGCAGACACTTGGCGTCAATCCGTTCAAGTTCGGCTTTGTCAGCGGCACTGACACGCACACAGGCCTTACCTCGGCAGAAGAAGACAATTTCTTCGGCAAGCACACCGGCGTCGAGCCTTCGCCCCATCGCTGGGAACACGCCGTCATCCAGTCACCGCAGGTGAACATACGCGGCTGGCAGATGCAGGCAGCTGGCTGGACCGGCGTCTGGGCAACCGAAAACACGCGTGAGTCGATCTGGGATGCGCTGAAGCGCAAGGAGGCCTACTCGACAACCGGTCCAAGGATCACTGTCCGTTTCTTCGGCGGGTGGGATTTTGAAGCGGCTGATGCGCAGACACGCATGCCGGCTGAGGCAGGATACACCAAGGGTGTGCCGATGGGCGGCGATCTGGTGAAGGCACCATCCGGTAAAGCGCCGACATTCCTCGTGGGTGCACTGAAGGACCCGCTGAGCGGCAACCTTGACCGCATACAGATCGTCAAGGGCTGGGTCGATGCCAGGGGTGACGTGCAGGAGAAAGTCCATGACGTCGTCTGGTCCGGCGACCGCAGGCCGGGAACAGATGGCAAGCTGCCACCGGTTGGGAACACCGTGGACGTTGCGAACGCCCACTGGACGAATTCAATCGGATCGCCTGAGTTGATCGCAGTCTGGAAAGACCCGGCTTTCGATCCTGCCCTGCGTGCTTTCTACTATGCCCGCATCATCGAGATACCGACCCCGCGCTGGACCGCCTACGAAGCCAAACGCTTCAATGTGAAGATGGATGCCAGCGTTCCAATGACAGTGCAAGAACGCGCCTATACCTCGCCGATCTGGTATACGCCGTGACCGGCATCGCCACGCGATCAATAGCTTTGGGAGCAGTCGCCGTCTTGCTGGCAAGCACGGTCACCGCTGTTTCCTGCGGGTTCGAGAATCCCAACAGCGTCAGCGCCCAGCGTGGGCTGCTGAACCTTGCCTATCCCAACGCTCTTTATGTGATCTCGGCGGTCTGGCGAGCCCAGCAGGAAGACCTCATCGAACGCGATAACCGGCCACCGGCTGTCAAGGCGCTGCTGGGTTACAGGGGGGCGGTCGGCAAACTGGAGACGTTGCGCACGCGGCTTGAACGTGGCCTGACTGCTTCAGAAATGCCGGCCTTCTCGCTCATGCTGGTCGGCCCGGTGCTCTGGTCCCGCTACGCGCAGGGTGATGATGTCCTGACGATGGCGTCCCATCTTCAGGGGCCAGAAAGCGGTGATCTCGTTGTCGTGACAGATGAGCCGGTGATTGCGGCATTGAATGATGGCAGGCTGACTCTGAAAGATGCCGGCGAACTTGGCCTGATCCGCTATTACGGCCCTGCGGAGAGGGTGCAGGCACTGACACTGTGGCTGGATGGTCAGCTGCTGAGTTCTGATGCAAAAGCGCAAGGACGACATTTCACGACACAAATGGTGACTGCTAAGCCAAGGTAAGCCTCACAATGACAATCTTCCTGCGATCCTGCTTGATATTCGCCATGCTGCTGACGGCGCAGATCAGCGCTGCCCATGCCCATTCGTCCGAAGGCATCGCAGGAGGCCTGGCAAGCGGATTCTTGCATCCGATACTCGGGTTTGATCATCTTGTGGCGATGGTCGCCGTTGGCCTTTGGGGGGCTTTTCTCGGCATGCCGGCGATCTGGATTCTTCCGGTTGTCTTTCCGCTGGTCATGGCAGCCGGGGGGGCGCTTGGTATTGCGGGCGTTCCGCTTCCTGCCGTAGAAACTTGGGTTGCAGGTTCGGCGGTCGCGCTTGGCCTGTGTGTGGCGCTGGCGCTGCGTCCACCTCTTTGGGTTGCCGCCGTTCTGGTTGGCGTGTTCGCAATCTTTCATGGTCACGCCCATGGCACCGAGCTTCCGACTGCGGCCAACCCACTCTCTTATGCGCTTGGTTTTGTTGTTGCGACAGGCTTGCTTCATCTCTGTGGTGTCGCTCTTGGGATGCTCTCGCGTTACGAGCTGGGCACCTATGCGATCCGTGCCGGAGGCGCTGTGATCGCGACAGTCGGTCTCGCGTTCCTGGCAGGATATGCATGAAGCCTGTCGTCTGGCTGATACATGGTGCCATTGGTGCCAGCCTCAGCGTTCTGCCAACTGCGGTTTACGCCCATAGCCCGGTTACTGGCCTTGGAACATTCTATGGCTTCCTGCTGCATCCGGTCTCCGTGCCCTCTCATGCACTCCTTGTGATCGGCACAGCGCTGATGCTCGGACAGCAGGGCCGTGAGATCGCCAGACGTGGACTACCCGTCTTCGGCTGCGGGCTGATCACCGCGCTAGGTCTCTCCAGACTGGCCCCGGCACAGGGTGTGGCGGAGCATGTTCTGCTGGTGATGGCACTGGTGATTGCATCGCTTGTCGTTCTGGACCGCAGGATTCCATCACTACTCGCGTTGGCTCTGGCGGCTGTGGCGGGGCTTGCCATTGGTCATGATTCAAGCCCGGTGGCAGGTAGCGATACCGGCAGCCTGTTCGCCCTTGCAGGCGTGACGCTTGGGGCGCTGTATCTGACACTTGTCATCGCCGGTTTGTCTTCTGGTCTTGCAAAAACGTGGCAGCGCGTCGGCATCAGGATTGCAGCCTCATGGGTCGCCGCTGCCTGCCTTCTGGTCCTGAGTCTGACCATTGCCAGCTCCAGCAAGCATGTGGCATCCGCCCCTGAAACTTCATCGGAAGTGATATGGCGGTGCTGAAGCGCATTCTTTCAGAGCCCTTGCTGCATTTTCTGGTTCTCGCGCTCGCTATCTTCGGGATTTACGCAGTGCTGAACCCGGCGAGCTCTCAAAGAACAGGCCAGATTGTCGTGAGCAGCGGCAGGGTCGAACAACTTGCCGAACGGTTTGCCAGAACATGGCAACGCGCCCCTTCGCCAACTGAACTGAAAGCTCTTGTCGATGATTTCGTGAAGGAGGAAGTCTATTACCGCGAGGCGCTGGCGCTCGGTCTCGACAAGGACGATACCCTGATCAGGCGGCGTCTGCGCCTCAAGCTGGAGTTTCTGAGCGAGGCGGAAGCGGACTCACGGGTGCCGACGGATGAGCAATTGTCGGCCTATATACTGGCCAATCCGCGCCGTTTCGAGATTGATCCGAAGGTTGCCTTCAGGCAGATCTTTTTTGATCCTGCACGTCGTGGCAACAAGATCACGCAGGACATCGCATCCGCCCTTGAGGCATTGCGGGCGACCCCGGACATGGAGCTTGCCGAGGCAGGAGATGCCACCCTCCTGCCGGCCGAGTTTCCACTGACAGATGCAGCCAATATCGGCCACAGTTTTGGGAGCGGTTTTTCCGATGCAATTGCCAAGGCACCCGCCGGGACATGGCTTGGTCCGATTAGCTCGGCCTATGGCCTGCATCTCGTTCTGGTGATGGAACGCAGTGCTGCAAGCACTCCTCCGCTCGCCGATATCCGCAGCGCTGTGATCCGGGAGTGGACAAACGCTCGCCGGAAGGAAATCGAGGACGCACGCTTCAACCGGCTGCTGTCACGCTATCACGTCAGGATCGAGCTGCCTAAACAGGCCGGGGAACGCCGGTGACCGTGCACTGGATCGCCAGTTTGCGCCTGCTGTTCATGTCGGTGCTCGTCCTGGCATCCACTCTGTCCAGAGCAGATGAGCTGAGGCCAGCCTATCTGGACATGCGCGAGACAAAAGCGGCCGAATGGCTTGTCCGTTGGAAGGTGCCTGCCGCCGGTGATCTGCGGCTCGGCCTCTATGTACGCTTGCCGGACAGTTGCAAGACAGTGTCCGAACCCGTGAGCGGGATTGAGGCGAATGCCTATTTTGAACACTGGCGGATCTCATGCCCCGATGGGCTGAAAGGCCAGACGATTGCCATCGACGGGTTGCGGAACAGCGTGACGGATGTGCTGGTTCGGATCGAATATCTCGGCGGTGCCACGCAGGTTGCTCGGCTCGGGCCTGGCTCACCAGCCTTTGCAGTTGCCGGTGTCCAGACCCGTTTCGAGGTAGCAGCAACCTACTTTTTTCTGGGCATCGACCATATCCTCACCAGTCTGGATCACCTGCTCTTCGTCTTCGCATTGATGCTCCTGATCAGCGATTTCTGGAAGCTGGCAAAAACCATCACAGCATTTACTTTGGCCCATAGTATCACGCTTGCGGCGTCATCTCTTGGGTACATAAGTTTGCCGCAACAGCCGGTTGAAGCGACAATTGCGCTGAGCATCGCCTTTCTGGCCAGCGAGCTTGTCAAAATGCAGGTGGGCCAGCCGCGATTGTCGGAGCGATTTCCTTGGATCGTCGCCTTCGCCTTCGGGCTCCTTCACGGCTTTGGCTTTGCCGGGGCTCTGAAAGACATAGGGCTGCCGCAGACTGACGTCTCGCTTGCGCTCCTGATGTTCAATGTCGGCGTGGAGGCAGGGCAGCTGATTTTTGTCGGTGCGATCCTTATCGGCTTTATGGCGGCGGGGCGGCTTTATGGCGTTCCGGGCACACCTCTGCGCAAGATCGCAGGCTACCTTATCGGCATCGCATCCATGGTCTGGCTGACAACGCGCCTTGGCAGTTTCTGAAGGCACTGTCAGAGGAAAATCGGCTTGTGCCCGGGGCGCGAGCCGATAGCCTTCCGGGCATGAGCAACCTGCGCATCTTCCGCTTCTTCAAGACGTCGCCCGAGATCATCCGCCTGGCGGTGATGATGTCCATTCGCTATCCGCTGTCATTGCGGAATGTAGAGGATCTGCTGCACGGGCGCGGCATCGACGTGACGCATGATGCCGTGCGGTTCTGGTGGAACCGCTTCGGGACGATCTTCGCCGTGGAGATAAGGTGGAGCCGCGTTCAGGCGATGCGTGGGCGCCAGCCTGTCGCGCGAACTGAAAAACTGCCCCCCTGCCGAAACGTAGAACTGACCCCCCTCTCGAGTGAAAGAGAGGGACAGATGACGACGATCAATTCAGAAATTCCCGTGTTGTCGAGGGCAATGCGGGGGGAGGAGATGCTTCAGGCCGAGGAGGTGACGACGATGCTGCGGCTGCATGAGCTTGGCTGGGGCTCCAAGCGCCTGGCGACGGAGTTTGGCTGCGCTCGGAATACGGTTCGGCGCTACATGCGCGAGGGCGGCGCGGTAGCGTTCCGCAAGCCGGCGCGCAAGACGGCATTCGACGGTCTCGAGGACTGGCTGCACGAGCGTTTTTTCCGCCACGGCGGCAACGCGGACGTCATTCGTCAGGAGCTGGCGAGCGAGCACGGGGTCGTCATCGGGCTCCGCTCGGTCGAGCTGCGGGTTCAGAAATGGCGGCGTGAACTGAAGGCCAGCAAGCGGGCGACGATACGGTTCGAGACACCGCCGGGCAGACAGTTGCAGATCGACTTCGGCGTCACGAAGGTCTGGATCGCCGACGAGCGGGTCCGGATCCACGTGTTCGTGGCGACGCTTGGCTACTCGCGGCGGCTGCATATCCGTGTTTCGCTGCGGGAGCGGCAGGCGGACTGGTTCCAGGGAATGGAAGGCGCTTTCCTGCGCTTTGGCGGTATTCCGTCCGAAGTGTTGCTCGACAATGCGCGGGCGCTGGTCGAGCATCATGACGCCGGGACGCGGGAGGTGCGGTTCAATGCGCGGCTGCATGCATTTGCGCGATACTGGGGGTTCAACCCGCGCGCCTGTGCGCCGTACCGGGCGAGAACCAAGGGGAAGGATGAACGCGGGGTCGGCTACGTCAAGAAGAACGCGATCGCGGGGCGTCGGTTTACGAGCTGGGCGGCGTTCGAGGCGCATCTCGACCAGTGGACGCGCGAGATCGCCGACGTGCGCATCCACGGCACCACGGGCGTGCCGCCGATCGAGCGCTTCGCCGAGGAGAAGGATGCGCTCCGTCCGTTGAGCGGACGGGCGCCATTCGGGCAGCTTCGCGATCTGGTACGCAAGGTCCAGGCGGATTGCGCGATCGACCTTGACACGAACAGCTACTCGGTGCCCTGGCGGCTTATCGGTGAAAGCGTCCAAGTGGTTGTCCAGGGTGGCCGCGTGATCGTGCGCCATGCGGGCGCGGTGGTGTCCGATCATCCGCTTTGTGCGGGACGCCGGCAGAGGATCGTCGATCGGGCTCATCTGGAGGGCGTGGTCGGTGCTTCAGGCCCGGTACGTTCCGAACCGAAGCTGACCGCGACGCCGCCACCGGCGCTGTTGCGTCCGCTTGCCGAATATGAAGCGGTGGCAGGAGGAGGCTGGTGATGGCGACGGTTGATCACGAAGCGCTGGTCGCGATGCTCGACCGGCTGAAGCTGACCGCGATCCGCGACCAGCTCGACACGCTCCTGGACGAGGCGGCGCGCTCGGACATGACGCTGCGCGAGTCGTTGGCGTTCCTGGCGTCACGGGAGATCGCACGGCGCGACGAGCGCCGGATCATGATGGCGAGCAAGCTCGCGCAGTTCCCGTTCGTGCGCGAGTTGGGCGGCTTCGACTTCGACGCGCAGCCGTCGCTCGATCCACGTCAGATGTAGAAGTATGAATTTGATCTGACGGACAGCGGGAACTGTCCGAGTTGGATCACGATGCGATTTTGATTTCGCTCTCGTGTCCGATCTGTTTGTCGCGTGCGATGTTGGCTGCGTCAAGGAAGGTCTGCATTGGCGTCTTTCCAAAGCAGTATCGCCCCTGATGCGGTCGGGCCTGATTATAATCGGTCATCCACGCATCAAGGTCGGCCTGCAGCTCATCGATCGAGGCGTAGACTTTCTTGCGGAACGCGATGCGGTAGAACTCGTCGAGCATGGTCTTGTGGAAACGCTCGACGATGCCATTGGTCTGTGGACTCTTTGCCTTGGTGCGGCTGTGATCGATGTTCTCGACCGCGAGATAGAGCTCGTATTCGTGCCGGTCGTGGGTTCCGCAGAACTCGGTCCCCCGGTCGGTCAGGACCCGTTGCAGGACGACGCCATGCTCGTCGTAGAACGGCACGACGCGGTCGTTCACAAGGTCAGCCGCCGTGATCGGCGTCTTGCGGTCGTAGAGCTTTGCGAAGCCGATCTTGGCATAGGTGTCGATGAAGGTTTGCTGGTAGACCCGCCCCACGCCCTTGAGGGTTCCGACGTAGAGCGTGTCCTGAGCCCCGCAATAACCCGGACATTCGGTCTCGAATTCGCCATGGGCCTCTTTGTCGGCTTTCGCCTTCTCCAGCGCCGCGAGTTGGCTCTCGGTGAGGATGAAGCGCTCCTGCGCCATCTTCGCCTCAAGGGCCTTGAGCCGAAGCTTCATCGTCGCCATGTCGTGCCGCAGCCAGATCGAGCGCACTCCGAAGGCTGAGACTGTGACACCCCGCTTGAGCAGTTCGTTCGACACCCTGGCCTGACCCCAGGCCGGCTGATCGATGGCCAGCGCCACAACAGCCTCTTCGACCTCTGGCGCCACACGGTTCTTCAGGATCGGCTTGCGCCGGGAAAGCTCGACAAGAGCGATCTCGCCACCTTTGTCGTACAGCTCCTTGAACCGGTAAAAACTGTCCCTGGAATAGCCCATCATCTTGCAGGCCTGGCTGACATTGCCCAGTTGCTTGGCAAGCTCCAGCAGCCCTGCCTTCGCCCGTATGATCTTCTGATCTTTCGTCATCGGTGGTCTCCTTCTCGCCATGGCGGGGGCTGCGCAACCCGGACCAGCTCCGCCCCCGCCATGGCCGGCGTCGAGCACAAGGATAACACTATCCGTCAGATTAAGTCGAGACTTCTACACGTCAGATCCGCGAGTTGGCGACCTGCCGCTGGATCGCCCATGGCGACACGACCCTGTTCCTGGGGCCACCAGGCACCGGGAAAAGCCACCTCGCAGTGGCGCTGGGACGTGAGGCGATACGGCAGAACTTCTCGGTTCAGTTCGTCACTGCGGCGACGCTGGTGGCGATGCTGGCCAAGGCGCAGAGCGACGGCACGCTGGACAAGCAGCTGACCATCTTGTCGCGACCAAAATTGCTCATCATCGATGAACTGGGCTATCTGCCGTTCGAGACCCATGCCGCGCATCTGTTCTTCCAGCTGGTGTCTCGGCGTTACGAA
>JAPLOU010000096.1 GCA_026400535.1 Hyphomicrobiales bacterium
TCTACAGCCAGCGCGATCTCGACAAGATCGCCCACAGCCTCAACACCAGACCGCGCGCCGTCCTCGGCTTCCAAACACCCGAGGAAGTCTTTATGGCTGAGCTATCGAAACTCGGTGATGCACTTCAGATTTGAGACCGCCGAGCTAATCTGGCTCCATGGTCAGTTAACGGCCTAGTCCCGGATAACCAACGCTGGAAAGTAACGATAATGAGGCTTCTCGGGCGGGTCCTGTGCTTCCTGAGCATCACGGTTGCAGCTCTCGCCCTTCTCATCGCAGGAGTACTTGGCGGGCTGCTGCTCTGGTTCCGTCCGCCTTTCGGTGGAGCTTTGCATGCCCCGCTCGCCATGGGCTGCGCCACCATCGGCCTTGCGGTTTCTGCGGCTTTTTTCACCCGGGCAAGGTGGCGCGCCCTGCTGCTGTTCCTGCCTGTGCTGTTTGCCGTCGCAGCCTGGGGGGGCAGCATCATTCCCCTCAATGACCGGGACTGGGACCCGTCCGTGGCCCGCATGCCGACGGGCGTGATCGAAGGCGATGTCCTGACCATGCAGAATGTCCGCCATTTCACCTGGAGCAGCGTTGAGGCGGCCAATCCGGAGCGGTGGGAGCAGAGGCGCTATGACCTCGCCTCGCTCGTTAGCGTTGACCTGATCATGAACTACTGGATGGGACCGCACATCGCCCACCCTCAGATCAGCTTTGGCTTTACGGATGGCACAAAGCTGATCTGGTCGATCGAGGTGCGCAACCTGCGCGGCCAGACCTTCGACGCCCTGGCCGGTCTGTTCAGGACCAATGAGCTCGTGTTTGTGGCCGGTGATGAGCGTGATATCATCCAGCGCAGGTCCCATTTCTCAAACGAGGATGTTCGGCTTTACCGCCTGATGGTCGATCCCGTCCTGATGCGAAGACTGCTGTTGGAGTATGTCGCGGATGCCAACAGGCTGGCGGCTACTCCGCGATTCTACAACACGCTAACCACCAATTGCACGAGCGTCATCGTCAAGCTCATCCGCGCTATCAAGGTCGATGTTCCGTTTGACTGGCGGCTGCTGCTGAATGGCCATTTGCCCTCCTATCTCCACGAGCGGGGCGCGCTGGCCGAAGGGTATTCGCTCGAGGCTCTGATGGAGGCCGCCGCCATCTCGGCTCGTGCCCGGACACTGCCGGATAGCCCGGCCTTCTCACGTCAGATCCGCGAAGGGATTCCCGGTATAGCGCCAGCTGCGAATTGAAGGGGTGCAACGGGCAACCGGGAATTGGCCCGTGAGCGCTGTCCGACCAACCAAGAAGTCTCGGATTTCGCCGCCGGCCCCGGGTTGTTCAGGCAGCACCGAGGGCGTGCCTTGCGGTGAGCTTAGTGTCGCGACGGGCCTTGCAGATGTCGATAAGAGTGGAAGTTCGACCCATTTTGGAGCGAGCCCCTGCCGGTGGACTGATCCGGAGGGCGATCCGCGACGCTGCGACCCGCCCGACGATGCGCTTCGTGCCGATCAAGAGTGTCGAACAGCAGATGGCCGGGCGCGCAGGACCCTCCCACAGACAACCCTCGAACCCGCCGTCGCACTTGACCAAGGGCGTAGTGCTCACCCAAGAACAGTAGACGTCCCTCAGGCCCCTGAGGCCCCTCAAGGGGGGTGGCCGGATGCTCGTCGAACAAGTGGCAGAATGCCGTGGAATGGGCAGACAGCGGAGGGACAGGTATGAGCGACGGATCTGCGGGACAGGCGCCGAAGCGCAGCTTTTTCGCCTCGCGCCGGGTTGAAAAACTGCAGCGCGAGATAGCAATGCTTCGTGAAAAAGACTGGCGGGTCTGGCGCTGGCTGATTTTCTGCACTTTGTGTTGGATGCTGGGAGCAGTCATTTTCCTCGCCTTGCTGTTTGCGGTCCCTCTTCACGAAATCACGTTGCTTGGTGGAAAGGTGCTGCTCGTTCTCAGCGTTGCTTTGGCAACAATTGCTGCGATTTGGCTTCGACGCTACAGGGTCAGCTTTTTCTTCTGGGTTGCCGCCTACGGCGTCATGTTGATCGTCGCGGTGATTGGCGGATACGGAGAACTGATCAAGCGGGAAGATATTGATTCGATTATGCGTTCAGAAGACGACAAGGAGAAAGTGCGCGTAAAGATCGCGCAAGCTATCGCAAGGCGGGAGGCTATGCTCGCCAGGCTTGAGAACGACAAATGACCGCGATTACAACAACAGTCCTCACGATTGACCGATAGGCGCCCATTGGCGCATTCCGATGGACGTGATGGTATCGGGCAGCGCGACGAGCCTGTTCCAGGCCCCGCACGACGCGTCTATGATCTCGTCTTGGGTCTCGAAGACGCGGTTTGACGGGAAGTTCGCGCGCATGAACTGCCAGATTTGCTCGACGGGGTTGAGTTCCGGCGAACGGGAGGGCAGCAGGACCGGCGTGATGTTTCCCGGCCATTTCAGCGCGCCCGTCGTGTGCCAGCTGGCGCGGTCGAGCAGCAGGACGGCCTGGGCGCCCTGGGCCACGTGAAAGGCGATCTCGTCGATGTGGAGTTGCAGGGCCTCGGTGTCGACGAAGGGCAGCGCCGCACCCATTGCCGGACGATACCGTTCGCAGGGCAAATGATCCACCGGATCATTTGCTCTTTCCTGCTCACTCTGGCCGATTCGGGTTTCGTCCTGACTGACCGAATTCGGCGGCGGTGGGGGGTGGCAAACATTCCCGTCCGGAAGGTTTGCAGCCTCGACGTCCGCGTTCCCGACCTCAACCCTTCTCGTTTCCTCGCGTCAGCGGTCCGCAGCCAAACCGCACGGCCATATCGTCGGTGACGTCACTGGAGATAATCCGGTATTCAGAGCGGTGACGATTACGCTTCTGACGTTGCGGATATCGCGGCCTTTAGCCCGTCCATTGAACAGCCCGCAGTTTTGGAGCCAAAGCTCGAACACCGGGCCAAGTAGTTCAGGTTTGTCCTCGACCCATGGGCCACTTCCTCGATGAGTCTTTGGGCGCAACGGGTGATTTCCGTTTCGTTCATGCCCAACAAGAGCAAACCTCGGCGAACAAGCCGTCGGCGAGGCCCGATCAGTCAACAGCTCCTTGAAATACCGTTTGTGGGGCAGGTTATAGGGCAAGAAGATTTTTCAGGCCAAAAAAGAGCCACTAAAATGTTGATTATTATTAATTTTATCAACAAAAATGGCGGACAGGGCGACCGCCATCATAGGTTCCAGCATGGTCCAATGTGATCCATATAAGCATTATAAAACAGATAGATAATGCGATTCATTGTCCAGCAAATTCCATTGCATTCCGGTTTCATCCCCCATAAAGTGGGGGATAGATTGGGGGATGAGGCTGTTCATGTCGGATGGTGTTCGGAAGCCAAAGAAGGCTTTGACAGCGCTGTTTGTGCGGACGGTGACCGAGCCGGGCAAACACTTCGATGGCAACGGCCTGTTCCTTCGCGTGAAGCCGAACGGCTCGAAAGCCTGGGTGCAGCGCATCACCATTCGCGGGAAGCGCTCTGAGCTTGGGCTCGGCAATCCGGGGCTGGTTTCGCTGGCCGACGCACGTGAACTGGCGCACGAAAACCGAAAGCTGGCGCAGGCAGGCGGTGACCCGATGGCCGTGAAGCGCACGGCGCGCGCGGTCCCGACATTCGAGGAGGCTGTCGAGTTCTACCTCGCAGGCAAGCTGGCAGAATTCCGGAACGAGAAGCACAAGGCGCAATGGCGTTCGACGCTGGACAGCTACGCCACGCCATTCATCGGGGCACTGCGGGTTGACCAGATTGGCACGCAAGATGTGGTCCGCATGCTCCAGCCGATCTGGACCACAAAGACGGAAACAGCCTCACGACTTCGCGGCAGGGTGGAAGCGGTTCTTTCATGGGCAACCGTGGCCAATCACCGCGCTGGCGACAACCCTGCGCGCTGGAGCGGCAACCTCGCAGAGCTCCTGCCCAAACCGACAAAGGTGGCGAAGGGCGGTAATCAACCCGCACTGGCTCTGGCCGATGTTCCGCGCTGGTGGCTGGCGTTGGCGCTTCGCGAAGGCATGGCGGCACGGGCACTGGAGTTCCTGACCATGACAGCGGCGCGCTCTGGGGAAGTGCGCGGTATGACATGGGGCGAAATTGAGTTCGACGGGGCCGCTACTTCCGCTACAACCGCTACATGGACCGTGCCAGCCGAGCGCATGAAGATGAAACGTCCGCACCGCGTGCCACTGACGGCTGAGGCGGTGGCACTGCTGCGCACCGTGGCTGGCGGCAAGCCCGGCACGACATGGGCAAAGCCAGCCGATGACGCATTGGTGTTCGCTGCCCCGCGTGGCGGGATGTTGTCCGATATGACGTTATCGGCGGTCATGCGCCGCATGCAGGAAGCCGAGGTCGAGGCTGGGCGGCAGGGCTTTCTGGACCCGCAAAGCAAGCGGCCAGCCGTGCCGCATGGCATCCGTTCCAGTTTTCGCGACTGGGCAGCCGAACAAGGCTTTGACCGCGACATGACCGAGATGGCGCTGGCACATGCTGTTGGCGACGCAACCGAACGCGCTTACCGTCGCACGGACTTTCTGGAGCGGCGGCGCAGTCTATTGGCCGCTTGGGCGCAGTTTTTGCGTGGCGAGAACCTAGGGGGCGCTGTCGTGTCGACCCGGGTGGAGGGGGATATTCGATGACCAAAAAGCCGACACCCAACCTCGAAAACTACCACGCGATAGCCGAAAGTCAGCGCGGCGACCCGGCGGCTAAATTCGTTTTTGAATTGCATTGGCGCGCAAGAACGCTGCTCGAAGATAGTGGCCTGCCGCACACCGCAATCACGTTTGAAATGATTCAAAGTGTGCTTTCGGCTTTTGAAGGCGGCTTGGCGCATAGCGACATCGCAGAGGGTTATCCAGTTGCTGCGTGGCGGGAAGACACCGTAGAAATCCCCCGTGCCTGGCTGCGGGAATTGGTTGTCGGCTGGCAAAAATACAAATCCGGACCTGTTGGCTCCACATTCGGCGAAGCTTTTGGCATCGATGGCAGAGGTCAGGGAAATCAGCCCGTCAGAGCCAAGCTGCGGCAGCTCAAAAAGGACATTCGACACTCTAATGAGGCAATTGTCGAATATCGGACAGAGCAAGCCGAAGGTGGCCAAGGTTCTTGGGATAGAGCCCACGGCAAGGTTGCCGCGAGTGAAGGTGTCAGCGAGGATACCGTAAAACTTGCCTCGAAGAAGCGCCGGAAGGCCGCACTCTCGAGGGAAAAATACCTGAATCTCATTAAGACGTCGGAGGGGGGCAAAACCTCCTGAAGTGCTTACCTGGTTTTAGACGGCAAATCCGTCACCTTCCGCGCAGGCCATCCCGGCCCCGGAAGGAACCGCAAGGGTCCAGTTCCTTCCGCTAGGCTTATCCCGGCCCCGGAAGGATTGAGATGTCTGAACTGTACAATCTGCATCACCGGATCATTCGCCGTCCTGATGTTGAGCGCATCACCGGTCTGGCGCGCTCCACCATTTACGACTTCATGTCGCGTGGCGAATTCCCGCAACCTCTCAAGCTCGGGGCGCGTGCCGTTGGCTGGCGCGAAAGCGATGTGCTCGAATGGATCGCCGCACGCCAGCCGCGCAAGGTGGCAGCATGATGGACGCTCGCACCATCACACACAACATTGGTGGGCGTTGGCACGGTGGCTATGGCGTCGCGGCCTGCCCCGTCTGCCAGCCGGAACAGCGGCGTGACCAATCCGCCCTAACGCTAGCCGATGGAAAGGCCGGGCTGCTGGCGCACTGCAAAAAGTCCGATTGCGACTTTCGCGAGATTGTGGCGGCGCTGGACCTGGCGCCCGGCACCTTCACAGCACCGAACCCGCAGGAGTGGCGTGAAGCAGAGCGCCAGCACGTGGCGGAGGTCGAGAAGCGGACAGCGGCTGCGCACCGGCTTTGGCGTGACGCAGAGCCAATTGGTGGGACACTGGCAGAGCGATATCTTCGCGGTCGCGGCATCATATGCCAACTGCCGGGCACGCTGCGATTTCATCGCGCATGTTGTCATCCCACCGGGCAGTATTTCCCGGCGATGATTGCACATGTGGAAGGGGCTGAGGGCTTCGCGGTGCATCGCACCTATCTGCGCAGGGACGGTCGTGGCAAGGCAGCTGTAGAGCCTGCCAAGGCCATGCTGGGCACAACACGCGGCGGCGCGGTCCGCCTCACAGAAGGGCAGGGACCGCTTGTCGTGGTCGAGGGCATCGAGACGGGCTTGTCGCTGGTAAGCGGCCTGCTGGACCGGCCAGCGATGCTCTGGGCAGCATTGTCAACGTCGGGCATGCGGAGCCTCAGACTTCCATCGGTGGCAGATCAGATTACCGTGGCAAGTGACGGCGACACACCGGGCCGTGAAGCCGCGAATGTGCTGGCGATGCGGGCGCATGGGCTGGGCTGGACCGTCTCGCTGATGACTGCACCGGACGGCTGTGACTTCAACGACGTGCTGGCCGGGAAGGCGGTGGCAGCATGAACGCGCTCAACCCCATTCCCTTCGCGGCAGAAGGTCCGCAACCGCTGGTCCGTGATATTGCTCCCGGGGCGACTTATCCGGTGACAGCGCTGGGGCCGCTGCGCGCGGCGGTGGAAGCCGTGCAGGGCATGACGCTCGCGCCCGTGGCTATCCCCGCGCAAAGCGCCCTGGCCGTCGCCTCGCTTGCGGTGCAGGGCTTCGCGGACGTCGAGACCTTGGGCGGCGATCGTCCGACGTCACTTTATGCGCTCACCATCGCCCAGTCTGGCGAACGCAAGAGTTCCTGCGACGCGCCGATGATGGCGGCGCTGCGCACCTTCGAGAGAGAGCAGGCAGCCGACGGTCGAGATGAACTCGAGCGCTGGAAAATCCGCCACGCGGTTTGGAAAGCCGAGTATGACCGCATCCTGACTGACGCGCGGAAGGGCAAGGGTGAGCGGACCCCGCTGGCGGAGTTCGAACTCGAGAAGCTTGGACCGGAACCGGCAGCGCCGCCCTCGACTGAGCGGGTGGTGACGGAACCAACTTTTGAGGGCCTGACGCGCCTCTTCTACCAAGGCCAGCCAACGCTCGGCATCTTTTCCGACGAGGGCGGACAGTTCCTCGGCGGGCACGCGATGTCATCGGACAACCGGCAGAAATCGCTCGCGGCACTGAACGACCTCTGGCAAGGGAACCCCATCCGGCGCACCCGGCAGGGTGAGGGCAGCTACACGCTGTTCGGGCGGAGGCTGGCGGTCCATCTGATGGTCCAGCCGGGAGTGGCACGTGCCTTCATGGCCGACCCGATGGCGGGCGATACAGGGTTTCTGCCGCGCTTCCTGATCTGCGAACCGGCCAGCACCATCGGCACGCGGCTGCACAGTCTGGCGCGGTTGGATGACGGTTCGGTTGACGCCTTCGCCTCCCGACTGCGCAGCATTCTCGAAACCCCGTTGCCGATGGACCCCGACACGCGGGCACTGACACCGCGCCAGCTTCCGCTTTCGCGGGACGCCAGGGCGCTACTGGTGGCGTTTTCGGATACCATCGAAACGGCGCAAGGCGCTGGTGGCGACCTTGCACATGTCAGCGGCTACGGCAGCAAGGCAGCTGAACAGGCGGCGCGCATCGCAGGCGTGCTGACACTCTGGCACGACCTGCATTCATCGGCGGTCACGGCCAGCGACATGGCCAATGGCATTGCCCTTGCTCAGTTCTATCTCAGCGAAGCGGTGCGATTGGCTGATGCTGCCACGGTGTCAGCAGAAATCGAGAAGGCCGAGGCGCTGCGCAGATGGCTGCTGACAGTCTGGACGCATCCCGACGTTATGACACGCGATGTCATGCAGCTCGGACCCAATGTTTTGCGAGAAAGCCCAAAGGCCAGAGCGGCGCTGACGCTGCTCGAAAAGCATGGGTGGTTGATCCCACTGGAGCCGGGAACAGTGGTGCGCGGCGCGGCTCGAAGGGAAGCATGGCTAATCGTGGGGGCCGGTCATGTGGTTTGACGTGGCAAACGCTCTGGCGACACTCGAGCGGGGCGAAGTGCCGGGGCCTTACCCGGTCAGCGCCAAACAATGTGTAGCGGAAGTAGCGACTGTAGCGGCGTCGCAGGTGGAAATCTCAGAGTTTGAGGAACGCGCTGCCATCTGCGAATTCGATGGTGGATTGCCCCGCGAACATGCCGAGGCGCTGGCCGCGCTTCATGATCCTGCATTGGCAGTCGAGGCTGGCCTGTCGGAAGTCGAATGGCAAAATGTCATAAATCTCGCAAGTGTTCGGCTGGACCGATTGATTCATCAAAACCGGAGGCAATGATATGACAGCAATATCCTTGAAGCGGCGTGTTGAACGCATGGAAAAAGAGAGACCTGATCTGATGGCAATGCTGTCAGATGCCGAACTCGACACTGCCATTGATGAATTGCAGCGCTCGATTGCGGGTGATGCTGGGCCGTTCCCGTTCTTGTCCAGCCGGAAGTATCAGGCGCTACGGGCGTCGAGAATGGGACCTTTAGGAGGTGGACATGAGCAGTGAGACGAACGACACGGTATCTGAAAATTCAAAGCGAAAGCAGCCTTCACGATTCCAGCCAGGGCAATCCGGGAACCCAGCCGGAAAGCCCAAAGGCACGCGCCATCGCGCGACCGAAATGATTGAAACGCTCATGGCGGGCGATGCGGACGCCATTGCAAGGTCCGTGGTCAACAAGGCCATCGATGGCGACATGACAGCGGCGAGGCTGGTCTTGGACAGGATAGCGCCACCACGGAAGGGCCGGTCTGTCACGCTTGATCTGCCGCAGATCAACGGCCTGTCCGATCTGGCGATGGCGCAAGGCGTGGTCATCAGGGCCGTGGCTGAAGGCGATATCTCGCCGGAAGAGGCGACCGATATTTCTCGCGTGCTGGAGGCTACAGGCACCTCCATCGAACGGCGTGACCTTGAGACCCGAATAGCAGCATTGGAGGCCATACATGCGAAATCTTGAAAAGCGGCTCGAACGGCTTGAGGCAAAACGACCGTCGCAAGCGTGGGTGATAGCA
>JAPLOU010000060.1 GCA_026400535.1 Hyphomicrobiales bacterium
CGTCAGCAGATTGCCGCCATACTGGAACATGTTGATCCAGAACTTCTCGGCAATGCCCTGGCCGCCTCCGGACAGGCGCATGCTCCAGCCGGATACAGTCGCCTTGCCGGATGCGTCGCGTTTGGTGAGCTTCTCGGCAAATTCGGTGTACTCTTCCATCGTGGCGGGGGGGCGCGTCAGGCCGGCTGCCTTGAACATCTCGGTGTTGTAGAACAACGCGCCCTGCCCGCGGAACAGGGGCACGCCATAGACTGCGCCGCCGAAGCTGGCGCTCGCGCGGAAGAACGGATCGAAGTTCTTCGGGTCGCTGACGAAGGCAGCGACATTGGCCGGCGCCTTCGGCAGAAGATCGTTGCTCAGGTAGCGGCTTGCCGTCGATGGCGGCAACTCAATGATCAGATTGCCGGCGCCGCCGGATGACAGGCCGAGCGCCACGCGCTTTTCATGCTCGCGCAGCGGAATCGCCTCGATCGAGACCTGGAGGTTCGGGAACTTGGCCTTCATGCCCTCCGCGACATGGCGGTAGAACGGCTCCATCTCGGGATAGCCGCTCCAGACCGTGATCTTCTGCGCGCTCGCCGGCCCGGCGCCGGCCAGCAGCGCCAGCCCGAGTGTCCCAGCGGCGATGCCGAGCGTTGCCTTCAACGGCCTGCGGGCGCGCTTGACTGCTGCAGAAACTGAACTCGACATGATGAGGACTCCCCGTGGGCGCGCGAGGCGCTATCCGCATCGTGCATGCAGCCGAATGGCTGTCAATGCGCGCGCAGGGCATGCTGGGTGCGCGCTGCGAGGGGCGTCTTATCTCCCAAGCAGACCGCGGGCAGCGGCGCAGAGCGCCTCGGCGCAGCCCAAGGCAAAGCCGGCCGGCATGCCGTAATAGCGGTGCGCCTCGTCGACCTCGTAGCCGCCGAACGCATACTCAGCCGCAGGCGGAATGTAGCCCGGATTGCCCTCGGCAAAGCCCAGCACAAGGGCCGGGCGGCCGCCCAGCGCCATGCGGACCGCCAGCGCCGTCTCGGCGAAGATTTCTCCCGGAAGTCCGATGATCGCAAGGCCGGCCCAATCCAGCACGCTGACGCGCGCCAGCCATGGCGCCAGGTCGTCACATGCCGGCCCTTCGGCCCAGCGGATCCAGTGATCCAGCATCAGCGCCCGCATCGGCTCCGCCTGCAGGCGCTCACCGCGCCAGAGCCGGGCAAGCTCCTGCGGAGGCAGGCTCTCGCGCCGGGCAAGGTGCAGATTGAGATGGCAGTCACGGGCCGTCACAGATGCACTGCCGTCCACGGGCTGCATGGCCGCAGCCAGCGCGGCGTCGGCGATGCGCGCCCCGATCCCCTCCGCAGCGGCAAAGCTGCGCGACGGATTGGCTGCCAGCGAGATCGAGGCCTGGGCCGAATGGCCGGTGTTCGCGTCTCCGCAGCAGCCCGTTGCAAAGATGGCCATCGCTCCCGGCCAGGCAGCTTCAAGCCGTGCCCGGACGACGTGCGGGTAGTCGGCTGTCCAGAGCCTGTTGTCGGCGCCAAGCACGACCGGATGGCAGGCATAGGAGGTGATGGCCGCCAGCACGCGGCCATCGACGGCCTCGATGCGAACCACCGGCAGCGACCGGTCGAGCAGGCCATCAGCATGGCGGCGGTTGCGCGCCACATCCGGGTCCGCGCCATGACCGGTGAGGATGCGCGCCGGCACCGCCCCGGCTGCAGCCCGGTCGATGGCACTGACGCAGGCCGCCTCGAGCCAGTCGCAATAGGATGGGTCCGCCTCGGCCCCGCCACGCCCGACCATTGCGGCAGGCCCGCCGTGGGTATGGAGCGCCGACAGCACCACCTTGTGCGCGGGCAGGCAGCAACGCTCCCGGATGCGCCGGCTCATCTGCTCATGCAGGCCAAGGACATCCGCCACGACAAGGGCTGTGTCGTTGACCACGACCGCTCTCACCGTGAGCGGATCGTGCGCGCCGAGCGCCGGCTCCGTTCGGGCTCCGAAACCCGACATCGCGAGGCCAGCTTGCGGCGTGATGTCGATGCAGCAGACCCCGGCCCTGATCATGCGGCAGGCCCGGCCGCTCTGAAGACCTGCTCTCCGGCCGCAAAGGTGGCGACGATGTCAAGAAGTTCTGCTCCAGGTGTCCAGTCGAACAGGATCAGGTCCGCCGGGTGCCCGACCGCGAGCCGGCCACGTCCTGCAGCGAAGCGCCCGGGATTGACGGTGGCCAGGCTCAGGCTCTCGGCCAGGGACAGGCCCGCCATCCTCGCCGCGAGGGCAACATTGCGGCACAATGACAGTGCCGCTCCGGCAAGATAGGGGGTGCCGGCAACACTGATGCGGCCCTCCGCGCTCAACTCGACCCTGCCCCCGACAGCCTGCTCGTAGGTTCCAGCCGGCAGACCGCCGAGTGCGGTCAGGTCGGACACCAGGGCCGCGCGCTCCAGCCCCTTGGACCTCAGCATGGCCTTGAAGGTTTCTGCCGGCAGATGAAATCCGTCGGCGATCAAGGTTGCCGTCAGGCGGTCCTCTGCCAGTTGCGACCAGATCATGTTGGGATGACGCGGCAACATCGCCGCCGCGCCATTGCCCAGATGCGTGGACAGTCGCGCGCCTGCAGCAACAGCTTCCTCGATCTGCGCCGGCGTCGCCGCGGTGTGGCCGATGGCGACATGGATGCCCTGGTCTGTGGCGTGCCTGATAAAGACGGATGAGCCCGCATGATGCGGCGACAGGGTGATCATCCCCACCAGACCCCCGGAAGCAGCCTGCCATTCCGCCAGTTCGCGGACATCAGGCGGGCGGACGTGGGCCACCGGATGAGCCCCGCGCGGGCCATCCTCGGGGGAAATGAAGGGGCCCTCGACATGGACAAACGGAATGGCATGCGCCGCGCCTGGTGAGATAGACCGCGCCTCGGCGATGGCAACGAGACCTGCGATCAGCGAACCCTTCGAAGCGGTGATCAGGGTCGGCAGAAAGGTCGTCACACCGACCGCATGAAGACGCGCCACCAGATCGATGATCTTGCCGGGCGTCACGGCGCCGTCATTGAGGTCGATCCCCTGAAAGCCATTGACCTGCAAATCGACGAGACCCGGCGCAATGTAGGGCCTGTCCGAGGCCGGGCAGGGCGTGATGGCAACGATCCGTCCGGCGTCCATGTCGACGGCCATCCCCTCGCCGGTCGCAGGATCGCGTCCGATGAGGCGCAGGCCGGTCACAGCCGCCTGACTCTCTGGCGGAAGCGCCCGACAAAGCGCGCATTGGCCTCGTCGCCGCCCGGCGCATTGCCTGAGCGCCACACCGGGGGCTCGATGCCGCGGTCCGCCAGTTTCGCCACCGTCCGGATCACGAGGCAGTTGAGCGCGAAGGCGTTGGCGAAGGTCGAGGCCGCCGCAATCCGCTCGCTCAATCCCGGCACGGTAACGATGGCATCGCCAATGGCGACCTTGGTGTCGATGGCGATGTCGACGATATCGTGCAGGTTCTGCCGGGTCGGGTGCCGGGCCGGATGGTCTGGCGCGGTCTGCTCCGCATGCCGGCGGGATGAAACCCCGATCAGGAAGCAGCCTCGTCGCCGCGCCTCGAGCGCCGCGTCGATCAGGGCTGCATTGATGCCGTAGGCGTTGACCAGGATCAGCAGGTCCTCACGGCCCAGACCCCAGTCGCCGATCACGACCTTCCCGTAGCCGGGAGTGCGCTCGATTGCCATTGATCGCAGCGCTCCGCCCGAGAGCAACGTGCCTTCGTCGAGGATGGCGCTGACATGCATCAAACCCCCGGCGCGGAAGAAAATCTCCTGCGCCGCAAGGTTCGAGTGCCCGCCCGGTCCATAGATGTGAACCAGCCGATCGGCAGCGATCTGGTCGGCAATCCTGTCCGCCGCGCGATCCATCGCCTCGGTTTCCTCCCCTAGCACCAACGCCATGAGTGCGTGGACATCGGCAAGATAGTTGGCGCACAGGGCTCCGGCATCAATCGGATCAGGCATCGGGGTCGGCCTCTCGGTCGATGTACAAGGTGCAGGCGGGATGCTGGCGCAGGATGCTCGCCGGGCATGCGGTCGTGACGGGGCCGTTCAGCGTCGCGGCAACGGCGGCGCGCTTGAGCGGTCCGGGCACGACGCAGACCATCCGTCGCGCGCGCAGAAGGCGCGGAACCGTCAAGGTCAGCGCATGGGTCGGAACCTGATCGAAACTGGCAAAGCAGCCGTCATCCACCTGCTGCCGCCGGCAGATGTCGTCGAGTTCGACGATCTTGACGTCATGCGGATCATTGAAGTCGGCTACCGGCGGATCGTTGAAGGCGATGTGCCCGTTCACGCCGATGCCAAGGCAGACGACGTCGATCGGCGCGTCGTCGAGCAACCGGGCATAGCGCCGCGCGGCCTCCTCTGGTGCGGTCCCCGGAACCAGGCGGTGAACCGCCGCGAATGGCACTTGGCTGAAGAGGTGCAGATCGAGCCAGCCGGCAAAGCTCTGTGGCGCGCCCTGCTCGAGTCCGATGTACTCGTCCATGTGGAAGGCCGTGACCCGGCGCCAGTCGATGTCCGGCTGGCGAACCAGCGCAGCCAGAGCCTCGGTCTGGCTTGGCGCGGCGGCGAAGACCATGCGGACCACGCCCTGTGCGTCGACACAATGGCGTATGGCCTCGGCGGTATCAACAGCGGCGGCGAGACCCATGTCGGCGCGCGACCCGTAGCACCGCACAGCAAGAAAGCCCGCCTGGCGCTGGCTGACCGGCAGTATCGGATTGGTGAAGGCCGCCATGGGGATGCTCCGAACAGGCGGCAGAAACGCGCGTTGTTGACTGGCGGATTCCTTTCGGCAACCACCGCGGATGTCAAGTCGCCTTCGGCGGAGCCGTCCTCAGAGCGAACCGGCAGGCAGGCTGCGCAAATGCTGCAAGGCTTCGCTGCCCCACGTCCGTGGCCGCATTGACCTGCCATTGGTTTGTCATCCAGCGGCGATTAGAGCCCCGGCAGGTTTTGACGTGCTCCCCGGACGTGGGCCAGCCTGGGGAGCCTTGTCGCCCGGCTCAGCGCCGCGTTCGTCATAATCCCTTGGGCGATGTTCGTGCTGGCCATGAGTTGGGCCGCGGCGCTCCGCTCCGCACTCAGGCTTGAGCGCTTCGCGATCCCTCAAACCCAGGCTCCTTTATCACTGGCTCGCAATGGTCCCGATGGCGCTGCTGATGCTGTTGCAGGATCTGGCTGGCGGGTTGCGCGACCGGGTTAAGGGCTGATGCGGGTCAAGGGTGTCCGTGCCCGACCTCAAACCGATCGAAAGCGTCTCGGCGCTGACAGTCGTCGTGAGTGACGCTGCCAGCAGGCCAGGAGCAAAAACACATGCCTCGAATGAGGACGGCTGCATCGGAGAGCCTTTCCGGTGAACAGGTTGATGGTGATCAACCTCCGGTGGCTCAGTTCATGGGCGCAGGGCCGAAGGCATAAGGGGCTTCCAGGCTGGCAATCTCATCGACTGAGAGCGCGATCTCCGTCGCAGCTGCGGCCTCGGCAATGTACTCCGGTTTGGTTGCGCCGATGATCGGGGCGCTCACCACCGGTTTGTGCAGGAGCCATGCCAGAGCGATCTGGGTGGGCCTGACACCGCGCCGGCGCGCGAGCGCCACCACCTGATCGACCACGTCGAAATCGGTCGGACGGTAAAGGCCGCGTGCCGCCTTGTCGGTTTTCGCCCGCTCGGTCTCGCCACCACCGTCCCGCGAGCGGTTGCCAGCCAGGAACCCGCGGGCAAGCGGGCTGTAGGGAATGGCCCCAACACCTTCTTCGGCGCATAGCCGCAGCATCTCCCGCTCATCCTCGCGCTGGACCAGGTTGTAGAGATTCTGCATGGCGATCGGGCGGGCGAGATTGTACCGGTCTGCCAGCGCAATCATCTGCGCAAACTTGTAGGCCGGCATGGTGGAGCCGCCGATGTAGCGGACCTTTCCCGCTCTCACCATGTCGTCGAGCGTGCGCATGGTTTCAGCCAGCGGCGTATGGGCGTCGAGCCTGTGGACCTGAAGTAGATCGACATAGTCGGTTTTCAGCCGTTTCAGCGCCGCATCAAGGCTCTTCATCAGATGCTTGCGCCCAAGGCCACCGTCATTGGGTTTGCCGCTCATGGGAATCCCGATCTTGGTCGAAATCACCAGATCGTCGCGTGGCACCATCGGGATGAGTTCGCTGCCCATCACGCTCTCGCTGACGCCGTGATTGTAGACATCCGCCGTATCGAAGAAGTTAATGCTGGCATCGAGCGCCGCCCTGAAAAAGGGCCTGCTGCCAGCCGCATCAAAGGCGCCCCACTCGCGGCGGCCTGCCGCGCCCCAGGAGTTGCCTCCAAGACAGATTTGGCTGACGATGAGGCCGCTGCGACCAAGCTGGACATATTTCATCGGGATCAACTTCTCTCTGGTGGTGACTGCGGCAGGCCAGCTTCACGACGCTTGGCCGGCTGCGGCAGACTGGGCTGCGAACAGACGGTGAGGAATCGGAAAGGGTGTTCTGCCCCGCTCGGGCCCGTACAACATCAGCTGAATCCGATTCAGCACAGCCAAGCCACGTTCCTCAAGCCAATGATGGTTAGCGGCGCGCTGACTGTCAGCAAAACAAAGGCTGCCGCAACGGATCGCACCATTCGTCCTTGCGAGCAAGGCAGCGGTCAATGTCATGGCGCTTGCGGCTTCGGACGTCACCATAGGGCCGATGACGGTCTGCCTGGGGCGCGCCAAAGCGAGAGCAAAGCCCAACACCCCGGAGGGGTCGGAGGCGACCAGCGCCAGATCGGGAAAGCGCTCGATCTGGTCGCGCAGCATCGGGGCGCGATCAGCGCCATACGAAGCACTGTCAAGGGCAAGCCAGCCGGGATATCGCCGGCTACAAGCGGACGGACCTTGATGCCTGGCTCGGCACGCGCGACCGTGGCCGGAGCAGCATCGCCGCCGCGACGGTAGCTGAACAGCATGCCTTGCTCTCGAAAACCGAGCCGCCAGTAGAGGGGCATGGCCTTCGGAACAGCAAACAGCGCAACTGTCGACAGGCCGATCCGGCCTGCCGCCCGCAAGGCCGCGCGGGTGATGCATGAGCCGGCACCTTTCGCACGATCCATTTGAGCAACGAGAAGCATGCCGAGAAATGCAACTCCCGGAGGCCCCGGCAGCAGCAGACCGGCTCCTGCAAGCGGCCCGTCGATGTTGCAGCCGATCCCGGTTCCAAACGAGAGCCGGCAGCGCCAATCCGCAACCGAATGGCCAGCTGGGATCCACCGACAGGGCGGCGCCGGCCCCGGCGTCCGCAGGCGAGGCCTGCCGGACCGGACAAACCGGCAGAACGGGGCTGGTAGCCAGCATCAGGCGGCGAAGGCCTCGGCACGGCCGAAATTTCTGACTCCCATTTCGGCGAAGCACTCCGCAATCGCGTCCATCGCGCGGCTGATGTCATCCGGCGTCACGATGCCGATATTGGCGATGCGGAAGGTATTTGCTGCGGCGAGGCGCCCCGGAAAGATAATGAATCCACGCTTCTTCATCCCGCTGTAGAGGGCGCCGAACGAGTAGTTCGGGTCATCAGGATCGTGAAAGGTGGAGACGATTGGTGAGGCATGTGCATCGTCCACGAGCGTATGCAAGCCCATTTGGCGCATGCCCTCGACGAGGCGACGCGAACTCGCACGGTAGCGCGCCTGCCGGCCCGCAATGCCACCCTCCTCCTCATGCTCCTTGCAGGCTTCGGCAAATGCTAGCAGCAGATGCGTTGCAGGAGTGAACCGGAAGCCGCCGGTGCGTTCGAAGTGTTGGTTCTGATCCCACAGATCAAGGCTCAGCGAGTGGCAATTGCCCTTGCACTCCTCGAGAACAGCCTTCTTGGCGATCACGAAAGCGAGGCCGGGAGGAGCTTGCATGCCCTTGTTGGCCGAGAAGATGACGGCGTCATAGCCAAGCTTCCTGGCGTCGAGATCGATGATGCCGAAGGAAGCCACCGCATCGATCAGCAGACCCTTTCCGTAAGCCTTGCAGACCTGCGCGATCTCGTCGATCGGATTGAGGATACCCGTCGACGTCTCGCAGTGGACGATCATCACATGGGTGATGGCAGGGTCGGCCTTGATGGCATCCTCGAATTGCTTGCGTGTTGGTGGCGTGAAGGGCTGCGTTCGAAAGGAAGTATAGTTGATCCGCAAATGCTGGCAGATGTCGACGATACGGTCGCCATAGACCCCATTCGTGTGGACCAACAGCTTGCCATCGCGGGGAACAAAGGTCCCGATCGCCGCTTCCGTCCCATAGGTGCCCGAACCCACCAGCGGAACCATGGTGTGACTGCCATGGCCATTGACGATCTTGAGCAGATACTTGGCGATTGCAGCCACTTTTTCGGCCATCACCTCTTCGCCCGATGCATAGTCGTGCAGCATCGCCTGCTTGGTGCGCAGGGAAATCGAGCATGGTCCTGGCGTCAGCAGGAGTGGTTCTTCCGAGATGTCGAACATGGCAGGTCTCCGTTATGAGGGGGTAGCGGCCGGGGCCGGGAAGGGTGCGGACAGTGGGTCGGAAACCGGCGCCTCGGGGACGAGCCTGGCGATCCGCGCTTCGTCGCGGGTTACAAATAATGTCGAACAGATTATGATGGCTGCCACGAGCAGAGTCCATCGATCGGGGATCTCGACGAATAGCAGGTATGCGGCGCTCGCATTGAAGATCAGCCGCGTGTGGTCGATCGGCGCAAGGGCCGAAGCTTCGGCAGTGCGGATCGCGGGGATCTTAACGTCTTGTCCGAGCGGACCGAGCACTGCGATGAGAATCAGGGCGAGAAGCTCGCTTGCCTACGGCGCCGACCAGGCCATCAGCCCCGGCCCGACGGATATACACGTGTTCCCAGCAGAGATACTCGCCTAGCATGGCTGGCCAAGAGCGGCAAAGCAAAGGCTGCCTACGCCAGCCCGGAGTGACGTGGCGAGCGCGAGCCAGCCACGGTCGATTGCCGAGGATCGCGATTTTCCCTGTGTCACCATTGTGACAATCGTGCTTAATTTCCCATTCCGGACACTCGGCTGCGCAAGATCCTCGATCCGCCGCTGGAAGGAGCCGGCCAAGAGAAATAAGGCGGACGATCAGCATGCGTGTCGGAATCATCGGAGCAAGTTTTGCGAAAGCGGCCTATCTGCCTGCCCTCGCCCACGTCCCGGGCGCCGAGGTCGTCGCCATCGCCAGCGCCCGCCGCGAAAGCGCCGAGGCAGCGGCCAAGGCGTTCGCCATTCCCCATGCCTATGGCGACTGGAGGACGATGCTGGCCAACCACGCCTTCGACCTGGTCTGCGTCGCGACGCCGACCGTCACCCATGCCACGATGACTCTCGCTGCTCTGGAGGCCGGAGCTCATGTCCTGTGCGAGAAGCCGACGGCGATGGATGCGACCGAAGCAAGGGCCATGCTTGAGAAAGCCGAATCGCTCGGCCGACTGCACATGATCGATCATGAACTGCGCTTCAATCCAAACCGCAGGAAGCTGCGCGACCTGATCGGCCAGGGGGCCATCGGCGCCGTGCGCCACGTCAACATCAGCAACATCGGCAACGCCTGGGCCGATCCGCGCTCCAGGGCTCTGGGTGATTGGTGGTCGCTGGAGGACCAGGGCGGCGGCCGGCTCGGCGCGAACGGCTCCCATCAGGTCGATCTTCTGCGCTGGCTGCTGGGTGAGGTCGCTGCCGTCAGCGGCGAAGTGCGGACCCTTGTACCGGACAGGTTCGACAAGTCCACCGGAGCGCCGTGGCGGGCCGATGCGGATGATGTCGCCTCCTTCACGCTTGAAATGTGCTCGGGTGCCATCGTCGATGTCTTCATGAGTGCGGCCGCGCGTCACGGCGTTGACAACAGCACCCAGATCTTCGGCTCGGACGGCACGATCACGCTATCGAACAGCACCGAGAAGCTGATGGTCGCGAAGGCCGGCGGCAGCTTCGAAGACATGAGCGTCGCAGATCCGAACGCGGCGCTGGCCGGGATCAACGCCGGAATCTGGAATGTGTCGGTCGTCGGCCTCCTTCAGGAATTTGCAGCGGCGCTCCGCGAACGACGCGCTCTTCGGGAAGGCGCAACGTTTCATGACGGCTGGCGCAACCAGCTGGTTCTGGATTGCATCCGCAATTCTTCCCGCCAGCGGCGCTGGATCGATGTCCCGATCTGACCAGGACATCAGCAACGTCCGAAGGCGACCTCATGCACGACATGGACGCCGCACGCTGGCGCTTTGGTACCGGTGCCGACGACATCGCAAGCCAAATACGGGCTGGCGCGGTGATTGTCTGCTTGTTAGACAAACGGGATCAGGTTCATCAACCCGCTTGGTATAAGGACAGGACCATGGCGCAGCACACTCCGTTCACAGCACCTGTCCGAGACCGCCTGCTGCAGGCAGCCGTGCCGACGGTTGTGTCCCTGCTCTGGCGCAAGGGCTTCCGGAACACATTCATGTTCGGTCCGAAGCCCCTCAATCCTTCCGCCGTGAAGTTTGCCGGACCAGCCTTTACGGTGCGCACCATTCCGGTTCGAGAAGATCTGGTCGAACAGCAGGGCGCCGGCTCCCGGCCGAACCTGCAGGCGCAATCGGTCGCAGAGATCAGTACCGGCCAGGTCCTGGCAGTTGCCATGGACGGCGAGACGCGCACGGCCTTCATGGGCGACATCATGACGACCCATCTTCTCGTCAAGGGCGTCAGCGGGATCGTTCTGGACGGCGGGGTGTCCGACGCTGCCGCTATCGCTTCGATCCCCATTCCGCTGTTCTGCACTGGAAATGCCGCGACGCCCGTGACATCTCACCGCTTCGTCATCGATCTGAACGTGCCCGTGGGCATTGCCGGTGTGCCGGTGATGCCCGGTGACATCCTGATGGGAGACGGCAACGGAGTCGTGGCGATCCCGGCCCACCTGGTCGAGGAGATCGCCACGGCAGCAGCCGAGCGAGAAATCCTTGAAGAGTTCGTGGTCGGCAAGGTCAGGCAGGGGGCGCCGCTCTCCGGCACCTACCCGCCCAACGAAGCGACGCTGGCTGAGTATCGGGACTGGCTCAAGGCCCGCGAGTGATAGGTCCAGCCGCCTCAGGCCTGGCCGGAAGCCCACTCGGTCTGAAAGTGCCCGTTCTGCGCAAGCAGGCGAAGGTTGACGCAACTTCTCAGCCGCCCTTTCTGCAAGAACTCGACGATGGCCAGCATCGAGAGGCGGCGCATGTCGGCCAGGCTTTCCGGCGAATAGAAGGCAGCATGCGGCGTCAGCAGCAAACGGCCCTCAAGCCACGCCTCGCCGGCTGACCAGGCCGCAATCAGCGGGTGGGTTCGGTCCAGCGGCTCGCGCGGCAGCACATCGAACGCGGCGGCGCACAGATGACCGCTCGCAAGAGCACGCTGCACGGCGTCGAGGCCAACGATGCCGCCGCGCGCAGTGTTGATCAGAATGCCTCCGGGCTTCATCGCTGAGAGGTTTTGGTCATCGAAGAGGCCCGCCGTCTCGTCGGTCAGCGGGCAGTGGATCGACACAATGTCTGATCGGCCCAGCAGATTGTCCAGTTTGTCGGCGCGCCCCAGGCCAAGGCCCAGTTCATGGCCTGCGGGAAGATAGGGATCATGAAAGATGACACTCAGCCCGAAGGCGCGGGCCCGCAGGGCCATCGCCGTGCCTATCCGCCCGAGACCGACAATGCCCAGCGTCTGGCCGCCGAGCCGTCTCACCGGCGGCAGCGGAAGCGCCAGGGTGGACCAGGCATCATCCCGCACCAGCAGCCGGTTGTTGTAGGCCGTCACGCCCCGCGTCAGCGACAGCAACAATGCCATGGCATGGTCTGCAACCTCGCGGGTGCCGTAGTCCGGCGTATTGCAGACCGGAATGCCGCGTCGCGCCGCAGCGGCGATGTCAATGTGATTGAAGCCGACGCCAGCCTGGGCGATGATCTGCACATGCTCCATGGCTTCGATAAGCGCGGCCGGAAGCAGATGGCGGCTCCGACAATTCAGAACGGCGTCCGCCCGCCGCAAGGCGTCCTCGCCAACCTCGCAGGAGCCGGGCCGGATGATCTCGAATTCGACATCAGGGCCGGCGACCAACCGTTCGATGTCAGGATCATCCGCAAATTGCGGATCAATGATCAAGATGCGTGGCATGCTCTTCCGTCTCTCGCGCAAAATCCGTCAGCCTGGCGCATCCATGGCCTTCACGTAGGCCGCCAGGGCCTCGATCTCCGCTGACAGACGCCTGCGCGCCGCATCGATATCGCCAATCACCACATGCAGCGGCACGACACCTACTTTCGGCAGGTCGGGGATGACGCGCTCGAACAGTTCGCGACGGCGCTGGGGCCTGACATTGGAGCCAAGACGCATGAAGAGCGCGTTGATCCGCAGCATGCTGGCATCGTCGAAAACCTGCTCCCATGCATCGCGTTCGGGGCCGAAGTCGAAGTCAGGCGGCGGCCCCCGCAGAGCGCGCATGCTCGCGCGCAGCGCGTCGGTCGCAACCCTGTCCAGACCCGAGTCGGTGATCACGACGCCGTAATCGCGCCGCGCGGCCTCCCGGCTGACGTAGCCCACCTCGACGTCGCGCAGAACATCGTCCTGTGGCCGGTCCAGCGGATCGCCATAGCCGCCACCGCCCGGCGTCATGATCGTGACCACATCGCCGGGATCAGGATAGAAAATGTCGAGCTTGCCCAGTTCGCGTTCCTTCAGCGTGCCGAGGTTGACGACGACGCGGGCCTTCTCCGCCGGACGACCCCCGGCCATGCCCCAGGGGCGAAACACGAAACGCTCCATGCCGCGTCCCAACACGGCGGAACCATAGCGGGCGATACGGACCGAGAATACCACGCCGGTGCCGCCGCGCCAACGCCCGGCTCCGCCCGAATCCTGCCGTAGGGCATATTCGACGATGGTCGCCTCGGCCTCCTCCTCCGTCTTCTCGATCGGCGTGTTGCGCTGGTTGGCAAGCGAGGAGTCGCGCCCGTCGACCCCGTCCGCGCCGAGCCGCGCGCCGGTGCCGCCGACAAGCGACTGCAGCACCATGACGTGGCGCGCGCCGGTGCGGGCGTCCTGCTCCACCAGAACGGACGGAATCATGATGCCGCCGCTGGGCGCTGGCATCAGGCCCGGCCGGGCGATGGACATGGCGCCAACCAGCGCCTCGTTGAGGCGGATCGCTGTGGCGCTGCGCACGCCAACCGCCGCGCCGGGCTCCGGATTGACCACCGTGCCTACAGGCGCGGTCACGGTGATGTTGTCGAACAGTCCATGGTTCAGCGGCACCGTCTTGTCATGGCTGTAGATAAAATGCATCAGCTTCAAGGTCAGCCACGGATGCCGTTGCCCACCGGTCGGAATGTTGTAGGCTGCCAGAACCTGCGGATCGGTTCCGGTGAAGTCGAGGTGGACGCGGCCGTCCTTTGCGGTCAACTCGCACCGCACCCGCACGGGGACCTTCGAATTGAAATCATCATCCAGCAGATCCCAGAAGGCGTAGGTTCCGTCCGGCAGCTGCTTCTGGACCGCAAGGGCCTTGGAGGCCGCCACTTCGGCGAGATCGTCCTGCGCGTCCAGGAAAGTCTGTAGACCGTGCTGCGCGATCAGCCCGTGAACGCGCTTTTCGCCGACCTGCAAGGCGGCCAGCATGGCCTTGATGTCTCCAAGATTGACCTCCGGCGTCCGGCAATTGGCGGTATAAAGGCGGATGACATCCTCGTTCATGACGCCGGCCTTCACCAGCTTGACCGGGGGAATCTGAAATCCTTCCTGATAAAGATCCGAAAAACGGGGCGAAATGCTCGACGGCACGCCGCCGCCAATATCGGCGGAATGGATGAAATCCCAGGCATGGGCAACGATGCGCCCATCATGGAAGATCGGCCGGATCAGGTGCAGGTCCGGCATGTGGGTTGCGAGGCCCTCGCTCTCGAACGGATGATTGGTGAGAATCACGTCGCCCGGCTCGAGATTGTCGATGCGCGACAGCGCCGGCCCGACATTGCTGTCGAGGAAGCCGGAAACACCCATGACTTTCGGATAGGCGAAGAACCGGCCTTCCGGCGTAGCCAGCGCCGTGCCGAAGTCGCCGGCCTCCTTTACGTAAGTTGTCCTGGCCGTGCGCTGGAGCGTGATGGCCATCTCCTCGGCGATGGCCGTCACCTTATGGAAGAAGATTTCAACCAGAATCGGATCGAGCTTCATGGCCCAACCTCCCGCGTGATGCTGAGCGCACCGAGGCGATCGGCGTCCGCGCGCCAGCCGGGCAGGATGAAAGTCGTGGTGTCGAGTTGCTCGACGATGGCAGGCCCTGGGATCGTCGCGCCAGCTCCGATGTCGCGGCGGGCGTAGACCGCTGTCTTCACCGGCTGGCCCCTGTGCCAGACGGTGCGATGCGCAAATGGCTCGGGCACCGAAGGGGGCACTTCCGGCAGGGCGACGGCCGGGACCTTGCCGATAACGCCAACCCGCACTGTCGCCGTCTGCAGCGGAACCTTGCTCTCGCGAAAGCCGTAGAGGCGCTCATGCTCGACGTGGAAAAGGTCGCAGACCGTCGTGTCATCAACTGCGTCGCGCGGACCTCGCGGCAGGAACACCTCCAGCTCGTAAGCCTGGCCGAGATAGCGCAGATTGAAGGAAACTGCGACTTCCGTCTCTCCGACGATCTCGCCTTCCTTTGCGATCCAGGCCCGCGCTTCGGCTTCCAGCGCCGCAATCGTGTCGGAGACGGCGCTCCAACCATTGCGCGCGCCGGCATTGGGACCGATCAGCTTGCGCACTGTTCGGACGTAGTCGCGCCGGACGTCGGCAAGAATTGCCCCGAGCGCACAGAACGTGCCGGGCGCCGTCGGAATGGTCACGGATGTGAGCTGCGCCTCCTCGGCAAGAAGATTGCCGTGTGTCGGACCGGCACCGCCATAGGCTACGAGCGAGAACTGACGCGGATCGACGCCTGCCGTCGCCAGCAGCTTGGTGATCTCCGTACCCATCTTCGCGCTTGCGACCCTGAGCGCGGCTTCGGCCGCCGCAATAGCCCGGTTCTCTCCGGCAAGGCCGATGCGGTCAGCGACCGCTTCCAGTGCAGCGCGCGCCGCCGTGATGTCCAGAACCATGCGGCCGCCCAGGAAGGTGGCGGGGTCGATGATACCGAGCGTGACATAACAGTCGGTGAGGGTCGGTTGCTTTCCACCACGGCCATAGCAGACCGGGCCGGGATCGGCCCCGGCGGACACCGGCCCGATCTTGAGCAGACCCTGTGCGTCCACCCACACGATCGAACCTCCTCCGGCGCCGATCGCGCCGACATTGACCACCGGCATGATCAACGGAAAATCACCAACGAACGTGGCCGTCGTGAACTCCGGCACGCCAGTTTGGCATACGGCGATGTCCGCAGAGGTTCCGCCCATGTCGAAGGTAATCAGCCGTGTCTTGCCAGTCGCGTTTCCCAGACGGGTTGATGCAACGACACCAGAGGCGGGACCAGACAGCACCGTGTCGATGGGGCGGGCCCGGGCTGTCTCGAGGCTGAGCGTGCCGCCATTGTTTGCAGTGATGTAGACCGGGGCCGTCACGCCAAGGCCATCGACACGCGCCTTCAGGCGGTCGAAATACCGTGTCATCAGCGGGTGAATATACGCGTTGAGCCCCGCGACAAGGCCGCGCTCATACTCGCGTACCTCCGGCCAAATCAGGCCTGACTCGGTCACAAGAACCCCGGGCAGCCGATGGCGCAACTCGGCCCCGAGTGAAGCCTCCAGCGACGAATCACGGTATGCGTTCAGCAGGACGATGGCAACGGCCTCAACCTTCGCGGCCGCCAGCCTTTCCGCAAGACCCGCAGCCTCCTGCATGTCCAGAGGCTTCAGAATTGATCCATCGGACCTCATGCGCGCATCGATTTCGAAGACGAGGTCGCGCGGCACAAGTGGCACCTCCCGCGGCTCGGTGAAGTCGTAGGAACTGGGAAGCCTGAGCCGCGCGATCTCGAGTAGATCGCGGTTGCCCTTCGAGACGACGAGCGCCATGCGCGCGCCGCGCCGTTGGATGATCGCATTCAGGCCGATCGTCGTTCCATGCACGATCAACTCGATATTGCCGGGCGCGATGGCATGGGTCGCAAGCATTGCCGCGATGCCGGACTCCACGGCCGCGGACGGGTCGCCCGCGACGCTCGGCTCCTTATGGAAACGAAGGCCGTGGCCGCCCATATCCGCAAGGACGAAATCCGTGAACGTTCCGCCAACATCGATCCCGATGCGGTATTTCGACCTGCTCATTCGACGTATGCCCGGTTCATTGGAGTGCTGCGCGACATGCCGGGCGCGCGGCCCGGCATGTACGACTGGAATTGCAATCAGTTCATCGTGACCCAGCGGATCTCCAGCCAGTTGTCGGGCCTGACCGGCGTCGACACATTCTTGCGCATGGCATAGACCAGAACCTGATTGTAGAGCGACACGAAGAACACGTCATCGGTGATCTTCTTGTAAAGCGCCTTCATCATGGCCTCGCGCTTCCTTGGATCCATCTCGTCGCGCGCCGCCGCGATCTCCTTGTCGAGCGCCGGGTCGGTGACGTTGGAGTAGTTGTAGATGCCCTCCCCCTTCTTGTCGTCGCGGGTCATCAGCATGGTCTCAAGCGAGTACATCCCGTCGAAGTAGGGGGAGTTGAAACCCATCATGTACATCGACGTGTCACGGTCCCAGATCTTGGGGAAATAGCGGGCACGGGGCATGGCGTTGAGCGTCGGCTTCAGCCCGATCTGCGACATCATCGTTGCCATCGTCTTGCAGACCTGCTCGTCATTCACGTAGCGGTCATTCGGGCAATCGAAAGTGAACCCGAAGCCATTCGGATAGCCCGCTTCGGCGAGCAATTGCCGCGCCCTCTCGCGGTTGGTGGTCACGGTCTTGTCGAGCGCCGGATCATAGCCGACATTACCCGGCGCGAGGATCTGTGTGGTCGGGCTCGCCAGTCCACGCATCACAGTGCGCACGACGGCATCGCGGTCGACGGCGAGGTTGATGGCCTGACGGACGCGAACATCCTTGAACGGGTTCCGGTCCGTATCGGCATATTTGAGCTTGTCGCTCTTGAGGTCAAAGCCGAAGAAGATTGTGCGGAATTCGTCAACCTTGGCAATCTTGATGTCGGCGTTCTGCTGCAGCCGCGCGACGTCCTGGGCCGGGACGTCGACAACGATGTCGAGTTCGCCTGACAGCAGCGCCGCGACGCGGGTCGGGTCCGAACCGATCGGGGTCCAGACCACTTCGGTGATGTCACCATCAAGCTGACCCCAGTACTGCGGTACGCGCTGCAGCACGGTCTTCGAATCAGGCGCACGACTGACCAGCCTGTACGGACCGGTACCGTTAGCATTGAGGGCGGTGTAGCTCTCCTGCTTGTCCTTGAGGTTCTGCGGCGTCAATGCATTGTTCTTTTCTGACCAAACCTTACTCATGATCGGTACATACAGAAGCTTGTCCGGCAGAAGTTGGTCGGGCCGCGGGCTCATGATGTCGAATGTCAGATCGTCGACCGGCGTCACCGAAAGGCCCCCGACATATGAGGCGAACTGCGAGGTCGCGCCCTGTGCCCGCAGGATGGTGAAGGCGACGTCGGCCGAGGTCAACGCCGAGCCGTCGTGGAACTTCACGCCCGGCCTGAGTTTGAAGCGCCAGGTTGTCGGGTTCGTCTGGGTCCAGCTTTCGGCGAGTGCCGGCGCCTTGTTGAGGGCCTTGTCTCGCGTGATCAGCGGCTCGTAGATCATCGATAGCAGCGTGATCGTGGTCTGGATGTTCTGGGCCTGCGGGTCCATCGTACCGGCATCGGCCTGCGCGCCGATCCGTAGCGTCTTGGTCCAGGCCGAGCTGGATGAGACAAGCAGCCCTGCGCTCAGGATGATTCCCGCCAGGCCGCGCCATGTTGGCTTCAACATTGGTGATCTCCTTGGTGTGTTGCGTCGCACGATGCGACTGTTGTCAAAGTCCGGTTACTTCAGGCTTGGATTCAGCGCGTCCCTTAGAAAATCGCCCAGCAGGTTCACCGCCAGCACCAGAAACAGCAAGGCGAAGCCGGGGAACATGGCCAGCCACCATTCGCCCGACAGCAGATAGCCGTTCCCGACCCGGATGAGCGTTCCGAGCGAGGGCTGCGTTGGCGGGACGCCAAGGCCGACGAAGGACAGTGTCGCCTCCAGAATGATCGCCACCGCCAGCTGGATAGTCGCGATGACGAAGACCGGCGTGGCGACATTGGGAAGAATGTGCCGGAACAGGATAAAGCCGGTCGGCTGACCCATCATCCGCGCCGCAAGCACGTAGTTGTGCCGGCTCACAACAAGAGTGGAGCCCCGTACGGTCCGCGCATACTGCACCCAGCCGGAGAGAGCGATGGCGACGATAATGATGGAGATCGCGTGCCTGTGATGGGCCTGCTCGCCGAAGGCAGACCGCAGAAGGCCGTCGAACAGAACGGCGACCAGCATCGCTGGGAAGGTGAGCTGGACATCGGCGATCCGCATGATCAGGCTGTCGATCCAGCCGCCATAAAAGCCGGCAATCAGCCCCAGCGTCACGCCGATCGCGACCGACAGCGCCACCGCCGCGACGCTGACGAACAGCGAGACGCGCAGGCCGTAGATGATCGCTGACAGGACATCGCGGCCCTGGTCGTCGGCACCGAGCAAGAACCGCCAACTCCCGCCCTCCAGCCAGGCGGGCGGGCGGAAAGCGTCGGCGAAGTCGAGCGTCGACAGATCGAACACCGGATGCGGCGCCACCAGCGATGGAAAGCTGGCTGCAAGGACATAGAGGCCGACAACGATCAAAGCGAAGAGTGCAACGGGAGAACTCCTGAAATCCCGAGCCAGATCGCTGTCGAGCCAACGGCGCGCAGCGTCCGACAGGCGTTCCAAGCGGCCCCGGCCGGATGTGAAAAGGGCGCTCAAGCGATGCTCCCCTTGTCCGAAAGCCGGATTCGCGGATCGATCGCGGCATAGAGCAGGTCGGTCAGGAAATTGATTGTGACGAACACCAGCGCGATGAAGACAAGAAACGCGGAGAGTACCGGGATATCGGCCGCTGCCACGGACTGCAGGAACAGCAGGCCGAGGCCCGGCCATTGAAACACCGTTTCGGTCACCACCGCGAAGCCAATGATCGATCCGAGCTGAAGGCCGACAACCGTCACCACGGGCACCAGCGTATTGGCGAGCGCGTGGCGCAGGTTCACGGCCCTGCTCGGCAGCCCACGTGCGCGGGCAAAGCGGACAAAGTCGGTCCTTAATGCCTCGATCATCTGTGCTCGCACAAGGCGCATGATCATGGCGATCTGGAAGACGGAAATCGTAATCGCAGGCATCAGGATCGCCTTTAGCCCGCTTACGGTCAGCAGTCCCGTGGTCCACAGGGAGCCGAGGCGGACGGTTTCGCCACGTCCAAACGAGGGCAGCCAGCCCAGCGTCACGCTGAAGATGAAGATCAGCAGCATACCCATGAAGAATGAGGGCATTGAAATGCCGACGAGAGATGCGAGCATGGTGAGCCGGCTTAACATACCAGCTGGGCGGAGCGCGGTGTAGACGCCCGCCGGAATGCCTATGCATAGCGCGATGGCCATGCCGACCAGCGCAAGTTCCATGGTTGCTGGCACCCGCTCAGCGAGCACGCGCAACACCGGCTGCCCAAGTCGGTAGCTCAGCCCAAAATCGCCCCGCAGCATGCCGAGGACATAATCGATGAACTGCAGCGGCAGCGGTCCATCGAGGCCCATCTGTCGCCGCAACTCGTCGCGCTGCAATCCGGTCGAGTTCGCGCCCAGAATGGCGACGACCGGATCGCCGAGGAAGCGGAACATGAGAAAGGCGAGCAGGCTGACAGCGGCCAGCACGAGCGCGGTCTGCCCGAGGCGCTGGGTCAGATAGACGATCATGCGGCAGTCCACCCGGCCGCAAGGGCAGCCTCGGCCAGACCCTCGAAATCGCCGGCCTCATTGTAGGCCTGCACCGAGATCCTGAGATGCAGCGCACCGCCCGCCGTCGTGATGGCAGTCTCGAAGCCATACCGATCGTACAGCATGTCATGAACGCGCGCGGACGCCTCGCGCGTCGCCGGCAGGTTGCCAGGCAGGCGCAAGGCCGCCATAGCCGGCGCGAGCGCCGGGCTGCAGGTCGCAGGCATTCCCGTCATCTGGCTGATCGACCCCGCGATCGTGGCCGCCAGCGCGCGGTTGCGCTGCCGCAGGCGGGCACCACCCAGTTGGGCATGAAAACGGATGGCGGCCGGGATGGCCAGCCAGGCCGAGGCGTCGCGCGTTCCTGTCTTGTCGAACTCAGCGGTGAAGCCCTGACCGTAGGCATGCGAGATTGCGAGCGGATGAATGGCGGCGGCGGGCGCGCGCGAGACGGCGACAAAGCCGGCGCCCTTCGGCGCGCACAGCCATTTGTGGCAGTTGCCAACATACCAGTCGGCACCGATGGCTTCGATGTCGAGATCGACCAGCCCAGGCGCATGGGCGCCATCGATCAGCACGGGTATGCCGCGCTCCCTGCCGAGAGCTGCAATTGCCTCAACCGGGAAGATCGTTGCAGACCCCGACGTCACATGGTCGACGACGATGAGACGCGTGCGTTGCGTCAGACCGGCCTCGATGGCTTCGACGATTTCGCCCGCGTCCCGGACCGGCAGTGGCACGGCGACCTCGCGCAGGACAGCACCTGTCCTGCTCGCAAGGTAGCGAATTGCGTTTCGTAGCGCATTGTAGACATGGTCCGTCGTCAGGATCTCGTCATCTGTCCCGAAATCGAGGCTCCGCAGCACCGCACTGGCGCCCGACGTGGCGTTGTCGACAAACGCAAGACGGTCAGGTTCCGTTCCGAGGAAGGACGCAACCTCAGCAGCCGCCACGCGCAGAAGGTGAGGCAGTTCGCTCATGAAAAACCGGGGCGGGTTGGCCTCCATGCGTCGCTGCCAGCTCCGCTGCTCCTCCAGGACAGACAAGGGCGTCGCACCAAATCCCCCATGGTTGAGGTGGCGCACAGTCGGTTCCAGTCCCCACATCGTCAACAGATGCCGGCCATAGCCCGGCGCGGCCTCCACCTCCGCACCGCCAGGCAAAGCGCCTTCGCGCCGCGGCTCGCGCCCGACGGTCGCCGTCATGCGGCACCTCGTCCGATGCTGCTGCACACTGCCGATGACACGGTTGAAGCCATGGTTTGTATTACAATCAGACAAGGCCCTAGCGTGCAAGACCGTTATCGGTCAGGTTCATCGTTTCGGACCGATCCGACGCGAGCGCGTGGGGGTGAGAAGCTCGCGGGCAAAACGCTCCAAGCCGCTATGATTGTTTATCTTTCCGCATCGAGACCGTCCCGGTACGGGATAAACTAGCCGCTTTCAAGGGCTGCGAGTGGCATCAACGCGGCGGATTCCCCGGCACGGAGGCAGGCGACATCATGAGCGCCAGGCACACGCTGGATGAGGGCCGGCATCTCGATGTCGCAGCGGTCGCTCGCGATGGGACAACGCCCGGAGAAGCGGCACCCGGGAGGTGGATTCATCGGGCTCGGTACATCTCCCTGCAGAATGATGCGCCGGCGCCCGCGTTCGACGGCGGGGTCCGGGACCGGAACGGCGGAAAGCAGTGCTCGCGTATAGGGGTGAACCGGCGCCTTGTAGATGGCCGCCTTATCGCCGGTTTCGATGATCTGGCCCATGTACATGACAGCCACGCGATGGGAGATGTGTTTGATCACGTTCAGCCCATGGGCGATGAACAGGTAGGAAAGCCCCAGCTTCTCCTGCAGATCCTGCAGGAGATTGACGATCTGGGCCTGGATCGAGACGTCGAGGGCAGACACCGGCTCATCGCAGACGAGAAGTTCAGGCTCGCAGGCCAGCGCCCGGGCGATGCCGATGCGCTGCCGCTGTCCTCCTGAAAACTCGTGCGGAAACCGGCCGGCATGCGCCGCACTCAGCCCCACGAGGTCCAGGAGTTCGCGGACGCGCTGCTGGACGGCGGTCTCTCCACTGCGCAGACCGTGAAGGCGGACCGGCTCCGCAATCGCCTCGCCGACGCTCATTCGCGGATTCAGACTGGCATACGGATCCTGAAAGATCAGCTGGATGCGCCGGCGCAGTAAACGAGCGGGCTTGGCGCCGCCAGCGATCTGGCCATCGAACACCACCTTGCCCGCCGTCGGACTCACCAGGCCGAGAATTGCGCGGCCGACAGTCGTCTTGCCGCAACCTGACTCGCCGACGAGGCCCAGGGTTTCCCCGCGCCGAAGCACAAAACTCACACCGTCCACCGCTTTTACGGTGCCGACATGCCGCTCGAAGACAACTCCGCGCCTGACCGGAAAATGGACTTCAAGGCCCTCGACCACAAGCAGGATACCAGAATCCACGATCAAGCATCCTTTGGACTGAGAACACGAGAGCCTTGGGCATGTACGCCCTCGTCGGTGAGTCTGACCTCGAAGTGGCATCGTGCGTGGCGGTCATGTCCGATCGGCCGGAATGGTGGCGCCTCAGTCCGGCAGACCGGCGCAACATGCTGGCAGCGTGGCGCAAAACGGCAGCCAACCGGACGGCCCGCCGCTTCCGGCGGCTTGCCGCGGATCGGCGTCAGCCGACGATCATCGGGCCGGTCCAGTCGTGGAATCGAGCCAAGCAGCCCGATTGTGTAAGGCATTCTGGGATCGGCGAAGAGCGCGGCTGTCGGCCCCTCCTCGACGATCTGTCCGCCATACATGACCGCGACCCTGTCCGCGAGGCCTGCGACCACGCCCAGGTCGTGCGTGATCAGGACCATGGCCATCCCCAGTTCACGCTGAAGGTTGGACAAGATTTCGAGGATCTGCGCCTGAATGGTGACATCGAGCGCCGTGGTCGGCTCGTCGGCGATCAGCAGCCTGGGCTTGCAGGCGACCGCCATGGCGATCATTACGCGCTGGCGCATGCCGCCGGAGAAGCGATGCGGGTATTCGTCGAGCCGGCTGGCGGCCTCGGGAATGCCGACCAGCTTCAGAAGATCCACGGCCTCGTTGCGGGCGGCGCGCGGATGAAGCCCGAGGTGCACCTCCAGAACTTCGGTGAGCTGCCGCCCGATCGTCAGGACCGGATTGAGCGACGTCATCGGATCCTGGAAGATCATCGCTATCTCGCGACCCCGGATCCGCCGGATGTCCTCATCGCCCAGCGTGAGCAGGTCGCGCCCCTGAAACAGCACGCGTCCGGCAACGATCCGGCCTGGCGGCGTTGGAACGAGGCGCATCACCGACAGTGCGGTCACCGACTTGCCCGATCCTGACTCCCCGACAATGCCCAACGTCTCACCGGCGGCAAGCGAGAAGGACACATCCTCGACGGCGTGGACGGTCCTGCCCTGTGAGGCGAAGCGAACGCTGAGGCCGCTGACATCGAGAATCGTCATGCCGGGCGATTCTTTCGGTGAAAGGCAATGAGCGCACGGACGCCGTCGGCCAGCGACACCGATGGCTGGAAGCCGGCGTCCCTGACGATACGGTTGATGTCGATCGGGGGGCGATCATCCTCTGGCCGCAAGCCGAGATCAATGGCCCCGGTCTCGTCGGACGTGGCCAAGCCTTCGGCACGGAACATCGCCGCAAGATCATGCAGGCCGACGACCTCGCCGGACGCGATATTGTAGATGACATGGTCGAGGCGCGGCGCTGCGAGCAGGGCTGCGACCGCGCGGCCGACATCGTACCCATGCACCCAGTCACGCCGGAGATTGGGGCCGGACAACCTCACCGGCGCACCACCATGGGCCGTCGCCAGGGCGAGCCTGTGGATCAGGCTGATGCGCGCCGCTTTCCGGCTTTCGGTGGCGCGCTCGTGCTCGCCGTAGACGGCTGCAACGCGGACCGCGCATATCGACGTCTGCCCCGACGCGGCCACACGATGGGCCAGCCCTTCGCAGGCCAGCTTGGTCACGGCATAAAGCGATGACGGCATGGAGGGAAGCGGGTCGGTCTCCCGCAGACGGTCTGGATAGACGACCTGACCGCTATAGACGCCGGAGCTGGAGAACAGCACGATGCGGGTTGTGCTGCCGGTTGCAAGGGCGGCCGCAACCACATTGGCAGAACCGCCGGTGTTAACCGCCATGATTCTGGCCGCATCCCGGATTTCCTCGTCCGGATTTGGCGTGATGGCGGCCGCGTGCACGACCAGCGCCGGCCGCCACGCCTCCATGACCGCCCGAACCGCTTCCCCATTGCAGACGTCAAGCGGCAGACGGACGATCCGGGGATCGGCAAGGTCGCCCGGCGCAGGCGCGATGTCGGTCGCCACGATGCGATCGTGCCCTGCCGCGACCAGCGCCTCCAGGATGTGCGCCCCGACGAAGCCCGATGCGCCTGTGACCAGCACCGTCATGCCAGCATTTCCAATCCGTGGCGGGTATGGAAATCGGGCAGGACCACTGTTCGTCCGGTTTCATGCGCCTCGATCGCGGCGAAGCAAAGCGACAGGCTGCGCAGATGGTCGCGGCCGTCACACGGAGCGGGCCCTTCGGCTGCAACCGCATCGACGAAGGCGTCAAGCAGGGCCCGGCTGTCATCAATGAAGGCGCGCGCGTCAGGCAAATCGACAGGCGTGAGCGCGGCGTCGCCCTTCCGGGCCATGGCAAGATCGCAGAAGAGTTGGCGCTGGATGATCACGCCATCAGCGCAATCGGTCCGCCATTCGAACTGCAACGCGTCCCAGCCACCCGACCAAGTGCCCAAGTAGCTGGTCTCCAGCCCACCTTCAAAGCCGATCAGGCACGCGACATTGGCATCATGGGCATACATGCTCCATGGCGGATTGAAGCTGCGGCACGTCACCGTTTCAGGCTCTCGGCCATAGGCGAAGCGCAGCAGGTCGAGATGATGGATCGACTGCTCCAGCATCATGGGGTGGCGCATGGTCAGCGGATAACGATTGAGCCCGGGACGCAGGCCGTCACGGTTGCGCTGATAGGTGAACTGTCCGAACCCCGGTGGCCCCAGCGTGCCGCCGGCAACCAGATCACGGATCGCGCGGCTCACCGGCAAGTACCGGAAGTTCAGCCCCACCGTGAGCGGCAATTGCGCGCGCTCCATCAGCCGGACGATCGCGGCGGCTTCGGCAAGGTTGGCGGCAAGTGGCTTATCCGCCAGCAGCGGCAGCCCGGCAGCGGCGATGGCTTCCGCCTGGGCCAGATGGCCATCGGGCGGGGTCACCAGCAGCACCGCCTCAGCGCCTGACCGGAGCAGCCCTGTTTCGAGATCGGCGAAAAGGGGCACGGCCTGATGACGGGTGGCGAACGCATCACGCCGCGCGGGATCGATGTCCACC
>JAPLOU010000022.1 GCA_026400535.1 Hyphomicrobiales bacterium
CGGGATTGCGTGCGGTGCAGGAACAAGGCCAGCGGATAGGCCAGGACCAGCGCCAGCAGCGTCGCGATGAACGACAGCCAAACCGAATTCCATGTGGTTTCGAGGGTGAACGGGTCCTCGAACAGGCTCCTGAACGTGGCCAGCGATAAAGCCGGCACCATCGCGCCCGTTGCTCCGGTTTCGTTGAAGGCCATGCGACCGAGGCCCAGCATCGGCCACAGATAGATCGCGCCCAGCAGAAGCAGCGCCGGGGCAATCAGGGCAAGCCCGGTCAGCCGCGCACGGAGCGGCTGTGCGCCCTGATCCGCGCTCATGAGGCAGGCCGTGCGAAGACCAGCGTGTCCGATGGCGACCAGATCAGGGACACCGCGTCGTCTGGTTGCACCATGGCGCCCGCCCCCGACGTCTCGACCGTGACGCGGCCGGCCTGCGTGTCGACCAGCACCTCAAGGCGGTCTCCGACAAAGACATGGCTCCGCACCACGCCGCCAAGGCGGTTTTGCGCGCCGGCCTCCACTTCCGGACCGGCAAGGACGATGCGCTGCGGCCTGAGAAACAGCTCAAGCACGCTGGCTTCGGGCACGGGATGGGCTGTGCGCACGAGACAGCCGCCCAGCACAAGGCCCGCTTCGCCGCGCTCAATGGGCAGTATCACGCTGCGGCCGACGAACTCCGCCACGAAGCGGGAGGCGGGACGCTCGTAGATCGTGACCGGATCGGCGATCTGCTCGACGCGGCCCTCATTGATCACCGCGATGCGGTCGCACAACGTTAGCGCCTCGGTCTGGTCATGGGTGACAAACAGCGTGGTGATGCCAAGCGACCGCTGCAAGTCGCGGATTTCAAGACGCATGGCGTCGCGCAGCCGGGCGTCAAGGTTCGACAGGCTCTCATCCAGCAGCAGGACATCCGGTTCGATCACCAGCGCGCGGGCAAGCGCCACCCGCTGCTGCTGGCCGCCGGAGAGCTCGCGCGGTTTGCGGGCCGACAAACCCTCGAGCCGCACCTGGGAGAGGGCCGCCGCAACCCGCCGGTCACGCTCGCTGCGTCCGACGCCGCGCTCATCGAGCCCGAAGCCGACATTGGCCGCCACCGACATGTGCGGAAACAGCGCATAGGACTGGAAGACATAGCCCATGTTGCGCCGGTGGGCTGGAACCCGCGTCACGTCGGCGCCCAGCACCTCAATCGTGCCCGCCGAGGGCTGGATCAGCCCGGCGATCATGCGTAACGTCGTGGTCTTGCCGCAGCCGGACGGTCCGAGAAGCGCGACGGACTCACCCCTTGCCACCGACAGCGACACGTCCGCCACCGCGACCGTCTCGCCATAGCGCTTCGAGAGGCGGTTCAGTGTGAGGTGCGACATCCTGCTGGTCAGCGCACGCTGATGATTTCGCGCCGCCAGCGGTTGTTCCACTGATCGCGCACCTTGGCGATCTCGGCCCAGTCGACAGGGATCATCCGGGCCCGGTTTTCGGCCGAAGCCGCCGTCCGCGCCAGTGCTGCGGGCGCGACATCGGCCTGCGCATTGGTCGGAGCGTAGAACATGCGTTCGGTGAAGGCCTTCTGGGCCGCGCGGGAGAGCGCATAATTCACGAAGGCCACGGCGGCGGCCCGGTTCTTGGCGCCTTCCGGGATGTTAATGGTGTTGATCTGAAACACCGACCCTTCCGGCGGCAGCACGACCCCGAGCCGGCCGTTGGTCTCATCGGAGTAGAGCTGGGCCCGCGCGTTCCATCCAGTCGCGACCCGCACGACACCGTTGAGGATCAGGGTGTAGCCATCGGGGTTCGGATCATAGGTCTGGATCGATGACGCCAGCTCGCGCAGCTTGCTGATGCCCGGATCGATGCTGCGCACGTGGTCGCCACCGGCCATCTTCGTGACCATCGCCGTCATGGCGAGGCCCTGGATGTTCGGCGGCGCCGAAATGGCCAGGAGACCGCGAAGGTCCGGCCGCCACAGATCGGCGAGCTTTGTCAGCGGCGGATTGAGGTTCTGCCGGTCAAACACCAGCACAAGGTGATCGTAGGTCACGGCTGGCCCGAAGGGACCGCCCACGGCCCGCGCTTCGGGGTAGAGTTCGGCGAGCGACGGCGCTTCCTCCGGCGTGATGCGCGAGAACAACCCCTCGGCATTGCCGATGCCCGAGGTCGAGACGTCGAAGATCACGACATCGACCTGCGGATCGGCCTTCTGCGCCCGGATCGTGCCGAGCATCTGGGCGGAGGTGCCACCAGCGGTGTAGTTCACCTTCACATTCGGAAAGGCGCCCTGGAACGGCTCGACCACGGTGCGGATGTAGTTGTCCTGGAAAATGCCGGCATAGGCCATCAGCGTGATCTGGCCCGAGACGGCCGTATTCTGCGCGAAGGCGGGACCGGACAGCGCGAGCGCCGACGATGCGGCCAGGAACCGCCGACGGCTCAGTCGGGATGACAGTGGCGGGATGGACTGCATCTGTGCGGATCCTTGTTGATCGCGCCAGCATGCACCGGCTGGCTTCAAGATGGCAAGCTTCGACGCAACCGGCGCTCAGCCCGGCTGGTGGTCCTCGTCCTTGACCTCGTGTTTCAGGATCAGCGGGGTCTGACTGAGGGCGAAGGCGATCGTCAGCGGCATGATTCCCCAGACCTTGAAGCCGACCCAGAAGTCGGTCGAGAAATTGCGCCAGACAACCTCGTTGACGGTGGCGAGCACGAAGAAAAACAGTCCCCAGCGGAAGGTCAGCTTGCGCCAGCCCTCGTCGGTCAGGCTCATGACGCTGTCGAGCACATAGGGCAGCAGCGGACGGCCCAGCGCCAGACCGCCCAGCAGCACGCAGCCGAACAGGGTATTGACGATGGTCGGCTTGAGCTTGATGAACAGCTCGTCGTGCAGGGCCAGCGTCAATCCGCCAAACACCATCACCACCACCGCATTGATCAGCGCCATCCGTGGCAGATGGTTGAGCAGGACCTTCGACAGCACCAGCGCGGCGAGTGACGCCACCATGAAGATGCCGGTGGCCACGAAGATGCGCTGCTCGCTGCTGACGCCGAACCAGCGGTCGCCATAGGAATTGGCGAAAAAGAAGATCGCCAGCGGCCCGAATTCGAGGCCAAGCTTGAGCAGCGGGTTGACCTGATGCTCCGGTGCGGATCGGGCCTTGTGCGTCATTGTCCCCTCTCCAGTCCAGCCACCGCCCGCGCGAAGTCACCCGCATCGAAGGGCTCGAGATCATCGACGGCCTCGCCGACCCCGATGAAATGCACCGGCAGGCCGAATTTCGATGCCAGCGAGACCAGAATCCCGCCGCGCGCCGTGCCATCCAGCTTGGTCATCACCAGCCCTGTCACCCCGGCCACGTCGCGGAAGACCTCGACCTGCGCCAGCGCATTCTGGCCGACCGTCGCATCCAGCACGAGCAGCACGGCATGCGGAGCCGATGCGTCAACCTTGCGCAGGACGCGGACCACCTTGGCAAGCTCCGCCATCAGCTCGGTCTTGTTCTGCAGCCGCCCCGCCGTGTCGACGAGGAGCACGTCGGTTCCGGCCGCCCGCGCCTGCGTCAGCGCGTCGAAGGCAAGCCCGGCCGCGTCGGCCCCCTGTTCGCGCGCGACCACCTCCGCGCCGGTCCTTTCGCCCCACACCTTGAGCTGTTCGATCGCAGCGGCGCGGAAGGTGTCGCCCGCCGCCAGCATCACCGAACGTCCCTCGGACCGGAATTTCGCGGCCAGCTTCCCGATGGTGGTGGTCTTGCCCGAACCGTTGACGCCCACCATCAGGAGCACGAAAGGCCTTTGTGCGCTATCCACAACCAGCGGCTTCGCCACTGGCACGAGAATATCCTGGACCTCCCGCGCCAGGATCGCCCTGACCTCGTCGCCGGTGATGCCCTTCTCGTAGCGGCTTGATCCGACCACCTTGGCGACACGTGCGGCCGTGTCGACGCCAAGGTCAGCCTGGATCAGGATGTCTTCCAGATCATCAAGGGTCGCCGCATCGAGCCTGCGCTTGGTGAACAGGTCGGTGATTCCGCCCGTCAGCTGGGACGATGTGCGGGAAAGCCCTTCGCTGAGGCGGGTCCACCAGCTCTTCGTCGGCTGGGCGGGGGCCCGCTCTCGCGCCCCGGGCAAGGTCGCAGGCGATGGCGGGCTCTCGCTGACCAGCAGCCGAAGGTCAGGAGCCGCCGGCGCGGTGACCTCTGGTGGCTCCGGAGGAACCGCCGGTGCGTCATCAGGTTCCGGCTGCGGGCTTGGCGGGGGCTTCTCCCCGCGCCCGAACAGACGGGCCAGAAAGCCCGGTTTCTTGATCTCATCGCTCATCGGCGCGCTGCATCCTGACGCTGCCAGCCTTGCGGCAGGCCTTCACTGTCGTTACCCGGTTCCGCATGACACCAAAAGACACCATCGCGCAACAGCCCCCGATGCCACCGACCGAGGCGGACATGCTCGCGCGCGTGCTCCATCGTGACGCGATGATACTGGTGCTCGACAAGCCGGCAGGAATGCCGGTGCACAAGGGGCCGGAGAGCGCGCAAAGCAAGCTCAATGCAGCAAGCAAGACAGGCGGCCATGCCGATATGCCGCTCGACCGCTACTTTCCCGCGCTGCGCTTTGGGCTGCCCAGACCGCCGGAACTGGCCCACCGGCTCGACCGCGACACCTCGGGCTGTCTGGTCCTCGGACGCCACCGCCAGGCCCTGACCCGCCTCGGCGACCTGTTCAAGGCCGGGGCCATATCGAAAAGCTATTGGGCAATTGTCGAAGGATCGCCTCTCGAAGACGCCGGACGCATCGACTTGCCGCTCGGCAAGCTCGATCCCGCCCGCGGCTGGTGGATGAAGGTGGATGGGAATGGCCTGCCATCCGCGACGCGCTGGACGGTCCTTGGCCGCTCGGCAGACCGCTCGCTGACCTGGCTTGAGCTTGAACCGTTGACCGGACGCACCCATCAACTGCGTGTCCACTGCCAGGCCTCAGGCTGGCCGATCCTCGGCGATCCCGTCTACGGCACGGGACCGCGCTTCGGCGGTCCGGGGCTGCATCTGCATGCCCGCGCGATCACGGTTCCGCTGTACCCGAACAAGCCCCCGGTTCACGTCGAGGCCCCTTCACCCGCTCACATGCGCCAGCGCCTCGCTGCCTGCGGCTGGCCGGGCTGACCCTCAATCGATTGCGTCCATGGCCCTGGCCAGCGTGATATCGAGCGCGCTGACACCATCCGCATCATGGGTCGACAACGTGACATCCACGGTGCGGTACACATTGGACCATTCCGGGTGATGGTCCATCTTCTCGGCGATCAGCGCCACGCGCGTCATCCAGCCGAAGGCGGCGTTGAAATCGGCAAAGACGAAGCGCTTGGTGATGGCGTCGCGGTCCTGCACCTCGGCCCAGCCGCTGAGCGACGCAAGCGCCTGGCTGCGCGTTGCCGGATCGAGTTTGCTGGCCATGGCTTTCTCCCGTGACGGAACCTGTCGGATCTCAGATGGCCCGCCTGAGACGTTCGGCAAGCGGATAGGCCGCCTCCACGATGTAGGGGCCGCCGCCCGTCGAAGCGCGGGAAGAGTAAAGGACAAACCGGCTCGCCGTGAACTGCAGCGGGCGCAGCAGCGCACGCGTCGACAGATAATCGGCCACCGCAAGGGGCGATGCGCCCTTGAGGCGCCCCAGCGTGACATGGGGCACGAATTTTCGCGTTTCCGCCGGCAGGCCAATTCGCCGCATCAGCCGTTCGTGTTCGCCCTGAAGTTCGGTGAGAGCCGCGCTTGGCGCCACGCGCGCGAAAATCGAATGAGGCTTGTCGCCGCCGAAACTGGCGATTTCATTAAGCGTGACAGTGACCGGCCCACGCTGGATGTCGGCCAGGAAATCGACGGCGTCGCGGGCGGTCGATCCATCCACATCGCCGAGGAAGCGCAGGGTGATGTGGTAGTCGGATGGCTCGATCCAGCGCGCACCCGAGAGACCGCCGCGGTGAAGGGACAGAAGAAGCGCAAGATCAGGCGGGACTTCGAGACCAGTGAACAGACGGGGCATGATTCGCTAGCTTTCCCGAAAGCTGTAACAATTGCGAGACGATTGCCGCCGCATGAAGCTGGACAACCGGTCGGGCGCTGTCAATTCGGCTGGCCGCCGCTCAGGGGCAGGGATTGCCGCGAAGCTGGTGGATGGCGTCAAGCTCGGCCTCGAGTTCGGGCGTGATCCGGCAGGCGAGCGAGCCCTCCACGCAGACCTTGAGCTGCTCCATCGAAGTCGCACCGATGATGTTCGAGGTTGTGAAGGCACGGCTGGTGACGAAAGCGATCGCCATCGCCGCCGGGTCGAGCCCGTGCTTGCGCGCAATCGCCACATAGTCGGCGACAGCCTCCTCCGAACCCGGCGTCTGGTAGCGCTGGGCCCGGTCAAACAAGGTGGTGCGCGCGCCAGCGGGTCTGGCGCCGTTGAGGTATTTCCCGGTCAGGAAGCCCTGTGCCAGCGGCGAATAAGCCAGAAGACCGACCTGTTCGCGCACATGGATCTCCGCCATGGCGGTCTCATAGGTGCGGTTGAGCAGGTTGTAGGCATTCTGCACTGTCTGGACGCGCGGCAGTGCCCTGGCCTCGGACGCGAACAGAAAACGCATCGTTCCCCAGGCGCTTTCGTTCGACAGCCCGATATGGCGCACCTTGCCGGCCTTCACAAAGCCATCCAGCACCTCGAGTTGGCTCTCGATGCTGTTTTCATCCGGCAGCGGCGCGGTTCCGGAGGTGCTGAACCGCGTCGGGTTCGAGCCCCACGGCATCGGTCGTTCCGGCCAGTGAAGCTGATACAGGTCGACATGGTCGGTTTGCAGCCGCTTCAGCGAGTTTTCGAGCGCGTAGGTCATCTGGGCCTTGTCGAGACGGCCCTCCTGCGGGGGGTCTCGGAACCAGGTCATGGCCGAACGGCCGATCGTCTTGGTCGCGAGAATCACCTTGTCGCGATTCTTGCGGGCCTTGAACCACGAACCGATGATGCGCTCGGTCGAGCCTTGCGTCTCCGCCTTTGGCGGAATCGCGTACAGTTCTGCCGTGTCGAAGAAATTGATGCCCTGGTCCAGCGCGTAGTCCATCTGCCGATGGCCATCCGCCTCGGTGTTCTGCTGGCCCCAGGTCATGGTGCCGAGGCAGATCTCCGACACCTTGAGATCACTGCGGCCAAGCGGACGGTACTGCATGGGGACACTCCGGGAGAAGGGCGGGACGGGAACCGGGAAGCACCGCTGGCTGATCAGCCGGGAGGCCTGATGCTGTCAAGAAACTTCTCGATGGTCGGCAGGATGCGTCCAACGATCACCCCGACCCCCTCGGCCGTGGGATGAATGCCATCGGGCTGGTTGAGGGACCGGTCGGCGGCGACGCCATCGAGGAAGAAGGGATAGAGGACAAGACCGTGCTTGTCGGCCAGATCGGTGAAGATCCGGTCGAAACGTGACGTGTATTGCTGCCCCAGATTGGGTGGGGCGCGCATGCCGGCGAGCATGATGGCCATCTTTCGCTCCTTGAGGCGCAGGATGATGGCCTCCAGCGCGGCCCGTGTCTGGTCCGGATCGAGCCCGCGCAAGGCGTCGTTCGCGCCCAGTTCAACGATCACCCCGTCGACGCCGTCCGCGATCGACCAGTCGAGGCGGTCAAGCCCGGTCTGGGTGGTGTCGCCCGAGACGCCGGCATTCTCGATGATCACCTTGCGCCCCCTTGCCGCAAGCGCGCGCTGCAACTGGACGGGAAAGGCTGCCACCGCCGGCAATCCGTAGCCCGCTGTCAGGCTGTCGCCGAAAGCGGCGATCCTGAGAGGACGGTCCGCCGCCACTGCGGGGGCAGGGGACGCCACCAACCAGATGGCTGCGGACACGACAATCCCGGACAACAAGCGGAAAAGACCATCCGATACCTTGAAACCGACGTAACGAAGCATGACCTGCCGAGGGCGCTGAAACACTGGCGCGAAGCGGTTTGCTGTCTGCGCCCCCAGAAAGATCGTCATCAACGCCATGTCCACCCTGATCGAATTGCAGAATGTGGAGCTCAGTCTGGGCAAGGATGCCGCCCGCGTCCACATCCTGAAGGGCATATCACTCGCAATTGAACCGGGCGAGGCCATCGGCCTCGTCGGGCCATCCGGGTCCGGCAAGTCCAGCCTGCTGATGGTCATGGCCGGGCTTGAGCGGGCCGACAGCGGTTCGGTCCTGATCGAGGGCGTCGATCTGGCCGCCATGGGCGAGGACGCGCTGGCGGTCTTCCGCGGCAAGCGCATCGGAATCGTTTTCCAGTCCTTCCACCTTGTGCCGACCATGACGGCACGCGAGAACGTCGCCCTGCCGCTTGAGCTGGCCGGGCGCAGCGACGCTTTCGCCCGCGCGGACGCCGAATTGCGCGCCGTCGGCCTCGGCGACAGGCTGCACCACTACCCGGCACAACTGTCGGGCGGCGAGCAGCAGCGCGTCGCGATCGCGCGCGCCGTGGCACCCGATCCCGCCATCATCGTCGCCGACGAACCGACCGGCAATCTCGACGAGACCAATGGTGCATCTATCGTCGACCTGCTCTTTGCGTTGAAGCGCGAGAGGGGCGCGACCCTGGTGCTGGTCACCCATGATGCGGGGCTGGCCGCGAGATGCGACCGGACCATCCGCCTGCGTTCCGGCGCGATCATGGCTCCCGAAGCGTCGCCGCTGGCTGTGGTCTGACCCGATGCATGGAACCCTGCCCGCGACGGCCAGACGGCCTGGACCCCTGTCATCGGCTGCGCTCGCCCTGAGATTGGCAATGCGTGACCTGCGCGGCGGCCTGAAGGGTTTCGGCGTCTTCATCGCCTGCCTTGCCCTCGGCGTGGCCGCAATTGCGGCCGTCACCTCCACGGCCCGCAGCGTCGAGGAAGGTCTCAGCCGTGAAGGCCGCCGCATTCTGGGTGGCGACGCCGCCTTCGCCCTCGTCCAGCGTGAGGCCACACCGGGTGAACGCGCCTATCTTGCCGGCAAGGGTGCCTTGTCCGTCATGGCCACGATGCGGGCCATGGTCAATGCCGGCCCGAAAGGCGCGACGTTGGTGGAGATCAAGGCGGTTGACGGGGCCTATCCGGTCGTCGGCGAACTTGTCAGCGAACCTGCCGCTCCGCTGGGAAGCCTGCTGGCCGAGCGGGAAGGGGCGTTCGGCGCCCTGGTTGATCCACTGATCCTGGCGCGACTCGATCTTCGCGTCGGAGACGTGGTCGATGTGGGTTCGGCCCGGTTCCGGATCAGCGGCACCGTGCAGTCCGAACCTGACAAGGTCGCAGCGGGCATCGGCCTTGGCCCACGCTTCCTGACCTCCGAAGCGGGCCTGCGCACCTCGGGCCTCGTCCAGCCCGGAAGCATGATCCGCTGGACCTATCGCCTTGATCTGTCGTCAGTGAGCGCCGCCACGGACGGCGCGGCGCTGGCCTATCTCGAGGCCGACGTGAGGAAGGCGCTGCCCGAGGCAGGCTGGGAAATCCGGACCCGCGCCAATGCGGACCCCCGCTTTGCCCGCAACATCGACCGGTTCAGCCAGTTCCTGACGCTGGTCGGCCTGACGGCGCTGCTGGTTGGTGGCGTCGGCGTGGCCAATGCCGTGCGCCGCTTCGTCGACATGAAGCGCATGGACTTCGCCACCCTGAAGGCCCTGGGCGCGCCAGGCTCGCAGGTTGTGGCGATCCACCTCGCCGAAGTCATGCTGATGGCGGCGCTTGGCATTGCCATTGGCCTTTTTGCAGGAGCCGGCCTGCCCTTTGTGCTCGCCGGCATGCTTGGCGGCAACCTGCCCTTGCCCATCACGCCAACCATTGCCTGGACCCAGCTTGGCGTTGCCGCACTGTACGGACTGATCACAGCGCTGGTCTTCGCGATCCTGCCGCTTGGACAGGCCCATGACACACCCGTTTCGGCCCTTTTCCGAGATGCCGTGGCGGCCGACAACCGCCGTCCGCGCCGCATTTACCTGATGGCTTTCGCCCTGGCATTGACGGTCATGATCGCAATCACGATCCTGTTCGCCCATGACGCGCGCATCGCCGCGATCTATATCAGCGTCATTGCGGCAGCCTTCGTGATGCTGCGCATGGTCAGCGCCGGCATCATGAAACTGGCTGCGGCGCTGCCGCACGCCCGACAGCCGTCGCTGCGCATGGCCATCGCCAATATGCACAGGCCCGGCGCCATGACGCCGGCCCTCGTGCTCTCCCTCGGGCTTGGCGTGGCCCTGCTTTCAGCCCTCGCCTTCATCGACGCCAGCCTGACGCGGGCGCTGACGCAGAACCTGCCCGAGCGCGCCCCGAGTTTCTACTTTCTGGACATTCCCAGCACGCGCACGGCAGAGTTTGACGACTTCGTTTCCAGCCGCTCCCCCGGCGCCGGTCTTGCGCGCGTGCCGGTGATGCGCGGCCGCATGGTCGCCCTCAACGGCGTACCGGTCGATCAGATCAAGGTCGCCGACCGTTTCAGCTGGGTTCTGGAAGGCGATCGCGGCATCACCTATGCCGACGCGTTGCCGCAGGATTCCCGGCTGATCACCGGTGAATGGTGGGCAAAGGACTATCGCGGCGAGCCGCTCGTCTCCTTCGATGATGAACTTGCCGCGGGGCTTGGCCTTGTCGTCAATGACCGCGTCACCGTCAACGTACTGGGCCGCAACATCACGGCGCGCCTCGCCAACACCCGCAAGGTCGAATGGCGCAACCTCGGCATCAACTTCGTCATGCTGTTCTCGCCGAACACCTTTAGGGGCGCGCCCCACACCCATCTTGCAACGCTGACCCCGACGGCTGCGGTGCGGGCTCAGGATGCCGCCCTGACCACCACACAGGACGCAGCGCTGCTGCGCGCCCTTGCGCAGAGCTTCCCGTCGGTGACCGCCGTGCGGGTCAGGGACGCGATCGAGGCCGCCAACGAGCTTGTCGGCAAACTCACCCTCGCCATCAGGGCTGCCAGCGGCATCGCCGTAGCGGCCAGTCTGCTCGTGCTGGCCGGCGCCCTGGCAGCCGGTCAGCGCGCACGGCTCTACGACGCCATGATCCTGAAGACGCTGGGCGCGACGCGCGGCCGCATCCTGCGGGCCTACGCCCTTGAATACGCCCTGACCGGTCTGGTCGCCGCAGTGTTCGGCCTGCTTGCCGGAACAGCCGCCGGATGGGCGGTGACGACACGCGCCATGAATATTGCCTTCGCCTTTACACCGTCTGCAGCAATAGGTCTGTCATGTGCGACGGTGGCGGTTGCTGTTGTTTTTGGCCTTGTTGGTACACTTCATATCCTTGGCAAGAAACCAGCCAGCTATCTTCGATCACTATAGGACAAGACCGCGTCACACGACCTAATTCACAGAGCTTTTGTGGATATTGTTTCTCCATTGACGCCACCGTCGTTTCCTCTTTGCAAGCCAGGTTCAGACAGCCTCTTGTAAAGATCGCGGCTTTTCCCCATATTCCGCGGTGTCGGCGGCTGCCGGCGCCGGTGGGGCCTGGACAGTCCCGTCGGAAAACGTGGTCCATTGGTCTTCCCAAGGGAGTGGAGCTTCTCCATGAGCAATTTCGATCCTAACGCTTCGGCCTGGGGCACGCCTTATGCCCAGCAGCGCAGCGCAGCCGAGGTCGATCAGGGCCTCCGGTCCTCACATGATTCTGGGCCTGGCCGTTTCCGGCCTGGTCGCGATGGGCACCAACATGCTCGCCACCGCGACCAACGCGGCTGGCCGCTCCGTGCTGACCCCCATCGGCCAGATGCTGTATGTCAGCCCCCTGAAGTGGGTGATCATGCTGGCGCCGCTGGCCTTCATCCTGCTGTTCTCGTTCCGGGCCGAGAAGATGTCGGCCTCGAGCGCTCGCGCCATGTTCTATGCCTTCGCGGCAGTGATGGGCCTGTCGTTGTCGACCATCCTGGTGGTGTTCACCAAGGGTTCCGTCGTGCAGATGTTCTTCGTGACGGCGGCTGCATTCGGCGGCCTGAGCCTGTTCGGCTACACAACGAAGAAGTCGCTCTCGCGCCTTGGGTCGTTCCTGATCATGGGTCTGATCGGCCTGATGATCGCCTCGATCGTCAACCTGTTCATGCAGTCGAGCGCGCTCACCTTCGCGATCTCCGCGATCGGCGTTCTGGTCTTCGCGGGCCTGACCGCTTGGGACACGCAGCGCCTCAAGGAAATGTACCTCTACGGCGAGGGCACGGCCGAAGAGCTCGCCAAGCTGTCAATCAACGGCGCGCTCTCGCTCTACCTGAACTTCATCAACATGTTCCAGATGCTGATGAACCTGTTCGGTCAGCGCGAATAGTTCGCCCCAGCCTTGGCTGACGCAACAGACCCCGGTGCGCAAGCGCCGGGGTCTTGTTCTTGACACCGACCCAGGCGCAGGGGCAGGGCCGGCCTTGCAGGCCTCAGCGCACCAGCTTCACCGGCTTGTCGAGCACCTGAAGGACCCGCGCTAGGTCCTGCCCGCGTTTCAGGATCAGGCCGCCCGTCGTGGTGACGCTGTAGGCGCCTTGCTTTCGGGCGAGGGAGGGGTTCTTGACCACGCGGTACAGCGGCATTTCGGAGGTGCGCCGGAAGATCGAGAACACCGCCGTCTCCCTGAGAAAGTCGATGGCATAGTCGCGCCACTCGCCCTCCGCGACCTTCCGGCCATACAGGTTGAGGATAAGCCTCAACTCATGCCGGTCGAACGAAACACGCTCTGCCATCGCCCGGTGAAGCGGCACGACTGTCGCTTCACGCTCTGTCTCGGGGGTATCCGCTTCCGCCACCAGGCCTTCTCCGCCACGTTGCGACAGCGCCCATGATGGGCCGGCCCGCCCCGGCTGGCAAGCGCGATCCGGACGGCTTCACGCGACGGTCACAGATGCCCTGTTTTGGCCTGTTTCGCGCCCAGCAATGACCATGATGCCGGCGATACTCAATCACGTTGCCTCGACGGCCCCGTCTGGTTGCGCCCTGGACATGTCAGCCCCCAGCCCCCCGGGGTACGATCCGGCCGGGCCACTCCATCGAGGTTCCTTGGCCGGCCCGTGGGCGTTACCGCGCGGGCCGGCCTTTCTTTCGAGCAGGCTGACGATCTAGCGGGCCATCGCATGGTAGGCGCGGTTGGGCCGCAGGTCGGTGGCCGAGGCGACGCGGTTCGACATGTTGTAGAAAGCCGCGACGGTCGCGATGTCCCAGATCTCGCGCTCGCTGAATCCCGCGCCGCGCAGGGCCGCGCGGTGGTCCTCGCCAACCAGATGCGGCGTTGCCGTGAGCATGTCGGCGAAGGACAACATGGCGCGATGCCGGTCCGAAAGCGCGGCACAGCGCCAGTTCATCACAAGGATTTCACCCAGAATCGGATCACCCGACATCTGTCTCACGGCGGCTCCGTGCGCGGTCAGGCAGTAATAGCAGCGGTTGGCGGCTGACACGACCACCGCGATCATCTCGCGCTCCAGCTTGGACAGACCTGAAGGCGCCAGCATCAGGTCGTTGTAGAGCGCGGCAAACGCCTGCAGGTGGGCGTCGTCATGGGCGAAGGCCTGCAGCACGTTCGGCACGAAGCCGATCTTCTCATCGCACTTGGCGAGATAGGCCGCCATGTCGGGTGACAGCGCCGCCTGCGGAAGCTGCAGCGCCATGACATGCTCCGCCTGATCCTGCCGGGATGGAACCTCGCCCGTCGCTTTCTTGTCACGTGCCATGCCCATTCTCCTTCAGGCGACTGTCTGGTCTCGCTGGCCGTCTCGCATGCTTGCGACGGCGGCGCGATGCAGGCTGATGCGTCGAACGTTGCACAAGACCGGCGCATATGTCATCCGTCGGACAACACAGACGCCCGAATGGGCGCATCAGGGGGATCGCCCATGGCCCGGACGCCGTCAGGCAGGACTGCCAACCCTCGTCCCGCCACCTCCGCCCCGGACATTCCGCCGGATGCGGGGGACCTGAAAGCCTTCACCGACCTTCTCTTTGCCCATGTGGCTGCCGAGGACATCGCCGCCCATGACAGGGACGATCTCGGCCGCTTCGCCGCCGGGGCTCTGGCCCAGTTGCGGACGCAGCGCCTGCCGCACACGACCCGCGTGAACCTGCGCGACGAGACTGTCAGCCATGGCGGCGTGCGCCGCGAGCTGACGATCATCGAGGTGGTCAATGACAATATGCCCTTCCTGCTCGATTCGACCCTGTCCGAGCTGGCCGAACAGGGGCTCGAGCCGAAGCTTGTCGCCCACCCGATCGTCGCCGTGGCCCGTGACGAGGCCGGCGGCCTTGTTCGCATGGCAGGCGACGCCTCGGCCCGCGCGCCGGAAGGCACCCTGCGCGAAAGCCTGATCCACATCCATATCGAGGCCCTGCCCGACCCTGCGCCGCGCGAAAGGCTCATCGCCGGCCTGAACAGGGTCTATGCCGATGTCCGTGTGGCCGTCGATGACTGGTCGTCCATGCGGACAAGGCTTGGCGCCGCCATGCAGGCCTACCGCAACAATCCGCCGCCCCTGCCCGAGGAGGAAATGGCCGAGGCCATGCGTTTCCTCGACTGGATCAGCGGGGACAATTTCACCTTCCTCGGCATGCGCGAATACCGCTTTGCCAAGGGCTCGGAGGCCGCGGATCAGGTGGGCGGAACCGGCCTCGGCATCCTGCGCGATCCATCCGTGATGGTGCTCAGGCGCGGGCGCGACCTGGTGGCGACGACGCCCGAGATCCGCGCTTTCCTCAATCGCCCGCAGGCGCTGATCATCACCAAGGCGAACGTGAAGAGCCGCGTTCACCGCCGCGTCCATCTCGACTATGTCGGCATCAAGCTTTTCACCGCCGACGGACGGCTTGACGGCGAATTGCGGATCGTCGGCCTCCTGACCTCGAGCGCCTACACCGGAACCGCAGCATCGGTGCCCTATCTGCGCCTGAAGGTCGCGCAGGTGGCAAGGATGGCGGGCTTCGATCAGGCCAGCTACTCCGGCCGCTCCTTGATGAATGTCCTCGATTCTTATCCGCGCGACGAGCTCTTCCAGATCAATGTCGAGACGCTGCACCGCTTTGCCCTGGACATCCAGCAGCTCACCGAGCGACCCCGCATCCGGGCCCTGGCCCGGATCGACGAGTTCGACCGCTTTGTCTCGGTGCTCGTCTACATCCCGAAGGACCGCTACGACACCTCCGTGCGCCGCCGTGTCGGGGATTTCCTGTGCCGGGTCTTTGCCGGCCGGCTGTCAGCGGCCTACCCGGCCTATCCGGAGGGGCCGCTCGCCCGCACCCACTATATCATCGGGCGGGACGACGGCGACACGCCACGCATTGACCGCGCCACGCTGGAAGCCGGGATCTCGGCCATCGTCCGGACCTGGGCCGATGGGCTGAAGGAGGCGCTGGCCCGTGCCAAGGGTGATGCGAAGGCGAGGCTGTCCGCCGAGCGCTACGCCGACGCGTTCGGCGCGGCCTACCGCGAGAATTTCGCCGCCACAGAGGCTCTTGAGGACATCGCGATTCTCGACACCCTGTCCGTCGACAAGCCGCGTGCGGTCGATTTCTATCGGCGCGAAGGCGACCCGAGCGGGCGCGTCAATCTCAAGGTCTTCACCCGCGCAACCCCAATGCCCTTGTCGCAGCGCGTGCCGATGCTGGAGAACATGGGCTTCACGGTGGTCAACGAACGCACCTACCGCATCGTCCCGGCCGGGTCATCGGAAGCCGAACGTGTCTGGCTGCATGACATGGCGCTGGAACGGACGGCCGGCGGACAGATTGACATCGCCGTTGCGGAACCTGCCATCGAGGCAGCGCTCATGGCCCAGTTCGCCGGCCTGACCGAACCCGACCGCTATGATGCCCTCGTGCTGGAGGCCGGTCTGGCCTGGCGTGACGTGGCGCTGATGCGCGCGCTGGGCCGCTATCTGAGACAGGTCGGCGTCCCTTACGGCCAGGATTACCTTGCCGGTACACTCGCCCGTCACCGCGACATCACGCGGACGCTCGCCAGAAGCTTCCACAACCGGTTTGATCCGCGCATCGAGCAGGCCGCCCGCAGCCACGCCGCGCCGGAACTGGCCCACAGGCTGGACCAGCAACTGTCTGCAGTCAGCAGCCTTGACGATGACCGCATCCTGCGGCGCTTCGCCAATCTGATCGACGCGGCTCTGCGCACCAACTACTTCCAGATCGGCAGCGACGGCTTCGCCCGTCCGGTGATCGCGTTCAAATTCGACAGCGGCAAGGTCGAGGGCCTGCCGGCGCCGCGGCCGCTCTACGAGATCTTCGTCTATTCGCCGCGTGTCGAGGGCGTACATCTGCGTTTCGGCAAGGTCGCGCGCGGCGGGCTGCGCTGGTCGGACCGACCGCAGGACTTCCGCACCGAGGTGCTCGGCCTGGTCAAGGCGCAGCAGGTGAAGAATGCGGTTATCGTTCCGGTCGGAGCCAAGGGTGGCTTCGTGCCCAAGCAGTTGCCGCCCGCATCGGATCGCGCGGCCTGGTTCGCCGAAGGCACCGAGAGCTACCGGGTCTTCGTGCGCACGCTCCTGGAACTGACCGACAACCTCGACGGCGAACGGATCGTGCCGCCCGCCAACACACGTCGCTATGACGGCGATGATCCGTATCTCGTGGTGGCCGCCGACAAGGGCACCGCCACCTTTTCGGACACGGCGAACGCCCTGTCCGCCGAGAAGGGCCACTGGCTCGGCGACGCCTTCGCGTCGGGCGGCAGCCAGGGCTATGATCACAAGAAGATGGGCATCACGGCGCGCGGCGCCTGGGAAGCCGTCAAACGCCACTTCCGCGAAATCGACCATGACATCCAGGTGACCCCTTTCACCGTGGCAGGGGTCGGCGACATGTCCGGCGACGTGTTCGGCAACGGGATGCTGCTCTCCCCAGTCATCAGGCTGGTTGCGGCCTTCGATCACCGCGACATCTTCCTCGACCCCAACCCCGATGTGGCCGTGTCGCTCAAGGAGCGCGAGCGCCTGTTCACCCTGCCACGCTCGAGCTGGCAGGACTACGACGCCTCGCTGATATCGGTCGGCGGCGGCGTGTTTCCGCGCAGCGCAAAATCCGTTCCGCTCTGCGCAAGGCTCCGCCAGCTGCTCGATCTCGACAAGCCCGAAGCCACACCGCAGGAGGTCATGAGCGCCATCCTGAAGGCCCGTGTCGACCTTCTCTGGTTTGGCGGCATCGGCACCTACATCCGCGCCTCGGGCGAAACCGACGCGGAGGTTGGCGACCGGGCCAATGATGCGATCCGGATCACCGGGCTCGACCTCCGCGCCAAGGTGGTCGGCGAGGGCGCCAATCTCGGCGCCACACAGCGCGGGCGGATCGAGGCGGCCCGCGCCGGCGTTCGGCTCAACACCGACGCGATCGACAATTCGGCGGGCGTCAACACGTCCGACGTCGAGGTCAATATCAAGATCGCCCTGACTGCCCCCGAGCGGGACGGCCGGCTGACCCCGGATACCCGCAACGCCTTGCTGGCGGCCATGACCGACGAGGTCGCACTGCTGGTCCTGCGCAACAACTATCTCCAGTCCCTGGCGCTTTCGCTGGCCGAACGGCGCGGCGCTGCCGAGCTTCCCCTGGCGCGGGCGCAGATGCGCACGCTGGAGAGGGAAGGGCGCCTCGATCGCGCTGTCGAGTTCCTGCCTGCCGACGCCGTTCTGGCCGGCCGCGAGCAGCGCCAGGAAGGCATGACGCGGCCCGAGCTGGCCGTGCTGCTCGCCTATGCCAAGCTCGCACTGTATGACGACCTGCTCTCGAGCCCGCTGCCGGATGAGCCATACCTCGCCAACGAGTTGACCCGGTATTTCCCGGGGGCTATGCGCGAACGCTTCGCCGACGCCATCACCGGGCATCGCCTGCGCCGCGAGATCATCTCGACGCAGCTTGCCAATGCGGTCGTCAACCGTGCCGGAGCGGGTGTTGTGGCGCGGCTGTCGGACGAGACAGGCGCAGACACCGCGGCCATCGCCCGCGCCTATATCTTGACCCGCGACGCCTTCGGCTTGCTCGACATCAACCTTGCCATCGACCGGCTGGATGCGATGCTGGGCGGTGCGACCCAGTTGGCGCTCTATGGTGCGGTGCAGGAGACGTTGGTGGCGCGCATGGTCTGGTTCCTGCGCAACGCCGATGTCAGCCAGCCGCTGGAGGAGCAGGTGAGGCGTTTCGGTGCCGGTGTCGCAGCCATTGCGGCGGCAGGCACGAGCCTTGCCACGGATCAGGCGCGGCGCAGCGCCTCCATCAAGGTCTGGACGGAGGCTGGCGTACCAGGCGAACTCGCCACGCGCATCGTCGATCTGCACGCTCTTCAGGCAGCCCCCGACGGCGTGCTGATTGCCGAGCAGAGTGGCGCAGCGGTTTCGGACGCGGTGTCGATGCTGTTTGGCGTCACCGAGGCGTTTGGCGCCGGACAGCTCAAACAGGCGGGGGCCGCCCTCCATACGACGGACCGTTTCGAACGGCTTGCCATCGACCGCGCGGTCGAGCGGATCGACCTGTCGCTGCGGGCCATGTCCGTTGATGTGCTCAGGCAGCATGGCGAGGGGCGCAGCGCGCTGGATGCATGGCGCGGCCTGCGGCCGGCCGGGGTCGCCCAGTTCACCACGTCGCTTGCGGACCTGCTCGACAGCGGCCTGACACCTGCCAAACTCTCGGTCGCCGCGAGCCTGATGGATGATCTGGCCCGCTCGGTGGCGAAGCGCTGAGGCCGGCTGGCCATCGCCGCGACTCTGCGCTAAACCGCCAGACAACGAAAAGGACAGCCATGAGCCAAGACCACAGTGTCCCCGTCAACGGTTTGCGCGCTGATCCCAAGCTGCTGGAGCTTCTTGTCTGCCCGGTCACCAAGACGACGCTCGTCTACGACGCTGCGCGGCAGGAACTGGTCTCGATGGCCGCGAAGCTGGCTTATCCGATCCGCGACGGTATCCCCATCATGTTACCGGAAGAAGCACGGCCGATCGACTAGCTCCGGCCTCAGACAGCCTCACCCCGGAGCAACCGCGGCTGCCTTGTGCTGTTCCCCGCGGCCTCGCGCATGAACATCGCCTTCAGGCCGGGCATGCGGTCGACCAGCCCAAGGCCGAGGTCACGGGCGAGGCGCACCGGGGTCACGTCATTCGAGAACAGGCGGTTGAGGCCGTCCGTCACCACGCCCATGGCCACCGTGTCGAACCGCCGCGCGGCCTGATAGGGCGCGAGCGAGGCCCCGGTTCCCACGTCGAGGCCAAGCCGCGCCGCATCCACCACGGCCTGAGCGAGCGAGGCCGCGTCCTTGAGGCCGAGATTGAGACCCTGTCCGGCGATCGGGTGGATCACATGCGCTGCATCCCCCAGCAGCGCCAGCCGCGGCGCAATGAAGCGCCGCGCGATACCGAAAGAAAGCGGATACGCCTTCGGCGCACTGGCGAGGCGCAGCGCCCCGAGCTGCAGGCCAAAACGGATTTCCAGCTCGTCGAGGAAATCGTCCGGCTGCAGCGACAGGAGCGTCTGCGCGTCGCCGGTCGCCTCCGTCCAGACGATGGAAGACTGATGGCCGATCTGCGCGTCGTCAGGGAGGGGGAGGACGGCAAAGGGGCCGGCCGGCAGGAAATGCTCGATCGCCCGCCCGCCATGGGGCCTGTCATGGGCAATGGTGGCCACGATCCCGGACTGCCCGTAGTCCCATCCAACCCAGCCGATTCCCGCCCCCTCCCGCAGGCGAGAGCGAGCGCCGTCGGCGGCAACGACCAGCGCGGCCCGCTGTCGCTCGCCATCCGCGTAGTCGACGGTGGCGGCGTCCTGATCGGCAGCAACCCCGCTGACGCTGACCGGCCTCAGCGTCACGCCGGCCCCCCGGCACGCCGCGGTCAGGACCTGATTGATCCCCCGGCTCAACACCATGTGGGCGAAGGGTTCGCGGTCCACGCCGTCATCGGTCCCGCGGTTCGCAAAGGTCAGATAACCGGGGCGCACGACATCGCGGGTCTTGCTGTCCGTGACGATCATCTCGGTGATCGGCTGCGCCCCACCCGCCATCGCACCCCAGACGCCGAGCGCAGCGAACATGCGCCGCCCAGCGGCGGAGATGGCATAGGCGCGGCCATCGGCGCGCCCCGGCTGCGCCAGAACCGGATCAGCCAGCACGACGTCATGGCCCGCTCCGAGCGCCTGCTTTAGCGCCAGCGCGAGGCTGAGCCCGCCAAGTCCTCCACCGGCAATGATGATGCGCTGCGCCACGGTTGCTTTCTCCACGTCGAACTGCCCCTGCTCATGGCGGCAGAGCTTGACGTCATCCCCTGTGGACCTGCCAGATGCAGCTGGCAAGACACCGGAGGATCACACGGCATGTCAAACGCGGTCGACGCCCTTCTCGACATCCTTGACCTCGAGCCCCTCGAGCGCAACCTGTTCCGGGGTCGCACCCCGTTGACCGCCAGGAGCCGGGTCTTCGGCGGACAGGTTGTGGCCCAAGCCCTGGTCGCTGCCTGTCGCACGGTTGAGGCACGGCAGCTGCACTCGCTGCACGCCTATTTCCTGCTGCCCGGCGATCCATCGATCCCGATCATCTATGATGTCGACCGGATTCGCGATGGCCGCTCCTTCACGACGCGCCGGGTTGTGGCGATCCAGAAGGGCGAGGCCATCTTCGCCATGTCCGCCTCCTTCCACGCCGATGAGTCCGGCTATGAACACCAGATCCCGATGCCCGATGTTCCCCGTCCAGACGAATTGCCCGACGCTGACGAGATGCGCCGGACGACCCTGCCCTCCCTGCCGCCCGCAGTCCGCGCCTATTTCGCAAGTGACCGGGCGATCGAGCTGAAGCCTGTGGAGCTGTCGCGTTATCGCGAGGGCGCGCCGCTGCCGCCGAAGTTCCATGTCTGGCTCCGTGCCAGCCACCGGCTGCCGGACAACCCGACGCTGCACCAGTGCGTGCTCGCCTTCGCCTCTGACATGACCCTGCTGGACGCCACGCTCATCGCCCATGGGCGCACCGTCTTCGAACGCACCATCCAGGCTGCCAGCCTCGACCATGCTCTTTGGCTCCATCGTCCGTTCAGGATGGACGAGTGGCTTCTGTACGCACAAGACAGCCCGTCAGCCCATGGAGCCCTCGGCTTTGCACGTGGCCTGATCTTCAATCTGCGTGGCGACTTGGTCGCTTCTGTTGCCCAGGAGGGTCTTGTTCGGCGTCGGGACGACCTCGCCTGACGACAAGACTGCCGCAGTTTGCGGCAAATGCCGCATAATTGAGCAATTCGTGACGACTGGTCGAGGCGCTGAGCCACCAGGCCCCGCGCCGGCGTGGCGTTAGATCCCTGTTGACCGCATCCCTCCGGCTGTCTGCGCCGGCTTTGGCACGCTCCTTGATTGCCACCGCTCGGGCATCGGGCGCGAACCGATCGCTGTGCTGCAATCAAGCGTCCGGTCTCCAACCCTGGGTGCCGGCGAAAACCAGACGAGGTGCGAGGCAACATGAAAATCGTGATGGCCATCATCAAGCCATTCAAGCTCGAGGAGGTGCGCGATGCGCTGACCTCTCTCGGGGTCCATGGCCTGACCGTGACCGAGGTGAAAGGCTACGGCCGCCAGAAGGGTCACACCGAAATCTACCGTGGCGCTGAGTACGCTGTGAGCTTCCTGCCGAAGATCAAGATCGAGGTGGCGGTGGCCAATGATCTGGTCGGCAAGGTGATCGACGCCATCACCGCCGCTGCCCGAACCGGGCAGATCGGCGATGGAAAAATCTTCGTGTCCTCCATTGAACGCGCCGTCCGCATCCGCACAGGCGAAACCGATCAGGACGCGCTCTGAGCCCGCGCCTTTTTTCTGGAGAGTAACCATGTCCATTTCACGTTTTGCGGGAGCAGGCCTTGCCGGGCTGACATCGCTCCTGATTGCAGCGACGCCGGCCCTCGCCCAGGCGCCAACGGTCAACAAGGGCGACACCGCCTTCCTGATGATCTGCACGGTCCTGGTGCTTCTCATGACCATTCCGGGTCTCGCGCTGTTCTATGGCGGCCTTGTCCGCAGCAAGAACATGCTGTCGGTCCTGACCCAGGTCTTTGCCATCGTCTGCCTGGTGATGATCATCTGGGTGACCTACGGCTACTCGCTGGCCTTCACCAGCGGCGGCGGTCTCAACGACTATGTTGGCGGCCTGTCGAAGGCTTTCCTGAACATCGCACCCGAAGGCAAAACCATCGTCGACGCGACGGCTGCGACCTTCTCGAACGGCTACTATGTGCCCGAGCTGGTCTATATCATGTTCCAGATGACGTTCGCCTGCATCACCTGCGCGCTGATCGTCGGGGCCTTCGCCGAGCGCATGAAGTTCTCGGCCCTGCTGCTGTTCACGGTGCTGTGGTGCACGTTCGTCTATCTGCCGATCGCGCACATGGTCTGGTACTGGGCCGGACCGGACGCGCTTGCCGCCGCCGCCAAGGCTGTCGCAGAAGCCGGAGCGGATGCCGCCAAGAAGGCAGCTGCCGAGGCTGAACTCGCCAAGGTCACCGCCGATGCAGGCCTGATCTTCCAGTGGGGCGCCCTCGACTTCGCCGGCGGCACCGTCGTCCACATCAACTCGGGCATTGCCGGCCTCGTCGGCTGCCTCGTGCTCGGCAAGCGCATCGGCTACGGCAAGGAGCTGATGGCACCGCACTCGCTGACCATGACGATGATCGGCGCGGCCTTGCTCTGGGTCGGCTGGTTCGGCTTCAATGCCGGCTCCAACCTGGAAGCCAACGGCACGGCGGGTTTGGCCATGGCCAACACCTTCGTCGCCGCCGCAGCGGCGGGCCTGTCCTGGCTGCTGATCGAATGGGCCATGAAGGGCAAGCCATCCTTGCTGGGCCTGGCCTCGGGTGTGGTCGCAGGTCTTGTGGCGGTGACCCCGGCCTCGGGCTTCGCCGGTCCGATGGGCTCGCTGGTCCTCGGCCTGGCCGCGGGCGCCGTCTGCTTCGTCTTCTGCTCGACGGTCAAGAACAGCTTTGGCTATGACGACTCGCTGGATGTGTTCGGCATCCATTGCGTCGGCGGCATCCTCGGCGCGTTGGCGACCGGGATTCTGGTCAATACCGCGCTCGGCGGCACCGGCATTCCGGACTACACCACCAAGCCCGGTGAACTCTCGGTCGGCGCCTATGCCCTGGGAACCCAGCTCTGGGCTCAGTTCAAGGCGGTGCTTCTGACCATCGCCTGGTCTGGCATCGGCTCGTTCGTCATCTACAAGATCGTCGACGTGGTTGTGGGCCTGCGCGTTACCACCGAGCAGGAGCGCGAAGGTCTCGACATCGCAGAACACGGCGAGCGCGCCTACAACTACTGAGCCCGTCTGCTTCTGCGCAGCACCAGCCCCGGCCCGACGGCCGGGGCTTTTTTGCGGGTCACTGGCCTTGCGGGCAGTCGGCCTCCCGACAGGGTTAAGCGGGCCTTAACCCGCTCTTCGCTACGGTCCGCAGTGTTGTCGGCCTCGCTTGCGGGGGCTGCGCGCCATGTGAACCGCATGGCGCTCAACACTGGGCCAAAGACCATGCGCATGATCCGACGTCGCTCCCTGGGTGATCATCTTCCGCCAGCCTTCCGCGCCTTCGTGAGCCGGCGCGCGGCGGAACTTGGCGGTTTTGCGATCCTTGGCACGATCATCCTGCTGCTGCTGGCGCTGGCGAGTTGGTCGGTCGATGATCCCAGCCTCAACAACGCCACCAACGGCAAGGTCCGCAATCTTCTCGGTCGTCCCGGCGCCATCGTTGCAGACCTGCTGATGCAGCTTGGCGGTCTTGGCGTTATCGCTGTGCTGCTGCCGCCCTTCGCCTGGGGCTTGAAGCTCCTGCGCACCGGAACGCTGGGGCGTGTCGCGCTGCGCCTCGCGCTCTGGCTGATGGGCGCGGCGGCGGCCTCCGCGGTTGCCAGCGCCTTGCCCCCGTCGGGCCGCTGGCCGCTTCCGACCGGGCTTGGCGGCGTCATCGGCGATTCGCTGTATCTTGGAGCGCGAAACCTTGTCGGCCTGTCCGGCTCGCCCTTTGGCAGCCTCCTTGGCTTTGTCTACCTCGCTGTGGCCGTCCTCAGCCTGACCGCGTCCGCCGGCTATGCCTTCGCCCGCGACGACGATGACGACGACACCGCGCTGGCCGAGGATGATGACGAGCGGCCCCGTTCCGATCTCGAGCCCGGCCTTGGCGTGGTGGTTCTGGGCGGTATCGCCCATGTCGCCATGACCATGCAGGGCATGGTCCGGCGCTGGCTGGGCGGGCGTCGGCTCGCCATGGCCGGCTCGCCGGATCAGGGGCGGGACGACAGGAATCGGCCGGTCCCTTCGCCAACGCGCCTGAGGCGGGAGCCTGCCTTTGCCCAGGGGCCGGGCCTGCCGCCGGCCGGACGGATCCAGGCGACGGACACACGCGTCGTTCAAGCCGAAACCCGGACTGCCCCAACCTCGTCGCACAGGGCTGGGATGGCCCCTGCCCTGCCGGATCGCGATGTCGAGGACCCGCTCGACAACGCCGTCAGTCCGCGCATTGCCGCACCACCACCGCCCCCCAAGCCTGGCAAACGCATCCAGCGCGAGGCCCAACCCTCCCTGCTCGACCGTGATGACTTTGTGCTTCCGGCGCTGACCTTTCTGGCCGAACCGAAAAAGACCTTGGTTCCGAACATTTCCGCCGACGCGCTGGAGCAGAACGCGACCTTGCTGGAAGGCGTTCTCGACGACTTCGGCGTGCGCGGCGAAATCACGCAGGTACGTCCGGGGCCCGTGGTCACGCTGTATGAGCTCGAACCGGCACCGGGAACCAAGTCCTCGCGCGTCATCAGCTTGGCCGATGACATCGCCCGCTCGATGAGCGCCATTTCCGCCCGCGTCGCCGTGGTGCAGGGCCGCAACGCGATCGGCGTCGAACTGCCCAATGCCAAGCGCGAGACCGTTTACCTGCGCGAACTGCTGGCCAGCGTCGACTTCGAGCAAAGCAAACACAAGCTGGCCCTGTGCCTCGGCAAGACCATTGGCGGAGAGCCCGTGATTGCCGATCTTGCCAAGATGCCGCACCTCCTGGTCGCCGGTACCACCGGCTCCGGCAAGTCGGTCGCGATCAACACCATGATCCTGTCGCTGCTCTACCGGCTGAAGCCGGAAGAGTGCCGCCTGATCATGGTCGATCCCAAGATGCTCGAGCTGTCAGTCTATGACGGCATTCCCCATCTGCTCACCCCTGTCGTCACTGACCCCAAGAAGGCGGTGGTCGCCCTGAAATGGGCCGTCCGCGAGATGGAGGAGCGTTACAAGAAGATGTCGAAGCTGGGCGTCCGCAACATCGACGGTTTCAACCAGCGCGTCGCCGAGGCGCGCGAGAAGGGCGAGGTCATCACGCGCACCGTGCAGACCGGCTTCGATCGCCATTCCGGCGAGGCCGTCTACGAGCAGGAGGACATGGATCTCGAAGCCCTGCCTTATCTCGTTGTGATCGTGGATGAAATGGCCGACCTGATGATGGTGGCCGGCAAGGATATCGAGGGCGCGATCCAGCGTCTTGCCCAGATGGCGCGTGCCGCCGGCATCCATGTGGTTCTGGCTACGCAACGCCCGTCCGTCGATGTCATCACCGGTACGATCAAGGCCAACTTCCCGACCCGGATCTCCTTCCAGGTGACCTCAAAGATCGATTCGCGCACCATCCTCGGCGAACAGGGCGCCGAGCAGCTCCTGGGCCAGGGCGACATGCTGTTCATGGCGGGCGGCGGCCGCATCACCCGCGTTCACGGGCCATTTGTCTCCGATGGCGAGGTCGAGAAGGTCGTTGCCCATCTCAAGGCACAAGGGCGTCCAAACTACCTCGATGCCGTTACGGCAGACGATGGTGATCTGCCGCCGGCGCAGGGTGGCGATGCCGACAGCCCGGTCTTCGACAAGGGCGAGATGGGCACCGGTGGCGGCGATCTGTATGAGCAGGCCGTTGCGGTCGTTCTGCGCGACAGGAAAGCTTCGACCTCCTACATCCAGCGGCGCCTGCAGATTGGCTACAACCGCGCCGCCTCGATCATGGAGCGGATGGAGAACGAGGGCATCGTTGGCCCGGCCAACCATGCCGGCAAGCGTGACATTCTCGTCGAAGGGGACGGACCACACGATCCCGATTGAAGTCCGGCCTTCAAATGACCATGTGTCAGGGGTAACAGAGCGCCGTGCGGGACCGGACAGGTCACCCGGTTCATGGCGGAATGTCGGGCGTCAAAGAGGCGCTGTCGCGGAAGACGCTGGAAGGCTGCCGAAGATGAAGCGCATGTTGATCCTGCCCCTGCTCCTGTTTATCGGCGCGGCGGATACGGCCATGGCCCAGGCGATCCCGGCGCCGCCGCGCAGGCCTGCTGAGTTGGGCAGCAGCGCCGAGCCCTCCGCTCCGGCCACGTCGCCCGCCGCCGGCTCCGGGCCGATGCGTCTTCAGACGGAAAGGCCGGTTCCGATGCCGCCGGGAGTCGCTGCCGGGCCGACACGCGCACCGACGGCGATTGGGCCACTCAGTGATCAGGAGGCGCTTGAGAAGGTCAATGCCTACATGAATTCCTTCCGGACGCTGATCGCGGACTTTGTCCAGATCGGCGCGGACGGTCGCAGGTTCACAGGAAAACTCTACATCCAGCGCCCGGGCCGCATGCGCTTTGAATACCGCCCACCCGCCACGATCGAGGTCATTTCGGACGGAACCACTGTTGCCGTGCGCGACAAGCGTCTGGGCACGCAGGATCCCTACCTGATCGGGCAGACACCGCTCAAGTTCCTCCTGAAGGAGCAGATCGACCTCAAGCGCGACGTAAAAGTGACACGGATCAGTTCGACACCCGACATGATCAGCGTGACTGTTGAGGACACCGCAACCCTCGGCGGCACCTCGCGCATCACGTTGCAGTTCGATCGCAAGGCGAATGTCCTGAAGCAATGGATGATCGTGGACCCTCAGGGCTATGAAACCTCCGTTCAGGTCGCCAATCTCGACACGACCCAGCGCCCCGACCCGGCCCTGTTCAGGATCAATCTCGAGCGGGTGCTCGACACCCGCAATTGACACGCCCGGCCGCGAAGCGGATTCTTTGCTGATCCAGGCGCGCAAAACACAAAGCGGGTGCTTGAATCGGTTTGACAGCGCCACATCTCACGGCGTGGGGATCCCTGTTCGCTCTGTCCGACCTCCCCCGTCTCGGCCCGGGCGTCAGCCCCGCCGCGGGAGTTCACCTCCTTGCGGCTGCGCGTTCCGTGCGCAAGCGCCCAACCTCCCCCCGGGGTTGGGCGCTGTCGTTTTCCTGATCCTGTCCACACCCGGGGGCCGACGGCTGATCATGAACCTTGCCATCACCACCTGGAACATCAACTCGGTGCGCCTGCGCTTTCTGATCGTGAAGGACTTCCTGGAGGCGGAACGGCCGGACATCCTGTGCCTGCAGGAGACCAAGACGCCCGATGACAGGTTTCCCGCCAACGACTTCAAGGCCCTTGGCTATCTCCATCAGGCCTTCGTCGGATACAAGGGCTACAACGGCGTGGCGATCCTCTCGCGTTTGCCCTTCGCCGCGCGCGACACAATGCAGATGTGCGGACGGTCGGATGCACGACACCAGTCGGTCACGCTTGCACCGGATGCCCGCAAGGCCGCCGGCATCACGATCCACAATTTCTATGTGCCGGCCGGCGGCGACGAGCCCGATCCAGCCGTGAACGACAAGTTTGCGCACAAACTCGCGTTTCTTGCCGACATGGACCGCTGGTGCGGCAGCACTACCCCGACATCGCGTCCCGCCATTCTGGTCGGCGACCTCAACATTGCACCCTATGAGACGGATGTCTGGAGCCACAAGCAACTGCTTGGCGTGGTGAGCCATACGCCGATCGAAACGCAAGCGCTCGAAAAACTCCGTTCCGATCACGGCTGGATCGACGCCATCCGCACGCACCGGCCGGAGCCTGAACGCGTCTACACATGGTGGAGCTACCGGGCCCAGGACTGGGAGGCGGCTGACCGCGGCCGCAGGCTCGATCATGTCTGGCTCTCGCCCCATCTCGGGCCGAAGCTGCAGACGACCAGCATCCACAGGCAGGCGCGCGGCTGGGAGCGGCCGTCAGACCATGTGCCCGTGACGGTCAGGCTGGCGCTCTGACCGAAAGATCAGCTGTCGATGGCGACAATGCGTTGCCGCACGGCGTGCAATTGACCTGACAGCTGCTGCATCCGTTGCGACAGCGTCTGGTGCATGAGGACTGCGGCTTCTGGAAACTCGCCAAGAACCCGGGCCATCACCGGCCGGCTGATGCGCAAGGCGGTCGTTGTTTCGCGCGCGATGGCCGTGGCGGCACGCCGGACCTCGGCGAACAGGGCGGTTTCGCCAAGCAGATGGCCGGGTGTGGCCACCTGCATGGCCGGTGAACCGTCGTCGCGCGGATCAAGCGCAACCGCCCCGGACATGATGATATAGCCGCAATCGGCAGCCTCGCCCTTGCGGAACAGGATGTCGCCCGCGCGCAGCAGACGGGTTTCTGCGGCGAACGCCAAAAGGCGCAACGCCTCACGCGGCATCAGGCCGAGCAGCGGTTGACGCGCGAGCAGGTCCATGTCGTCATCAAGCGCCATGGCGGCCTTCCATGGATGACAAAGGGGCAGCGATCACGGTTCGAGCCTGTAGCCGCCCGGATCGGTCAGCAGGATGGTTGCGCGGCTGGAATCGGGCTCGATCTTCTGGCGCAGCCGGTAGATATGGGTCTCGAGCGTATGCGTCGTCACCGCCGCGTTGTAGCCCCACACCTCCTGGAGGAGCACCTCACGCGGCACCGGTTTGCGGCCGGCCCGGTACAGGAAACGCAGAATTGCGGTTTCCTTCTCGGTCAGCTTCAGCTTCGAGCCCTTGGCGGCAATCAGAAGCTTGGATCCGGGATGAAACGTGTAGGGCCCGATCTGGAACACGGCGTCTTCACTCGCTTCATGCTGTCGCAGATGCGCGCGGATGCGTGCCAGCAGCACGGCGAAACGGAATGGCTTAACGACATAGTCATTGGCGCCCGCCTCCAGCCCCAGGACCGTGTCGGCATCGGACCCCTGCGCCGTCAGCATGATGATGGGGCTCTTGAAGCCGCCGCGGCGCATCTGCTTGACGGCGTCGCGACCGTCCATGTCGGGCAGTCCCACATCCATGACAACAAGGTCGATGCGCTCGGTCTTGACAAGTTTGATCGCGGTCTGGGCATCGGCTGCCTGCAGGGCGCCGAACTCCTGATATTGGCTGAGCTGGTCAACGAGCGTCTCACGCAGCGTGTCTTCGTCATCGACGAGCAGAAGCTTGTAGGCCTGGGACATGTGGTGCAAAACCGGTTGGGATGGCGCGAAACGCCATCGGCGGTACAATAGAGTGTTTGTGCTGAAAGGTGAAATCCATTGCAAGCCGGCCCTCGGTCACGTTGCAGACAGCCAGGAAGCTCGCCGCGCGGCCGGCTTCTTCTCACGCTCCGCGTCGTGCCCTCCGTGCGCGATCGCGCGCGCGGATTCCTGGTGGCGGGCCAGAGCAGCTTTGCCTGCGCGCTCGGCCGATCCGGCATCGTGGTGGACAAGCGTGAGGGCGATGGCGGCACGCCCCGCGCGGCACTGCCCTTGCGCCGGCTTTTCCTGCGGCCGGACAAGGGACCGAGGCCGCGCAGCCTGCTCAAGGCCCGGCTTTTGACGCGCTCCGACGCCTGGTGCGACGACAGGCGCGACAGGCGCTACAACCGGTTGATCAGCCGGCCCCTAGGCGAGGCGGAAGAGCGTCTGTGGCGCCAGGACCATCTCTACGACTTCATTGTCGAACTTGGCTGGAACGACCGGCCCATCCGGCGCGGGCGCGGCAGCGCCATTTTCTGGCATCTGCCCCGCAATGGCCTGACGCCCACCGCCGGCTGCATCGCGACGCCCCGCGACGTGTTCTTCAAGGTCCTGCCGCGCCTGTCGAGGTGCGCCGTCATCAGGATCTGACACGCCACGTCAGGCGCGCTGCCCGAAAATGGCGCTGCCGATCCGGACATGGGTCGCGCCAAGCTCAATCGCCACGGCAAAATCGGCGCTCATGCCCATCGACAGGGTCTTGAGACCATGCCTGCGCGCGATCTGCCCCAGGAAGGCGAAATGCGGCGAGGGAGGCTGGTCGGCGGGAGGAATGCACATCAGCCCTGTTATGGAGAGGCCATGCCGCTCGCGGCACATGGCGAGAAAGGCGTCGGCATCACGCGGGCTGACGCCGCCCTTTTGCGGCTCGTCACCCGTGTTGACCTGCACCAGCAGAGCGGGGCTGCGTCCCTGCCGCGCGATCTCCTTGGCGAGCTCCCTGGCGAGGCTTTCGCGGTCGAGGGTCTCGATCACATCAAACAGCTCGACCGCATCGCGCGCCTTGTTCGACTGCAGCGGCCCGATCATGTGCAACACCACGTCGCCATGGGAGGCCCGCAGCCTGGGCCATTTGGCCCGCGCCTCCTGGACATAGTTCTCGCCAAAACGCCGGTGGCCTGCGTCCAGCACAGGAAGGATGGCGGCAGCCTCGAACAGCTTGGAGACGGCAACAAGTGCGACATCGCCTGCGGCTCGGTCCGCATCGCGTGCGGCGCGGGCAACCATCTCCCTCACCGCGATGAAGCGCTCGATCACTCCCATGATGCCCTCAAATTGCTGTCTGGCCCGGCAAACAGGCCCAACGCCGTTGACCACCGGAACATGATCGTGTCCTAGTCGCTTCGGCACTGTGCATGCAACACGCGTTTGCGCGACCGCAGACCGTGCCCTCTTGATCCCCGGATGGCTGCCCCGCAGCGACAGAATGACAGACATGAGCCCTGAACGTTACAACCCCAAGGATGTAGAACCGCGCTGGCGCAAGGCCTGGGATGAGCGGTCGCTGTACCGCACCGAGAATGACGACCCGCGCCCGAAATACTATGTTCTCGAAATGTTCCCCTACCCGTCGGGCCGCATCCACATGGGCCATGTCCGCAATTACACGCTCGGCGATGTGGTCGCGCGCTACAAGCGGGCGAAGGGCTTCAACGTGCTTCATCCGATCGGATGGGACGCGTTCGGCCTTCCGGCCGAGAATGCTGCGCGGGACAACAGGGTCAGTCCACGCGAATGGACATATGCCAACATCGCGACGATGAAGGCCCAATTGTTGAACATGGGACTGTCATGGGACTGGTCGCGCGAGATCGCCACGTGCGATCCCTCCTACTACAGGCACCAGCAGGCGCTGTTCCTGGATTTCTGGCAAGCAGGGCTGGTCGAGCGCAAATCGGCCAAGGTAAACTGGGACCCGGTCGACATGACGGTGCTCGCCAATGAGCAGGTCATCGACGGCAAGGGCTGGCGCTCGGGTGCCGTGGTCGAGCAGCGCGATTTGACGCAGTGGTTCCTGAAGATCACCCACTACGCTCAGGAACTGCTGGATGGCCTTGATAGCCTCGAGCACTGGCCTGACAAGGTCAAGCTCATGCAGCGCAACTGGATCGGGCGCTCGCAGGGCCTGCAGTTGCGCTGGGCCCTGGCGGCCGGAACGGCGCCCCCAGGCTTTGCTGAGATCGAGATCTACACGACGCGACCCGACACGCTGTTCGGGGCGTCGTTCATGGCGATCGCCCCGGACCACCCGCTGGCGAAGGCGGCAGCGGCAACCGATGCCCGTCTGGCGGAGTTCTGCGACATGTGCCGCCGTATGGGAACATCGGCTGCCGAGATCGAGACGGCGGACAAGCTTGGGTTCGACACCGGCATAAGGGCGATTCATCCGCTCGATCCGGCATGGTCGCTGCCAGTCTACGTGGCGAACTTCATCCTGATGGAGTATGGCACCGGCGCTATTTTTGGTTGCCCCTCCGGCGACCAGCGCGACTTCGACTTTGCCCGCAAATACGGCCTGCCGATCATCCCGGTCGTCATGCCGGCAGGCGGCGATGCCCGCACATTCTCGGTCGAGGACGGACCTTATGTCGACGACGGCGTGATGATCAACTCGCGCTTTCTGGACGGCATGACCACGGCGCACGCGTTCGATGCGGTGGCAGAGCGGCTGGACGCATTGCAGCGCGATGGCCGTCCGATTGGCCAGCGCAAGGTGAATTTCCGCCTGCGCGACTGGCTGATTTCCCGCCAGCGCTTCTGGGGTTGCCCGATTCCAGTCATTCATTGCGACGATTGCGGCGCGGTCCCTGTCGACCGGGCCAGCCTCCCGTTGGTGCTGCCCGATGATGTCAGCTTCGACAGGCCGGGCAATCCGCTCGATCATCACCCGACGTGGAAGCATTGCGCCTGTCCGTCCTGTGGCAAGCCGGCGCAACGCGAAACCGACACCATGGACACCTTCGGCGATTCGTCCTGGTACTTTGCCCGCTTCACCGATCCGGACAACGCACAGGCACCAACAACCCTGTCGGCGGTGGACGGACCCAATGGCTGGCTTCCCGTCCGGCAATACATTGGCGGTGTCGAGCACGCGATCCTGCACCTGCTTTACTCCCGCTTCTTCACGCGCGCGATGAAGTTGACGGGCCACCTCAATACGGTCGAGGAGCCGTTCGAGGGCCTGTTCACGCAAGGGATGGTTGTCCACGAAACCTACCGCGACGGCGCAGGCGTGTATGTCCTGCCTGCCGATGTCCGGATCGACAGCGACGGGACCAGGCGCCGCGCCGTCCATCTCGAAACCGGAGCCGAGATTGAGATCGGCCCGATCGAGAAGATGTCGAAGTCGAAGAAGAACGTCGTTGACCCCGATGAGATCATCGCCTCCTACGGGGCCGACACGGCGCGCTGGTTCGTGCTGTCGGATTCCCCGCCGGACCGCGACGTCATCTGGTCGGAAGAAGGCGTGCAGGGCGCGGCACGCTTCGTCCACCGCCTCTGGCGGCTCACGAACGACATCCGGGCCTTGGCGGGTCCGGCCCGTGCAAGGCCCGATGTCTTTGGCACGGAGGCCACCGCCGTTCGCCGTGCCGTGCACAAGGCGCTGCATGCCATTGAAACGGATCTCGAGAAACTCGCCTTCAACCGCTGTGTGGCGCATATCTACAGCCTCACCAACCAGATCTCGAAGGCGATCGACCAGATGACGACCGATAGCCCGGACGCCGATATGGCCTTCGCCTTGCGCGAAGCAGCCGGATTCCTGGTCCAGATGGTATCGCCGATGATGCCTCACCTCGGTGAGGAGTGCTGGCTCGCTCTTGGTTGCGAGGGGTTCGTGGCCGAGGCTCCCTGGCCCATTGCCGATCCGGCGCTCCTGGTCGATGACTCCATCCTGTTGCCCGTGCAGGTCAACGGACGCAAACGCGACGAGGTCCTGGTTCCGGCCGATGCCGACCCCGCCTCGATTGAGGCCACTGTCCGCTCGCTTGCCAGCGTGATTCGGGCTATGGAGGGCCGGCCGGTCAAGAAAGTCATCGTGGTTCCACGGAGGATCGTCAATGTCGTCGGATGAAGCCATCGCCGGTCGGCGGATGTCCCGCCGCATGGTTGCGGCCATGGCCGCCGCGCTGACCCTGTCGGGATGCATCCGGCCCCTCTACAGCGACACGACCATGTCGACGCAGGGGGCAAGCATCCGGTCCACGCTGGCCGCGATCGATGTCCCGATGATTCCGGACAGCCTCGGGCACACCATGCGCAACGAGTTGGTCTATCTTCTGGAAGGCCGCAATGCGCAGACGCCCAAGCGCTACAAGCTGCTGATTGCCACCAACGAGAGCGTCGCAACCACCGTGGTCAACAGCGCCTTCCAGCGCGCGGATGCCGCCAGCGTGCAGGCCACCGCCAACTATCGGCTGCTCACGGCAGACCAGTCCCGCGTGATCCTTAATGGCAGCGTCACAGGCTTCGCGACCTACGAGCGGACTCCGCAGCGTTTCTCCAACCTGCGCGCGGCGCGCGATGCGCAGCAGCGTGTTGCCCGTCATCTGGCCGAGCAGATTCACCTGCAACTCGCAACGCGCCTCGCGGCGGAACCGTCCTGATCCGCAATGGTGGCCGTCAAGGCTCACGAGGCCGACCGCGCGCTCCGCTCGCTCGGCAAGGATATCCGCGTGGTCCTGATCTACGGTCCGGATCACGGCCTTGTCAGCGAGCGGGCCGAGGCGTTGGCACATCAGCATATCGCAGGGGGTTCGGATCCCTTTCAACTTGTCCGGCTTGACGGAGCCGACATCGCTGCTGATCCGATGAGATTGGTGGATGAAGCCAACACGATCGGCCTGTTCGGCGGCCAGCGCGCCATCCGGGTTTCAACCACCTCGCGTTCGCTCGTCGCTGCGGTCGAGCCCGTGCTGGCAACGCCGCCCCTTGATGCGCTGATTGTCCTCGAAGGCGGCGATCTGGCCCGCAACCACGCTCTTCGGCTTATGGTGGAACGGGCGAAATCCGGGCTTGCGGTGCCATGCTACGCCGATACAGGACGCACACTCGATGCACTGATTGATCCAATATTGAAAGATAACAGGATCGATATCGATCATGAGGCGCGAACACTGCTTCTGTCTCGTCTTGGCGCCGATCGGCAATTGTCGCGCCGCGAGATCGAGAAACTTGCCGCTTACTGCATGGGCAAGACGCGGATCGAGGTGGCGGATGTTGACATGGTCGTCGGTGATGCAGCGGCGCGCGATGTCGACGATGTGGTCGACCAATTGTTCACCGGGTCGATGGAGCGCATGGACCGCTCATTCAGACGCCTGACACTGGCAGGCGAGGACCCCGTGGTGCTTCTGGGTTTTGTCGTCCGGCACGGGCTGGCTCTTCTGGCCGCGCGGCGGAGCCTGGAACAGGATCACAGACCCCTGGCCGAAGTGGTGGCCGGGATGCGCGGGATGTCATTCACACGAAAGCCCGCAATCGAAAGCGCGCTTGCACGATGGACGGTCCAGAGCCTGGTCGGGGCTCTGGCAACGGTGCACAGCGCCATGGCGCAGGCCCGTCGGCACCCGGCGCTGGCGGAAGAACTGGCGGCGCGCGCCCTGTGGAACCTCACCAGAACCGCCGCCCGGGAGTGATGGGTCAGCTCTTCAGCCTGCGACAGACACCCTCGAGTTGATCAAGTGTCCTATAGCGGATCATGAGCTGCCCGCCGCCATGAGCCTTGTGGGCGATGTCCACCTTGAGACCGAGCACATCTTCCAGCGCCTGCTCGAGCGCGCGTGTATCGGGGTCCTTTGCAGCACTCGCCCTGCCAGCTGTCTCAACAGTCCTGGCCGGCTCCTGCGCGAGGCGCTCGACATCCCGCACCGTCAGGCCTTCCGAGACGATCCTGCGCGCCACGGCCTCCGGATCGGACAGCGCGAGCAGCGCACGGGCATGGCCGGGCGACAACTGACCCTCGGCGAGCTGCTTGCGGACGCTGTCGGGCAGCTTCATCAGCCGCAAGGTGTTGGCGACATGGCTGCGGCTCTTGCCGATCGCCTTCGACAGGTCAAGTTGCGTGTAGCCGAACTCGTTCATCAACTGCTCGTAGCCCTGCGCCTCATCGAGCGCATTCAGGTCCGATCGCTGGACGTTCTCGACAATCGCGATCTCAAGGGCGTCCTTGTCGCTGGCTTCGACAAGGATGATCGGGGCTTCATGCAGGCCCGCGCGCTGCGCAGCGCGCCAGCGGCGCTCTCCCGCAATGATCTCGAACACATCCACCAGACCCGGGACGGATCGGACAAGGATCGGTTGAATGATGCCACGCTCCCGGATCGATTGGGCGAGATCATCAAGCTCGTTGTCATCGAAGGTCTTGCGCGGGTTGCGCGGGTTCGGCCGCAGGAACTCGATCGGCGCAAGCCGCTGGCCCCGTCCCCGCTCCACAGCGCCGATTTCATCGCCCACATCACCGATCAGGGCCGCCAGACCGCGCCCCAGACGCGACCGTCCCGGTTCATCTGCCATTATGGTTCTCCTGGTCACGCATCCACGCCATCGTCAATTCGCCCGGAGACGATGCTCCCGCTGGATGACCTCCGAGGCAAGTTTCAGATAGGCCTGCGAGCCCGCGCATTTCAGGTCATAGAGCAAAGCGGGCTTTCCATAGGACGGCGCCTCGGACACCCGAACATTGCGGGGAATCACCGTATCGTAGACCTTGTCCCCCATGAACTGACGGACATCTGCCATCACTTGGCCGGACAGGTTGTTGCGCGGATCGTACATGGTCAACACCACGCCCTGGATCGTCAGCCTCGGATTCAGCGTCGTCCGCACCTGTTCGACGGTGGCAATCAGCTGACTGAGTCCCTCCAGCGCAAAGAACTCGCACTGCAGCGGCACAAGGACCGCATCGGAGGCCGTCAAGGCATTGATCGTCAGCAAATTCAACGACGGGGGACAATCAATCAGCACGTAACCGAATCGATCGTCCCCGGTCGGCAACTTGGCGATCGCATCGCGAAGCCGTGTGACCCGATCCCGGTGGGCGGCAATCTCAAGTTCGACGCCGAGCAGATCGAGTGTGGATGGTGCAATGAACAGGTTCGGTACGGCGGTGTCATGCACGACATCGGCCAGAGAGCGCTCCGCGCTCATTACATCATAGGTCGAGGACCTGCGGCTCTTGCGGTCAAGGCCGAGACCGGTCGACGCATTGCCCTGCGGATCAAGGTCAATGATCAGGACGCGTTCGCCGATGGCTGCAAGCGCCGTCCCAAGATTGATTGCTGTCGTTGTCTTGCCAACGCCGCCCTTCTGGTTCGCCAGCGCCAGGACACGGCTGGCGCCACAGCGAGGGGGAACCGTGAGAAGAATGTCTTGCTCAAGTGGCATCGGTCTGCACCTTTGGCTGGCTCATCCTGACCAGAACGATCCGTGCGTCCCGGTCCGTCAGGCTTTGTCGCACATCAGCGCAGAACACCCAAGATGTTGCGGCTTCATGCAATTCCTTCTCTACATCTTGTCCCTTTGGAAAGATACCCACGGCACCCCTTCTCAACAGATCGTTAGACCATCCCAACAGCTCGGTCAGCGGAGCAAGCGCACGCGCACTCACGACCGAGAAGGTCGGATCGAGTTTCGGCAGAATCTGCTCGATTCGACCCTCATGGACGACGGCATCGAGGTGTAGCAACCGACAGATATGCCGGAGGAACGCACACTTTCGTCCGTTGCTCTCGACAAGGTGCGTGGGACCAGCGCGCTTTTCAGTTCGCACGATCGCGACCACCAGCCCGGGAAAGCCACCCCCGGAGCCGAGGTCAAGCCACGGGCCCGGCTGCTGTCCATGATCGAGAAGCTGGAGCGAATCGGCGATGTGACGTGTCCAGACCTGGCTCAGCGTCGAGGGACCGACAAGATTCTTGATGGCCTGCCAACGCGCTAGTTCATGCGCCAGGACGTCCAGTTTAGCCAATGTTTCACGTGAAACATGAGCAGACGCCGCCACGACGGCCCGACCTTCACCATCATCCGACAAGCTGGTCATGGATGCCGTGTACCGGTTCCAGGAGGTTTGCCCGATGTTTGCGCGCCTGAATGGCGAGGATGGTCAAGGCTGCCGGTGTCACGCCTTCCATCCGTGCCGCGTGTCCGAGCGTCGGCGGCCGACGCTCGCCGAGTTTGACCTTCACCTCGTTCGATAATCCCGGAATGTTGGCAAAGTCCATCTCTTCAGGAAGAGCGATGGCGGCATCGCGCCGGAAGATATCGACATCGGCCTGCTGCCTGTCCATATAGACAGCATAGACGGCATCGGAAACGACACGGTCTGCAATGCGGGGTTCCACATCGGCAAGCTGTGGCCACAGACGTGTCAGCTGATCAAGCGTAACGTCTGGGTAGGACAACAGATCGAACGCGCTCCGCCTGACCCCATCAAGCTTCATCGCCAAGCCATGACGCAGCCCTTCAGTCGGCGTGACGGATAGTGATTTCAGTTCGGAGGCGAATCGCAGAATTTTCGCGGCTTGATCGCACACCCGCCTTTGACGCCCGCCACCCAGAAGTCCGTAGCGTATCCCCGTGGCACTGAGACGTTCATCCGCATTGTCAATCCGCAGCGACAGTCTGAACTCGCAACGCGAGGTGAACATGCGATACGGTTCTGTTACCCCCCGGGAGACGAGATCATCGACCATCACGCCGATATACGATGTCGCCCGGTCGAAGGCGTGACCTTCACGGCCTGACGCCTTCAGGGCCGCATTCAGACCCGCCGCCAGACCCTGGGCTGCAGCCTCTTCATAGCCCGTTGTCCCATTGATCTGACCAGCCAGAAACAACCCTTCGACAGCCCGCAACTCGAGCGTGGGCTTCAAGGCTCGCGGGTCGACATAGTCATACTCGATCGCGTAGCCAGGCCTCAGGATCGACACGTCCTCAAGTCCCGGAATCGTCTTGACAAGATCCCGCTGAACATCTTCCGGCAGAGAGGTCGAGATCCCGTTTGGGTAGACCGTGTCATCATCCAGACCCTCGGGCTCCAGAAAGATCTGGTGCCCATCCCGATCACCAAACCGGACAATCTTGTCCTCGATCGACGGACAGTATCGCGGCCCACGGCCTTCGATCACACCCGCATACATCGGTGAGGCATGCAGGTTCGCGCGGATCAGATCGTGTGTCGCCTTTGTGGTCCGGGTGATTCCGCAGGCGATCTGGCGCAAGGGCAGTTGGTCCGTCATCAGGGAGAAGGGCTCTGGGTCGGTATCCCCTTCCTGCATCTCCAACAGGCTCCACTTGATCGTCTTGCTGGACAAGCGTGGAGGTGTGCCAGTCTTGAGCCGTCCCAACGGCAGACCAAGCTGCTCGAACTGGGATGATAGACCGACGGAGCGCTCATCACCCATGCGTCCCGCGGGAATCTGCCGCAATCCAAGATGGATCACACCCCGCAGAAAGGTTCCCGTGGTGATGACAAGTGTTCCGCATCCGAATCGCTGTCCGTCGCCCAGTTGAACCCCTGACACCCGGCGTCCCACTTGCTCGAAGCTGACCACGTCTCCTTCAAGAATCGACAGATTGGTCTGGCTTCGCAACAGCCCCTGGATCGCCTCCCGATACCGTTCGCGGTCTGCCTGGGCTCTTGGCCCACGCACTGCAGGTCCCTTGCGTCGGTTAAGAAGCCGAAACTGGATACCTGCGGCGTCGGCAGCCCGCCCCATCAGGCCGTCGAGCGCATCGACCTCCCGGACAAGATGGCCTTTGCCAAGCCCGCCAATAGCCGGGTTGCAGGACATGACGCCGATCGTCGAGATGCTGTGGGTGACCAGCAATGTCGACGCACCCATGCGTGCAGCTGCCGCTGCAGCCTCAACCCCTGCATGGCCGCCGCCAACCACAACAACATCATACCCGGCCATGGGCCCGCCTCCTGATTTCAGTCCGACGCGGCACCGCTGCACCCGATGATGTTTCACGTGAAACATCATGTCCGGCGCAACGCCACGGAAATGCTACTTACCGATACAGAACCCTTCGAACAAGCGGTCAAGGACCGTGTCGAGATCGGTTTGGCCCACCAGGCGCGACAGCGCGCTGCTCGCCCCGCGGAGATCCTCCGCAGCCAACTCGGGAAGCCCAGCCGCCAGCGAGCGGTCCAGGCAATCACGCATCTCGACGAGGCAGCGCCGGTGTCTCTCCCGCGATACCAGCGAGGCTTCGGCTGGACCCGACGCACTGAGCCTTTTGATGATTTCGAGCTCGAGACCCTCAAGCCCCTGTCCGGTCCGACTCGACACCATCAGCGCGCCCGGCGGCGGCTGACCGCCAAGATCCGCCTTGCTGTACACACGCACCGTACCAAGGCTTCCGGTGTCGGCCGCGTCGAGCTCCGGCGCGTCGTGACTGAAAACCGAGACAACCACATCGGCCTGCCGCGCGCGGCTCAAGGCACGGCGAATTCCTTCCTGCTCGATCGGATCGGTACTCTCCTGGATGCCGGCCGAATCCACATAGACCACCGGCCAACCGGCCAGCGCGACCGATGTCTCGATAACATCCCGCGTCGTTCCTGGCCTTTCGGAGACAATGGCCACATCACGTCTGGTCAGGGCGTTCAACAGTGAAGACTTCCCCGCATTGGGCCGACCCGTGATCACCACGCTGAACCCCTCGCGGATCCGCCGCCCATGAGCCTCGCCCGAAAGGACGGCGCCAACCTCCCCGCGCAACGCGAGTGTGGCCCGCCGCGCCCGCCCGAACGCGCCCGAGTCGACATCACCTTCATCAGAGAAATCCAGCTCTGCTTCAATCCACGATCGTGCCTGAACGAGCTCGTCGGCCCACCGACGCGCGACAGCCCCCAGCTCTCCGCTGAGCTGCCGCTGGGCCTGCTGCAACTGGGCATCCGTCTCTGCCGCCAGCAGCTCCCCAAGGGCTTCGACCTGCAGCAGATCAAGCTTGCCGTTGTACAGCGACCGCCGGCTGAATTCACCCGGTTCGGCGAGGCGGATCTCGTCGGAGAGCGCCGGCAACAGCGCCAAAACAGCAGCAATGACGGCAGCGCTCCCGTGAACGTGAAGTTCCAGGACATCCTCGCCAGTGGCACTGTGCGGCCCCGCAAAGAGTATGGCAATACAATCATCGATCCGCGCACCAGTCGCCGGGTTCCGCAGGATCGCGCGCTGCGCTCTCCGATGGACAAGGGGTTTGTCCAGGATTGCCTCAGCAGCGAAGCGCGCAAGCCTCCCTGAAACCCGAACGACGGCAATGGCAGCCCTGTTAGCGCCCGATGACAGCGCAACGATGGTCTGGTTCGACACGACGCCCATCCCTGCCTGATCGGTACGGATCCGAATCGGACGCGTCTGATCAGGTATTCATCGACTCAAAAAACTCACTGTTCTGCTTGGTCTGCCGCAGCTTGTCGATCAGAAACTCGATCGCGTCCTGAGGACCCATCGGATTCAGAATGCGCCGCAGGACATAGGTTTTCTGCAACTGGTCGCGCGGTGTGATGAGCTCTTCTTTGCGCGTACCCGACTTGAGGATATCGATGGCCGGGAACACACGCTTGTCTGCCACCTTGCGATCAAGCACGATCTCGGAGTTGCCCGTGCCCTTGAATTCCTCGAAGATCACCTCGTCCATGCGGCTCCCGGTGTCGATCAGGGCCGTCGCGATGATGGTCAGCGAACCCCCCTCCTCGATGTTTCGTGCCGCTCCGAAAAAGCGTTTCGGCCGCTGCAGCGCGTTGGCATCGACGCCGCCCGTCAACACCTTGCCCGATGATGGGACGACCGTGTTGTAGGCACGACCCAGGCGCGTGATCGAGTCCAGCAGGATCACCACATCACGGTTGTGTTCGACGAGGCGCTTTGCCTTCTCGATGACCATTTCCGCAACCTGAACGTGTCGGGAGGCAGGCTCGTCGAACGTCGACGACACAACCTCGCCCTTCACGGACCGCTGCATGTCCGTCACTTCTTCCGGACGTTCGTCGATCAGCAGGACGATCAGATAGCACTCCGGATGATTCGACGTGATCGACTGCGCGATATTCTGCAGCAGCACTGTCTTCCCCGTCCGCGGAGGCGCCACGATCAAGGCACGCTGGCCCTTGCCGATGGGGGAGACAATGTCGATCACCCGCGCCGAGAAATCCTTCCGGGTCGGGTCGGTCACTTCCATCTTCAAGCGGGACTCAGGATACAGCGGCGTCAGGTTGTCGAAATTGACCTTGTGCTTGGTTTTCTCCGGATCCTCGAAATTGATCAGGTTGACCTTCAGCAGCGCAAAATATCGTTCGGCATCCTTGGGGCCGCGAATGGGCCCCTCCACCGTATCACCGGTGCGCAGACCAAACTTGCGGATCTGCGTCGGCGAAACGTAGATGTCGTCAGGCCCGGCCAGATAATTTGAATCCGGGGAGCGCAGGAAGCCGAAACCATCCTGCAGGACCTCGACCACGCCTTCACCGATGATCTCCACCTCCCGCGCCGCAAGCTGCTTCAGGATCGCGAACATCAGCTCCTGTTTGCGCAAGGTTCCCGCATTCTCGACCTCCACCTCCTCGGCAAAGGTCATCAGTTCAGTCGGAGACTTGGACTTCAGGTCCTGAAGTTTGATTTCGCGCATGAGGGCATCGGTCATGGTTGTGCTATCGGCAGGCGGGACCCGAGCATGAGCGCGGAAAGCCGGGCCGAACGGCAGACAAGAAAGGGAAGGATCGACATCGATGACACCACGGTGCCGCCGAACCTCATTCGATCTGCAAGGAGAGAAAGCGCATCGTTCTAGCCCGTTTCGTGCGAACTCTCAAGCCCCATCAACGGCCATGAAACGGCGTCACGCCGGCTTCACGATAACCATCGCCACAATGAGCAGCATCAGAAGGGTCGGCACTTCGTTCACGATCCTGAAAAACCGTGCCGAACGCTGGTTTCTGTCCTCGGCAAAGACACGGACCTGCCCAGCCAGGAATCCATGGGCGGCCGAGAGCGCTATCAACGCCATAAGCTTTACCTGAAACCACCCAGCCCCGAGCCAGTTGCCACGCCAGGCCAGATACAGCCCGCTCGCCCATCCCACGATCATCGCAGGCGTCATGATCGCCTTCAACAACCGCCGCTCCATCACCTTGAACGTCTCGGACTGGACTGATCCAAGCTCGGCTGCGCAGTGATAGATCATCAGCCGCGGCAGGTACAGCAGAGCCGCCATCCACGATATGATGGCAACAACATGCAGCGCCTTGATCCACTCATACATCGGCGCTCACGCTGCCCCATCCCGCACCAGCGACATCATCCGTTCCACATGCGCTATCGGCGTCTGCGGCACAATCCCATGCCCCAGATTGAGAATGTGGCGACGCCCACGGGCCACCATCAACATCTCCTGCACGCCTTTCTCGAGCGCATCTCCGCCGGCCACCAGCGCCAGCGGATCAAGATTTCCCTGCGAGACAATCGTCTGTGGCAATTGCTTGACCGCGTGACCAAGGTCAGCGCCCCAATCAATTCCAAAACCATCCGCGCCGGTCACCTTCGCATACTGGCCCAGAACACCCGCCGCCCCGCGCGCGAACACAATCACTTTCGCGCCCGGATACGCCTCCTTGACCCCCACGACGATCCGCCGTATCGGCTCGATCGACCAACGCTCGATCCCCCTGGGGGTCAACGCACTCGCGAAGCTCTCGAAAACCTGGACAACTTCGGCCCCGGCGGCCAGCTGGGCCTTCAGATACACGATCGAGGCCTCCACCAGCTGATCGATGATAACCCCCAGGAACTCCGGATCGCGATACGCCACAAGCCGGGCCGGGGCCTGATCAGGGGTGCCCTTGCCCGCGATCATATAGCTGGCAACCGTCCATGGGGCGCCGCAGAAACCGATCAGTGTCGTCTCGGACGGGAGCTCACGCCGTAACCGCTCAACAGTCCGAATGACCGCGGTCAGGCGCTCAAGATCAAACCGCAGCGGCCTTTGCCGCAAGGCCTCCGCTGTCTCGATCTGTTCCAGCCGCGGCCCTTCCCCTTCCTCGAACCACACCTTCTGGCCCATGGCATGGGGGACGACCAGGATGTCCGAGAACAGAATCGAGGCGTCGAAGCCAAAGCGGCGGATCGGCTGCAGCGTAACCTCCGTCGCCAGCTCGGTGTTGAAACACAAATCGAGGAACGAGCCGGCCCTTGCCCTCGTCTCGCGGTATTCCGGCAGGTACCGCCCCGCCTGTCGCATCAGCCAGATGGGTGGCGTTGCAAGTGTCTCCCCTGCGAAGAGGCGCATCAGTGTTGTTGTCATCATTGTCCCCCGATAGCCCTCTATAATAGACAGGAATGAATTTGGTCTTCTGTTTTTTCTGTTTGGGCACCGCAACCAGTGCCGCAAAATCATCAACGTCCCATCCACAGGATCGGCTCGGCCATCCGATGATCGCTGGCATCATCCTTCTCGGCATCCTGCCCTTAACCGTTTGTTAACCATGATAATTTTCCCGGCATGAGCGCGCCACCCGCTCCCTTGGGCCGACCCCGCCGTCTCCACATCGATTCATCCACAGCCCCTGTGTCGCTGCGCAACGATCCGGCCTGCAGCCGACCCAGCCCAGCAGACGCGTCCGCGCGTCCACTTGTCCCCATACGTCCCCGGCGTTATGCCCAGAGCGAGCCATCCTGCTGGACACCACATGCGTAGCTTTTTCCACCTGCACCTTGTCTCGGATGCGACGGGAGAAACCCTCATCGCCATCAGCCGCGCGGCAGCCGCGCAGTATGATGGCGTGTCCGCGATCGAGCATGTCTATCCCCTGGTGCGGTCGCGCACCCAGCTGGACCGGGTGTTGAATGAGATCGAGACGGCTCCCGGCATTGTCCTGTACACCCTTGTTGATCGCGACCTGGCCAAAACTTTGGAAGACTTCTGCACGCGGATAGGCTCGCCGACCATGTCGATTCTCAATCCGATCCTGTCGCTTTTCCAGTCCTACCTCGGCGCCGCATCATCGGCCCGCCCAGGTGCACAGCACATGCTCAACGCCGAGTATTTCAAGCGTATCGACGCCATGAACTACACCATGCTGCATGATGACGGCCAACTGACGGATGACCTTGAAAGCGCCGACATCGTGCTGCTCGGCGTGAGCCGCACCTCAAAGACGCCGACCAGCATTTATCTGGCCAATCGTGGGGTCAAGACCGCTAACATTCCGCTCGTGCCCGGCGTGCCGCCCCCGTCCCAGCTCGAAACCCTGCGCAAGCCGCTGATCGTCGGGCTTGTCGCCGCGCCCGAGCGCATCGTGCAGATCCGCCAGAACAGGCTGCTCTCGCTCAAGGCCGATGACGAAACGGCCTATGTTGACCACGACGCGGTCGCCGCAGAGATCGCCACATCCCGCAAACTGTTCGCGCGCCGAGGCTGGCCCGTCATCGATGTGACCCGCCGTTCAATCGAGGAGACCGCCGCAGCGATCCTCGAGCATCTGCGCGATCATCGCCTCAAATTCATTGCGATGTAACGTCAGCCATGCGTGCGCTGTCTCACCCGCCAGAAAAGCCCGCCTCGCTGTGGCGGCTTGATCAACCCTTGTTGCTGGCATCCGCCAGCGTGACGCGGTGCGGCATCCTGCGCGCAGCCGGGTTGCCAGTTGATGTCGAGCCGGCACACCTCGATGAACGTGCCACCGAACAGGCACATCTTGACACCGGCGCACGGCCGGAAACCGTCGCGGAGAAACTCGCGCGCGCCAAGGCGCTTCAGGTCAGCACGCTGCATCACGACCGGCTCGTGCTCGGCGCCGACCAGACATTGACGATGGACGGCCACGCCTTCCACAAGCCCGCCGACCGTGCGGAGGCGACCCGCCAGCTGAAGGCCTTGTCGGGTCGCACCCACCAGCTCACCTCGGCCTTTGCACTGGCCCGGGGCGGCCTGATCCTGGGCTCGGGCAGCGCCACGGCGCAAATGACAATGCGCGCCCTCTCGGATGAGTTCCTTGAGCGTTATTTCGCTGCAGCCGCGACAGAAACGACCGCCACGGTTGGCGGCTATCACCTCGAGCGTCTCGGCAGCCACCTGTTCAGCGCAGTCGTTGGGGATCACTTCACGGTCCTCGGCCTGCCGCTTCTGGCTGTGCTGCCAATGCTGCGCGACCTTGGCGCTGTGGCGGAGTGACCCGCTTGACCCGCACATGCTTCGTCGCAGGCTCGCCGATCGCCCAGTCCCGATCCCCGATGATCCACGGCCACTGGATCGCGGAGCGTGGACTTGACGCCACCTATCAGCGGATCGAGGCGCAAACCGACGTTTTGCCGACATTGCTGGCCCGTGTGCGCAGCGGAGAACTGCTCGGCGGCAATCTCACCAAGCCGTTGAAGGAGGCAGCCCTGCCGGCCCTTGACACGCTCACCGACGACGCCGCAGCCATGGGGGCTGTGAACACGGTCTTTGTGCATCAGGGCAAACTGACCGGTGCCAACACGGATGTGCCCGGTTTCCTTGCGCATCTCGACGAGACCTGCCCCGACTGGCAACGGTCGGTCGATCAGGCCCTTGTCCTGGGTGCAGGCGGGGCCGCGCGTGCTGTCGTTTATGGATTGCTGCAACGCCGAATTCCCCGCATCCTGATCGCAAACCGGTCTGGCGCGCGGGCGCAGGCGCTGATCGACTCCTTCGGTGGCTTGACGGCTGGCCGTCAGCTCTGCCCCGCGCCCTGGCCAGTCGCGTCGTCCACTCTGTCCTCTTGCCAGCTGGTCATCAACACGACCTCGCTTGGCATGGTCGGACAGCCAGCCCTGGCGCTCGCGTGGCCCGACAGCCTGGACGGCACGATCGTCTACGACATCGTTTATGTCCCGCTCGAGACAGACCTCTTGCGCCAGGCGCGCCGCCGCGGTGCCCGGACGGTCGATGGTCTCGGCATGCTGCTCCATCAGGCTGCCATAGCCTTCGGTTTCTGGTTCGGCACGACGCCGCAGGTGACCCCGGAGCTGTGGGCCATGGTTGCCGCCGACATCACCGGGACCACGGGCTCATGACCATCGTTCTGGGATTGACCGGCTCCATCGGCATGGGCAAGTCCACGACAGCGGCCATGTTCAGGGATCTTGGCTGCCCCGTCCATGATGCAGATGCTGCGGTGCATCGGCTCTATGCAGGGCCGGCGGCTGACGCGGTGAGGGCGCTCTTTCCCGCCACCGTCACCGGTCAGCAGGTCGACCGTGAAGCTCTCGCCCGCGAAGTCCTGGGCCGGCCCGAACGGCTGGCGCAGCTTGAAACGCTGATCCATCCGCTGGTGCGGGAAGCTGAAGCGACGTTCCTCGACGCTGCAAGGGCGAGTGGCGCTGCGCTCGTCGTGCTCGACATCCCCCTGCTGTTTGAGAGCGGCGCCGCCGCTCGCTGCGACAAGATCGTCGTCGTCACAGCTCCACCGGACGTGCAGCGTGCGCGGGTCCTCGCCCGTCCGGGCATGACCGAGGATCGTCTCGCCGCCATCCTCGCCCGCCAGATCCCGGATGCGGAGAAACGCCGCAGGGCCGATTTCATTGTGGACACCGGCCGAGGCTTCGACAGCGCCCGTGCCCAAGTCGCCAGGATCGTGGCTACCCTCACACGTGATTCGCGATCCTCACAGGGCGAGCCGGCACAATGAATCGGGAAGTGGTGCTGGACACCGAAACCACCGGCGTCGATGCCCGCAACGGCGACCGCATTATCGAGATCGGTTGCGTGGAACTGGTCAATCATTGCCCGACCGGGCGAAGCTTCCATGCCTATCTCAATCCGGGCCGGCCAGTGTCGGACGGCGCGTTCGCTGTCCACGGGCTCTCGGACGCCTTTCTGGCGGACAAGCCCCGGTTTGCCGATGTCGCCGATGCTTTCACCGATTTCATCGCCGAAGCCCGTCTGGTGATCCACAATGCGCCCTTCGATGTCGGCTTTCTCGACATGGAGCTGACGCGCGTCGGCAAGCCGAGGCTCGAACCCCAGCATGTCGTCGACACGCTGCTCATGGCCCGGCGCAAGCATCCCGGGGCTTCCAACAGCCTCGACGCCCTGTGCGCGCGCTACGGCATCGATACCACCCGCCGCGTGAAGCACGGAGCTCTGCTCGACGCCGAGATCCTGTCGGACGTCTACATCGAACTTCTAGGGGGGCGACAGACCAATCTGGGCCTTGCCGCGCCAGCGCCCGTCGACTCCAAGGTCGGTCCGACCGCGAACCGCGCCATGAGCGCCTTTCGACGGACCCATGTCCGCACGCCCCGGGTCACGCCGGCGGAGCAGGAAGCACATGCGGCTCTTGTCGCAGCACTCACCCGGAGCGCTGCGGCAACAACTGGCGCCTGCGCGCTGTGGACTGGCTATCTGGGCCAACAGGACAAGGCCGCCGAGTGATGGCGGCCGTGCCTCAGGACGCAGCGGGCTGCTGCCCCTGCACCTCGGCTATGCGCTGCTGGAACAGGGCCTGGAAATCGACCGGGTCGATGTAGAGCGGCGGAAAACCGCCATTGCGTACGGCGTCCGCCACGATCTGGCGGGCGAAGGGGAAAAGCAGGCGCGGGCATTCGATCATCACGACAGCCGACATGTGCTCCGCCGGAACGCCGACGATGCGGAACACGCCCGCGTAGGACAGCTCGAACACGAACAGCTTGTCGGCGCCGATCTCGGCCTTGCCCTCGAGCATCAGGACGGATTCCACATCGGTTTCGCTCAGTTGCGTCGCGCCGACATTGACCTGGAGCTGGATCTGCGGGTTCTGCTGGGCATTGCCGAACACGCGCGGAGCGTTCGGATTCTCGAAGGACATGTCCTTCACATACTGAACAAGGGCGGTAAGCGAAGGCCCGCTGTTCTCCGGTGCGGCGCCGTTGGTTGCGTCAGTGGCCATGGTCTGGTTCGCCATTCTTCGGGTTGATCTGGGTCCGGATCGGTCTTCAGCGGCACGCTGGGGTCAACCCGACTGGCAGGGCGGCTAGCACGATCCGGACGCTGCGACAAGGAAGGGATTGCCCACGCAGCGCGAAGCGCAACCCCGGGCCGCACACAGGACAGTTTGACAAAGGCTATCGCGGGCACGATGACGCTGCGCATCGGCTTGTGGGCAGCCGGGCTGGATGGTACGACAACGTCTTGCGATTTCAGAAGCGGTTCGGCAGGCGCGCGAGATGTCTGCGCCGGATCGCCGGGACAAGGACAGCGATGCAAGGCTCGTTTGACATCTTCACCCTCGTTTTTCTGGCCCTGGCTGTGTTCGTGGCGTGGAAGCTGCGCTCGGTTCTGGGTCAGAAGACGGGCCACGAACAGCCGCCGGGGGACGTGTTCGGGCGCAAGCCGCCGCCCCAGGCACCGGCTCCGGACAGCAATGTCATTCGCCTTCCCGGTGTCGCCGCCAATGATGCAGCCCCGGAGCAGCCCTTCCGTTGGACCGGCTTGGCGCTTCCGGGAACGCCTGTGGCGAACGGCCTCGACGCGATCGAGCGCGAGGAACGCGGCTTCGATGGGCGCGGCTTTCTCGACGGCTCGAAAGCAGCCTATGAGATGATCGTGATGAGCTTTGCCAACGGCGACCGCAAGACCCTGAAAGGCTTGCTGTCGAAAGAGGTCTATGACGATTTCGATCAGGCGATCAGCGAACGCGAGAAGCGCGGTGATGTCGTTGAGACGACCTTTGTCTCGATGGACGGGGCGGAGATTGTGGCCGCCGAGGTCAGGGGCAAGACCGGCATGATTACCGTTCAGTTCTCGCCCAAGCTGATCAAGGCCTTGAAGAACAAGGCCGGGGCGACAATCGACGGCAGTCCCGACAGCGTGGTTGACGTGACCGAGACCTGGACCTTTTCCCGTCAGCTTGGCTCGCGTGATCCGAACTGGCTTCTGGTCGCTACCGGCTCCGACGATTGATCAAGGGCTGGCTGCTGGCGGTTGTCATGAGCGTGACCACCGGCACATCCCATTCTGCCGAACCTGTGCCCCCAGCCGTGGTGGGAGCCAGGCTTGAGCGCGGTTCATTCGATGCGCTGGCCGGCTGGCAGGAGGATGACCACGCCGCTGCCCTGAGCGCTCTTGTCGCCGGCTGCCACAGGGCGGATGTCGTGCGGCACGGCCTAGAGGCGCCCGCCGCGCTGGCGCGGGCGTGCGCCGCTGCCCGCGCCCTGATCGCGCCGGACAGGCTTCAGGCGCGTCGCTTCTTCGAAAGCAGGTTTGTTCCTCTTACCATCAGGCCTGATGGCCAGACCGGTTTCCTGACTGGCTACTTCGAGCCGGAGTTCCCCGGATCCGCCGTCCGTACGGACGCTTTTCCGGTGCCGCTGTTCGGACGGCCCGATGATCTGGTCACGCTCGGACAGGGTCAATCGGCGGCGGGACTGCCAACGGGTCTTCAGGCGGCTCGCCTTGCCGCCGATGGAACATTGGGTCCTTACCCCAGCCGCCGGGAGATCGAGCAGGGCGCGGTTCCCGGCCTCCCGGTCGTGGCCTGGCTTGCCGACGAGGTCGACCGCTTCGTGATGCAGGTCCAGGGCTCGGCGCGATTGCGTCTTTCGGATGGTTCGGTGCTGCGCGTGGCCTATGCCGGCCGCAACGGGCATCCGTATACCTCGCTCGGGCGGCTCCTGTCGCAACAGGACGCAATTCCCCCGGCCGAGATGACCATGGACCGTCTCGTGGCGCGCCTGAAGGGCGATCCTGGCTGGGCAAGGCGTTTCATGTGGAACAATGCCTCATTCGTGTTTTTTCGCGCCGCACCCGAATTGCCGCCGGCCAGCGGACCAATCGGTGGTGCAGGCGTGCCCCTCACCGCCCATCGCAGCGTGGCTGCGGATCGGGCCATCTGGCCCTATGGGCTGCCGATCTGGCTTGACGGGACCATTCCCACAGCGAACCGGGGTCTGACGGAGCCCTTGCGCCGCCTGGCCGTCATTCAGGACACGGGCTCCGCCATCGTCGGGCCGGCCCGCTTCGATCTGTATTTCGGGTCCGGCGCCGAGGCTGGGTTCGTGGCCGGTCTCACCCGACACGGCGTTGATGCCACACTCCTTTGGCCGCGCGCGGATCTGCCGTGATGCGCAGGCGTCTTGGCCGCCCGCTGACCGGCGAGGAGATCCAGCTGTGGAGCCATGTGGCGCGCACGGTCAGGCCCTTTTCAGGGCGCAGCCTCCCGGCGCCCCCTCAAGCCGGGGCCGAGCCGGAGATCGCGCCCGCCCTGCCCGGCGAGGCGCTGCTCCCATCATCCCGACAAGCCGGCCCCGCATCACCGCCCAAGCCCGCGCTCGCCCCCCTTGTCCCGCTGGAACGCCGTACGCTGACGGCGCTGCGACGGGGTACGCAATCGCTGGAAGCGGTGCTCGACCTCCATGGCCTGCGGCAGTCACAGGCGCATGACCGCCTGCGCGGGTTCCTCATGCAAGAGCAGCAACGCGGCGCGCGTCTTGTCCTGGTGATCACCGGCAAGGGTGCCGCGGGCATGGCGATGGCCGGCGATGAGCGCGGCGTGCTCAAGCGCATGGTGCCGCACTGGCTCCGGATGGCGGACCTTCGCCCGGTGGTTCTCGGCTTCGAGGACGCGGCGCATCAGCATGGCGGCGCGGGCGCGATCTATGTCCGCCTGCGCCGCCTGAAGGATCACGGTCCGTGACGCCGTTTGGTGCCCGCCTGCGTGCCATCCGCCTGCGCCAGGGCCTGTCGCAGCAGGCCTTCGCGCGCCAGCTTGGCGTTTCCAGCGCCTATGTCTCGGCGCTGGAGCATGGACGGCGCGGCCGTCCGAGCTTCGCCTTCGTGCAGGGCGTCATCCACACGCTGGGCGTGATCTGGGATGAGGCCGACGAACTGGTCAAGCTGGCGGAACTGTCCGATCCGCGCGTGGTGATTGATACGGCAGGTCTTGACCCGGCGGCGACCTTGCTGGCCAATCGCCTTGCGCGGGAAATCGCCTCGCTCGATGACGGAGCGATCGCGGAGCTCGACGCGGTTCTGGAAAAATTGCGCCACCATGGCCGTGCGGGAGGTTGACCGGGCGCGCCCCGGATGCGACAGGCGCGCTCTCTGCGCTCACGGGACAGGACATCGCCATGACAGTCACCAGCCACGATGTGCTCGCCATCGGAAACGCCATCGTCGACGTCATTGCGACCGCCGAGGATGATTTTCTCGTTTCTCATGCGATTCAAAAGGGCGGGATGACCCTGATTGACGAGGATCGGGCGGAAAAACTCTATGCCGCGATGGGTCCAGGACAGGTTGTTTCCGGAGGTTCGGCCGCGAACACCATCGCGGGCATCGCCTCACTGGGCGGGAAGGGCGCCTTCATCGGCAAGATCCGCAATGACCAGCTCGGCCAGATCTACCGCCATGACCTCACGTCGACCGGTGTGACCTTCCGCTCCGAGGAAGCCACCAGTGGCCCGACGACAGCCCGCTGCCTGATTGCCGTGACGCCGGACGGCCAGCGTTCGATGAGCACCTATCTGGGGGCCTGTCAGGGCCTGTCCACCCAGGACATCGAAGCCGATCTCGTCCGCGCCTCGCGGATTGTCTATCTCGAAGGCTATTTGTGGGATCCGCCGGCCGCAAAGGATGCCTTCCGCAAGGCATCCCAGATTGCCCATGCCGCCGGCTCGCAGGTGGCGCTGACCCTGTCCGATTCTTTCTGTGTCGACCGCTGGCGCGACGAGTTCCTCGGCCTTATCCACAACGGCGTGGTCGATATCGTTTTCGCCAACGAGCACGAGCTGAAAAGCCTTTACCAGACCGGCGATAGCGACACGGCCATCGCTGCCCTGCGCGAGGAGGACGTCATCGGCGTCGTGACCAGGTCCGAGCATGGTGCCCTGGCGGTCACCCGTTCGGAGACGGTGGCAGTGCCGGCCTTCCCGGTCGAGCGTGTGGTCGATACGACGGGCGCGGGCGACCTGTTCGCTGCCGGGTTCCTTTTTGGCCTGGCCACGGGGCGGGATCATCGCGCCGCCCTGCGGCTGGGGGCGCTGGCGGCGGCGGAGATCATTTCCCACATCGGTGCGCGGCCCCAGGCCAGCCTGTCTGATCTGGCCCGGCAGAGCGGCCTGGTCTGAAAGGCCGGAAGTATCCGCGAGGCGCCATGAACCCGATTTTCGCCCAACTTCAGACCAGCGTCTTCGAGGAAATGTCGCGGCTTGCGCGTGAGCACAACGCTGTCAACCTCGGTCAGGGCTTTCCCGACGATCCGGGACCGGTCGATGTCCGGCAGAAGGCGGCTGCCGCCGTCCTCGATGGCTGGAACCAGTATCCGCCGATGATGGGTCTGCCGGAGCTGCGGCAGGCGATCGCGGCGCACTATCGCCACTGGCAGGGGCTGTCTCTTGATCCGGATCGCGAGGTCATGGTGACGTCGGGCGCGACCGAAGCTTTAGCGGGAGCCCTGTTCGCGCTGATCGAACCGGGGGACGAGGTCGTCCTGTTCGAGCCCATGTACGACGCCTATCTGCCACTCGTTCTGCGCGCCGGCGGCGTGCCGCGTTTCGTCACCCTGAAGCCACCTCACTTCCGGATCACGGAGGAGGCTCTGGCCGCCGTCTTCTCGCCGCGCACCCGCCTGGCGCTGCTCAACAATCCGCTTAACCCGACGGCCACGATCTTTCCGAACGAGGACCTCGACCTGCTGGCCAGCTATTGCCGGCGTTTCGACGCGGTCGCGCTGTGCGACGAGGTCTGGGAACACGTGGTCTTCGATGGCCATCGTCATGTCTCGATGATGACGCGCCCCGGCATGCGCGAGCGCACCGTGAAGATCTCCTCCGCCGGAAAGATCTTCTCTCTGACGGGCTGGAAGGTCGGCTTCGTCATGGCCGCGCCAGAGCTGATGCGGGTTCTGGCAAAAGCCCACCAGTACATCACCTTCACCACGCCGCCCAATCTTCAGGCTGCCGCTGCCTTCGGTCTGGGCAAGGATGCGGCTTATTTTGACGGCATGCGCGCCGCGTTCCAGCGCTCGCGTGACCGTTTCGGCAGCGGCCTCAAGGCACTTGGCCTGGAGGTCCTGCCCTCCGCCGGCACCTATTTCGTCAACATCGACATCACCGGGCTGGGGCAGACGGATGACGTGACGTTCTGCAAGGAACTGGTTGCGACCCACGGGGTCGCGGCTATCCCGGTCAGCGCCTTCTATGCCGATCGTGGCGTGACCTCTGTGGTCCGCTTCTGCTTTGCCAAGCATGATTCGACGCTCGACGCGGCGCTGGAGCGCCTTGCCCGCCTGAAAGCGCCTTGAAGAGCTTCTCCCCTGGCAAAAGGGGGCTGGCAAGCCGATGTCCTGACGCCTATGTTGAAGACAGCGGGATCCGCCGGCCTTGAACCGGCTTGATGCGCGGGAGAAAGACCATGTTCATCCAGACCGAGGCCACGCCGAACCCGGCCACATTGAAATTCATTCCGGGCCGCACCGTCATGCCGGACGGCACGCTCGACATGCGCGATGAAGAGGCAGCCACGGCCTCGCCGCTCGCGCAGCGCCTGTTCCGGGTGCCGGGCGTCAGCGCCGTGTTTTTCGGCAATGATTTCGTCACCGTCAGCAAGACCGACGGCGAATGGCAGCACCTCAAGCCTGCCATTCTGGGCGCGATCATGGAGCATTTCATGTCCGGCCAGCCCATTGTCCGCGATGGCCACGTCGCGACGCCGGAAACCGAGGGCGAGTTCTTCGATGAGAGCGACGCCAAGACCGTCGAAACCATCAAGGATCTGCTTGAAACCCGCATTCGTCCGGCGGTTGCCGGCGATGGCGGCGATATCACCTTCCGCGGCTTCAGGGACGGCGTGGTCTTCCTGGCCATGAAAGGGTCGTGCGCAGGCTGCCCCTCGTCAACAGCGACCCTGAAGCACGGCATCCAGAATCTCCTGAAGCACTTCCTCCCGGACGTGCGCGAAGTCCAGGCCATCTGAGCGGAACAGGCTGGAGGCATGCGCATACTCGCCATCGACACGGCGCTTGGCTCATGTTCGGCCTGTGTCCTGGAGCAAGGCCAGCACGATGTGTCGGCTCTAGAGCAGATTGTCATTGAGCGGGGTCATGCCGAGGCGCTGATGCCTCTGATCGCGCGGGTCATGGCGAAGGTCGATGGTGGCTTTGCGGCGCTGGACCGCATCGCCGTTACGGTCGGCCCCGGCAGCTTCACAGGGCTGCGGGTCGGCCTCTCCGCTGCCCGTGCGATAGGGCTCGCCGCCAGCCGGCCCGTTGTCGGCGTAACCACCCTTGCCGCCTATTGCGCGCCGATGATCGGCCGTGAGGCCGGGCGCATGACGGCCGCGGCCATCGATGCCCGCCACGGGCAGGTGTACTTTCACGCCCTCGCTGCGGACGGGTCGGTGCTCGCCGGCGCACGGCAATGCAGCGTCCGTGACGCCGTCCGCAGCATCGGCAAGGGTCCAGTGAGCCTGTCGGGCTCGGGCGCCCTGCTGGTTGCGCAGGAGGCCTGGTCCATCGGCCTCGATGCCGTGGTCGTCGAGGCCGCCGCGGGTCCGGACATCCGCTGGGTTGCCCGGCTCGGATTGCTGGCCGATGAACGGACGGCGCTGCCGCGTCCGCTGTATCTGCGGGCCGCCGACGCCCAGCCACAGGACAATGGCCGCCTGCCGCGCCAGACGTCAGCGCCGTGAGGCCCGTCATGCAGCTGGTCGCCGCCCTGAAGGCAGCTTTGCGGGGCCGGTTGACGCTCCGGATCGAACCCTTGCGGGCAGTGCACTCGGCCGTGGCCGCAGCCCTGCATCAGGCGAGTTTTGCCCGCGGCTGGGACCAGCCGGATGTCGGGCGCATGCTGGCTGAAGCCAACATCCTTGCCGATGCCGTGTTTGCCGGCAGCGAGCGCGAGCCGTCCGGTTTCGTGATGTCCCGGCTGGCCGTCGACGAGGCCGAGATCCTGACCATCTGCGTCGCATCGCACAGACAGGGCCAGGGCCTCGCGACACTGCTTCTGGAGCGCCATTTGGACCATCTCGCCCGGCGCGGCGTGGCGAAACTGTTCCTTGAGGTGGACGCTCACAACACGTCGGCGCTCCGGCTCTACCGACATTTCGAGTTTGCCCAGGTGGGCGAACGCCCCGGCTATTACGCAAGGGCAGACGGCAGCCGAGCCCTGGCCCTGATCCTGCAGCGCAATCTGGACTGATGCTGATCATGAGCCGGAAAAGACCCGATCCCCTGCAGGGCCCGCGCTGGAGCGCCGTCGCGACGCTCAAGGTTGGCCTGATCGCGGCCGCGAGCCTTGTCGGCATTCCGGCGCAGGCCCTCGTCAGCCGGCTGGCGCCGCGCAGGAGCCATGTCCTGCCGCTGGTCTTTCACCGGATGATCTGCTCGGTCATCGGCGTGCGCTGCGTTAGTGAGGGCATACCGCCCGATCCCTCCGCCCGAACCCTGATCGTGGCCAATCATGTGTCCTGGCTCGACGTGTCGGTGATCGGTTCAACCGGGCCCCTGTCGTTCATCGCCAAATCCGAAATCTCGAAATGGCCCGGCATCGGCGCAATGGCGCGGCTGCAGCGGACCTTGTTCATCGATCGGGCGCGCAAGACGCATACGGCTGTGATCGCCTCCGAAATGGCGCAGCGCCTGTCCTCAGGCGAGAGCGTGGTGCTGTTTGCCGAAGGCACCACGGGGGACGGAACGCGCATCCTGCCATTCAAATCGTCGCTCCTGGGGGCCGTGAAAGAAGCGCTTGGCCCCGATGATGACGGCGAAATCACCGTCCAGCCTCTGGCGGTGCTCTATGTCGGCCGCCACGGAATCCCCGGCGGGCGCGCCGAGCGGGCGCGCCTGGCCTGGTATGGCGATACCACCCTGCTGCCGCATCTCAAGGACATCCTGTCAGGAGGTCCCATTGATGTCCGGCTCGTCTGGGGCGAGCCGATCAGGATGGGCCGCGAGCATTCGCGCAAGGAGGCGTCGCGCCTGGCCGAGCTGTTCGTGAAGCAGGCCGCGCTGAAGCATGTTACCGGGCGCGAGCGTCATGAATCAGATCTGGCTGATTGAGTTTGGGCTGCGCTGGTCCTAAAACACCGTCAGCCCGCCCCAAAGCTCCGAGCGTCATGAAAAAGGTTCTCATCAAATCCTATGGCTGCCAGATGAACGTCTATGACGGGCAGCGCATGGCCGATGTCCTGGCGAAGGAAGGCTATGTGGAGACCGCCGAACAGTCCGACGCCGATCTTGTCATCCTGAATACCTGCCACATCCGCGAGAAGGCCGTCGACAAGGTCTACTCGGAACTTGGCCGCGTGCGCGAGGGCAAGGAGCGGAGGGCCCTGCAGGGCAAGGACACCCGGATCGTGGTCGCGGGCTGTGTGGCGCAGGCGGAAGGGGCCGAGATCCAGCGCCGCCAGACAGCCGTCGACCTCGTGGTCGGCCCGCAAAGCTATCACCGCCTGCCGGATCTTCTCGCCCGGTCGGCGCGGCGCAAGGTCGTCGACACCGAGTTTCCCGTCGCGGACAAGTTCGGCTTTCTCCCGGCGCCGGACAGGGTCCGGACCCGTGCGCGTGGTGTGACGGCGTTCCTGACCGTTCAGGAGGGTTGCGACAAGTTCTGCTCCTTTTGCGTGGTGCCCTACACGCGCGGCGCAGAAGTCTCCCGCCCGGTGAGCAAGATTGTTGCGGAGGCGGAGGCCCTTGTCGCCGGCGGCGTCTGTGAACTGACCCTGATCGGGCAGAATGTGAACGCCTATCACGGCGAGGGGCCGGACAGACGGCCCTGGCCGCTCTGGCGGCTGCTCGAACGGCTTGCCAGCCTCGATGGCATCCGGCGGCTGCGCTACATGACCAGCCACCCCAATGACATGGACGAAGGCCTGATCAGGGCCCATGGCGACCTGCCGGCGCTGATGCCCTTCCTGCATCTGCCCGTACAGTCCGGTTCTGACGCCGTTCTCGAGGCGATGAACCGCAAGCATAGCGTGGCAGGCTATCGCGACATCATCGCAAAGGTAAGGGCGGTTCGGCCCGACATCGCGCTGTCGTCGGATTTCATCGTCGGATTCCCTGGCGAGACCGATGCCGATTTCGACGCCACCATGCGCCTCATCGATGCGGTTAGGTACGCGACGGTGTTCTCGTTCAAGTATTCGCCCAGACCCGGCACGCCGGCGTCGGACGCGTCAGACCAGGTTCCCGAGGCGGTTAAGTCCGAGCGGCTCGCGGTTCTCCAGGCGCGTGTCGAGGAGCATCGCCAGGCCTTCAACGCGGCGACGATCGGCCGCCGGGTCGATGTGCTGCTCGAGCGTGCCGGGCGTCATCCCGGCCAGCTGTCCGGCAAGTCGCCCTATCTGCAGACGGTCCAGGTCGAGACAGACGCCTGTCATATCGGCGACATCGTTTCGGTGGACATCCTGTCACAGACGACGAACACTCTGTTCGGACGAATCGTTTCAGACAAGACGGTTGCATCGGTGGCGTAATGCGCGTCCGCGTCATGGTTTGGCTGCTTCATGGTTGAGCAAAGGAGACACGCTCACTTGGCACGATCCGATCTTGCGCCTGCAAAAGGCCTGAACCGCCCCTCACTCACGCGCCCTGCGGTTGTCGCGGCCCCCCAGTTGCGGGACGTCCAGGAGCTGTCCCTGACGCTTGAGGAGAACCGCCTCGCCGGCATCGTCTTCGGCCAGTACGATCAGAATCTGGCCCATCTCGAACGACGGCTGCAGATTGTCGCCCATGCCAATGGCAATCGCGTCATCCTGAAAGGCCCCTCTGACACGACCGAGCGCGCCCGCCTCGTTCTGGAAGCACTGTACAAGCGTGCCAGGGATGGGGCGCCGATCAGCCCCGGTGATGTCGATGGCGCGATCGAGGAGAGCGCGCAGCAGCGCTCGTTGTTTCCGGATGCCGGCGCCGGCAACGGCGTTTCCTTTGATGCGGTCGTGACCCGCAAGCGCGGGCCCGTGCGTGCGCGCTCCGCCGCCCAGGACGCCTATCTGCGTGCGATGAAGCGTAACGAGCTGGTCTTTGCCGAGGGCCCGGCGGGTACCGGCAAGACCTGGCTCGCAGTCGGACATGCCGTCTCGTTGATCGAGCAGGGTGTGGTCGAGCGCATGATCCTCTCGCGTCCGGCCGTCGAGGCCGGCGAACGCATCGGCTTCCTGCCTGGCGACATGCGCGAGAAGGTCGATCCTTATCTGCGGCCGATCTACGACGCGCTCTATGACTTCATGGAGGCGCGCCATGTCGAGCGTGCTCTGCAGACCGGCATGATCGAAATCGCGCCACTGGCCTTCATGCGCGGCCGCACGCTGACCAACGCGGTGGTCCTGCTTGACGAGGCGCAGAACACCACAAGCATGCAGATGAAGATGTTTCTGACCCGTCTCGGGGAAGGCTCGCGCATGATCATCACGGGCGATCCGACCCAGATCGACCTGCCGCCCCAGCAGAAGTCCGGCCTCGTCGAGGCGGTCCGGCTTCTGTCCGGGGTCGACGGCATCGGTCATGTCACGTTCCGGGAGGGCGACGTCGTCCGCCATGATCTGGTCCGCAAGATCGTCAAGGCCTATGAGGACGCAGCGCGCGAACCGGTAGCGGACAAGGGTGCGCCGCGTTGACCGGACCCTCCCTGCCCGAGACGGATGTCTCGGTCGACTGTGATGACTGGCTGAAGGTCGCGGATATCCAAGCGCTGGCAGCCAACGCCATCGCGGCATCTGCCCGGCATCTTGCGCGGCCGTTCCGGCCAGGTGCCGAAGTCAGCGTGCTCCTCACCGATGATGCGACTGTCCGCGCCCTCAACAAGAGCTGGCGCCGGCAGGACAAGCCGACCAACGTGCTGTCCTTTCCGACGGCCAGCCCCGACAAGGTGGCCACTGCTCCGATGCTCGGGGACATCGCTCTCGCCTATGAAACCGTGGCCGGCGAAGCGGCGGCGGAAGGCAAGAGGGTCGCCGACCACACAACCCATCTGGTGGTGCACGGCTTCCTGCACCTGCTTGGCTTCGACCATCTGACGGACGCGGACGCCGACGTGATGGAGGAGCAGGAGCGCCGCATCCTGGCGACGCTCGGGATCGCGGACCCTTATGACGATAAGCCTTGACGAAGCACCGGGCTTCGGGTCATTCCAACCCCAGCCATGACCGACGACAGTCGACCAACGAGCGAACGAGCCCAAGCCAGTCCGAGCGGCGTCATCGCGCGTCTGATGGCCGCACTCAAGCTGAAGAGCGGTTCGTCGCTGCGTGACGAGATCGAAGGGGCGCTTGCCCAGAATGGACGGGATGCGGAGTTGTCCCCGCAGGAGCGGGCGATGCTCTCGAACGTTCTGAGCCTGCGCACCAAGCGTGTGGCCGACGTCCTGATTCCAAGGGCAGACATCGTTGCCGCGCCGGCCGAGATATCGCTCGGCGAACTGCTGAACCTGTTTCGCACCGCCGGCCATTCGCGACTGCCGGTCTATGGCGAATCACTCGATGATCCGCGCGGCATGGTCCACATCCGTGACTATCTCGATTTTCTCGCGGCCCGGGCGGAGGCAAGCCGCAAGCGCCGCCGCAAGGCTGGCGGCGAGGCGGCAGGGCCTGATCTCGGAGCGGTCGACCTCTCCGCCAAGCTGGCCAGCGCGCGGATTCTGCGCCCCGTGCTGTATGTTCCCGCCTCGATGCCCGCCATCGACCTTCTGGTCAGGATGCAGGCTACGCGCACCCATATGGCGCTGGTGATCGACGAATATGGCGGCACGGACGGGCTTGTCTCGATCGAGGACCTCGTCGAAATCGTGGTCGGTGACATCGAGGATGAGCACGACGAGGCGCAGGTCAACGGCATCGCCGTGCAGGCCGACGGCCGTGTCGTGGCTGACGCCCGGGTGCCGCTGGAGGACATTTCCGAAAGCCTCGGCCTCGATCTCGTCTCCGCCCGGCAGGCCGAGGACGTCGACACCCTCGGGGGGCTGATTGTCAGCATTGTCGGGCGTGTACCCGCCCGCGGTGAACTGATCAAGGGTCCGGACGGGCTTGAATTCGAGGTGCTGGATGCCGATCCACGCCGTCTGAAGCGGGTGCGCATTCACCGGGCATCGGCCGCCGTTTTGGAGGACTCTCTGGCGGGGTCGGCGGCGCGCCGGGACCCGAGCGGATGAACCTCGCCCGGCTGGCCGAGGCCGTGATGCTGAGCTGGGGCTGGCGGCGCCGGCTGATGGCCGTGGCGGGAGGCGCGGTCGGCGCTCTGACGCTGGCGCCCTTCGGGCTTTGGCCGTTGCTCGTCCTTCAGTTCTCGGTGGCCGTGTGGCTGCTCGATGGCGTTGCCGCGCCGTCTCACTGGCGTCGCGCCGTGCAGGCCTTCACCGATGGCTGGTTCTGGGGTTTTGGCTACTTTGTCGCCGGCCTGTGGTGGCTTGGCGCCGCATTTCTCGTCGAGGCTGACAAGTTCGCCTGGGCCATTCCCCTTGGTGTTCTCGGCTTGCCGGCGGTGCTGGCCGTCTTTCCCGCCGTAGGATTTGTGGTGGCGCAGCTTGTCTGGCGACCGGGCGCCTCGCGGCTGCTCGCGCTCGGCGGCGCGCTGTCCGCGCTGGAGTTCGCCCGCGGCAACCTCTTCACCGGCTTTCCCTGGAACAGCTACGGGCAGGCACTGGCGGAGAACCCCTGGCTCGCGCAGTCGGCTTCCGTGTTCGGCCTGTATGGCCTGACGCTCGCTGCGGTCATGCTCGGCGCGCTCCCTGCCATCGTGATAACGCTGAAAGCACCGAAAACAGGATGGGTCCTCAGTGTGACGGGAGCCTTCGGCCTTGCCGTCCTGCTCGCCTTCGGCTGGTGGCGGATTCCGTCGGCGCCAAGTCCGCTGGTCGCGGGCGTCAAGCTCCGGATCATGCAGCCCAATCTGCCCCAGGATGACAAGTTCCGGCCGGAGAAGGCGCGCGAGATCCTCGACCGCTATCTGACACTGTCCGACAAGGCGACGTCGCCCCGAACGCTCGGCCTCCAGGATGTGACGCATCTGATCTGGCCCGAATCAGCCTTTCCGTTTCTGCTCGGGCGGACGCCGCAGGTCCTGTCGCGCATCACCGGTACGTTGCCGCCGGGCGTGACCCTGATCACGGGAGCTGCGCGCGCAGGCGTGGCGCTGCCCGGCGAGGAGAGCCCGCCGATCTTCAATGCGATCCAGGTCATCACCCGCGAGGGCGGCATCGTCGCCTCCTACGACAAGCATCACCTGGTGCCCTTCGGAGAATATCTGCCCTCGGCCTTCGCTACCGTGCTGCAATCCCTCGGCTTGACGGCCTTCGTGGCCATCCCGGGCGGCTTCTCGGCATCACCGGCCCGCGCTGCGTTGGCTGTGCCGGGTCTTCCGCCGGTTGCCGCGAGCATCTGCTATGAGGCGATCTTTCCTGCGGAGGTTCTCCCGCATCTCGCCGGGCGCGAGGGACGGCGGCCCCAGCTTCTGCTGAACGTGACCAATGACGCCTGGTTTGGCCAGACGCCTGGTCCCCATCAGCACGCGAGCCAGGCGAGGCTCCGCGCCATTGAGGAGGGCATGCCGATGATCCGTGCGGCCAACAATGGCGTCTCGAGCGTCATCGACGCCTATGGCCGCAGCATCGGCAGCCTGCCGCTCGGCAGCGATGGCGTGCTTGACACTGGACTCCCTCGTGCGATCGGCCTTACAACCTTTTCGCGAGTTGGAAACCTGTTTGCCATGGCCCTCGTGCTGACGTGCCTCGCCCTGGCCGGTTTCCTGCGGATACGGCGCATGAGGACAGGTTGATCACGTTTGGTGCCAGCAAGAAGGGCTGGGAGCCGTAGCAGCTTGAGGTTTGCGCCGCGATGTCCGTGATACCCAAGAAACTTCCCAATCCGATCGACAGGCATGTGGGCGCGCGCGTCCGGATGCGCCGGTTGCTTGTCAGCATGAGCCAGGAGCGACTGGGCGAGGCGCTGGGCATCACCTTCCAGCAAATCCAGAAATATGAGAAGGGTGCCAACCGGATCGGTGCCAGCCGCCTGCAACAGATCGCCAAGATCCTTGGCGTGCCGGTCGCGTTCTTTTTTGATGGCGCCCCGTCCGGCGATGTCGGGATGGCCGCTGGCTTCGGGCAAGTGCCGCAGCAGAACCTGCTGTCGGATTTCATGTCGACATCGGAAGGCGTCCAGCTAACCCGGGCTTTCGTCCGCATCCCCGATGCCCAGGTGCGTCGCCGGCTGATCGATCTGGCCGAGGCGCTCGCCGCCAGTCCACCGCCAAACACCTGAACTGTTCTTTGAATCGAACGAACGTCCGGTGCATCGGTCAATCGGCTTGACGCACAAGGCCGGGAATGGCAAAAGCGCGCGCCGCGCTGATGTCACCGAGAGGACGTGGCCGCTGAGAATACCTGCCCTTTTCACCAACAGCCCTGAGGATGTTCCCGTGGCCCGTTCGAGCTATCTCTTCACCAGCGAATCCGTGTCCGAGGGCCATCCCGACAAGGTTTGCGACCGCATTTCCGACGAAGTGGTTGATCTCTTCTTCAGGGAAGCCGCCAAGGCAGGCATGGAAGCCGCGCAGGTCCGCGTCGCCTGCGAAACGCTTGCCACCACCAACCGCGTGGTGATCGCCGGCGAGGTCAGGACCTCCCTCGACGAGAAGGCCATGAAGAGCAAGGTGAAGTCGGTGGCGCGCCGCGCCATCCGGGACATCGGCTACGAGCAGGATGGCTTTCACTGGAAGACCGCCAAGATCGATGTGCTGCTTCATCCGCAGTCGGTCGACATCGCGCAGGGCGTCGATTCATCCGGAAACAAGGATGTCGGCGCTGGCGACCAGGGCATCATGTTCGGCTACGCCTGCACCGAAACGCCGGATCTCATGCCGGCACCGATCTATTTCGCCCACAAGATTCTCGAGAATCTGACCCGCTACCGCAAGGCCAATGAACGCGGCTGCGGCAAGCTCGGCCCGGACGCCAAGAGCCAGGTCACCGTGCGCTATGAGAACGGCCGTCCCGCCGCAGTGACACAGATCGTGCTGTCAACGCAGCACCTCGACGAGAGCATGACCTCCGCCGACGTGCGCAAGGTGGTGGAGCCGATCATCCGCGAGACGCTCGGCGAACTCGCCATCGATCCGGACTGCAAGTGGTGGATCAACCCAACGGGCAAGTTCTTGATTGGCGGGCCTGACGGCGATTCCGGCCTGACGGGCCGCAAGATCATCGTCGACACCTATGGCGGCGCAGCCCCCCATGGCGGCGGCGCCTTTTCCGGCAAGGACCCGACCAAGGTCGACCGCTCGGCCGCCTATGCCGCGCGCTATCTGGCCAAGAACATCGTGGCCGCCAAGCTCGCTGACCGCTGCACCATCCAGCTCTCCTACGCGATTGGCGTCGCCCAGCCCCTGTCGGTCTACGTCGACAGCCATGGCACCGGAAAGGTCTCTGACGACAAGCTCGAGGCGGCGGTCGCCAAGGTCATGGACCTGTCGCCGCGCGGCATTCGCGAGCATCTGGGGCTCAACAAGGCGATCTATGCGCGCACCTCCGCCTATGGCCATTTCGGCCGCAAGGCGACGCGTGATGGTGGTTTCTCGTGGGAACGGACCGATCTGGTCAAGCCGCTGAAGGCTGCCTTGGTCTGATGCCAGAAACGCCTGCCCGATCCGGAACCGCCCGCCCGCCCACCGGTGCGGGCGGTTCCTTTTTTGGCCGCCGCAAAGCGAAGAAGCTGCGTGGCGGGCAATCGGACCTGTTCGAGACCCTCCTTCCGCGTCTCATCCTTCCTGACAGCCTGCCGGACGATCTTGGAGCGCTCTTCGCCAGCCCACCGCGCGAGGTGAGGTTGGAAATTGGCTTTGGCGGCGGCGAACACCTCCTTGCCGCGGCCCGCGCAGAGCCGGATGTCGGGTTCATCGGTTGCGAGCCGTTCATCAACGGCATGGCCAAGATGCTGGCCGCAATCCAGCGCGAGGGGCTGGACAATCTGAGGCTCTGGCCCGATGACGCCGCGCCGCTGCTGCGGCGCCTGCCGGCGGCCAGCCTCTCGCGCGTTGACCTGTTCTATCCCGATCCCTGGCCCAAACGACGGCAGCGCAAGCGGCGCTTTGTTTCGCCCGAGACACTCGCACTGATCAGCCGGGTCCTGCGTGCGGGCAGTTCCTTCCGCTTCGCATCGGACATTGACGATTACGTCGGCTGGACCCTGCGCCGGATCGCGGCCGAGGAGAGTCTCATCTGGGCGCCGGTCTCGGCGAAGGAGTGGACCGAGCCCTTCGAGGGCTGGGTCCGGACGCGCTACGAGGCGAAGGCGATCGCCGCCGGGCGTGTGCCGTCCTATCTCGCCGTGCGTCGTGCCGGGCTCTGAGTGCCGGGAATACGCTCAAGCGCGTGTTGCGGCGTCCGCCTTGTCCTTTGTCCGCATGAACTGCAGCACCCGTTGCGCGGTCGGCACTGCGAGGTTGGCGAAGTTCTCCTTCGCCTTGTCGATGAGGTGCGGCATCTGGTCGGAACTTGGCCGCAGGCCGATCAGGTGGCGAACCGTCGTCCAGCTCCAGCCCATGGCCTTTCCGATCAAGAGGCAAGCATCCGGGTCGTCACCGACAATCGCCTGCTCGGCGGCCTGTGGCGAGATCCCGACAAGTTTCGCCAGACTGGCGATGGCATTGTCCGTTTCGCCGGCAGCCGCGACGGCGGCGAGATTCTCCTCGGTCTGGCCATCGGCAGCAACGCCCGCGCGCTCTGCCTTCGCGGCGGTCGGCTCCGGGGCTGGCTTGGCCCAGCCGGAGCCGGTCTTGCCCTGCTCCCCCTGCGCGCGGCGGCGCGCGGTTTCACGTGTGGCCTTGGCCAGACTGTCCATGAGCGGCGGCGGAATATCGGCCCGCCCGTCCAGCGCGCTCTGCAAATTCTCGTCGGTGAAGGCGCGCGTGACCAACAGGCCCAACCCCCGCGCCGAAAACCGTGCCGACCCGTTCTGCGCGAGCGCGTGCGACACCGTCGTGTCACCCTTGATCACCAGATAGTCGGTGATCGATTCGCCGAGGTTAGGCCGAACGCTCATGACCAGCATATGGTCCCTGCCCTTGGTGGAGGCGACGGCGATCAGATCCTGGTCGGTCAGGAGGCGGGAACGGGTCAGGACAGGCTTGGCCACAGCGATCTCATCGAGCGCAAGCTGACGGACGACCCCGCGCGGGGCAGTCGCGACATCCGCGAGCCGCTCGGACAGGTCACAGCGCGCCTGGGTTCCGATCCCGGAGGCCAGACGTCCGATGACCACGTCGAACACGCCGACCTGATCAGAGCTGTAGGCTTCGGCCCTGTTGATGAACATGTCGGTGATCGTGGTCACGGTTCTGACGCGCTGCTCTTCCGAATGGGAGGCCATGGCGCTGTCAAGTTCGGCAAGGACGGTTGCGACGTCAGTCATTCGGCAAGAATCCCATGATCAACCTGATCCTACGCGGCAAAACCTCTCCAGCCGGTTACCATGGCAGGCGAAAAACGGCGCCATTGGCGATTATCTTGTGTCGATGACACCTGCTTGCTTGAATTGGCCCGCGATCTGGACTATCTGGAGCTCAAAGCTCTGGTTAAAGCTGCAAAGCTCAATCAAGAGCGGGCTGCAAGGCCCGCTCTTTTTTGTTGCCGCAAGGTCCGAGGCCGGAGCGCCTTGCCAGCAACAGGACGTCATGACAGTGCCAGCGATGGTCGATCACGAAGCGCGGATCATCCGGGAGAGTGGCGTTGCCGCGCGTGTGGCGGCCGTGGTCGAACCCGTGATCGAACAGCTTGGCTATCGGCTCGTGCGCGTGCGGGTCACCGGTCAGAATGGCTGCACCGTGCAGATCATGGCCGAACGGCCGGACGGCTCGATGGGCGTCGATGACTGCGAACTGGTCAGCAAGGCCGTGTCGCCGGCGCTGGACGTCGAGGAGCCGATCAGTACGGCCTACAATCTGGAACTGTCCTCGCCCGGGATCGACCGGCCACTCGTCCGTGCCGGCGATTTCCTGCGCTGGGCCGGGCATGACGCCAGGATCGAGATGGCGGTCCCGCTGGGCGGGCGCAAGCGCTTCCGCGGGCTGCTGCGCGGGGTCGAGCACGGCGCCGCAGTCGTGGAGCTTCCCGATGCGGCCGAAGGAGTGGACCCGCTTGCGAAAGTTCCGATCGCCGACATGTCCGAGGCGCGCCTTGTTCTGACCGAGGCGTTGATCGCCGAATCCTTGCGGCGCGGCAAGCAGGGGCTTGAGCCTGCCATGCCCGAGCCGGATGCGGTCGAGCGCAGCCGCGACCGTCCCGATTACTCGCCCAAGCCCAAACCAGTCGCCAAACCCGCGCGCGGCCGCAAGGTTGCCCAAACCGTCCGTCCCGAGGAGAACTGAGCCATGGTCGTCAGCGCCAACCGACTTGAGTTGCTGCAGATCGCTGATGCGGTCGCCCGTGAGAAATCCATCGACCGTCAGATTGTCGTCGGCGCCATGGAGGACGCGATCGCGAAGGCTGCCCGCTCGCGCTATGGAGCAGAGACGGATGTCCATGCGGAGATCCACCCCAAGACCGGCGAACTGCGCCTGTCGCGCCACCTGCAGGTCGTCGAGGTCGTCGAGAACGACGCGGTCCAGATTTCGCTGGCCGAGGCGCGGCGGAAGAACCCCGCGGCAGAGGCCGGAGACGTGATCTCCGATCCGCTCCCCCCCTTCGATTTCGGGCGCATCGCGGCGCAGTCCGCCAAGCAGGTCATTGTCCAGAAGGTGCGCGAAGCAGAGCGCGACCATCAGTACGACGAGTACAAGGACCGGATCGGCGACATCATCAACGGCGTGGTGAAGCGGGTCGAGTATGGCAATGTCTTCGTCGACCTGGGGCGCGGCGAAGGGATCGTGCGTCGCGACGAACTGATTCCGCGCGAAACCTTCAAGGTCGGCGACCGGATCCGCGCCTATGTCTACGACGTGCGGCGTGAACAGCGCGGCCCGCAGATCTTCCTGTCGCGCACCCATCCGCAGTTCATGGCGAAACTCTTCGGTCAGGAAGTGCCGGAAATCTATGACGGCATCGTCGAGGTCAAGGCTGTGGCCCGCGATCCGGGCTCGCGCGCCAAGATCGCCGTGATCAGCCGCGACTCCTCGATCGATCCGGTCGGGGCCTGCGTCGGCATGCGCGGCAGCCGCGTTCAGGCCGTGGTCGGCGAACTGCAGGGCGAGAAGGTCGACATCATCCCGTGGTCGCAGGACATTGCGACTTTCATCGTCAACGCGCTCCAGCCGGCCGAGGTCGCCAAGGTCGTGCTCGACGAAGAAGCCGACAAGATCGAGGTCGTGGTCCCCGATGAGCAGCTCTCGCTGGCCATCGGCCGTCGCGGCCAGAACGTCCGCCTGGCCTCGCAGCTGACCGGCTGGAATATCGACATCCTGACGGAGGCCGAGGAATCCGAACGCCGCCAGAAGGAATTCCTTGCCCGCACCGAACTGTTCATGAACGCGATGAATGTCGACGAGGTCGTCGGCCAGCTTCTTGCCTCGGAAGGCTTCCGCAACATTGAGGAAGTGGCCTATGTCGATCTCTCGGAACTGGCCAACATTCAGGGTTTCGACGAGGATACGGCCAGCGAGATCCAGAACCGCGCCCTGAGCTATCTCGCCGAACAGGAAGCGACGTATGATGCCCGCCGTCAGGAACTCGGCGTTCTTGACGAACTGCGGTCCGTCAATGGAGTCACCACGGCCATGATGGTCGCGTTGGGCGAGAATGACGTGAAGTCGATCGAGGATCTGGCTGGCTGCGCCACCGATGACCTCGTCGGCTACAGCGAGCGCAAGCAGGGAGAAACCACCCGCTATCCGGGCTACCTCGACAGCTTCGGCCTGTCGCGCGAGGACGCGGAGGCGATGATCATGCAGGCCCGCATTCTTGCCGGCTGGATCGAAGCGCCGCAGCAAGAGGCCCAAAGCGAGGCGGAAGCCTGAGTCCGCTGGATCCGGACGGCGCGCCGCCGGAGGCCGCGATGAACCGTGCCGCCGACAGCGAGCGCCGCTGCGTGGCGACGCGGCTGTCCCTGCCGGCCCGCGAGCTGATCCGCTTTGTGGTCTCCCCCGAGGGCAAGGTCACGCCGGATATCCGCCGCAAGCTGCCGGGCCGTGGGGTCTGGACAGCCAATTCCCGCGCGGCCGTCGAGCATGCCATCCGCACCAGGGCCTTTGCCCGTTCGCTGAAGGGCAAGGTCAACGTGCCGCCGGATCTTGCGGACGTCCTCGACCGGCTGCTGCTCCGCGACGCGCTGCAATCGCTGTCGATCGCCAACAAGGCGGGCCTTTTGATGACCGGGTTCGGCAAGGTCGAGGCCGCCCTGACCGGCGCGGCGCGGCCTGCGGTCTGGATCGAGGCCGCCGATGGTGCCGATGATGGCCGCCGGAAGCTCACCCAGGCCCTGACGCGGCGCCATGGCGAGCGCGCAGGCGAGGTTCCTGTCGCCGATTGTTTCACCAGCGATGATTTGGCATTGGCGTTGGGCCGCGACCTTGTGATACATGCTGCCCTCAAAGACGGCGCGGCGGCTGAGGCTTTTCTCGGTCGCTGGCGTCGACTCGTGCAATTTCGGACAAGCCCGCTGCCAGATGCAGCCCTGACCGCAAGCGCAAGCGAGCTCCAAGATGTAACCGCAGGACCAACATCGGAATGACCGATCAAAAAACCCCCGGCGACAAGACCTTGACGGTGTCGCCGCCAAAGACCCTGACACTGAAGCGTCCGGTCGAGCACAACACCGTGAAGCAGAGCTTCTCGCATGGCCGCTCGAAATCGGTCGTGGTCGAGGTAAAGCGCCGCATTTCCGGCCCAGGCGAGATGCCGCATCACCATCAACCGCCCGCCCCGCCCCCGCCCGTCGCGCCCACGACACCACCGGCGCCAGCTGCCGCGGCGCCGAAGCCCGCCGCCAGCATCGTCCTGCGGACATTGTCGCCCGACGAGCAGGATGCCCGCACCCGCGCCCTCGCCGACTCGCGTGGACGCGAGTTCGAGGAACGCCGTCAGGCCGAAGAGGACGCGCGCGCCCGCTTGGCCCGTGAGGACCGCGAACGCGCCGAGCGCGAAGCGGCCGCCGCCCGCCAGCGCGATGAGGAAGAGCGCAAGCGCGCTGAGGATGATTTCCGCCGCCGCGGCCGCGAAGAGGCCGTCAGGCGTCTTGGCGAGGAGCCGCCGCCGGTGCGCCAGCCGGCCGTTGATGTTCGTCCGCTGCGCATGGACGGTCGTCCGCCCCGCATCGATAGCCCCCGCGCCCCGCGCGACGATCGCCCGGTCCGCACCGAGGGCGAGCGGACTGCGATGCGGTCCGATGGTCCCCGTCCCGAAGGCGGTTTCCGTGGCCCGCGTCCAGAGGGCAGTGGTCCGCGTCCGGACGGTGGTTTCAGGCCGCGCCCGGATGGTCCCCGTCCCGAAGGCGGTTTCCGTGGCCCGCGTCCAGAGGGCAGTGGTCCGCGTCCGGACGGTGGTTTCAGGCCGCGCCCGGATGGTCCCCGTCCCGAAGGCGGTTTCCGTCGTCGGGCCCGCGCATGTTACGGACCAGCACGGGCGACGCCCCCATCGATCTCAGCGCGCCGCGGCGCGCCCCTCCCGGAGCCGGCCGCCCGCGCAGTGATGATGATGACCGCGCCGGCCTGCGCCGCGCCGGCGGCGCAGCGAAGCCTGGCAGCGCCGAGGTTCGCGTCCCCAAGGTTGGCGGCGACAAGAGCCGTGGCCGCCTGACCTTGACCAATGCGCTGGAAGCGGATGCCGAACGCATCCGTTCGGTTGCGGCCTTCCGCCGCCGCGTGCAGCGCATGAGTGGCAACCGCGGTTCGAATGAGCCGAAGGAAAAGCTCTCCCGTGAGGTCGTGGTTCCGGAAACCATCACCATTCAGGAACTCGCGAACCGCATGTCGGAGCGCGCGGTGGATGTGATCCGTTTCCTGATGAAGCAGGGCCAGATGCTGAAGATCACGGACGTGGTCGACGCCGACACGGCGCAGCTCATTGCCGAGGACATGGGCCATACCGTCAGGCGCGTGGCCGAAGCGGACGTCGAGGAGGGCCTGTTCAATCTTCCCGATGATGACGGCGCCCTGAGCCCGCGTCCGGCTGTCGTCACGATCATGGGCCATGTCGACCACGGCAAGACATCGCTGCTTGATGCTGTGCGCCGCACCAATGTCGTCTCGGGCGAAGCGGGCGGCATCACCCAGCACATCGGCGCCTATCAGGTATCGACCCCGTCAGGTGCGCGTGTCACCTTCATCGATACGCCTGGCCATGCCGCCTTCACGCAGATGCGTGCGCGCGGCGCCAAGGTCACCGACATCGTCGTTCTGGTCGTGGCCGCGAATGACTCGGTGATGCCCCAGACGATCGAGGCCATCAATCACGCCAAGGCGGCCAAGGTGCCGCTGATCGTGGCGATCAACAAGATCGACCTGCCCGATGCCCGGCCCGAGCGTGTCAAGACCGACCTTATCCAGCACGAGATTCAGGTCGAAAGCCTCGGTGGCGACGTTCTGGAGGTGGAGCTGTCGGCGAAGACGCGGCTCAACATCGACAAGCTGCTTGAGTCCATCGCCCTTCAGGCGGAACTGCTCAACCTGACGGCCAACCCTGATCGTCCGGCCGAAGGCACGGTGATCGAGGCCAAGCTTGACCGCGGCCGTGGTCCGGTGGCCACGGTTCTGGTCCAGCGCGGCACCCTGCGTCCCGGTGACATCGTTGTGGCCGGCTCCGAATGGGGCCGCGTCCGGGCCCTTCTGGGCGACACCGGCGCAACCCTCAAGGAAGCGCCGCCATCCATGCCGGTCGAGGTGCTCGGCTTCAACGGCACGCCCGAGGCCGGCGACCGCGTTGCGGTGGTCGAGTCCGAAGCCCGTGCCCGCGAGATCACCGATTACCGTGTCCGCCAGAAACGCGATATCGCGGCGGCACGCGGCACCTCGGGCGCTGGCCGCTCGCTGGTCGACATGATGCGCGATCTCAAGGTCAGTGCGGGCCGCAAGGAGTTCCCGCTGCTGGTCAAGGGCGATGTGCAGGGCTCGGTCGAAGCCATCGTCGGGGCTCTCGACAAGCTTGGCAACGACGAGGTTCGCTCGCGCGTCCTGTTATCCGGTGTCGGCGGCATCAACGAATCGGACGTCACGCTGGCGCAGGCGTCCGGCGCTGTGGTCATCGGCTTCAACGTGCGTGCCAACAAGGAAGCCCGCGAGGCGGCCGAACGGGCGGGTGTCGAAATCCGTTACTACAACATCATCTACGACCTCGTCGACGATGTGAAAGCGGCCATGTCGGGGCTTCTGGCGCCGACGCGGCGTGAAACCATGCTCGGCACGGCAACCATGCTCGAAATCTTCAACATCACCAAGGTCGGCAAGATCGCCGGCTGCCGTGTCGCCGAAGGCACCATCGAGCGCGGCCAGCATGTCCGCCTGATCCGCGACAATACGGTCATCCACGAAGGCAAGCTCTCGACGCTCAAGCGCTTCAAGGATGATGTGAAGGAGGTTCAGGTTGGCCAGGAATGCGGCATGTCCTTCGAGAACTATCAGGATATCCGCGCCGGCGACGTGGTCGAATGCTACCGCATCGAGGAGATCAAGCGCACACTGTGACGTCTTGGCGGCGTCTCCCATCCGGGGCTGACATCGCTGTCAGCCCTGCTTTCCCGTTCCGTCCTTCCGGTCCGATCCCGGAGAGCGCTCCATGGCAAAACCAGCATCAAGATCCCCCAAGGGCCCGTCCCAGCGCCAGCTCCGTGTTGGCGAACTGATCCGTCATGAACTCGCCGGCATGCTGTCGCGCGGCGAGATCCACGACGATGTGCTCGCAAGGCACGTCATCACGGTCACCCAGGTGCGCCTGTCGCCTGATCTGAAGCTCGCCACCTGCTATGTCATGCCGCTTGGCGGACAGGACGCGAAACCTGTGATCGCGGCTCTCGAGATCCACAAGCGTTTCCTGCGCGGCGAGATCGCCCATCGGGTCAACCTGAAGTACGCCCCCGAACTGCGCTTCCGCCGTGACGAAACCTTCGACGAGGCCCTGCGCATCGACCGCCTGCTGTACTCGGAGAAGGTGCGGCAGGACCTGGTCAACCCGGGCGGCCGGCGCCGCGCCGATGATGATGGGGCGGACGAGGCATGAGCGACGCCGACCTTCCACAGCGCGAGCCGCGCCCGAAAAAGCGCGATGTCAACGGCTGGATCATTCTCGACAAGCCTGTCCAGGAAACCTCCACCCATGCCGTCGCCGTGGTCAAGCGCGCGCTTCAGGCAAAGAAAGCCGGCCATGCCGGCACCCTCGATCCCCTCGCATCCGGCCTGTTGCCGATCGCCATGGGTGAGGCGACGAAGACGGTGCCCTTCGTGATGGACGGGCGCAAGGCCTATCGCTTCACCGTGACCTGGGGCGCGGAAACCGCGACTGATGACGCCGAGGGCGAGGTCATCCGTACGAGCGCGGTGCGGCCTGCACGGGACGCCATCGAGGCCATCCTGCCACGCTTCACCGGGACAGTCCTGCAGGTGCCGCCGAAATTCTCGGCGATCAAGATTGCCGGCGAACGCGCCTATGATCTCGCCCGCGATGGCGAGGATGTGGTCCTCGAGGCGCGACCCGTCGAGATCGACAGCCTGCACCTCGTCGCCCATGATGACAAGACCGCGACCTTTGAGGCGGAGTGTGGCAAGGGCACCTATGTGCGGGCTTTGGCGCGCGATTTCGGCCGCCTGCTCGGCTGCTTCGGCCATGTCACGGCGCTGCGCCGGACCCGGGTTGGCCCTTTCACGGAGGCTCACGCCACGCCGCTGTCAGCCTTTCAGGCAGGCGGCCTGGCCGGTGACGCCCTCGCAGCCTTGCTGGCCCCGGTGGACCGGGCCCTCAGTGCGATTCCGGCCCTGAGCATCAGCCGGAACGATGCGGGACGCCTGCAGCGCGGCCAGTCCTGTCTTCTGCGCGGCGCCGACGCGCCGATCGAGCTTGAGGCCGTCGCGGTGTTCTGCCAGGGGCAGCTGGTCGCGATTGGCGAGGTGCTGCACGGCGAGTTGCATCCTCGCCGTGTCTTTCATCTCGGCCGCTAGGCCTTAGCGCGCGGCAATGACGGCAATCTCGACCTTGTAGTCCGGCGTCGCCAGTTCGGCCTTGACGGTGGCGCGAGCGGGCGTGTGGCCCTTGACGACCCATGCGTCCCAGACTGCGTTCATTTCAGCAAAGGTCGACATGTCGGTCAGCCAGATGCTGGCGGACAGCAGTCTGGACTTGTCCGAACCGGCCTCGACGAGCCGTGCCTCGATCTGGGCGAGGATGTCTTTTGTCTGCGCGGTGACGGATGTGCCCTTCGGGTTGCTGGCAACATGGCCGGCGACATAGACGGTGTTGCCATGGGCGACGGCCATGCTCATGCGGGGCCCAACGCCAAAACGCTCGATGCTCATTGGAAATCCTTGTCCTGATGGGAGGTCACGGGCTTGGGCGTAGCCGATCTGGCGGCCCGGTGCAAACACTCCCGGCTCAGCCGGCCACAGTGATCCAGCCAGCCCAGATCGCTGCATAGCGCGCGCCCTTGCCGAGACCGACCAGCAGAGCAAAGCGCCAGAGCGGATAGCGCAGCAGTCCGGCCGCCACCGTGCCGAGATCACCGACCCCCGGCACCCAGGACAGCAGCAGCGCGAGCCAGCCGAAACGCCCGAACAGGCTCTCGCCCCTGGCAAGGGTGTCCGGCTCCGGGCGCAGGCGTTCCGGCAGCCGCGTGATGCCGCCATCGGCGATGATCCTGCCGATCCACCAATTAACGATCGAGCCCAGCGTGTTGAAGACGGTCGCCACCGCGAGCAGCAGGAGCGGGTTGATATGCCCCCTCAGCAGCAGCCCGGCAAAGGTGGCCTCCGAGGGAAAAGGCAGGATGGTCGCCGCCAGAAAGGCGGACAGGGCCATGCCGGCGAGGGAGGCCGCGCCTTCAAGCATTCCGGCTGTCCTTGCCGGTGCGGCGGGGCTCCCATGACGGCGATGTCACAGCCGCCGCAGCGCCACGGTCTGGATGCGGTGGCTGGCGCCCTTGGTCAGGATCAGGCTGGCGCGCTGGCGTGTCGGCAGGATGTTGTCGCGCAGGTTGGGCAGGTTGATCGTGTCCCACAGCCCTTCGGCGATCGTCAGCGCCTCGGGCTCGGACAGGTCGGCATACTTGCGGAAGAAGGAACGCGGATCACGGAAGGCGGTTTGCCTCAGGCGCAGGAAGCGGTTGATGTACCAGCGCCGCAGATCTTCTTCATCGGCATCGAGATAGATCGAGACATCGAAGAAGTCCGACACAAAGGGAATGGCCGAGCCATCCTTCGGCAGCCGCGCCGGCTGCAGCACGTTGAGGCCCTCGACGATCAGGATGTCGGGCCGCTCGACGGCCGTTTCCTCTCCGGGCACAACGTCATAGACGAGATGCGAATAGACCGGCGCGGTCACCACAGGTTGGCCAGCCTTCACACGGCTGAGAAACTGCAGCAACCGCGCACTGTCATAGCTTTCCGGAAAACCCTTGCGCTCCATCAGCCCGCGTGCCTTGAGTTCCGCATTGGGCAGCAGGAAGCCGTCAGTGGTCACGAGCTTGACGTTCGGCGTGTTGGTCCAGCGCGAGAGCAGCGCCGTCAGTACGCGGGCGGTGGTGGACTTGCCGGCCGCAACCGAGCCCGCCAGTCCGATGACATAGGGAACCTTGACCTCGGCCTCGGCTTGCAGGAAGCGCTGCGTGGCCCTGAACAGCCCTTGCGCGGCCGCGACATAGACCGAGAGCAGGCGCGAGAGCGGCAGATAGATCGCCACAACCTCGTCGAGCGAGATCGGATCAGTGATCGACTGCAGCTTCTCGATGTCATCGACATTGAGCGTCAGCGGCGTGTCGGCGCGCAGATGGGCCCACTCGTCGCGCGAGAACACCCGGTAGGGCGACAGGTCCGGTTCAGCCTCGGCGGCGGGAATGACGCGCTGGTCCATGTGTCTCTCTGGAAACGCAACGGGAGAGGCCCAGTGGTACCCGAGGGGTCCCCCGCAGGATCGTTTTCCGGCTCACTTAGAGCGTCTTGCGGCCTTTTCCGCAAGTCCCGACTCGCCGGTGCGGCGCTCAAGCTCACTCATCACATCGTCCAAGGCTACACCGCTCACCTGGAGCAGGACGAGCAAATGGAACAGGACGTCCGCCGCCTCCGCCGTCAGCGCGGCCTTGTCGCCCTGCACGGCGGCAATCACCGCCTCGACGGCTTCCTCGCCGAACTTCTTGGCCACCCGCTCGGGCCCGGCAGCCATGAGCTTGGCTGTCCAGCTTGCTTCGGGCGAGGCCGTGGCGCGTTCGGCGACGATGGTGGCCAGGTCCGGAAGAGTGAAACGCGTCATGATGGCAGGGAGCCTTCAGTCTTGCCGGACGGCCAGTCCGGCGCGCGCCATGTGCGCCTTTGCCTGTCCGATCGTATAGGTTCCGAAATGGAAGATCGAGGCCGCCAGCACGGCGCTGGCATGGCCCTCGGTCACGCCCGCGACGAGGTGGTCGAGCGTGCCGACCCCACCCGACGCGATCACCGGTACGCTGACGGCATCGGCGATGGCGCGTGTCAGCGCCACGTCATAGCCAGTCTTCATCCCGTCCCGGTCCATAGAGGTGACGAGAAGCTCGCCGGCGCCAAGCGCAACCACCTCTCGCGCGAAGGCGATGGCGTCAATCCCGGTCGCGGTCCGTCCGCCATGGGTGAAGATCTCGAAGCGGTCCGGGCTTCCCGGTGGCGACACGCGCTTGGCGTCGATCGCGACGACCACGCATTGCGCACCGAACTTCTCGGCCGCCTCGCGCACGAACTCCCGCCGTGTCACGGCCGCGGTGTTGATCGAGACCTTGTCAGCCCCGGCCAGCAGAAGCTGCCGGATGTCGTCGGTGCTGCGCACGCCGCCGCCCACCGTCAGCGGCATGAAGCAGGCTTCGGCGGTGTGGGTCACGACATCAAGCAGGATGCCGCGCCCCTCGTGGCTGGCGCTGATGTCGAGGAAGCACAGCTCGTCCGCGCCGGCGGCATCATAGGCCTTCGCGGCCTCGACCGGATCGCCTGCGTCGACCAGGTTGACGAACTGCACGCCCTTGACGACGCGGCCGTCCTTGACGTCGAGGCAGGGAATGAGGCGCGTCTTGAGCGTCATGCCGCAACGCTCCGGCTGGCGATGAGCTTCAGCGCCGATTCAGCGTCGAGCCTGCCGTCATAGAGCGCGCGGCCGGTGATGGCGCCTTCGAGGATCGCCGCGTCGGGCTGCATGAGCCGCTCGACATCGGCGAGCGAGGCCAGGCCCCCAGAGGCAATGACGGGAATGGAGACAGCCTTCGCAAGCGCGATGGTGCCCTCCCAGTTGATGCCGCCCAGCATGCCGTCGCGGGCGATGTCGGTATAGACGATGGCCGCAACCCCGGCATCCTCGAAGCGCTTGCCGAGCTCTGTGGCGCTGAGGGACGAGGTCTCGGCCCAGCCTTCGACCGCCACCATGCCATCGCGCGCATCGATGCCGACGACGGTTCGACCCGGATGGGCGCGCGCCGCCGCCCGAACGAAGGCCGGATCGCGCACCGCCGCTGTGCCGATGATGACACGGGCGACGCCCTTGGCGAGCCAGCCGTCGACTGTGGCGAGATCGCGGATGCCGCCGCCGAGTTGAACCGGAAACCTCACCCGCGCCAGGATGGCGTCCACCGCTGGCCCGTTCACCGGCTTGCCGGCAAAGGCTCCGTCGAGATCGACCACATGCAGCCAGCGGAAACCCTGCCGCTCAAAGGCGGCGGCCTGCGCGGCCGGGTCATCATTGAACACCGTGGCGCGGTCCATGTCGCCTTGCCGGAGGCGCACGCACTGCCCGTTCTTGAGATCGATGGCGGGAAACAGGATCATGGCGTCCACATCAGGAAATTCGTGATCAGCCTGAGGCCGAGCTTCTGGCTTTTCTCGGGATGAAACTGAGTGCCGGCCATGTTGTTCCTGCCGATGATGGCCGTAACAGTGCCACCATGGTCCGTGCTGGCGATCAGGCTTGAGTCATGTTTCAGTTGCATCGCATAGGAATGCACAAAGTAGGCGTGCCAGCCCAGAGGGCCGGTCTCGATGCCCGACAGGAGCGCATGGGAGCGGGCGACATCCAGCGTGTTCCAGCCCATATGCGGGATCTTGAGCGTGGGGTCCGACGGCGCGATCACCGCGACATCGCCGGCGATCCAGCCAAGCCCGTCGCTGGTGACGTGTTCGAGCCCCCGCGTGGCCATCAACTGCATGCCGACGCAGATGCCGAGGAAGGGACGGCCCTTGCCAATCACGACGGCTTCGAGCGCCTCGATCATGCCGCCGACACCGGCAAGGCCGGCCTTGCAGTCGGCGAAGGCCCCGACGCCGGGCAGCACGATCCGGTCCGCGCTGCGCACCAGATCGGGATTGCTGGTGACGCGGATGGCGGCATCAAGCCCGGCCTCGCGTGCCGCCCGCTCGAAGGCCTTGGCTGCCGAGTGCAGGTTGCCAGACCCGTAGTCGATGATGGCGACGGTGCTGGTCATGCCGGTGCCGCAAAGCCGCCGTCAGCGCCGGGCCGGGTCAGGAAACAACCCGAGCACGCCCTGCACCGGCGGTGGCTGCAAAGGCGCGGCGGCAACGGTTGCGCCGGAAGCAGTCGGAGCGCCGCGGCCCGGCACGCTCTCGAAAAAGCGCCGCTCCACGGTGTCGATGTCACGTCCTTCGACGACCCCGGCCAGTGACCAACCCTTGGCGATGAGCTTGCGCTCGATCAGGGCGTTGCCTTCGAGCCCGAGATAACAGCCGATCAGGAGCTGGACAACCGTCAGCGCCAGCGGATCGAAGCCGAGAATGTGGCCGCCAAACCCGATCGCCGCCCAGATCAGGGCGAATACGAAGAAGGCCAGCCAGAGCCTCTTGGACAGAAGCCACAAGCCGGTGAAGACAAAGGCGAATACCGCAAACCCGTCCTTGAGGAAGACCGTCCGCTCCAACTGGTCAGCCAGCGGCAGCGATGGGTCGGCAGGGGGCGTCAGCGCTGTGTAAAATGCCATACCAGGTTCCTCACAACGCGCCCTTGGTCGAAGGAATACGGCCGCCCTCGCGCGGATCGACGCTGAGCGCAGTGCGGATGACCCGTGCCAGCCCCTTGAAACAGCTCTCGGCGATATGGTGACTGTTGGCACCATAGAGCGTCTCGACATGCAGCGTCAGGCCGGCGTTCATGGCGAAGGCCTGGAAGAACTCGCGTACGAGTTCAGTGTCGAATTCGCCGATCTTTGGCGTTGGAAAGGCGCTGCGGAAGACAAGGAAGGGCCGCCCGGAGACATCCACGGCAACCCGCGTCAATGTCTCGTCCATCGGCAGCTGGATGTCAGCGTAGCGTGCGAGCCCCCTCTTGTCGCCCATCGCGGCGAGGATGGCCTGTCCGAGCGCGATGCCGGTGTCCTCGACGGTGTGATGGAAGTCGACATTGAGGTCGCCCGTCACATGCGCGGTGATGTCGATCAGCGCATGGCGCGCGAACAGCTCCAGCATATGGTCGAAGAAGCCGACACCCGTCTTGATGTCGGCCTTGCCTGTTCCGTCCAGATCGACCGAAACGGACACGTCCGTCTCGTTGGTGCGGCGCTTGATCTCGCCCTTGCGCATGGCGGGTGCCTCGTGAGTTCTGAGAGGCTGGCTTTAGCAGGGCCGGACGGCGCTTGCTACCCTTCCGGCGGCGGACCGCAACGATCCAGGAAGGCCTGTGCCCTCGGCAAGGGATTGTGCAGGAACTGGTCGGGCTGTCTGAGCCAGAGGCCCGGATAGGTCCGCGATAGTGGCTCGTGGATCAGGACATGGGTCGGAAGCGACACGAGGTCAGCATCCCATGCCGGCCACCACCGCCGGGCGCTGCGCCATTCGTGATCAAGAAACCGGGTGCGCCTGCTGTAGCCATGATCGTCAAATGCCACATCTGCCCGGCTGACAAAGATATGGTTTCCCGTGAAGCCTGGTCTCGGCCTGATCCAGGTCGCTGAGAAACCAGCACCGGCCCATCGCTGCAAGAACGCATGGGCCAGAACCTGGCAGGCCCCACAGGCGAAGAAGACGCGGTCCGGCAATTGCCACTGCACGACTTTGTCGCCCTTGATCCCGGGTTTGAGCCTGAACATCTAAGGGACTATGCAGCGGTCAGGACCGCAGGATGAAGGCGTGATTCGCATGCATCAGGATAACCAGACATCAACCATGCACGCGACCACCATCCTGATGGTGCGCAAGGGTGGCAAGGTGGTGATCGGGGGCGACGGTCAGGTTTCGCTCGGCCCCACCATCATCAAGGGCAATGCCCGCAAGGTGCGGCCTCTCGCCAAGGGTCTGGTGATCGCCGGCTTTGCCGGTGCCACCGCGGACGCCTTCACCCTGTTCGAACGGCTCGAGGCCAAGCTCGAGCAATATCCGACGCAGTTGATGCGCGCCTGCGTCGAACTCGCCAAGGACTGGCGCACCGACCGTTACCTCCGCCGCCTGGAGGCCATGCTGCTGGTGGCGGACAAGAAGGTCGGCTTGCTCCTGTCCGGAACCGGCGATGTGCTGGAGCCGGCCGACGGCATCATGGCCATCGGGTCGGGCGGCAATTATGCGCTCGCGGCCGCCCGCGCGCTGGCGGACAGCGATCTGGACGCCGAAGCCATCGTCCGCAAGTCCATGAAGATCGCAGGCGATATCTGCGTCTACACCAATCATTCGCTCGTCATCGAGCAGCTTGACGAGGCCTGAGCCATTTCCATGACCACCTTTTCACCCCGCGAGATCGTCTCCGAACTCGACCGCCACATTGTCGGCCAGAAGGACGCCAAACGCGCCGTGGCGATCGCCTTGCGCAACCGCTGGCGCAGGCAGCAGCTTACCGGACCTCTGCGCGACGAGGTTGCGCCCAAGAACATCCTGATGATCGGGCCGACCGGCTGCGGCAAGACCGAGATTTCGCGCCGGCTGGCGCGGCTGGCCGGCGCGCCGTTCCTCAAGGTCGAGGCCACCAAGTTTACCGAAGTCGGTTATGTCGGGCGCGACGTCGAATCCATCGTGCGTGATCTCGTCGAGATCGGCATCGGGCTGGTGCGCGATGCCCGGCGCAAGGAGGTCCGGACCAAGGCCCATGCGGCGGCCGAGGAGCGGGTGCTTGATGCGCTTGTCGGGGCGACGGCAAGCCCCGCGACGCGCGAATCCTTCCGCAAGCGCCTGCGGGCCGGGGAGTTGAACGACAAGGAGATCGAGGTCGAGCTTGCCTCCGGCGCGGGCGCCGGTCTGCCGATGTTCGAACTGCCCGGACAACCGGGAGCCTCGATCGGCGCCTTCAATCTCGGCGACATGCTCGGCAAGGCGCTCGGCCGCTCGGCCAAGCCCCGCCGCATGACCGTGTCGGACGCCTATGAGCCCCTGGTTCAGGAAGAGAGCGACAAGCTGCTCGACCAGGAAGCCCTGACCCAGGAGGCGATCCGGCAGGTGGAGGACAATGGCATCGTCTTCCTCGACGAGATCGACAAGATCTGTTCGCGCGAAGGACGCTCCGGCGCCGATGTCAGTCGCGAGGGTGTGCAGCGTGACCTGCTGCCGCTGATCGAGGGCACAACTGTCTCGACCAAGCACGGGCCGGTCAAGAGCGACCACATCCTGTTCATCGCCTCCGGCGCCTTCCATGTCGCCAAGCCGTCCGACCTCCTGCCTGAATTGCAGGGGCGGCTGCCGATCCGGGTTGAATTGCTGCCGCTCGATGTCGAGGACTTCAAGCGCATCCTGACCGACACCGAAGCCAGTCTCGTCAAGCAGTCGGTCGCCATGATGCAGACCGAGGGCTTGACAGTGGTCTTCACGGAGGATGCGGTCGATGCGCTGGCGCGGGTGGCGGTGCACGTCAACGCGACCGTCGAGAACATCGGCGCGCGCCGCCTGCAGACCGTGATGGAGCGTGTCCTGGACGAGATCTCCTTCACGGCGCCGGACCGCGGCGGCGAGACCGTCACGATCGACGCCGCCTATGTCGAGGCCCGCGTCGGCGAGCTGTCGAAGAACACCGATCTGTCGCGGTTCATTCTGTGAAGCTTGCGATGGACGAAGCGGCGCCTGCGGCGCCTCACGTCTTGTCTCGGCCGATCAGAAGGCTTGTCAGCTCAGGCCCGCTTCGCGCATAAGGCCGTCGGCGCGCATCGGCGCCGGCCCGAACCGGAACAGGTCATGACCAGCTTCACCCCCCGGGTTTTCTCCGGAATGCAGCCCACGCACACGCTGCATCTTGGCAATTATCTTGGCGCGCTGAAACAGTGGGTCAGGATGCAGGACAGCCATGCCTGCATCTACTGCGTCGTGGACATGCATGCGATCACCATCTGGCAGGACCCGGACGACCTCACCCGCGCAATCCGCGAGGTCACGGCGGCCTACATCGCAGCCGGCATTGATCCGAAGCGTTCGATCCTGTTCAACCAGAGCCAGGTCGGCCAGCATGCCGAATTGGCCTGGGTGTTCAACTGCGTTGCCCGTCTGGGCTGGCTGAACCGCATGACGCAGTTCAAGGAGAAGGCCGGCAAGGACCGCGAGAATGCCTCGGTCGGCCTGTACGGTTATCCCGTGCTGATGGCCGCCGACATCCTGCTGTACAAGGCGACGGCGGTGCCGGTGGGAGAGGACCAGAAGCAGCATCTCGAACTGACGCGCGACATTGCCCAGAAGTTCAACAACGACTTCGCCGCGCGCATTGCCGCGCGGGGCTTCGGCGACAGCCTCTTTCCGCTGACGGAACCGATGATCGGCGGTCCTGCCGCGCGCGTCATGTCACTGCGCGACGGCGCAAAGAAGATGTCGAAATCAGACCCTTCCGACTATTCGCGTATCAACATGACCGATGACGCCGACACGATCGCGCAGAAGGTCCGCAAGGCCAAGACCGACCCGGACGCCCTGCCGTCGGAGGAAAAGGGTCTTGAGACGCGTCCCGAGGCGGACAATCTGGTGGGCATCTACGCCGGCCTCGCCGACACCACCAAGCAGGCGGTGCTTGATCAGTTCGGCGGCGCCCAGTTCTCCGCGTTCAAGGCGGCCCTGGTCGATCTGGCCGTTGACAAGCTCAGCCCGATCAATGGCGAGATGAAGCGGCTCCTCGCCGATCCCGCTGAAATCGACCGGCTTCTGGCTGACGGCGCGGACCGGGCCCGTGAGATCGCGGTCGTGACCATGGCCGAGGTCAAGGATATCGTCGGCTTCGTGCGCGGGCGCTGACCATCGCGTCGCGCGCCCGGCCTTGCTTTCGCCGCGCGCGTGGAGTCAAGTTGCAGGCCATGCGGCGGATCTCCCAGCGATGAGCACACCCACACGGCGGGCCTATGAACCTGGCCACCGGCCGAAATTCATGGTCGTTGTCGACGATACGGACGAATGCAGCCGCGCCGTCCGCTTCGCGGCGCGCCGCGCGGCCCGCATCGGTTCGGGCGTTCTTCTGGCGGCGGTGATATCGCCTGTCGAGATTTCGCAATGGCGTGGCGTCGAAGAGGTCATGCAGGCCGAGGCGCTGGAACAGGCCGAGCGCCAGCTCGACAGCGCCGCAGCCATTGTGCGCGCCGTAGCGGGCCTCGAGCCCGAGCGGATTGTCCGCCAGGGCAGCCGCGCCGATGAAATCCTCAAGATCATCGCCGGCGATGAGGACGTCGCCTTGCTGATCCTGGCGGCCGGGACGGACAGCGAGGGTCCTGGTCCTCTGGTCGCCAATCTGGCCGGCCGGTCATCCGGCCATTTCCCGGTGCCGCTCGCCATCGTGCCGGGCCATCTCAGCGATCAGGACATCGATGGGCTCGCCTGAGGAGTGGTGATCAGCCGGTTGCCTGCCGGATCCGTCAACTCGGCATGCGCCGGCCCGTTCGGCATGACCAGCCCGACCCGGGCCAGGCCTGCGTTGCCCGCCGTCCGGGCCGGCTGACCCCTGCTGTGCCAGACATTGACTGCAATGTGATGGTGATAACCGCCCCACCCCAGAAAGGACGCGCCTGGATAGCGGGCCATGACGGTGAGGCCTAGCGTGTCGCGGTAGAAGGCTTCCGCCGCCGCCAGGTCGCCGACCTTCAGATGGACATGGCCGATGCGGCCCGGCGCGGGAAAGCGCCAGGCACCGGCGGCCATGTCCTGCTCTGCCATCAGCGAGGCGCCATCCAGCGGCAGGGTCGCCATCCTGACCATGCTTCCGTCCTTGCCCCACAGGGCCCGGGGCCGGTCGACATAGACCTCGATCCCGTTGCCTTCCGGATCGGTGAGATAAATGGCCTCGCTCACAAGATGGTCCGAGGCGCCGTCGATCCTGACGCCAAGCGCCTGCGCCTGCGCCACCCAGTTCGCGAGGTCGCGCCGTGCCGGCAGAAGGAAGGCCATGTGGAACAGGCCGGGCGCGGAGGGGTCGGCCGGCTTAAGGTCAGATCCGCCCAGCAGTTCGAGCAGGACGGTCCCGTCAGGCGCACCCAAGCAGACCGCGTCCGCCGCAGGCGTCACGATCATCAGCCCCAGCACATTGCGGTAGAACGCGCTCACCCGCTCGGGGTCGCGCACATGCAGGGCAATCGCCCCGATATGGCCCGGCCCGTTCAGGGCTTCGCGCATGACGGATTCGGACATGGACAGACCTCTCAGCGCCATCAAGGCTCGCTGATTGTGTCATGCTTGAGGGCGTCTGTCCGTGGTGGCGACCACAAGCCCGGTCTTGTGGCGGTGCAAGACCGATATGGACTGTTGCGCGCGGCGCACTAGCTGGCCAGCGCTTCCTTCTGCTTCTCGGCGCGCTTGCGCTCGTTCGGGTCGAGCTTCATCTTGCGCAGCCTGATCGACTTGGGCGTCACTTCGACCAGCTCGTCATCCTGGATCCAGGCGAGCGCGCGTTCCAGCGTCATGCGGATCGGCGGCGTCAGGCGCACGGCCTCGTCCTTGGAGGTTGTGCGGATGTTGGTCAGCTTCTTGCCCTTCAGCACATTGACCTCAAGGTCGTTGTCGCGGGAGTGGATGCCGATGATCATGCCCTGGTAGACCTTCCAGCCCGGCTCGATCACCATCGGGCCACGGTCCTCGAGGTTCCACAGCGCATAGGCGACGGCCTCGCCGGCGTCATTCGAGATCAGCACCCCGTTGATGCGCCCCGCCATTTCGCCGCGATAGGGCAGATAGGCGTGAAACAGCCGGTTCATGATGGCCGTTCCGCGCGTGTCGGTCATCAGTTCCGACTGGTAGCCGATCAGGCCGCGCGTCGGTGCGTGGAACACCAGCCTGAGCCGGTTGCCGCCTGACGGGCGCATTTCCAGCATTTCCGCTTTCCGTTCGCTCATCTTCTGCACGACGATGCCCGAGTGCTCTTCGTCGACGTCGATCAGAACCTCTTCGATCGGCTCCAGAAGGTTGCCGTCTGCATCCTTCTGGAAAACCACGCGCGGACGCGACACGCCGATTTCAAACCCCTCGCGGCGCATGGTTTCGATCAGAATGGCGAGCTGCAATTCGCCCCGTCCGGAGACGATGAACGAGTCCTTGTCGGCGCTCTCCTCGATCTTGAGCGCCACATTGCCTTCGGCTTCCTTGAGCAGCCGGTCGCGGATGACCCGGCTTGTCACCTTGTCGCCTTCGGTGCCTGCCAGTGGCGAATCGTTGACGATGAACGACATCGACACGGTGGGCGGATCGATCGGCTGGGCCTTCATCGCCTCGGTCACTTCAGGGGCGCAGAAGGTATCGGCAACGGTGCCCTTGGACAGGCCGGCAATGGCGACGATGTCTCCCGGCACGGCCTCGTCGATCGGCGTGCGTTCGACGCCGCGGAAGGCGAGGATCTTGGAGACACGGCCGCTTTCCACCAGCGTTCCGTCCTGTGCCAGCGCCTTGATGGGCATGTTCGGCTTGATCGAGCCGGATGTGACGCGCCCGGTGATCATGCGGCCGAGGAAGGGATTTGCCTCCAGCAGCGTGCCGATCATCCGGAAGGGGCCTTCTTCGGTCCTTGCCTGCGGTACATGCGACAGGACGAGATCGAACATGGGCGCAAGGCCCTGGTCCTTCGGGCCGTCCGGAGCTGTCGCCATCCAGCCGTCGCGGCCCGAGCCGTAGAGGATCGGAAAGTCGAGCTGATCGTCGGTGGCGTCGAGGGCGGCGAACAGGTCGAACACCTCGTTGACGACCTCGATATGGCGGGCGTCGGGCCGGTCGATCTTGTTGATCGCCACGATCGGCTTCAGGCCCAGCTTCAGCGCCTTGCCAACCACGAACTTGGTCTGCGGCATCGGTCCCTCGGCGGCATCGACCAGCACGATCACGCCATCCACCATGTTGAGGATTCGCTCGACCTCGCCGCCGAAATCGGCGTGGCCCGGCGTGTCGACGATGTTGATGCGGATATCCTTCCAGACCACCGAGGTGCACTTGGCCAGGATGGTGATGCCGCGCTCCTTCTCGAGATCGTTCGAATCCATGACACGCTCGACGACGCGCTGGTTGTCGCGGAACGAGCCGGCCTGCTGCAGGAGCTTGTCGACAAGCGTTGTCTTGCCATGGTCGACATGGGCGATGATGGCGATGTTGCGAAGGGACATGGGCTGGTCTTTGCAAACGGAAGGCGGCTTGATGCCGCAAGGGACGGACAGGAACGGACCGGGTCGGGACAAAAACAACAAGGAGGCGCACGCAAGGACATCAAGGCCTGGCGCACGCCCCCCGAATTCGTTGCGCTGCAATATCATCAGCGGCGGGGATGATGCAACGCGAAACGCGACACATTCTCTTGTGAGGGCCCTGCGTGAAAAACCCATGACACAAGCTTGATTGCCACGCCTTGCAATGCCCAGATAAGGTTGTGTCGCTGGAAGGTCAGGCCCTGTGGCCCGTTCTGCGGCGCTGTGATCGGAACGCCATGAGCCAACTCGTCCGACCTCCAGTCCTCACGGCCGCGAGCGGCGGCATCGATGAGCGCTCGCGCGAGATTTTCAGACGCATCGTCGAGAACTATCTCGCCAATGGCGAGCCGCTGGGGTCGCGCAACCTGTCCCGCATCCTGCCGATGACCCTGTCCCCGGCTTCGGTGCGCAATGTCATGTCGGATCTGGAGCAAGCCGGGCTGATCTTCGCGCCCCACACCTCCGCCGGACGTATGCCGACCGAGCGGGGCCTGCGCTTCTTCGTCGACGCGATGCTGGAGATCGGCGATCCCACCGGCGATGAGCGCGCCGCCATCGAGGCGCAGGTCAAGGCTGCCTCGGGCCGCCCGCTTGACGGGGTGCTGGCCGAAGCGTCCACCTTGCTCTCCGGCCTGTCGCGCGGCGCCGGCGTCGTGCTGGCCTCCAAGGCCAATGCGCGTCTGAAGCACGTCGAGTTCGTCATGCTCGACCCGACGCGGGCGCTGGTCGTCCTGGTCGGCGACGACGGCCAGGTTGAGAACCGCATTGTCGCCTTGCCGCCGGGCTTGCCCGCGTCCGCGCTGATCGAGGCGACCAACTTCCTCAACGCGCGGCTCAATGGGCGCACGATCGCCGAACTCCGCGCCGATCTCGAAGCGCACCGCTCCGAATTGCATGGCGAACTGGATGCCCTCTCCGCGAAGCTGGTCGAGGCGGGTCTCGCCGTCAGCGTCGGCAACGAGGCCTCGCGCCAGCTCATCGTGCGTGGCCAGGCCAACCTGCTGGAAGACCTCAACGCACAGCAGGATCTGGAGCGCATCCGGCTGCTCTTCGCCGATCTCGAAACCCAGAAGGAGGTGATCGAGCTGCTTTCCCGCGCCGAAAGCGCCGAAGGCGTGCGCATCTTCATCGGCTCGGAGAACAAGCTGTTCTCGCTCTCGGGTTCCTCGCTGATTGCAGCCCCGTTCCGCGACAGTCGCCAGCAGATCGTCGGTGTCGTCGGCATCATCGGCCCGACCCGGCTCAACTACGCCCGCATCGTGCCGATGGTCGACTACACGGCCAAGGTCGTCTCGGAGCTGATGCGGCAGCGCGAGGGCTAGGACTTTGGCTGAAAGCGTCGTGCTGCCGACGTGGTCCTTGGCGGTGCCTTAGTCCGGAATCCGGCGCGAGTACCGTTCGAACCTTGCTTGACAGAGAGTCCACGCTGCCGGAAGACAACGGTCACCGGTTGAGCGGACCCCAAGCCGTATCCCGGCAGGCGATCGGGCGGCGCGTGATCGATATCGAGCCAGGTGGAAGGCTTGCCGTCCATCGACGCAGGCACGCGGACATGACGGATCGTCCTGACATTGATGACATGACGCCAATTGGCTTTGAACAACGCCAGCATCCCGCCTTCGAGATCCAGGCCGAGCGATGTAAACTGACAGGGCACTTCGTCTGCGACACCGTGGCAATGATCACCCTTGCCGCGCTCGTTGTCGTATCCGACCAGCCGCTGGGCCGGGCGTCCGTAGAACAATCACGACGTCCGGCCATGTTCCGTTGGCGGCAACGGGTACCGGCGCTGTCCAGACGACCATTTCGATGATCGCGCCATCTGCCAGATTGCGCCGGTCGCGGATCACCAACAAAACCAACAGATGGCATGAGATGCCCCATGCAGGGCAACGCGTCAGATTCGATGACGCAACCCCTCAGGACGATCGCTCCGGGAAACACAAAAGCCGCCCGGTGGGCGGCCTTGTGAAGGTTTGGTGGAGCCAAGCGGGATCGAACCGCTGACCTCCTGCATGCCATGCAGGCGCTCTCCCAGCTGAGCTATGGCCCCATCGGGGCGCCGCCTTGGGGTGCCGGCGCCGATCGTGACGTTCAGGCGGCTATGGACGACCTGATGCGGAGCGGTCTGTACACGCCCTGCTGTCAGGCATCAAGCCTCTTTCATCAGGTCTCCTCGTCGTCGACGATGTCTCCGTCGATCAGGTCGGCAACATCATCGTCATCCTCGTCCTCGGTTTCGAGGAAAGTGTCATCTTCCTCGTCCGCCACGATGTCCTCGTCGATGTCCTCGACCACGACAGGATCCTTGGCCGCCGCATCGGGGGCATCGGCCTCTTCGAGTGCAACCAGCTCGACGGGAGCGGCTTCGACCTCCTCTTCCTCGTCGTCGTTGGCCACGACCTTGGCCTGCGGCTCGAAGAAGCTGCGCGGATAGGACTGGCCCGTATAGGGCGACACGACGGGGTCGCGGTTCAGATCGTAGAATTTGCGTCCCGTCACGGGGCAAAGGCGCTTGATGCCGAGTTCCGGTTTGGCCACGGTTTGGTTTCCTGAACATCTGGTTTTTGAATGAGCCGTGGCGTTAGTCCCGAAAAGGCCGCGCTGTCAATTGTTTTCCAAGCCGGAGCGGGGAAAGCCGGTTGGCGCGGGCGCCGCGGGCATGCTATGCGCCGACGCGCGCCGCAGGGCCCGCCTCCGGCAAACCGGCAAGGTTCCACGTGTCCCCCGATCACGCACCCCGCCTAGCAGAAACACCCGACCATGGCATGCCAGCGGACCGCAGGGGCCTCGTGCTCGCCATCGACGGCCCCGCTGCTTCGGGCAAGGGAACGCTCGCCCGGCGGCTGGCGGCCCATTTCGGCCTGCCACATCTGGACACTGGCCTGCTGTATCGCGCCACCGCCCGCGCCCTGCTTGATGCCGGCCAGCCGCTCGATAACGCGCGCGCCGCCGCCGCTGCCGCTGCGCTCGATCCGGCACGCTTTGACGAGGAACGCCTGCGCGGTGCCGAGATGGGCGAGGCGGCGTCGGTGGTCGCGGCCTTCCCGCACGTGCGGCAGGCTCTGGTGGCGATGCAGCGCCGCTTTGCGAGCCAGCCTGGCGGCGCCGTGCTGGACGGGCGCGACATTGGCACGGTGATCTGTCCCGACGCCACGGTGAAGCTGTTCGTGACCGCTGCACCCGAGATCCGGGCCACGCGCCGCCATCGCGAGCTCGCGCAGAAGCCGGGTGCGCCGGATCTCGGCATGGTGCTGGCCGACATTCGCCGGCGCGACGCGCGCGATTCGGGCCGGGCCGATGCGCCGCTTGTGGCTGCGCCCGACGCCTTCATCCTCGACACCTCCAGCCTGGGCATCGAGGAAGCCTTCGCGCATGCGGCCCGGCTCGTCATGGACCGGATCACAACTGCGTAGCCGGCCACGAAGCGCCCAACATCCGGGCTTGCCTTTGCGCCCTGATCGGCGATGCTGCCAGGATCATCGGGCCAGGGGCCTGATGCGATCAGGGGGCCGCCCATGCTCAGATCTATCCGTGTCGCGCTTGTGGCCTTTGCCGCGCTGGTCTTGCCCGCCTCCGGGCCGGCGTCCCTGCGCGCCCAGCCAGCCACGGAAGTGGACATCGCGCTGGTTCTGGCGGTCGACATCTCGTTCTCGATGGATCTGGAAGAGCTTGCCCTGCAGCGTCAGGGTTATGTGGAAGCGATGCGTTCGTCCGAAGTGCACAAGGCCATCGCCAATGGCGCGACAGGCCGCATCGCCGTCACCTTCTTTGAATGGGCGGGCAATGACGTGCAGCATCATCTCGTGCCCTGGACGGTGATCGATTCCCCAGCCGCCGCGCTCGCCTTTGCCGCAGAACTGGAGAAGCAGCCCACGCGCCGCGGGCGGCGCACCTCTGTCTCAGGCGCCATCGACTTCGGCGTCAAGCTGCTGGAGGCCATGCCGGGCCGGGCCTTGCGCCGGGTGATGGACATCTCCGGCGACGGGCCGAACAATTCAGGCCGTCCCGTCACGGTCGCCCGCGACGAGGCTCTCCGAAAAGGCATCTCGATCAATGGCCTGCCGATCACGGTGAAGGCCCCGGGTTATCTCGACATCCCCGATCTCGATATCTATTACGAGGACTGCGTCATCGGCGGCCAGGGCGCCTTCGTCATCTCGATCACCGACAAGAGCCAGTTCGTTCAGACGATCAAGACCAAGCTGGTGATGGAGATCTCGGACGCGCCGGCCGAACCCGCCCGGCTGATCATGCAGGCGCAGGCGCGCGCGCCGCGCATGTCCTGCATGGCCGGCGAGGAGATGATGCGCAACCGGATGGGGAACTGACCGGTGTCATGTGCCGCGCGGCTTGGCCCGCGCGGTCGGCAGTGCGGCTGCGGGATCGTCCGGCCAGACATGGCGCGGATAGCGTCCCTTCATCTCGCCCTTGACCTGCGCCCATGACCCTTTCCAGAAGCCTGGCAGATCGCGCGTGACCTGGATCGGCCGATGCGCCGGCGAGAGCAGCTCCAGCACCAGCGGCACCCGTCCGCCTGCGAGGGCCGGATGAGCCTTCAGGCCGAACAACTCCTGGACGCGGATCGAGACGGTCGGGCCGGCTTCCGCCTCGTAGTCGACGGCGACGCGGTTGCCGGTTGGCGCCTCGAAGTGGCTCGGCGCTTCGGCATCCAGTCTGAGCCGCAGGTCAAAGGGCAGAAGCGCGTCAAGGGCTGAACCCAGTTCATCCGCGCTGATGGCCGCCAGGCTTGTCCTGCCGGAGATGTGGCCCGTGAGCCAGTCTCCGTCCGCACCTGCAAGCCCTTCCGCGCTGAGGTCGGGCCACGGATCCCCTTCCGCCTTGCGCAGGAAGGCCACACGCCCGCGCAGCGCCTGCTGGGCCTTGCTCCAGGGCAGGCTGTCCATGCCGAGGGCGCACAGGCCGCGAGCAAGGATGGCTGCGTCCGCCTCGCTGCCGGTGACGGGCATTGTCCGCTCGGAGAGCACGACAGCCCCCAGCCTGCGTCCGGCCCTGCGCCGCAGGGCGCGCGCCGCAACGTCGAACACGGTTTCGTCGAAGGTGCAGATCAGATGCCCCGCGACCTGCTCCAGTTCGTCCTCCGCGATGCCGGCGGCGCCGAGGATACGGGCGGCTGCCGCACTGCCCGCCATCTCCGCCACGACAAGCCAGGACGACTGGGCCAATCGGTCATGGGCCTCCAGCTCCGCGCCGCGCCCATTGGCCAGGACATAGCTGCCCGACCTGCCGCGGCTCCTGGCGATCCGGTCGGGAAAGCCGAGAGCCAGAAGCGCTCCGGCGCTCAGGCCGTGATCGTGGTCCGGGCCGCCGGCTGACCGGGCCCAACCCGTGCTGAGCCGCCGCATGTCCTGCGCACGGGCAGCGCGGTCGCGCTGAAAGCGGTCGACGCGGTCGGCGAGGTCGCGGCTGTCGCCGCCAAGACCGCGCTCGACGATCACGGCGGCCAGCCGGGCTGCATCCGTCGCTGCGCCGAGGTCGCCTGCCTTCAGCACCATGCTCGCCAGCCGCGGCGGCAGCGGCAGGTCGCGCAGGCGGCGTCCCAGGGCGGTGATGCGTCCGTCGCCGTCGATCGCGCCAAGCGCGCTGAGCATCTTGCCAGCTTCGCGCAAGGCCGGCTGCGGCGGCGGATCGAGAAACGGCAGTCCACGCGGATCGGTGACACCCCAGGCGGCGCAGTCGAGAAGAAGCGGCGCCAGATCGGCGCTGAGGATCTCCGGCGTGGCGTAGGCAGGCAGCGCGCCCGTGGCCGCCTCCTCCCAAAGGCGCAGGCAAGCGCCCGGCGCCGTCCGCCCGGCGCGCCCGCGCCGCTGGTCGATGGCGGCCCGCGAGGCCCGGACGGTTTCAAGCCGCGTCACGCCGACATCCGGTTCGTAGACCGGCACACGGGCCAGCCCCGAATCAATCACGACCCGCACGCCCTCGATGGTCAGCGACGTCTCCGCGATCGCGGTGGCCAGCACGATCTTGCGACGGCCCGGCTCCGCAGGTTTGACCGCGCGGTCCTGCGCCACCATCTCGAGCGCGCCATGCAGCGGCGCAATGTCGACGGTGCTGTCCTTGAGTCGTTCGCCAAGACGCTCCTCGACCCGCCGGATTTCGCCTTGCCCCGGCAGGAACACCAGCAGCGAACCGGTCTCGCTGGCGAGGGCGCCGAGACAGGCCATAACGACCTCATCCTCGATCCGGGCGCGCGGGTCGCGACCCAGATAGCGCGTCTCGACGGGAAAGGCGCGGCCCTCGCTGCGGATCACCGGCGCGTCGCCCATGAGCCCTGCAATCCGGGCGCCGTCAAGTGTCGCCGACATGACAAGAATCCGCAGTTCCGGCCGCAGACCGGCCTGGGCGTCGAGCGCCAGCGCAAGGCCAAGATCGGCGTCAAGCGAGCGCTCATGGAATTCGTCAAAGAGGACGCCGGCAACGCCAGCCAGCTCGGGATCGTCGAGGATCATCCGCGCGAATACGCCCTCGGTCACGACCTCGATGCGTGTCCTGGCGCTGACCTTCGAACCGAGACGCACCCGGAGCCCGATCGTCTGCCCGACGCCTTCCGCCAGTGTTTCCGCCATGCGCTCCGCCGCGCCGCGGGCTGCCAGACGGCGTGGCTCGAGCATGATCAGCCGCCCGCCAAGGACCCAGGGCTCATCAAGCAGGGCAAGCGGTATGCGCGTCGTCTTTCCGGCTCCCGGCGGGGCCACGACAACGGCGTTGGAGCCGGCGCGCAACGCCGCCGCGAGCGCGGGCAGCGCATCGTCGATGGGCAGTGCTGTGTCGAAGGCGCGCATTGCAGCTCATCTGCCCCGCAGGCTCATGCGGCGCAAGGGCCGACGCTCCTCGGGCAGACAGCCTGCCGCTCCCCGATTGTGATCGTGGTGTCAGGCCGCCAGCAGCGCGGCGGTCGCGAAATCCCTGGTTTCAACCCGGCCCCGTCGCGCGATGAGGCAGGAATTGGGCGGGATCGCCCGCCAGCAGTCACGCCGTTCGTCCACCGGCTCGGAGGCCACGACGACATGGTCGGACTGCTCGCAGAAATAGAGCGTCGGCGGCGTTGCGTCGCTTGACCAGCGGAAGGCATGCAGCGTCTCGCCATCGGACAGGCCGGCCGCGAAGCGCAAGGGTTCGGTGATGCCGACCTGCCGCATCAGCGACACCGCGTCACCCAGCGCCGCGGACATCGCGGTGACCGGGTCCTTGCCGTCCCGGATATGGGCCAGCACGATCAGGAACAACGCTTCGGAATCGGTCGTTCCAGTGCGTGCGCCATAGAGTGCGTCCGGAATCAGCGCCTCGAGCCTGCGCTTGACCTGCGCATAGCCGCCGATCTGGCCATTGTGCATGAACAGCCAGCGGCCAAGCGCGAAGGGATGGCAATTGGCACGGGTCGAGGCCGTCCCGGTCGCTGCGCGGACATGGGCGAAGAACAGGTGCGAGCGGACCTGGCGGGCGATCGACAGGAGGTTCTCGTCGGACCAGGCCGGCCGGATCTCCCGGTAAAGGCCCGGCTCGGCCCGGTCGCCATACCAGCCAAGCCCGAAGCCGTCGCCATTCGTGCCGGTCTTGGCCTCGGTGGCGTGGACCGACTGGTGCACCAGGGAGTGACAGGGTGCGGACACGAACTGTTCGAGGAAGACCGGAACGCCCTGATAGGCCAGAAAGCGGCACATGCGTGAAACCCCCGTCAGATCGCCGTGGCATCCGGCCCGTACGGTCTCGTGTCCGGACCGGACGACTGGATTCTTGAGGTGCTGTTATGCCGCCAAAGCGATGAATAGCCGGTGAAGGGCATCAGGTGTCGCACGTGAACGGTACGCGTGACGCTCCTGCGCGAGCGTCCGAGCCGGACATCGACCTCCAGCGGCGCGCAGGTGGCGTTCTCGAGCACGAAGGTCTTGTGGCTCCTGCCGTCATCGCCGAACTGGAAGCCGCCACAGGCGCGCTTGCGCAGCACGCGCGCGCCCTGTCCTGGCGGTTTGCGTCACCAGGATCGAAGCGAGGTCGCGGGCGACCTTGTCGGAGGACTTGCTGTTCTTCGGGCCGGTGAGCACGAGCGTGACCAGCAAGGCCGCTTCGGGTTCACCGGCTCTCCTGCGCCGGCTGGTATGTTCACGAAGGACGTCCTTGAACCGGCAATGTTCTCGGATCAAGATCCGGAGGGTCCCTTGAACAATCGCGGGCGGATGTCGTCGATGGCGACCTGTGCCGACGCTGCTGAGATCGGCAGGGCAAACATCAATGCGGGCGGCAAGGCAACGATTGCCCAGGCAATCTCCTGGCGTCGGATGTGACGCAGACCCGCCCGCGAATGCTCGCGCGAGCCAGCTCTTGCAATGTTCGTCGCACAGTTGCCCGATGTTTTCGGGACGTGTCGACCAGGCCGGAAGCGCAGTCAGGACGCCGTCCTGGCGCATCCCGGTCGCCAGGAACACGCGCCTTTTTCCCATCGCGGCGAATTCCACTTTCGGTCGGCATGCTTTAAGCGGAGCGCGGGCCCCTGCCTGCGCGAATCAGGCGAGGGCACGGGCACCGCACTGGCTTGGGAGGGCTGACGATGTTTGCACGATGGATGGTGGCGGTCTGCGCGCTGATGATCGCCATGCTGCCCGAGCCGGCCCTGGCGGCTGCCGCGATCGATGGAGGCGGCATGTCGCTGGTCTGGGTCATTCCCTTTGCCGGACTTCTGCTCTGCATCGCCACAGGGCCGCTGCTCTTCCCCCATGTCTGGGAGCATCACTACGGCAAGATCTCGGCCTTCTGGGCGGCGATGGTCATCATTCCGCTCTACCTCAGTTTCGACGCCTCGGCCGCGACCAAGGGCATCGCCTACGCCATGCTTCTGGAGTACATCCCCTTCATCATCCTGCTGTTCGCGCTCTACACGGTGGCGGGCGGCATTTTCGTGCGCGGCAACATCCATGGCTCGCCGCTGACCAACACGGCCATCCTTGCCATCGGCACGGTTCTGGCGAGCTTCGTCGGCACCACGGGCGCCTCGATGGTGATGATCCGCCCGATCATCCGCGCCAACGACAACCGCTTGCACAACGTGCATGTCGTGGTGTTCTTCATCTTCCTCGTCTCGAATGTCGGTGGCGCGCTGACCCCGCTGGGCGATCCACCCCTGTTTGTCGGCTTCCTGAAGGGTGTCAGCTTCTTCTGGACAACAACCAACCTCATGGCCGAGACCGTGCTGGTTGCGGGCATCCTGCTGGCGGTCTTCTATGCCTATGACAGCTATCTCTACAAGAAGGAGGGCGTGATCGCGCCGGACCGCACGCCGGATTCGAAGGTGCGCGTCATGGGCCTCGAAAGCCTCGTCTTTGTGGCGATCATCATCGCCGCCGTGCTGATGCGGGCCGAATGGAAGCCTGGCATCAGCGTCAAGCTGCTGGGAGTCGATCTGGCGCTGCAGGACATCGTCTCCAACCTGATCATGCTGGGCGCGGCCCTCGCCTCGCTGAAACTTGCCAAGAAGGAATACCGCGAGGCCAACGGCTTCAACTGGGGCCCGATCCTGGAAGTCGCCAAGCTCTTCGCGGGCATCTTCATCTGCATCGTGCCGGTTCTGGCCATTCTGGCGGCGGGCAAGGGCGGGGCTGCGGCGCCGCTGGTGGCCCTGGTCACCAATCCGGACGGCAGCCCCAACAACGTGATGTATTTCTGGCTGACGGGCCTGCTCTCGTCCTTCCTCGACAACGCCCCGACCTATCTGGTGTTTTTCGAGTTGGCCGGCGGCAACCCCGAGGTGCTGATGGGCAAGCTCGCCGTCACACTGGCGGCGATCTCGACCGGCGCGGTTTACATGGGCGCCAACACCTATATCGGCAACGCGCCCAACTTCATGGTCTACGCCATTGCCAAGGACATGGGCGTGAGGATGCCAAGCTTCTTCGGCTACATGCTCTGGAGCGGCGCGATCCTGATCCCGATCTTCGTGCTGGTGACGGTGATGTTCTTCAGGTGAGGGCGCTTGCCCCGGCGCGCCCTTGGCACGGGAAGAGGATGTCGTTTTCCTGACAGGTCGCGGCGTCCCGGCACACCGGTTTGTCTCGAGACCGTCTGATCCGGTCAGGTCCAGGTTCAGGTCCTGGACGCGTGTACCTCGGTCAGCGTGGAGAGGCTGTCTCGAAAACCAGCCGGACCGTGTGAGACCTGGTCGTTCAAGGGCCTTTGCGGCTGCCGTTGATTGTGGGCGGTGGCCCTGATGTCCGCCTTGTGCAGGCTTGGAGGCGCATCCTTGGGGCGAAACAGACCGGGCTGGGTTGCTATCGGCCCCCTCATGCTCTCTCACGGTGGCGATCAAGAGCAGGAGCCCAGAGGATGTTGAGTGCACGACCCTGATGATTGGCGAGCGCAATCAGGCTGAATTCGCCCCGCACTTTGGCCAGGCAGCGCATCGATGGACCTCGCCAGACTTGCCATGACGCATCTTGGTTGCATCTCTCGCCAGCCCGTATGCATCGGCACACAAGCCAGCGTGAAAAGCCATTGTCGGCACATGCCGTCATGCAGACATGTCATCTTTCGCCGGCGCCAGGCTTGACGTGTCGGTTGCGGCCCGCAAGATTATCGCCCCTCCGAGACCGTCCCCCATGCAGATTCCATCGCACCTGACCGATGACCGCGCGTTCCTGCGCGAACTCTATCGCCGGATGAAAGCCATCAGGGTGTTCGAGGACACCTGTGTTGCCGCCCACAAGGCGGGTGAGATGCCAGGTTACATTCATTCCTCCGCCGGGCAGGAGGCGGTCCCTGTCGGCGTCTGCTCGGTCTTGCGCATGGATGACCGCATCACCAGCACCCATCGCGGCCACGGCCACGGTCTGGCAAAGGGATCCGATCTCGACGGCATGATGGCGGAGCTTTACGGCAAGGAGGCTGGCCTTTGCGGCGGCAAGGGTGGCTCGATGCATGTGGCAGATTTCGCCGTCGGCATGCTTGG
>JAPLOU010000088.1 GCA_026400535.1 Hyphomicrobiales bacterium
GCCGGATTTATCGGCGGTGCTGTGGTGACCGAGTCGGTTTTTACCTATCCTGGGTTAGGTCGTCTGGTGATCCAGGCGATTGGCACACGAGACTATCCCCTGATCCAGGGGTGCATTCTTGTGATACTGATCAGCTACATGATGATTAACCTCTTCATCGATGTACTCTACTCCTATATCGATCCGCGGATCGAGCTTGATTGACATTCGGCTCTTGGCTCTGTCGCCATCGCTGCTTGATCGCCGGAACAAACCGTACTGAGCGGCCCCACAGAGTTAATGTGACAACGCCGTTTTCCCTCCGCACGACCGACAACATCAAGCTTGGCGCAAAACGAAATAGTAGACACTGGCTTCTTGCTCTCCCTCCATTTTTCACGTATCTTTGCACGTATTAAAAAGGAGGTGCCCATGTCCCGTGTTGAATTCAAGGGATCGATCACGACCACCGGGCGCTCGGAAGCGATCCGCCTCGACAAGGCGTTGTTCAAGGCCCATCCCGAGTTTCGCCAGCGCGCCAGGATCAAGGCGAGTGTGATGGGTCCGGGAAGCCTGCTGGTGACGCTTGATCCGGAGACAACTGATGATGCCGATGCGGAGGCCGATCCTGTGGTTCGCGCCTATCTCGCGTTCCTGGAGCGCGACATGCTCGAGCATCCTGACCGCTTGCGGCCGATCACTGAGGTTTTCGTCGAACGCATCAAGAGCTTGACCGATGGCGTCGAGGTGTCTTTCGATGACGTTCTGCCGGACGACGTCACGCTGTGATACCTTCGACCTCACCAGCCATGCGTCATGGCTGGACGCTGATACGGACGGTTGCCTTCGCAGAAACCTTCGACGTACTCGAGGCCGAAGTGGCCAGCCTCGCAGCTAAAGACCCGCAAGGGTATGTCAGCCACCCCAAGGCGAAACTCTTCAAAAGGATCGTCGATCTGATCCTGGACGAGATCCCGCGTGATCCGAACGCGCTGAACTACCAACTTGGAAATACGCTTGGTCCGATGCACCGGCACTGGCGCCGGGCCAAGTTCTTGCAGCGCTTCCGGCTGTTCTACCGGTTCGACAGCACAGCCAGGATCATCATCTACGCTTGGGTCAACGACGAGACCACGTTGCGCAAGGCCGGCTCGCGCAACGACCCGTATGCCGTATTCCTGCGCCGTCTTGAAGCTGGTGTTCCGCCGGATGATTGGGCAGAATTGCTCGCGACAGCCAAGTCGAAGCCCTGAACAGGCATTCAAACAATGCCGCGCTGCACTCGGGAGAATGCAGTGTTTACCACAAATTTCCAAACGATATCAATATCTTTGATCCACAATGAAGTAACTGGGGCAGATTTTGTGGCGGTCCGGCCGTGGCGTTCTGCCGGACGAGAACGGCGAGTTCGGGCACCACGCCTGCGCGGGTGAGGCGATCACCTTGGTAGGCGTAGAACGAGACGCCGAGCTTGCTGCAGGTTTTCATCAGCCCGAGGAGGATGTCGCGGACCTCGCGCCCGGCGTCGCTGACGGTTCCGCCCGAGATCATGCGCTTGGTGACGCAGGCGCGGATGTCGTTCTCAGAGCCGTTGGTGTGGAGCGGGATCTCCGGTCGATCGAGGACGCGCAGCAGCTCGCCCTTGCGGCGATGGAGCCGCGCGAGCAACCGGTCGAGGAGCACGAGTATAGCGCGACAATCAGGAATACGCGCGTCTCACCTTGATTGATGTCGCGCGCGCGATTGTCGCGTGATCGGCAACTCCTTTCAAATTCGTCCGGTGTTTGGAAGCCGAGGACAGCGCGTGGCCTTGTGTTGAGGCTGTAGGCGATCCTGCCGGGGTCGCGTTGGTTGCAAGCCCCGCGCCTCAAGCCATGCGCGGAAATCCCCGACCGCCCGTCCATAGGACCAGCGGGTATGGGGATTGCGGATCCGCGCGGTGAAGAGTTCCAGGAAGCGATAGAACGCACGCTCGCCGGCGGCGGCAATCACGGCGGGCTGACATTGGAGCGAGGGCAGGGAACCGGCTACCAAAGCATCATTAAACAGACTGGGGACGACATCATTCACGGATCACGTTCTCCCGGAGAAACGCCTCGTATCCGGCTTCATCAAGCTCGCCGCCGGCCAGCGCCATGACTTGCGATGTGGCAGCTTCCTCGCTCGCGCCGAACCGGAACCCGTTTAGCTCCAGAAACAACACCCCGATGACGAACCCGGTGCGCTTGTTGCCATCCACGAAGGGATGGTTGCGCACGACGCCGAAGGTGAGGGCAGCGGCAAGGCGGACGATGTCAGCTTCTGGCTCATAGCCCGCGATCTGCCGTGGCCGGGCGAGCGCGGGGTCCAGCAAGGCTTGATCCCGCACCCCGCGCGCACCGCCATGCAGCACCAGGGTGCGCTCATGAATCATCAGAGCAAGAACGCGATCAATGAAGTCCGGCCCGCTCATTTGGCGAGGGTATGGAGCGTGTTGCGATAGCGCCGCATAATCGCCTCGGCCTTGTCCATCTTCTCGGCAAAGCCAGGATCGTATGGGGTGAGGTGCAGCCCCCCATCCGCGGTCTCGACCGCATAGAGTGTATCACCCTTGGCAACATTGAGCCGGGCCAGCAAATCCTTGGGGATGACGACCCCGGTAGAGGTGCCGATGGTGGTGAGTTTCAGGGCGGTCATGGCGGTTCTCCGATTGTTATCGGGATTATAATCTTGATGCCACACCGGCGTCAAACATCATCAGATTGACGATACAAATGGACGAACCGGATCCGCGCCCTGCGTCGAGCTTTGCGATCACGATCGCCACGGGCGCGTGGTCGCAGCCTGCTTCAGGGGCATCGGGGACCTCGATCGCGTCATCCATAACGCCACCCGGATCGAACTGTCCGGCGAATCCTTGCGAAAAACCCGCGCCAAAGAAGCACCATCCAACATCGTGCAGGCTTGACCAGAACCAACCACCATTCCAATCTTCAACCAACGACCTTCACGGCAAAAGGGTGGCCGACATCAAATCGGAATCCTGGCCGACTTCAGGTCGGAACATATGGCCGGGTTCAAATCGGAATCCGTGACCGGCTTCGTCGGAATCCGCACGTACGAAGCCCTCGCTTTGCCGCAGTGGCAAATGCAGCACCGCACCGAGCATCAGTGTCGTCTCGATGGCCAGGTTGGAGAACCGCCGCTGACCGCCCGGTGTCCTCCGGCACGCAGCGGGCCAGCCAGCGATCGCATCTTCCGACAGCCACACCCTGATATCGCCACGCCGGACCAACCCGCGATGGTACTCAGGCC
>JAPLOU010000034.1 GCA_026400535.1 Hyphomicrobiales bacterium
ACCGCCCGGGCACCTCGCCGATCGAGTTCACGCCCGACCAGAGGTGCGATGAGACCGCCCAGCAGCAGTCCGATGGTGAAAGCGCCAAAGAACCAGTCAAGGCCGACGCCGAAGTCACGCGCGATGGCCGGCGCCAGAACGCCATAGGCGTAAAAAAGGCTGCCATAGCCGATGGTCTGGGTCAGCCCCAGCGCCATGATGGTCCGGTCGTTGAGCCCGGCAAGGACAGCCTGGGCCGTGAATCGCGAAGGGGTCATGGTCCGGAGCCCGGTTGGCAGGCGTCGCCTAGACTTGCCGCATGTCATCTCCGTGACAGTTTCAGCAAGCATGCTAGAGAGAGCCAAGATGCCTTCCTTGCAATGAGGCCCTTCCATGGCTGTCCAGGACTCTGCCGCCCGCCCCACCATCTTCGGCCATCTGCCGGATGGTACACCCATCCGCGAGGTCACCCTGCGCTCGGCGGCCGGGGCAACCGCAACCATCATGGAGTGGGGCGCGGTCGTGCGGGATCTGATGGTACCGGTGAACGGCAAGCTGCAACGTGTCGTGCTGGGCTATGGCGTCCTCGACGATTATCTCAGGCACTCGCCGCATTTCGGTGCGATTGCGGGCCGCTATGCCAACCGCATTGCGGGCGGACACTTCCATCTGGACGGCAAGGCCTACCAGTTGCCGCTCAATCAGGCGGGCAAGCATTCGCTGCATGGCGGCGGCGATGGCTTCGGCAAGCGGCCATGGACAATCGTGCACCATGACGCCGCCTCGGTGACGCTGGCGCTGGTCTCGCCCGATGGCGACCATGGCTATCCGGGCACGCTGACCGTGACATGCCGCTACACCCTCTCCGAGCCCGCGACGCTCCGGGTGGAGCTGAGCGCGACGACGGACGCGCCGACCATCATCAACCTGTGCCACCACTCCTATTTCAACCTTGATGGCTCGGCCGACATTCTCGATCACGCGCTTGAGGTGCGCGCCAACCTGATGACGCCGGTGGACGAGGACCTGATCCCGACCGGCGAGGTCGTCTCGGTGAAAGCCTCGCCCTTCGACTTCCGCAAAGCCCGTCCGATCCGCCTCCTCAACGCCGATGGCACGCGCCACTGGTACGACCATAACTTCATCCTGCGCCGCGACCGCCGCGAAGCCTCGCCGATGCCGGGGCGGGAGTTGGGGTTGGCCGCCACCTTGCGCGCGCCTGCCAATGGTCTCGCCATGGAGGTCTGGACCACCGAGCCGGCGCTCCAGGTCTATGATGGCTTCAAGACCGCAACGCCGGTCAACGGCCTCGACGGCAAGCCTTACGGGCCGGCCTCCGGCATCTGCCTTGAACCGCAGCATGTGCCGGACAGCCCCAACCTGCCGCATTTCCCCTCGACGGTGCTGCGTCCGGGCGAGCTTTACGGGCAGGTGACCGAGTATCGTTTCGCCTGAGCCGGTGAACGGACCGGTTGTCAACCGGGCAAACTCGACTCTTGTATAAGACATAAGACCCTTGAGATTGTGGGTCTGGCCCGTTAAGGTCCTGCCCGTCACGGCAGGCCAGCGAGGCGCTGATCCGGGCAAGGACGGTCATGGCCAGTGTTCTGTGCGTCGGGATTGCGACGCTTGATTATGTTTATGCGGTTCCGCAGCTCCCGAGCCAGGGAACGAAGTACCGCGCCACGGCCCTGGAGGTTGTCGGAGGCGGCATCGCGGCCAACGCCTCCGTTGCGGTCGCGCGCCTTGGCGGAAAGGCCTGGCTGCTGACGCGCCTCGGCGACGATGTGACCGGCCAGGCGATTCGCTCAGGGCTGGCCGCCGACGCGGTGGACCTGGCCCTGTCGCAGGCCATCGGCGGCTGCCGTTCGCCTGTCTCCGCCATCATGGTCGACCAGGCCGGCGAGCGCATGATCGTCTCTTATTCCGATCCCGCCATGCCCGCACAGCCGGACTGGCTGCCGCAAGCCCTTCCCGTGGAAACCGGCGCCGTGCTCGGCGACACGCGCTGGGAGGAGGGGGCGCTCAGGCTGTTCCGCAACGCCCGCATGGCCGGGTTGCCCGCCGTGCTCGACGGCGACCGAAAACCCCATGACCCCGGTCTTCTCGCCGCCGCGACCCATGTCGCCTTCAGCGAAGTCGGCCTCGCCGAACAGACCGGGCTGTCCGACCCGCGTGCCGCCTTGCTCAGCCTGGGTTCTGGCGAGGCCTGGCTGGCCGTCACGGCGGGTGCGCGTGGTGTCTGGATCCGCGACAAGGGCGAGGTCGTTCACGTTCCGGCCTTCACGGTCGATGTGGTCGACACGCTGGGCGCCGGCGACGTCTGGCACGGGGCCTTTGCTCTGGCGCTGGCCGAACGGCAATCGGAACGTCAGGCGGTTCGCTTCGCCAACGCCGCCGCCGCCATCAAGTGCACGCGTTTCGGGGGGCGCAAGGGCGCTCCAACCCGTACCGAGGTCGAACAATTCCTGAGGGAACGCCCATGACACCGCTATCGCCCGGCAAGCTCTGGGGAATGAGACGGATGGCCGATGCCAACGGCCGCTTCAAGATGGTGGCGGTCGACCAGCGCCCGCCGATCAAGAACCCGATCAGGGCCGCGCGCGGAACAGCCGAGGCGCCCTATGAGGACGTGGCCGGCTTCAAGCTGATGCTGCTGCGTGAGCTTCAGGGGCACGCGTCGGCCATGCTGCTTGATCCACATTTCGCCTTGCCGCAGGGCCTGTCGATCCTGTCCCCTGCCAAGGGCCTGATCGTCACGCTGGAGGATTCGATCTTCCGCGAAACCCCGGGCGGACGGCTCTCCTGCGAGATCGACGACTGGTCGGTCGAGAAGATCAAGCGCTGCGGCGGCGACGCGGTCAAGGTTCTGGCCTGGTACCGGCCCGATGCCGACCTCTCGGTCAATCTCGCCCAGCACGATTTCACCAGGCGGATCGGCGATGCCTGCGCCCGCTACGACATTCCGTTTCTGTTCGAACTCCTGGTCTATCCGCTGGCCAAGGACACCCACCAGACCACCGATTATGTCGAGATGCAGGGCAAGCATGCCGACCACGTCCTCGACAGCGTGCGCGAGTTTGCCAAACCCGAATACGGTATCGACATGTTCAAGCTGGAGAGCCCGGTTCCGGCCAGGGACATCGGCGAGGCTGACCGTTCGCTGACGCAGAAGCTCTTCAACGCGATGGGCGCGCTCTGCGGCAGACCGTGGGTGATGCTCTCTGCCGGCGCATCCATGGCCGAGTTCAAGACCGTGATGGAATACGCCTACGCAGCAGGCGCTTCAGGCTATCTCGCCGGGCGCGCCATCTGGGCCGATCCGTTCAGGGCATTCCCGGACTGGGACGCGATCCGTGCTGGGCTGCGGGGCAGGAGCGTGCCCTACATGGCCGAGCTCAATGCGCTGACCGACAAGGCCGGACTGCCCTGGTTCGATCATCCGCTTTATGGTGGCAAGGCCAGCGTCGCGCATGCGGATGCCAGCTTCCGGCACCACTATGGCGTGATGTGAACAACAGCCACGCCTTCAAGCATCAACACGCCTCATCTTGAGCCTGTCGCAGGTCGACGCTTGAGGAATGAGGAAGCAGGAATGAGGAATGACCCCATGCCCGTGATTGGCGTTCTGCCGCTCGCCCGCCCGACCTTCGACGTGCCCTATGCCGAGCAGATGGCCGCCGCCTGCTTCAGGGCGCTGGAGGCCACCGGGCACCGCATCGTTGGCCCGCGCGGCCTTCTGTTCGATGGGGCAGCGACGCAGGGCGCGCTGGCGGCGCTCAAGGACCAGACGCTTGACCTGCTTGTGATCCTTCAGGTCACGTTCACCGACGCCTCGATGACCGTGCGCATCGCGCAGGAAGACCTCGCCCCGCTCGCCATCTGGGCGGTGCCCGAGCCGCGTTCCGGCGGTCGGCTGCGCCTCAACGCGTTTTGCGGCCTCAACCTCGCGGCCCATGCGCTCGGCCTGGCCAGCATTCCGTTGCGCTGGCTCTATGCTGCCCCCGATGCGCCGCTGATCCATGACGCGATCGGCGGGTTGGTGATCGGCGAGGAGCGCGATCCGGCGTTCCCCACAGGACCAAGGCCTGGCCTTGTCGAGCGCGAGCAGGCGAAACGCGTCCTCGCCAGCCTGAAGGGCAGCAGCATCGGTCTGGTCGGCGAGCATCCGGCTGGCTTCGACACCTGCGCCTACGATGCCGGCAAGCTCTCGGCCCTGGCCGGCGTCGACGTGAAGCTGATCGGACTGCCCGAGGTTTTCGAGAGCGCCAGGGCCGTCAGCGCAGGCCAGATTGCCGCCATCCGGGCCGGGGTGGCCGGCAAGCTGGCCGGGCTTGACGGCGTTGATCAGGGCCAGCTCGACAAGAGCCTCAGCGTGTTTCAGGCGCTCGATGGCCTGAGGGCGGCCAAGGGCTGCTCGGCCATGGCGGTGCGCTGCTGGCCGGAAATGTTCACCGATTACGGTTGCGCCGCCTGCGGGCCGATGGGCCTGTTGACGGAAGCCAGGACCCCCTGCGCCTGCGAGGCCGACGTCTATGGCGCGTTGACCGGCCTGCTGCTGCAGGAGGTGGCGGGAGCGCCCGCCTGGCTTGTCGACATCGTCGACATGGATGCGGCCAGCAATACGGGCGTTGTCTGGCATTGCGGCTCTGCGCCGCTGTCGATGGCCGATGATCAGGTCCAGCCCCGCGCGCAACTGCACTCCAACCGCAAGATGCCGCTGTTGCAGGAGTTCACCCTCAGGCCGGGCCGCGTCAGCATCGCCCGCATCAGCCAGGCCCGGGGCCAGACCACCATGATCCTCGCCGGCGGCGAGATGATCCGCGCGCCGATGAGCTTCACGGGGACCTCCGGCGTGGTGCGCTTCGACCGCAGTGCGGAGGATGTGATGGAAGCGATGATGGAGTTCGGCCTCGAACACCATGTCGCGCTCGTCTACGGCGAGCATCGCGGGGTTCTTCGGGCTGTCGGTGAAGAGATGGGCTTGCGTGTGGTGGAGCTGGCCTGATGCACGCAGCCCAGAAACCTCGGACCGTGCGCTATGGCCTGATCGGGGCCGGCATGATGGGCCGCGAGCACATCCGCAATCTGGCGCTGGTCCCGGGCGCGGTCGTGACGGCCGTCTCCGATCCGGATGCGGAGCAGCGGGAACGGTCCTCGGCGGCGGCTGGCGGAGCAAAGGCCTTCAGCAACCATCAGGACCTGCTGGGGTCAGGCCTGGTCGATGCTTTGGTCATCGCCAGCCCGAATGACACCCACAAGGCGATCCTCGATGATGTGTTCGCCGCGCCCAAGGCCTTGCCGGTGCTCGTCGAAAAGCCGGTCTGCACGACGTCAGCCGATTGCGACCGGCTTGCAACAGCCGGTGCTGCCCATGCGGCGCCACTCTGGGTGGCGATGGAATATCGCTACATGCCGCCCGTCGCCGAACTGATCGGCGAGGTGAGGGCGGGTACGGTTGGCGATCTCAGGATGTTCGCCATCCGCGAGCACCGCTTCCCGTTTCTGAAGAAGGTCGGTGACTGGAACCGCTTCGCGGAGCGGACAGGCGGCACATTGGTCGAGAAATGCTGCCATTTCTTCGACCTGATGCGGCTGGTCACGCAGGACGAGCCTGTGCGGGTCTATGCCTCCGGCGCCGCGGACGTGAACCACAAGGATGAGCGCTACGGCGGCCGCGTGCCCGACATCCTCGACAACGCCTTCGTGATCATCGATTTCAGGTCCGGCATCCGCGCCATGCTCGACCTGTGCATGTTCGCCGAAGGCTCCTACTGGCAGGAGGAACTGGCGGCGACAGGCTCCGCCGGGAAGGTCGAAGCCTTCGTGCCGGGTCCGGCCCGCTTCTGGCCCGGCGGCGGCGAGCGCGAAAGCGAAATCCAGGTCTCGCCGCGCAGCCCGCAACATCCGGTCCGCCGCAAGGTCCATGTCGACGCGGCGATCCTGAAGGCCGGCGACCATCATGGCTCGACCTATTTCCAGCACATGGGCTTCAACCGCGTGGTGCGCGAGGGCGGCCCGGTTGATGTCACGCTGGAAGACGGGCTGAAGGCGGTCAGGATCGGCCTGGCCGCCGAACAGTCGATCCGCGAGGGGCGGGCGATCGCCGTTTGAAGCGCCTCGCCCGCCCCTCGCGGGCCCAGGCCGCGGGGCGGGCAGCGACCGTCGCAGCGCGGGCGCATGCAGGCGCGTGGTGTGCTTGACGGCATCCGGCGCAGCCTTGCTGGTGCCTTCGAGGTCGCCGACCATCAGGCCGTTGCTGGATCCGCCCGCGACCATGTCCTTCCAGCTTAGCGTCATCCAGCCCGGTCATGCAGCCGGGCGGGTTGCGCCCGGCATTGACAACCGAAGCGCGTGAGACGATCGAGACCAGGTCATGAACGACGCTTGGTCAACGTTACGAAGGATGGAGGCAAGCCAAGGACAAGAGCGTCGGACGATGGTCGTCATCAGCCCGGTCGTCCCCTCTGACGCGGATCTGCTGGTTTCGGCCGGATGCTCGCAGCCTCAGTGCTGCACCGCCGCCATGAAACCGCCGCCATGAAGCGGCCGAGTTTCGCGGCGTCCAGATCGACGGGGCTCCTCACGCCTGAGCACAGGTCGACGCCATAGGGCCTGGCCTCAGCAAGCGCATCGCCCACATTGCCGGCATGAAGCCCGCCTGCGAGGAAGACCGGCAGCGGCGAGGCTGCCACGAAGGCGGCGCTGACCCGCCAGTCATGCACGCGGCCCGTGCCGCCAAGCTCTGGCGTCGGCGCGCTCGGGCGGCCCGAATCGAGCAGGAAGGCGTGGTTGTGGGGGGCGTAGCAGGTGATCAGGCCGAGCGCGTCCTCGCCCGTGACATGGATCACCTGCACCCGCCTGATGTGCGGAATGAGGCGCGGCAGCCGCGCCGCCTCGGCAGGATCGATGTGGCTGACAATCTGCACAGTTGACGCGCCGACCTTGAGGGCATGCGCCGCGATGGCCTCGGCGCTGGTCTCGGAGGTCAGCAGAAAGGTCGCCACCGGCGGCGGCACATGCGCCGCGATCTTGGTGATCAGATCGTCAGCGAGCTGGCCGGGGCCGGATGGCATCGCACCCACCAGTCCAAGAGCATCCGCGCCAAGGCTGACGGCCAGTTCAGCCTCGGCGATGGATGAAATGCAGCAGACCTTGACGCGCGTGCGCATCAAGCCGCGCTTCAGTTCGCAGCGCCTGTTGCGACGCCGGCATCCCTGATCGCCTTGGCCCACTTGGCGACTTCGGACTCGAAGGCCGCCCTGTGCGCCGCCGGCGTGCGCTGCGCCTCCGGGAAAGCGGTCGTTCCGAAGGCGGCGAAACGGGCATTGATTGCCTCGTCCTTCATCGCGGCCTGCAGCGCGGCGCTCAGCTTGCCCAGCGCCTCGGCGGGCGTGCCCTTCGGCGCATAAAGCCCATGCCAGACGGTCATGTCGATGGCCGGGCCGCTTTCCCGGGCCGTCGGCACATCCTTGATGATGTCGAGCCGCTGCGGCGAGGTCACGGCGTAAGCCTTGACCTTGTTGCCCTGGATCTGCGGGATCGCGCTGGTCGACTGGTCACACAGCGCCTCGACCTGGCCTGCGACCAGATCATTCATCGCCGGGCCTGTACCGCGATAGGCGACCTGCGTGGGCCTGGATCCGGTGGCCTGGTTCATCAAGATGATGCACAGATGCGAATTGGAGCCGATGCCGGCATGGGCCATGGTCAGCTTGTCGCCCTGCGACCTGGCGAAGGCGAAGAACGCGGCGGCTGTGGTCGGGCTGAGGCCCATCTTGCCGGTGATGACCATCGGACCGGTGTTGATCATGCCGAGCGGCTCGAAGGCGGTGGCCGTATCGTAGCGCAGGTTGTTGTAGAGCGCCGGCGCGGCCTTGAGGGCAAGGTGATGGATCAGGACCGTATGCCCGTCGGCAGGTGACGTCGCCAGCCGCTGCGCGCCGGCCGTGCCGCCCGCGCCGGCCACGTTCTCGACGACGACCTGCTGACCAAGCGTGCGGCCCATGTGCTCGCCGACAAGGCGCCCGATCACGTCGCTGGGTCCGCCCGCAGCAAACGGCACGATCAGCGTGATCGGCTTGGATGGAAAGCCCTGCGCGAGGGCGGCACCGCTGAAAGCCCATGCGCCTGCAGCGGCCATGAGCAGGGACTTGGTGAATGATGGCATGGGGGACCCTCCCGAGGTCGGTTCGTGATGATGCCGCGATCGTGCGTCACGGCTTGGTCAGATCAAAGCGTGCGACACTCTATCTCATGAAGGACAGATAGTGCGCATCGTCGGTGAGGCAAAGGCTGACGCGCCACTCGACTGGTTTGGCGTCGAGCGAGAGGGCCAGCCTTTGCACCATCAGCGCCGGGTGGCCCTCCGTCTTGCGCAGAATCGCCGCATCGACCGCATTCAGCGTAATCGCTTTCAGCTTTTCGCGGGCATGGGCGATGGTCACGCCGTAGCGCTCTGCATAGAACGCATAAAGACTGTTCGGCACGGCCGAGTCGGTGATCCCCGGAAACAGGGCGTCCGGCAGCGAAAGGGTCTCGACGATCATCGGCACATCGTCGATGGCCCGCATCCGGCGCACGCGCGCCACCTTTGCGCCGGGCTCGAGCCCAAGGTGTTCGCGCTCGATCCCGGTCGCCGCAAACACCTTGGCCTCCAGCACCACGCTTTCCGGAAACCGCGCGACGCCATCATCCGGAACAAGCTTAAAGAACTGAAACAGAATGCGTTTTTCATCATGTTGCGCAACGAAGGTGCCGCGCCCCTGCTGGCGGACGAGAAGATTCTCGGCGGCCAGTTCATCCAGCGCCTTGCGCACCGTGCCCTGGCTGACGCCGATCTCCGCCGCAAGCTGGCCTTCGCTGGGCAGCAGCAAACCGGCCGGCCAGAGCCCGTCGACCATGCGTTTGACGAACTCGTCCTTCACCTGCCGGTACAGCGGCCGGAACCCGACCTGCGGCACAGCGACCGGCGGGGGAAACGGATCCGTTTTGATCTTGTCAGAAGTCATATGTCTTATATAAGACCAAAAGCATCAAGCCGTCGAGAGGGGCAGGGCGCCCGTCTCACCAAAACGTCGCAACCACCAAAACGTCGCAACAAGGGGTCATCCGATGTCAGTACCGCACCTGCTCGTCCATGAGCGCGAGGACAACGTGGGCGTTGTCGTGGTTGAGGGCCTGAAGGCCGGCACGAAGATGCTCTGCGTCGTCACCCATGATAACTCCTCCTTCGAACTGACCGCCAACGCCGATGTGCCGATCGGCCACAAGGTCGCGCTCAAGAACCTGAAGACCGGCGACACCGCGATCAAGTATGGCCAGGACATCGGCAAGATGGTGGGGGCCGTCAAGATCGGCGACTACGTTCATGTCCACAATCTCAAGACCAAGCGCTGGTGAGCAGATGGCGGTGGCATCCCCGGCGGCCCGAGGGGCCGGGATGGGGATACACCGCCGCTGATGCCAATCGCTTTCCTTCCCCATCGCTTCGCTCCGGCCGGCCATGACACCGGGGAGACGAAAGGACCAAGACAATGACCATCGTCGCCAATGTCGACCTCAACAAGAACCGCCTGGCCACCATCAAGGGCCGCAAGATCGATGTGCCCGGCTTCAAGGCGCCCGTCCTCAAGAAGCGTTCCACGGCCAAGAATGACAACGTTCTCGGCTGGCGGCGCGAGAATGGCCGCGTCGGCGTCCGCAACCATGTGCTGATCCTGCCCCTTGACGACCTGTCCAACAGCGTCTGCGAAGCGGTGGCCAACAACATCAAGGGGACGCTCGCCATCCCGCACGCCTATGGCCGCCTGCAGTTCGGCGAGGACCTCGATATCCATTTCCGCACCCTGATCGGTGCCGGCTCCAACCCGAACGTGGCCGCCGTGGTGGTCATCGGCATCGAGGATGGCTGGACCAAGATCATCGTCGATGGCATCGCCAGGACCGGCAAGCCGGTGGTCGGCTTCGGCATCGAGGGCGTGGGTGACATCGGCACCATCGCCAAGGCGTCCTATGTCGCCAAGGAATTCGTGCAGTGGGCCTCCGAGCTCCAGCGCGAGAGATGCGACATCGGCGAGCTCTGGGTCTCGACCAAGTGCGGCGAGAGCGACACCACAACCGGCCTGTCCTCCTGCCCGACCGTCGGCAACATGTACGACAAGCTCCTGCCCAAGGGCATCTATGGTGTCTTTGGCGAGACCTCCGAGATCACCGGAGCCGAGCACCTGTGCAAGGCGCGCGCGGCAACGCCGGAAGTCGGCGAGCGCTGGTATGCGATGTGGAAGGCCTATCAGACCGACGTGATCGAGCAATACAAGACCTCGGATCTGTCGGACAGCCAGCCCACCAAGGGCAACATCAAGGGCGGGCTCTCGACCATCGAGGAGAAGGCGCTGGGCAATCTCGAGAAGATCGGGCGCAACGCGACCTACATCGACATCCTGCAGCCGGCCGAGGCCCCCGCCAAGGGCCCGGGCCTGTACTTCATGGACACATCCTCGGCAGCCGCCGAGTGCGTGACCCTGATGGCGGCGGGCGGCTATGTGGTTCACACCTTCCCGACCGGCCAGGGCAACGTCATCGGCAACCCGATCGTTCCCGTGATCAAGATCACCGGCAACCCGCAGACCATGCGCACCATGCCGGAGCACATCGATGTGGACGTCTCCGGCATCCTGCGCCGCGACATGACGATCCCGCAAGCAGGCGACGCGCTGATCGCCAGCATCGTGCGCACCAGCAACGGCCGCCTGACCGCGGCCGAAGCGCTCGGCCATCGCGAGTTCTCGATGACGAAACTGTATCGCTCGGCGTAAGGCGGATGTTCGTCATTGCGATGGGCGAGGTCACGAAACAATCCAGCTGCGGGTTGCCTGGCTGCGTGCGCCATGACGGTCGTCCGTGATGGCGTCACAGCTTGAACGGCTCGCGCCCGCCCGTGCCCGTCTTGATGCTGACGCTGCAGCGGCCGGAACGGGCTGGTCGCCCTTCATCGGCGTCATCAATCTGCGCTGGCAACCGGGCGAGCGGCCGCCGTCCCTGTCTGGCCATGTCGGCGCTGCTGTTGCGCCGTGGACGCAACGCAGGGGCCATGCGACCGAAGGCTTGCGCCTGATGCCGGGCGAGGCGCAAGCGGCTGGTCTGGGCCTGGCCGAGATCACGCCAGATCCCTCCAACAGCCCATGGCAGGAGCCCATCAGGCGCTGCGGCGGCGTTCAGGTCGCCACGCGCGACAACCCGTTCACGGGCTCGCCGACAGTGCATGCCAGGATTGATCTTGCCCTATGACAGCGCTCTCGCTTCCAAGCTCGGCCACCATCCGGACGCTGGCGCCCGGTGTTCTGCTCTCGCTGGCGGTCGCGGTCGCATCCTGGCTCGCCGCGCCGGTGCTGATGTCGCTGACGGGCGGCCGCCTCGCGCTGCCGGACATGGTGATCGCGCTGATCATCGGCATTGCGCTGCACGCGGCCGTGATGACGCCGCGTTTCGAGCCAGGCATGACCTTCTGTGTCAAGAAGCTGCTGCGCTGGGCCATCGGCCTGCTCGGTCTGCGCATTGCGCTCGGCGACATTGTCGGGCTCGGCCTGGGCGTGGCGCTCCTGGTGATCGTCTCGATGGTTCTGACCGTCGCCGTGGCGATCTGGCTCGCCAAGCTGCTCGACCGCGATGCCGGCTTCGGCGCGCTGGCGGGTGCGGCTAATGCGGTGTGCGGTGCGTCGGCCACGCTGGCGGCGGCCACCGTGGTGCCGGACTACAAGCGCAAGAGCGCCGACATCGCCTTCACGGTGGTGATGGCCAACGCGATGTCGACCGTTGTCATGCTCGCCTATCCGCCTTTGTGCGTTTGGCTGGGTTATGATGCGCGCACCACCGGCATCATGCTGGGGGCCACGATCCACGACATGGCGCAGGTTGTCGGTGCGGGTTATGCGGTGTCAGACAGCGTCGGCAACACGGCGGTGATCGTCAAGCTGTTCCGCGTCTTCCTGCTGCTGCCCATGGTGCTGGCCATTGGCTGGTACTTCGTCAGGCAGGGCGAACAGACGGGCGCGGCGAAGGTGCCGATGCCTGTGTTCGCGCTGGTGTTCCTCGGCCTGTGCCTTGTCAACAGCCTGATGGCGGCAAGTCCCGCGCTCGCCTCATCCGTCGGCTACCCGGCGATCAAGGCCATTCTCGGCGAAGTCTCGAAATGGGGCCTTCTCATCGCCATTGCGGCGCTCGGGCTGGGCACCTCGCTCAAATCCATCCTGACGATCGGCTGGCGGCACATGGCTGTGTTCATGGGCGCGACGTTCGTCATCCTGTTCCTGATCATCGCCGCCCTGAAGATGGCCGGCTGAGGAGGCACCATGCCAGACATCGTCATCACCGAGTTCATGGACGAAGCTGCCGTCACCGAGGGCCTCAGGGGCCATGATGTGGTCTACGATCCGAAGCTGGTCGACAAGCCGGACGAACTGGCCATTGTGCTGGCGGACGCCCGCGCCATCATCGTGCGCAACCGCACACAGGTCCGCGCGCCGCTTCTGGCGCAGGCCCCGAAGCTGAAGGTGGTGGGCCGCCTCGGCGTCGGCCTCGACAACATCGATCTGGTGGCCTGCGCCGCCCGCTCCGTCTCGGTCTTTCCCGCATCCGGTGCCAATGATGTCTCCGTCGCCGAATACGTCATCACCGCGGCGCTTGTCCTGCTGCGCCGCGCCTGGTTCGCCACCGACCGGGTGGCCAGGGGCGAATGGCCGCGCAATGACCTGATGGGGTTCGAGCTGTCCGGCAAGACGCTCGGCCTTGTCGGCTTTGGCGCCATTGCCCGCGAGACGGCGAAGCGCGCCAAGGCCATGGGCATGGCCGTGATCGCCTACGACCCGTTCGTGAAGCCGGAAAATCCGGTTTGGACCGAACTTGGCGCATGCCCGGCCACGCTGGACCAGCTTCTCACCTGTGCCAACGTGGTCAGCCTGCACGTGCCGCTGACAGAGGCGACCCGAAACCTGATCAACGCCAGGGCGCTGACCGCCATGCGCAAGGACGCGATCGTCATCAATGCGGCGCGTGGCGGCGTGGTCGATGAAGGCGCGCTCGTGATGGCGCTGAAGGCCGGCGAGATTGCGGGCGCGGCGCTTGATGTCTTCGACTGCGAGCCGCTCAGGGGGCAGGATGCGACGCTGTTCGCCGGGTGCCCGAATCTGATCCTGACCCCTCACATCGCCGGCGTGACCGAGGAATCCAATGTCAGGGTGAGCTGGGTGACGGTCGAGCATGTGAAGAAGGCGTTGTCCGCCTGACAGGCGGGAGCGAGACCCCATGACCACCTGCACCATCCCCGACGCCATCGACCACATTGCCGGCCTCTTCATCGCGGCGGGCGTTGTCGCCGCAACGGCCCGCTCGGTCGCAACCGCCTTGGTTGCGGCCGAGGCGGACGGGCTCAAGGGTCACGGCCTTTCGCGCGTGCCGAGCTACCTGACCATGGTGAAAAGCGGCAAGATCGATGGCAGGACCTTGCCGGTCGCCACGCGCCCGAAGCCGGGTGTTCTGGCCATCGATGCCCGTGATGGCTTCGCCTATGCGGCGATCGATCTTGCGCTTGCCGAACTGCCGGCCATCGCCCGCGCGCAAGGCGTCGCGCTGGCGGCCATCCGCAATTCGAACCACTGCGGTGCTGCGGGCCTGCATGTCGAGAAGCTGGCGGAAGCCGGGCTCGTGGCGCTGCTCTTTGCCAACACACCCGCTGCCATCGCCCCGTGGGGCGGCAGCAAGCCTGTCTTCGGCACCAACCCGATCGCCTTCGCCGCGCCGCTTGCCGGACGCGCTCCGGTCGTCATCGACATGGCGCTGTCGAAGGTGGCGCGCGGGCCCATCGTGGCGGCCAGCCAGAAGGGCGAGGCCATCCCGGCAGGCTGGGCGCTGGATGTCGACGGCAACCCGACCACCGACGCTGGCAAGGCACTTGCCGGAACCATGGTGCCGCTCGGGGACGCCAAGGGCGCGACATTGGCGATGATGGTGGAGATCCTCGCCGCCGCGCTGATGAGCGCCCATTTCGCCTTCGAGGCGTCCTCCTTCCTCGATGGCGCCGGCGGGCCACCGAAGACCGGCCAGCTCATCCTCGCAGTCGACCCGGCTGCCATGGGCGGAGGCGACTTTGCCGAGCGCATGACCACCCTGGCAGCGGCGATCGACTCGCAGCCGGGAGCAAGGCTGCCGGGCGCCCGTCGCATGGCCCTGCGCGCGGCGAACGCAGCCAAAGGTCTGGTATTGCCTGCTCTTTGAAGATTTTGTGCAAACCGATTTGGACTTTGTTCAGCATTTGCGGAGATGATCTGGCGTGAATTTCCGACAAGTGAGGCCTGTCGTTCCCACGCACGGGCCGATTGGTGGTTGTGATGCCTGCATCGAGCGCCATGGCAGAGGAGTTTTCCCACAGCGTCGCGGGGCTGGTCCCGGCGCGCCGTGATGACGTTCTCGTCCGGCTGTCCGAACTGTTCAGCAGCCTGTCGACCATCCTGCCAGATGACGGCGTCGACACGTTCGATGCGATCTTCGTGTCCCTGCTGCCGGTCTGCGGCACGGCAGCGCGCGTGACGCTGGCGAACACGGTGGCCCCTCTGGAGCGCGCGCCTGGCAAGAGCATCCGCCATCTCGCCTTTGATGACAGTATCGTTGTCGCCAGCCCCGTGATCAAGCTGTCGCCGCTGCTGCTCGACGACCATCTCCTGGCACTGGCGACCGTGAAGAGCACCGAGCACCTTTTGGCCTTGTGCGAGCGCAACCGCCTCGCCAGCGCGGTGACGGATGTGATCCTGTCCCGCGCGAATGGTGCAATCAGGGTGGCACTGGTCACGAACCCGGGTGCGGAGCTCTCCCCGGCCGCGCAGGCAAAGCTCGCTGACGCTGCGCTGGATGATGGCGAACTTTATGATCTCATGGTCAAGCGGCCCGATCTGGCCCGGCGTCTGGACGAGGCGACGGCCGCCGAGCCAGAGGCTCCGGGGCGATCTGGGCCATTCGCCGCACAGCCCGCTGCGATCCTCACGGCTGGGCTGGTGGATCATGCCCCGGTTGTCGCGCTGGATGAACGCATCGGTGCCCTGCTGCGGAATTGCGCTGTTGACGCCGCCCTTGCCATGCTGGCCACGGCCGTCACTGCGCCGATCAGCGCCCTCAGCCGGGCCTATGCGCTGGATGTGCACGGCGCCTTCCTTGCCTATGCCAAGGCCGTGCCACTGAGTTGGGAGACCACGCACCTGTTCCTTCAGCGGCGCTATGAGGCCGGGCAGGTCGTGCCGCGCCCACAGCGCGCCGAGCTGGATTTCCGCAAGTTGCTGGTGGCCGATGCCCGCCGCGTCGTCGCCATGCTGGCGCAGCATGCGGCCAAGCCGCACTGAGGCCTTCGCGCCTGAACGCGCCCTGATCGGCTAGATCAAGGCAAAGCGGTCGACATCGACCAGTCCCTTGTCGGTGATCTTGAGATGCGGGATCACCGGCAGCGTCAGGAACGCGACCTGCAGGAACGGCTCTGCCAGCGTGACACCGAGGCTTCTGGCTGCGGCCCTGAGCGGGATCAGCCTGTCGTGAACCTCCTCGAAGGTTGCATCGCTCATCAGCCCGGCAATCGGCAGTGCGAGGTCCGCCAGGACCTTGCCCTTGTCAGCGACGCAGAAACCGCCACCAATCTTGACCAGCCGGTTGGCCGCCACAGCCATGGAGCCCTCATCGACGCCGACCACGCACAGATTATGGCTGTCATGGCCGACCGACGAGGCGATGGCCCCCGTCGTCATGCCGAAACCCTGCACGAAACCGGTGGCCATGCCGTTGTTGCGGCCATGGCGCTCGATCACGCTGACCTTGACGATGTCCTGAGCCAGATCCACCGCAGCTTTGCCGGCGTTGGTCGGCAGGACGCGCTTGAGGTGCTGCGTGATGATCTTGCCCGGCACCACACCGATCACGGATGTCTCGCCTTCGGCAGCCAGCACCTGAAAATCCTCGGGCGAGAGGGTCCGCGAATGCACGCTGCCAAGGCCGACCACCGCCACAGGCTCGCGTGCGGCGAAGGCCGCTTCGTCCCCGAGCCGCCCGCCCGCCAGCGTCAGACTGACACGGCAGTCGGCGAGATCATCCAGCAGCACGATGTCGGCCCGCCTGCCCGGCGCGATGAAGCCCCGGTCTGTCAGTCCGAACGCCCGCGCCGCCGAGATCGTCGCCGTGCGATACACCGCCAGCGGATCGCGGCCACCGGCGATCGCGGTGCGGATCATGAAATCGAGGTGGCCTTCCTCGGCGATGTCGAGCGGGTTGCGGTCATCGGTGCAGAAGCAGAGGAACGGCGCGGTGTCGCGATCGATGATCTGCATCAGGGCCTCAAGGTCTTTCGACACCGAGCCTTCCCGGATCAGGATCTGCATGCCCTTGGCCAGCTTCTCGCACGCCTCCTCCGCCGTCGTGGTCTCGTGGTCGGTGCGGATGCCGGCCGCCAGATAACCGTTCAGCGGCAGCCCGCGCAGCAGCGGGGCATGGCCATCGACATGCCGCTCCGAAAAGGCGCTGAGCTTGTCGAGGCAGCCGGCATCGCGGTGGATCACGCCCGGAACGTTCATGAATTCGGCGAGGCCAATCACCTTGGGGTGGTTCATGAACGGCACGAGGTCAGCCGCCGACAGCGCCGCGCCCGCCGTCTCGAGATGCGTGGCCGGCACGCAGCTTGAGAGCTGCACAAACAGGCTCATCACCATGCGCTCGGCGGAGGTGAGAAAGTAGCGGATACCGTCCGCGCCCAGCACGTTGGCGATCTCGTGCGGATCACAGATCGCCGTGGTCACACCATGGGGCAGCACGCAGCGCTCGAACTCGAAGGGCGTGATCAGCGAGGACTCGACATGCAGATGCGTGTCGATGAAGCCCGGCACGGCGATGCGGCCCCGCGCGTCGATCGTCTGCTTGCCGTGGTAGTGACCATGCGTGCCGACAATCGTGTCCCCGACAATGGCGATGTCGGTCTCGATCAGCGCGCCGGTGACGAGGCAATACAGCCGCGCAGCGCTGATCACGAGGTCCGCCGGCTCATCGCCGGTTCCGGCAGCGATGCGGGCCGCGATCGCGGCGGGGGAGATCATGATCGCACCAGGCGCATGTGCGCCCTTGTCATGGCTTGGCTGCGCGCATCATCACGGGTGTTGTTGTTGCTACCAATCGACACGGGCGAAGACCCCTTCCGTTCTTGATCACATCGCGGCATGGTGCAGGGGCGTTCATTTGACCTGATGAAACCATGACGGAAAATCTGCGAAAAGCCATCCGCTTTCTGCGACAGGGCGCGGTGATCAGCCTCGATGGCTTCAGCCCGCGCCGTACGGTGCTCGACTGGCTGCGCGAGGACATGCGCCTGACGGGCACCAAGGAAGGCTGTGCCGAAGGCGATTGCGGGGCCTGCACAGCGGTGCTGGGCAGGCTGAAGGGCGGGCGGCTGGTCTATGAGCCGGTCAACACCTGCATCCTGCTGCTCGGCCAGCTTGATGGCGCCGAATTGATCACCATCGACGATCTCGCCCATGACGGCGTTCTGCATCCCGTCCAGGCCGCAATGGTGGCGCATCACGCCTCGCAGTGCGGTTTTTGCACCCCCGGCATCGTGATGAGCCTGTTCGCGCTCTATCAGGACGGCGCACGTCCGGTGACGCGCGAGGCGGTGTGTGACGCGCTGGCGGGCAACCTGTGCCGCTGCACGGGCTACCGCCCGATCATTGATGCGGCGCTTGATGCCTGCGCCGGCGAGGCGGTGGACCGGTTCATGGCGGCGCGGTCTGGAACCCATGCGGCTTTGACCGCATTGACAACCGCTGACGATGTGCTCATCGGCGATGACAACAGCTTCTTCGCCATTCCGCGCAGCATGGAGGCGCTGGCCGCCCTGTACCTCGCCCATCCGGATGCAACCGTGCTGGCCGGCGCGACCGATGTCGGGCTGTGGCTGACCAAGGGGCTGCAGGCGATCGGCAAGGTCATCTGGCTCGGCCGGGTCGAGGGCCTCGGCGCCATCGAAAACGGGCCTGATGCCATCCGCATCGGCGCCGGCGCGACCCATGCGGACGCCTCTTGTCACCTGGCCGGGATCGATCCCGACCTCGGGGAGATCATGCGCCGCTTTGGTTCGGTCCAGGTGCGCGCCTCCGGCACGGTTGGCGGCAACATCGCCAATGGCTCGCCGATCGGCGATCTGGCGCCCTGCTTCATCGCGCTGGGCGCAACAGTGGATCTCAGGCACGGCGCCCAAACGCGCACCCTGCCTCTTGAGGATTTCTTCCTCGGCTACCGCAGCCAGGACCGCAGGCCCTCCGAATTTGTCAGCGCGCTGACCGTACCGAAGCTCGCTGAAGGCCAGCATTTTCGCGCCTACAAGGTCTCGAAGCGTTTTGATGAGGATATCTCCGCCGTGATGGGGGCCGTACTGGTGACGCTCGACGGCAGCACCATCACCGGGGCCCGCATCGCCTTCGGCGGCATGGCCGGCACGCCCAAGCGCGCGGGTCGGGCCGAGGCAGCGCTGATCGGGGCCTCGATCGCGCATGTGCCGGGTTGGAGCGCGGCGCTCGCCGCCCTGGCCGGCGACTTCCAGCCCATGACCGACCAGCGCGCCACCGCCATCTATCGCAGCACCGTCGCGCGCAATCTCCTCGCCAAGGCGCTGATCGAGATTGCCGGGATCCATTCGGGGGAGACCCGCCTGATCGCGCATCGTGACCGGATGGAGGCCGCCGAATGAGCGTCGTCCGCCCCATTCCTGGTTCGCCGCCTGAACCGCTCCGCCATGTCCACCAGCCGCTCGCGCATGACTCGGCCACGCGGCATGTGCAGGGCGCGGCGGCCTATATCGATGACCTCAGCGAGCCCGAGGGCACACTGCATATCGCCTGCGGGCTGTCGCCGGTGGCGCGTGGCGTGGTCAGGGGGATGAACCTTGATGCGGTCCGCAGCCATGGGGGTGTTGTCGCGGTGTTCACCGCAGCCGACGTGCCGGGAAGCAACGATGTGTCGGCATCGATCGGCGGCGATCCGATGTTTGCAGAGGGGCGCGTCCTGTTTCACAGCCAGGTCCTGTTCGCGGTGGTGGCGACCACGCGCGATGCGGCACGGCGCGCGGCGCGGCTGGCAAGGGTCGACATTGAAGCCGAAACGCCGAGCGTGACCGTCGAGCACGCCAGCGAACGGCAGGAAACCGTGCTGCCGGACTATGCCTTCGAACGGGGCGACATCGAGGCTTGGCTCGCGGCGAGCCCGCGCCAGATTGACGGCGTCTTCCGCATCGGCGGACAGGAGCACTTCTATCTCGAGGGGCAGGCCGCTCTGGCCATCCCGAAGCAGGACGGCGAACTGCTGGTCCATTCCTCCACCCAGCATCCCACGGAAGTCCAGCATGTGGTGGCCAGGGTGCTGGGCCTGCCCGACGCTTTCGTGATCTGCGAGGTGCGTCGCATGGGAGGCGGCTTCGGCGGCAAGGAAAGCCAGGCGACGCAATGGGCCGCGATCGCCGCGCTGGCCGCGCACAAACTCAAGCGTCCGTGCAAGATCAGGCTCGACCGCGACGATGATTTCGCCACCACCGGCAAGCGCCATGACATGCGCTGCGACTACAGCATCGGCTTCGACGAGGAAGGACGCATCCAGGCCTACGACGTCGATTATCTGGCCCGCTGTGGCTATTCCGCAGACTTGAGCCAGGGCGTGGTCGATCGTGCCATGTTCCATTCGGACTCGTCCTACTGGCTGCCGGTGACGCGCATCAACACGCGGCGGCTGCTCACCAACACCGTCAGCAACACCGCTTTTCGCGGTTTTGGCGGCCCGCAGGGCATGCTGATGGCCGAGCGGATGATCGATGAGATCGCCTGGGCCTTGGGCCGCGATCCACTCGATGTGCGCTATACCAACCTCTACCGCGAGGGCGAGGACATCACGCCCTACGGCCAGAAGGTCAGCGAACTCGACACCCTGCACGCAACGCTGGCGATGCTGGAGCAGACGTCGGATTATCGCGCCCGCCGCGCTCAGATTGCGGCCTTCAACACCCGTTCGCGCTTCATCAAGCGTGGGCTGGCGCTGACGCCGGTCAAGTTCGGCATTTCCTTCACGTTGAAGCAGCTCAATCAGGCCGGCGCGCTGGTGCATGTCTATCAGGACGGCTCGATCCAGCTCAACCATGGCGGCACCGAGATGGGGCAGGGCCTCTACCAGAAGGTGGCGCAGGTTGTGGCCGAGGAGTTCGGCGTCGACATCGCCCGCGTGCGCATCACCGCCACCACCACCGAAAAGGTGCCGAACACCGGCCCGACAGCCGCGTCCTCCGGCACCGATCTCAATGCCCGCGCAGCGCGCAACGCCGCGCAGGCGATCAAGGCCCGGATGGCGGATTATGCCGCCTCGCTGTGGAACTGCCCCGCAGCCGCGGTCAGTTTCCGCGACGACCGCGTCTTTTTCGGCAATGACAGCCTCGGTTTTGGCGCCTTGGCGAAAAAGGCGCATCTCGACCGCGTGCATCTGTCGGCGACCGGCTTTTACGCCACCCCCGGCATCACCTGGGACCGGGCGAGGAAACATGGCAACCCGTTCCTGTACTTCTCGTTCGGGGCGGCCTGCGCCGAGGTCGAGATCGACACCCTGACGGGCGAGAACCGCGTGCGCCGTGCCGATATCCTGCATGATGTCGGCAGGTCGCTGAACCCGGCCATCGACATTGGCCAGATCGAAGGCGGCTTCGTGCAGGGCATGGGCTGGCTCACCACCGAGGAGCTGGTGTTCGATGCGAAGGGCAAGCTGCTGACCCATGCGCCCGCCACCTACAAGATCCCGGTTGCCAGCGATCTGCCTGCCGATTTCCGCGTCGCGCTGTATCCCAACGCCAACCGCGCCGATGTGGTTTATGCCAGCAAGGCCGTCGGCGAGCCGCCGGTGATGCTGGCCAATGCCGTGTTCTGTGCGCTGGCCGATGCCGTGCACGCGCTCAATCCGGGCGCCCGCGTGCCGCTCGACGCCCCCGCCACGCCGGAAGCCATCCTGCGCGCCTGCGAGGCGGTGCAGGGCAGGGCGATGGGCGGGGAACGGTGACCTTCCCGTCCGCACACGTCCTGTGCCGCCTTGCGGGCGTCGTTGCGCGCGATGGCGCGGCCACGCTCGTCACAGTGGCAGACACCAGGGGATCCGCCCCGCGCGAGGCCGGCGCCATGATGGCTGTGCTTGCGGATGGCAGCTATTTCGGCACGATCGGCGGTGGCGCGCTCGAACATGAGGCGCAGCTGCTGGCCCGCCAGCTTGCCGCCCGGGGCGAGGCTGTAACGCGCCGCATCGACCGGGCACTCGGCCCTGATCTTGGCCAGTGTTGTGGCGGTCGCGTCCTGCTCGAACTCAGGGTCTTCGCCCGCGCCGATGTGGACGAGCTCGAAAGGCTGGCCGGCGAGGCGGCCCAGCGGGACAGCCGCCAACGGCTGCTGCTGTTTGGTGCGGGCCATGTCGGGCGTGCGCTCAGCCTGGCGCTTGCGCCTCTGCCGTTCCGCATCACCTGGATCGACGGCCGCGATGCTGCCTTCCCGGCGCAGGTGCCCGCGAATGCGGCCACGCTGAAAAGCCCGGACCCGCCCGCCGCGATCGCGCGCGCCGAGCCGGGCAGTTTCGTGCTGGTGCTCACCCATGATCACGCGCTCGACCTGGCCATCACCGCCGCTGCGCTGGCGCGCCCTGACCTGCCCTTTGTCGGTCTGATCGGCTCCGCCACAAAGCGCGCCCGCTTCGAGCGCCGCTTGCGGGAGCTCGGCCTCGATGACGCACGGATCGCCCGCCTCATCTGCCCCATCGGCCTGCCCGGCATCCATGGCAAGGAGCCGGCCGTGATTGCCGCAAGCGTGACGGCGCAGTTGCTGGGGCTTGTTAACGAGCGGACCTGCGACGCCAGGACGATCAAGGCAGGCCTCATCCTGAGCCTGTCGCAGAACGAGGGCTCCAAGGTCGCGTCCGCCTGAGGCATGGGTGCCAGAACACAGGCCGGCTGCCGCGCTTGACGTGCAATGACGGCCATGCTTGCCCACAAAATCATCACCGCGCGCCGCTTGCCCACTTGCGGGCGGCGAAGGGCTCGCGCAAGCTGCTCACCGAGCCTGCGAGGGTCCGTGCGCGCAACGCCGGAAAGACAGCGGGACAGGGCGTCCTTGTGGAGGTATCGAGATGAAGAGATTCGCAACATTCGCAGCAGCCACCGCTTTTCTGATGGCCGGCATGGCCGGCGCGCAGGCGCAGGCCATCACCGAACTCAAGCTTGGCACGGAAGGCGACTATCCGCCGTTCAATGCGCTCAACGAGAAGAAGGAACTGGTCGGCTTCGAAATCGATTACGGCAATGCGCTGTGCGAGAAGATGAAGGTGAAGTGCACATGGGTCGTGCAGGACTGGGACGGCATCATCCCCGCGCTTTTGGCCAAGAAGTATGACGTCATCATCGCCGGCATGAACGCCACCGAAGAGCGCATGAAACGCGTCGACTTCTCGTCGGTCTACACCAAGACCCCGATTTCGATGATCTCGGCGAAGGCCACCACCTCCAATGACCTGTCGCCGGCCGCGCTCAAGGGCAAGGCGATCGGCGCGCAGGGCTCGACCATCCATGCCAACTGGCTGGAAAAACACTACAAGGACAGCACCATCCGGCTTTATCCCAAGCAGGAGGATGCAAACCTCGATCTGCTGAACGGTCGCCTCGATTACATCGTCGCCGATCGCCTTGCGCTCGAGGACTTCCTGAATGCGCGCGGCAAGGACTGTTGCCGTCTGGTTGGCGACATCCAGCGCGACCCGGTGATCCACGGCCCGGGCGTCGGCATGGCTGTGCGCAAGGAGGACTCGGCGATCAAGGACATGCTGAACAAGGCGATTGCTGAATCGCTGGCGGACGGCACCCACGCCCGCATCGCTGCCAAGTGGTTCAAGTTCCCGGTCATGTGAGGGACATGCGCGCCCCGGCCTCAGTCCGGGGCGCCCGCGCACGGGGCCGGAAGCGGTCATTGGACACAGGCTTTGCCGGTGCAGCCGCAAGGCTTCGTCAAGTGGCGGGTTCCCGGCTCTGCATTCCCCAGCTCCGGACTGACGCCGTGCCGTTCCGATCTGCCTCATCCGGAGCCCATCGCAGCATGACGGCAGGGAGTTGCTCTTGTCATCCTCGTCCATCGACGGGCTCCGGATGAGGGCATCGGGGGCTTGTCTTGACCGCGCAGCTTTCCCCGCCAGGTGATCCGCCTTCATGTTCAGCAACCTCCACTACATCGGCTTTGGCGAGGGCGGTTGGGGGTGGGCCCTGTTGCAGGGAGCCGGTGTCACCATCTCCATTGCGCTCGCCACGTTGCCCTTCGGCCTTGCGCTCGGGCTGCTGATCGCGCTGATGTCCCGCTCGGACAAGGCCATCGTGCGCTGGTTCGCCACCGTCTACACCACCGTGTTTCGCGGCGTGCCGGAGCTTCTGACGCTCTACATCATCTATTTTGGCGTCCAGATCGTGATCCAGCGCCTGCTGGAGGGGATCGGCATCAAGGGCTTCTCGATCCCGCCCTTTGTCGCCGGCATGGTGGCGCTCGGCATCGTGCTGGCCGCCTTCTCGTCCGAGGTCTGGGTCGGCGCGCTCAACTCGATCCAGAAGGGTCAGCGCGAGGCGGGCGCGGCGCTCGGGCTCGGCAAGGCGCAGGTTTTCCGGCTGATCGTGTTCCCCCAGCTTATCCGCGTGGCGCTGCCGGGGCTCGGCAACAACTGGATGGTGCTTCTCAAGGAAACCTCTCTGGTTTCGGTGATCACGCTGCAGGACATCATGTTCATCGCCCAGCGCGGCTCGTCCAACACAAAGGAGCCGCTGTTGTTCTTCACCGCGGCTGCGCTGATCTACCTCGCCTTCTCGCTGATCTCATGGTGGTTCTTCGAGCGGCTTGAGAAGCGCTCGAACCGCGGCTTTGCGGCCTTTGGCGGGCAGACCCGATGAGCTGGTGCGCATATCCCGGCTGGTATCTCGCCTCCGAAGTGCTGGAGCGCTACGGCTGCCGCATGGCGACGGGCCTTGGCATCACCCTCCAGCTTGTCGCCATTTCCGTCAGCCTCGGCTGCATCATCGGGCTGGGGCTGGCGCTGGCGCGGCTGTATGGCCCGCGCTGGGTCGGTGGCGTCGTCACGGGCTACACGACCTTCTTTCGCGGCACGCCGCTGCTCTGCCAGCTCTTCTTGGTCTATTACGGGCTCGGCCAGTTGCGGCCCTTCTGGCAGGATGTCGGGCTGTGGTGGTTCTTCCGCGAGCCGTACTGGTGCGCCCTGTTCACTTTCACCATCAACACCGCCGCCTACCAGTGCGAGGTCTTCCGCGGCGCGATCCAGTCCATCGGCAAGGGCCAGTTCGAGGGCGCGCAGGCGCTCGGACTGCACCGCATCGCCACCTTGCGCCATGTCATCCTGCCCCAGGCCATGATCGTGGCGCTGCGACCGCTCGGCAACGAGCTGATCGTGATGATCAAGTCATCCTCGGTCGCCTCGCTCGTCACCCTGTTCGACCTGATGGGCGCGACGCGGCTCGCCTTCTCGCGCTCCTTCGATCTCAGCATCTACCTCTACGCCGCGCTGATCTACCTCGCCATGGTCGAGATCATCCGGCGACTGTGGGATGTGATGGAGCGAAGGCTGACCCGGCATGTGGCGGTGCGGTAGACACAGCGCTTTTGGCCCTTGGTGCGGGGCTTCCGCAATCGCGTGTAATGACACAAAAAGGTTCCAATCACGCCCCCACGAGCTGAGAGGACCATGTCAGAACCGTCGGAATCCTCCCCGATGCTGTGATGCAGTTGGGGCTTGAGTGAACGTGTAGCAGATTTTTTCCAAGACAAGATAAAAAGGGGCAGCTTTCGCCGCCCCTTTTCGATCTCGTTGGCATTGTCGAACGCAGGTCCGATCAGACGCCGAGCCTCTTTGCAGAGAGGACCCAGCCCTTTTGAGACCGCGAATGATGACAATGAGACACTGGATCACCTCCTTTCTGAATGAAGCCGGCGACAGTGCCGACCGGGACAAGCTGCAACGAGTCGGGTTAACAGCCAATGACAATTTGCTGATGGCGACTGGCCTAACCCAACATGTTGCGCTACGGCGACACTTGGCAGTCTGCTGCTATGGTTACGGAGAGATGAATCCATGAAAGTCGCATTCCTGGGCCTCGGTGTGATGGGCTATCCGATGGCGGGTCACCTCAAGAACAAGGGCGGCCATGAGGTCACCGTCTACAACCGCACCTTGGCCAAGGCCGAAGCCTGGGTGGCGGAGCATGGCGGCAAGGCCGCGCGGACGCCTGCCGAGGCGGCTGCCGGCCAGGACATTGTTTTCGCCTGCGTCGGCAATGATGATGACCTGCGCGCGGTGACCATCGGCAAGGATGGCGCTTTCCCGGCCATGGGCAAGGGAACGGTGTTTGTCGACCACACCACCGCCTCCGCCGATGTGGCGCGCGAACTCTACGCAGCCGCCAGGACGCACGGCTTTGATTTCGTCGACGCTCCCGTCTCCGGCGGTCAGGCCGGCGCGCAGAACGGCGTTCTGACCGTGATGTGCGGCGGCGATGCGGCACCCTTCGCCAGGGCCGAGCCGGTGATCGCCAGCTTCGCGCGCATGTGCAAGCTGCTGGGGCCGTCGGGCGCCGGCCAGCTCACCAAGATGATCAACCAGATCTGCATCGCAGGGCTGGTGCAGGGGCTCTCGGAAGGGCTGCACTTCGGCCAGAAGGCCGGTCTCGACATCGAGGCTGTGGTCGAGGTCATCTCCAAGGGCGCGGCAGGCTCCTGGCAGATGGAGAACCGCTACAAGACCATGAACAAGGGCCAGTACGCGTTCGGCTTCGCCGTCGACTGGATGCGCAAGGATCTCGGCATCGTGCTGGCCGAGGCCCGCCGCAATGGCGCCAACCTGCCCGTCACGGCTCTGGTCGACCAGTTCTACGCCGAAGTGCAGGGCATGGGCGGCGCGCGCTGGGACACCTCGAGCCTGATGGCGCGCCTGAACCGGTGAGGGTCAGGGTGCTTCGCAGCGAAGGCCATAGGCCCCTGACGCATTGAGCAGCGCGGCGTCTGTCGTAACAGGCGTCGCATGGTTCATCAGTGCGACGGCAACATGAAGGGCATCACCCGCTCGCAGACCGTGAGTGCCGCGTTGGCAAATCTGCTGCGCGAGTGCAAAGTGATCGCGCCTGACCTCTAGCCGATAGAAACTCCGACGACGCAGACGCAGTTCAGACATTGCATGAGAATGCTGCTCTTGGGTGAGTAACCCTTGACGTTGCTTCAGCATCAAGGCGGCGGCGGTTTCCACCATCGTCCAATCGTTGATGGCCAGCGGCTCTTTGACGTGTCGCGCCAGCCATTGAAGGACACGCTCCGTCTGTGTCTCGTTTGTGGTTGCGCTGATCAGGATACAGGTGTCGAGCACATGCATCAGTATCGCTGCTCGTCCTTCCAGCCTTTCAGAAATGCATCGGAATCGACGATTGGCGCGCCATCCGCGATCAGGCGCTCAATATGGCGCCGCATAGCGTTCACATCGAGTTGGGGCCGCGGTGCGACGACCACCGCGTCGGCATGCACGATCTTGGCGATCGGCTTGCCGCGGCGCATAATGACCTGCGTCTCGCCTTTACCCGCCTTGTCGACGATCTCGCTGAATTTGGCTTTCGCCTCTGCAACGCTCACAGCAGCCATCGCCACCTCCTCCTCAAGAGGACCACATAGGTGACCATCTCGGAAAAAAGGCGAGACGGAAGCCTCACCGCCCCTTGAACACCGGCGGGCGCTTCGTGGCGAAGGCCATGATCGCCTCCTCAAAATCATCGCTCTTGCCGGCGACATTCTGCAGATCGGCTTCAAGCTGGAGTTGCGCGCCGAAGTCATTGTCGAGTGATTTGGCCAGGGCCTGCTTGATCAGCCGGTAGGCGCCTGACGGGCCCTGCGCCAGGGGGGCGACGAAGGCGGCGACATCGGCTGCAAAGCTGGCATCGTCGAAGACCTTGTAGATCAGGCCCATGCGCTGCCCGTCCTCTGCGGAGACGCGATCGCCGGTGAGCGCCAGCGCCAGCGCCAGCTTCGCGCCGACGATGCGCGGCAGGAGCCAGGTACCGCCGGCATCGGGGATCAGCGCAATTCTGGCGAAGGCCTGCTGGACATAGGAGGATCTGGCCGCGACAACGAGATCGCAGGCCAGCACCAGATTGGCGGCGGCGCCCACAGCCGGGCCGTTGATCGCGGCCACCGTGATCTTGGGATAGCGCATCAGCCTGAGCGCCAGCGGGTTGTAGTCGCGCTCCAGCGGCGGGCCAAGGTTGATCCGCCCGTCATCGCCCATTGGCAGCCGCTCGGTCAGGTCCTGTCCGGACGAAAAGGCGCGGCCCTGCCCGGTGAAGACGACCACGCGCACGTCCGGGTCCTGTTCGGCTGCCTCAAGGCCGTTGCGGATCGCCTCGAACATCCCCGCCGAGAAGGCGTTGAGCTTCTCCGGGCGGTTCAGCGTGATCGTTGCGACGCCCCGGGCGGCAGCGTAGAGGGCAGGGGAGGGGGAGGCACTCATGGCAAGGTCCAATCGTTCACGTATGAACTATGCCTGAGCCTGGCGCGCTTTCCAAGGCCCATCCGTGCTGGCCGTCAGGCGGGCGGCAGGCCGTCCTTGCTGCGCCGCTTTCGCCCCTCGGCAAGGGCATGCACAGCGCCGCGCAAGGTCCGGCAATCCTGCTCGCTCATCGACAGCCGGTGCAGGATGTCGCGCAGGTTGCGGGCCATGATCTCGCGCTTGTCCGGCGGAAAGAAGCCGCCTTGCTCAAGCGCGTCCTCCAGATAGCCGAACAGCGACAGGACCATCTCGCGCGGCGCGGGCGGCGGCGCCTCCGGCGCGAAAGGCTTGAGGTCGCCGCGCGCCGCCCGGAACCATTCATAGCCCATCAGCAGCACGGCCTGCGCGAGGTTGAGCGAGGCGAACTGCGGATTGACCGGGAAGGTGACGATCGCGTCGGCCAGCGAGATCTCGTCATTCTCGAGCCCCGTGCGTTCGCGCCCGAACAGGATGCCGACGCCCTGTCCGGCTCCGATGCGCGCGGCGAGGTCGGGCATCATCTCGGCGGGCGTGAAGATGCGCTTCATCTGCCCGCGATGGCGCGCCGTGGTGGCGAAGACATGGTTGAGATCGGCAATGGCCGCTGGAACATCCGGATAGAGCCGGGCCCTGTGCAGGATGTGGACAGCCCCTGACGCTGCCGCATGGGCCCCCTTCGGCAGCCCGCCGCCGGTCGGCCAGCCGTCGCGCGGCTTCACCAGCCTGAGTTCAGACAGGCCGAAATTGGCCATGGCGCGCGCCGCCATGCCGATGTTCTCCGCCATCTGCGGCTCGACGAGGATGATGGCCGGCGCCGGGCCGTCCATGCTCGGCAAGGTCTGGTTGCTGCCTGCGCCTGTCATGCTGCGCCCATAGCGCACCGGGACCACGAAGGCGAGGTCTTCGACGCCGGCGTAACGGAACATTGACAGGCTTCGGCGATGCTGAAGGGCATTTTGCGCGCAGTCGCGAACGACCAACCCGGAGCCGCCGGCCCATGACACCGCCAGACGCCCTGCGGGCTGACAGCCGCACGATGCCGCTGCTCGACGGGCGGGCTCTGGCGCTTGCGGCCATGTGTGCCTGCCTTGTGGCGCTTTGGCAGTTTCCATCGCCCCATGACGGCAATGGCGACACGGCCTGGCTGCTGATCGTCGCGGGCCGGATGCTGGACGGCGCACGGCTCTATGTCGACGTCATCGAGACCAATCCGCCGATGTCGATCCTGCTCTACGTCCCAGGTGTCTGGTTGTCCCGGCAATTCGGCGGCGCCCCTGAACTGTGGATGTACGCGCAGGTCAGCGCCATGGCCGCCGTATCGATCCGGGCGGTTGCCGGTTTGTCGCGCCATGCGGGCTTGGAGGCGTCGCGCGATCGCGTGATGTTCGGCCTGCTGGTCGGCTTCGTGCTGCTGATCATGCCGACGCGCTGCTTCGGCCAGCGCGAGCACGTCGCCCTGATCGCGCTCCTGCCCTATGCCGTGCTGACGGCGGCTCGATGGCATGGCGCCTTCCGGCCACCGCTGTGGCTCGCCCTGGCGGTCGGCGCCGGGGCAGGCCTCGGGCTCGCCATCAAGCCGCACTTCGCCCTGATCCTCGGGCTGGTCCATTTGGCCATGCTTGTCCGCGCTGTGGCCTGGCGTGCTGGCTGGCGAGACCGCCTCGCAGGCGATCTGAAGGCTGGGCGCCTGATCCCGCCCGAAGCCCTCGTCGCGGGCGTGCTGCTGCTCGTCTATGTCGCTTCCGTGTTCCGGTTCCACCCGGCCTTCTTCGCCGACATCTATCCGCGCCTCGCCCTGGCCTATCTGCCGCACAGGCTGAGCGTCGCCGAGTTCCTGGCGGCTCCGGCGACACTGCTTCTGGCACTGGCCGGCGCCTTCACCCTGTTCGCCCGCTTTGGCCGGATATCCGGTCTGGCGCTGGCCTTGCTGGCGGCGAGCCTTGGCGGCTTTGCCGCCTACGCCATCCAGTTCAAGGGCTGGCCCTATCATCAGATTCCCGCCTTCGGCTTCATGGTCATGGCCTTTGGCGCGCTGGCCCTCGCCAACGCCGGCAGCGCCAGAGGCGAGAACCGGCTGCGCCAGCGGCTCGCCTGTCTCGGCATGATGGCCTTGTTTGGGGGCTGGGTCCCCGGCCTTCTTGCCGTCCACGAGACGCCGCGGGCGCTTGAAGCGGAAATCCGCGCGCGGACCACCCGGCCGACGCTCCTGATCGCCAGTTCGAACCTGGGCATCAACTTCCCGCTGGTGCGCCGCGTCGGTGGCACCTGGGCCGGGCGTTCGGCTTCGCTGTGGATGAGCGAGGGCGCCTCGGCGCTGCTCGCCGTGGAGACAAGGCCGGACCGCCGCGCCAGGCTCGCCGAACTGTTCGACCTCGACCGCACGCTGTTCGTCGAGGATGCGCTGCGTTCCCGTCCGGACATCATCGCCCTGTCGGCCTTCGACGCGCCGACCGATCTGCTGCCCTGGGCGAAAGCCGATCCACGCATGGCCGACCTTCTGGCCGGGTATCGTCAGACGGCCCATGTTGATGGCCTGCGCGTGCTTGTGCGCGAGGATCTCCTGGCAGGTGCGGACAGGTCTGGCCCGGCGGCGAAACTGGCCGGGCGCTGACGTGAGCCCTGGCGCCGGGCCGGATCGCTGTCGGTGCTGTGC
>JAPLOU010000006.1 GCA_026400535.1 Hyphomicrobiales bacterium
ACAGAATCCTCCACCTTCAAACGGCTGATCGAGGCTCCTCCTGAGCTTACAATCCTTGGGAGCCTGGCAACAGAATCCTCCACCTTCAAACGGCTGATCGAGGCTCCTCCTGAGCTTACGATCCTTGGGAGCCAGGGCATTCCGGCAACAGGTTGCCGGACCTCAAACTGCACCGCGAAAACGTCTCGCCTTCCGGACGGAATCGTCTATTTTCACCTGATGACCAACCAGACACCGTCCAAAGACCTCATCCGCTACGACCTGTTGGTGCAGGAGGCCCTGAAAGGGGTCGTCCGCAAGGTTCTGGTCGATGCGGGCCGTGACGGATTGCCCGGCGACCATCACTTCTACATTTCTTTCCGGACCAATTTTCCTGGCGTGCGCCTGTCCCAGCGGATGCGCGAGAAGTACCCGGAGGAAATGACCATCGTGCTGCAGCATCAGTTCTGGGATCTCGGCATCACCGAACACACCTTCGAGGTCGGCCTGTCGTTTTCCGGCATCCCCGAGCGGCTGCTGATTCCGTTTGACGCCTTGGTGGGGTTCTTCGATCCTTCGGTGCAGTTTGGGCTGAAATTCGAACTGAACGGGGAGGCCTCGCCTGCTTCTGATGCCTCGCCTGCCTCAGGCCCGGTTATGGTCCCCTCAGGCTCCGAGCAGGCCAGGCCGCGGCCGGCCTTGCCGATGCGGGGCGCGGCCTCCGAGCCGGCCGAGATCAAACCCGCACCGCCGAGCCCGGCCGAACCCAGGGCGGCGAAGTCAAAGGCCGCTCCACCGGTTGCCCCGGCCGGTCCCGACGGATCCGAGGACGACAAGCAGTCGGCGCAGGTTGTGAGCCTCGACGCCTTTCGCAAGAAGCCCTGAGCCCTGGCTCGGTGATGGCTGGCACCACCCGCACCGAACGCGACACGTTCGGTCCGATCGAGGTCCCGGCCACGCGCTACTGGGCCGCACAGACACAGCGCTCGCTGGAAAATTTCCGGATTGGTACGGAAACCATGCCGGAGTCCCTGATCGCGGCGCTGCTGCTCATCAAGCGAAGCGCTGCCTTGGTGAACCGGGATCTTGCCCTTCTGGCGACGCCGCTCGCGGATGCGATCATCGCGGCAGCCGATGAGATCCTTGGCGGCGGCCTTGCGCACGAATTCCCGCTTTCGGTCTGGCAGACCGGTTCGGGGACCCAGACCAACATGAACGTCAACGAGGTGCTCGCCAACCGGGCAAACGAGATGCTCGGACATGCGCTTGGCGGCAAGGGCCCGGTCCATCCCAATGACCATGTCAATCTTGGCCAGTCCTCCAACGACACCTTTCCCACCGCGATGCATGTCAGCGCCGCCCGCGACATCGCGGTGAGCCTCCTGCCGAAGCTGGCGGCGCTGGCCGGGACCCTCGAGGAGCGCGCCGCGGACTTCGCCGATATGATCAAGACCGGGCGCACGCATCTGCAGGACGCGACGCCTGTCACGCTCGGACAGGAGTTCTCGGGCTATGCCGCCCAACTGCATCTCGGCATCGCCCGCATCGAGGCCACGCTTCCGGGCCTCCATGCCCTGGCGCAGGGCGGCACAGCCGTGGGAACCGGGCTGAACACGCATCCTGAGTTCTCTGCGCGCATCGCGGCGGAGCTGGCACGCCGCACTGGCCTGCCCTTCCGCCCGGCGGACAACCTGTTCGAAGCCCTCGCCAGCCACGACGCCATCGCCTTCAGCCATGGTGCGCTCACGGCGCTGGCGGCCGGCCTGTTCAAGATCGCCAGCGACATCCGCCTGATGGGCTCGGGCCCGCGCGCAGGGCTCGGCGAGATCGCGTTGCCCGAGAACGAACCGGGCTCATCGATCATGCCTGGCAAGGTCAACCCGACCCAGGCCGAAGCGCTGACGATGGTCTGCGCCCGGGTCATGGGCAACGGCGCCACGATCAGCTTCGCGGCCAGCCAGGGTCATTTCGAACTGAATGTTTTCAAGCCGGTGATTGCGGACGCCATGCTGCAATCGATCCGCCTGCTGGGCGATGCTGCCGAATCCTTCCGCCTCCATTGTGTCGAAGGCATTGTGCCCAACCGCGTGCGGCTGGCCGAGCAGATGGGCCGCTCGCTGATGCTGGTGACGGCGCTCACGCCCGAGATCGGATACGACAGGGCTGCTAGGATTGCCAAGGCGGCGCATGCAAACGGCACGACGCTGCGCGAGGAGGCGCTCGCGGCAGGCGTCGACGCAGCCACCTTCGACCGTCTGGTCGATCCGGCACGGATGCTGCGGCCTGAGGCCTAGGCTCCGGGGCTTTCCCGTCCTTGCGCGATCGACTATCCTGTGGCCATGTCTGCCGACATCATCAACCTGCGTCAGGCGCGAAAGCGGAAAACCCGGACCGAGGCCGATACCCGGGCTGCGGAGAACCGGCGTTCCTTCGGCCGCAGCAAGGCCGAGCGGGCCGATGGCGAGGCGCGGGCCAAGGCGGCGCGTCGCCATCTCGATGCGCACAGGCTGGACAAGGACCCGTCCGGACATGACTGACAGGCCCCGAGGCGCGCGGCGTGATCTTGCGATCGGCAGGGCGCAGCGGGCGGGGGTCGTCAAGCGGTCCATTTCCATAGCGGGCCACGCCACGTCTGTCTCCCTTGAGGAACCCTTTTGGCAGGCCTTGAAGCAGCTTGGCGATGACCGTGGCCTGAGTGTCGCCGGCCTTGTGGCTGAGATCGACGGCCAGCGCGGCCACAGCAACCTGTCATCGGCCCTGCGGGTCGCGGTGCTGGACCACCTGACGAAGCAGACCATACGGCGCGCCGATTGACAGCCATGATCGTGTTTGATCAGATGGTCAAATGCTGGAATGATCACGGTCGGGAAGGGAAGCGGGCGTATGGCGGACATCAGGGCGGGACGTCTCGATGCTGCGGTGATTGCCGAGAACTTCGGCGACATGCTGCCGGCCTTCTCCGCCAATGAAGCACGGGTCGCCGCCGAGCGCTGCCTGTTCTGCCACGACGCGCCCTGCGTCACGGCCTGCCCGACCTTGATCGATGTTCCGCTTTTCATCCGCCAGATTGCCGCCGGCAATCCGGTAGGCGCGGCGCGGACCATTCTGGACAGCAATATCATGGGAGCCATGTGCGCCCGCGTCTGCCCTACGGAGAACCTGTGCGAAGGGGTCTGCGTGCGCGAGGTCTCGGAAGGCAAGGCCATCGAAATTGGCCGCCTGCAGCGCCATGCGACCGACGCGGCCTTCGCCGCCGGCAGGCAGTTCTACACGGCCGGACCCGCGACGGGACGCCATATCGCCGTGGTCGGCGCCGGCCCGGCCGGTCTGGCCTGCGCCCACAGGCTTGCCATCCTCGGCCACAAGGTCACAATCTTCGAGGCACGGGACAAGGCCGGCGGGCTGAATGAGTTCGGCATCGCCGCCTACAAGGCCACCGACGGCGTGGCCCAGCATGAGGTCGAGTACATCCTTGCCGTCGGCAACATCACCATCGAGCACGACAAGCGCCTGGGCCGCGACATCACGGTGGCGGGGCTGAAGCGCGATTATGACGCGGTTTTCCTCGGCATGGGTCTTGGCGATACCAATGACCTTGGCCTGGGGACCGAGCCCGATGGCGTGCTCGACGCAGTTACCTACATCGCAGCCTTGCGGCAGGCCGCCGACAAGGTGACCTTGCCGGTCGGTCGACGCGTCGTGGTGATCGGCGGCGGCATGACAGCGATCGACATCGCGACGCAGACGAAGAAACTCGGCGCCGATGAGGTCACCATTGTCTACCGGCGCGGCAAGGATCAGATGTCCGCCTCTGCTCACGAGCAGGATGTGGCTCAGACGCACGGGGTGACGATCCGGCACTGGATGAGACCGGTTGCAGTGATCGCAAGCGGCGGCAGCCTGTCTGGCGTGATGCTCGAGTACACCAAGCTTGATGGCGGCAAGCTGGTCGGAACCGGCGAGACCATGACCTTGCCCTGCGACCAGCTCTTCAAGGCCATCGGCCAGAGTTTCGTGCCCGCCGACCTGGCCGATGCCGGCGGAGAAATCGCCATGAGGGGTGGCCGCATCGCCGTCGACCCCGAGCGCCGCACCTCGTGGGCCGGTATCTGGGCCGGCGGCGATTGCGTCGCTGGTGGCCAGGATCTGACCGTCACCGCGGTCGAGGACGGCAAGCAGGCCGCTCTGTCGATCGACCGCACACTGCGCGGCGCGGCGGCGCAGGCGGCGGAATGAGGACGGGATAACGAGGAGACGACCATGGCTGATCTTCGCGTCACCTTCGCCGGCATCAGGGCGCCCAACCCTTTCTGGCTGGCTTCGGCCCCACCCACCGACAAGGAGTACAACGTCGTCCGCGCCTTCAAGGCCGGCTGGGGCGGCGTGGTCTGGAAGACGCTGGGCGAGGATGGCCCACCCATCGTCAATGTCTCGGGGCCGCGCTATGGCGCAATCCATGCCTCGGACCGCCGCGTGATCGGCTTCAACAACATCGAGCTGATCACCGACAGGCCGCTGCAAACCAATCTGGAAGAGATCAAGCGCGTCAAGAAGGCGTGGCCGGACCGCGCCATGGTCGTCTCGCTGATGGTGCCCTGCGATGAGGAGAGCTGGAAGACAATCCTCAAGCGCGTCGAATGGACCGAGTGCGACGGCGTCGAGCTCAACTTCGGTTGTCCCCACGGCATGAGCGAGCGCGGCATGGGAGCCGCCGTCGGACAGGTGCCTGAATACGTCGAGATGGTCACACGCTGGTGCAAGCAGCACACCCGCATGCCGGTCATCGTCAAGCTGACGCCAAACGTCTCGAGCGTCATCCCGCCGGCGCGCGCCGCGAAGAAGGGTGGCGCGGATGCGGTCTCGCTGATCAACACGGTCAATTCGATGATGGGCGTCGACCTCGACGCCATGTCGCCCTGGCCGCATGTCGGCGGCAAGGGCACCCATGGCGGCATGTGCGGCCCGGTGGTGAAGCCCATCGCGCTCAACATGGTGGCCGAAATCGCCCGGCATGGGGAGACGGCGGGACTGCCCATGTCCGGCATCGGCGGCATCGAGACCTGGAAGGACGCGGCTGAATATCTGGCGCTGGGCTGCGGCACGGTGCAGGTCTGCACAGCGGCCATGGTCTACGGCTTCAGGATCGTCGCGGAAATGAAGGCAGGCCTCTCGGACTGGATGGACGCGAAGGGCTACAGCAGCATCGACGACTTTCGCGGGATGGCGGCCCCGAAGGTTACCGACTGGCAGCACCTCAACCTCGACCATGTCGTCAAGGCTCGGATCGATCAGGACCTTTGCATCTCCTGCGGGCGCTGCCACATCGCCTGCGAGGACACCTCTCATCAGGCCATCACCAGCCTTGTCGAGGGTGTCCGCCGCTTCGAGGTGATCGAGGAGGAATGCGTCGGCTGCAACCTGTGTGCGGTCGTCTGCCCGATCGAGAACTGCATAACCATGATCGAGAAGGCCGAGGGCTATGTCGATCCACGCACAGGCATCGTGGTTGGCGGCCATCGCACCTGGATGGAGCATCCCAACAATCCGATGGCGAAGGACCCGAAACCGGCCAGAATGGCGGAACCGGCAGAGTAGCCCGGCGCGGTCGCGCGCGCCTCAGTCGGAGCTGTCTTCGGCCTCGTCAGGATCGGTCACGGCGTCTGAAGCCCGGTGCAGGCGCGCCATGCTCTCGACCAGATCGGTGATCTGGCGACGCAGCTTGCTGTCCGAAATCGAGAGGAAGGCGCGGGCGAGTTGCTGGCCGTCGGACATGGCCGCCATCCGGTGCACGAAGGCGGCCGCCGGCGTTTCACCGTCGGGCAGCATGGTTACACCTTCGGCCCCCTCGAAGAAGAACGAGATCGGCACATCCAGCGCGGCAGCCACCATCTGCAGCTGCGCCGGACCGATGCGGCTGACACCCTTCTCGTATCTCTGCAACTGCGGTGAGGACATTCCCAGCATGCCCGCCAGTTGCTTCTGGGTCAGTCCGTTGAGCCGCCGGCGCATGCGCATGCGCGAGCCGACATAGGCGTCGACTGGTTGCTTGGCTCTCATGGGCAGCACCATTCACTCCGGGAAAGGCACATCAGCGGGTACAATGGACGACTGGTTGTGCTGGCTCGAACACAATCCCAGTGTCCGCCGGACAGGGCGGCCCGCCACAGGATGCGGCGGGCCGACGGTCTGTCAGGCCGCCTTGCGGGCGCGCGGACTGATCAGGCCCTTCTTGATCAGCGTTTCGGCAATCTGGACAGCATTGAGGGCGGCGCCCTTGCGCAGGTTGTCCGAGACGCACCAGAACGAGAGGCCATTGTCGACCGTCGAATCCTCCCGGATCCGGCTGATGTAGGTGGCGTCCTCGCCAGCGCACTCATGCGGCGTGGCGTAGCCGCCATTCTCGCGCTTGTCGATCACCATCACGCCGGGAGCCGAATGCAGGATGCGGCGTGCCTCGTCGGCGGTGACGGGCTGCTCGAACTCGACATTGACGGCCTCCGAGTGGCCGACGAACACCGGCACGCGCACGCAGGTCGCGGTCAGCTTGATCTTCGGATCGAGAATCTTCTTGGTCTCGACCATCATCTTCCACTCTTCCTTGGTGTAGCCATCCTCCATGAAGACATCGATGTGGGGAATGACGTTGAAGGCGATGCGCTTGGTGAACGTCTTCACCTCCGCCCCGCCGAGCGAGTAGATCGCCTTGGTCTGGCGATCGAGCTCATCCATGCCGTCCTTGCCGGCGCCGGACACGGACTGGTAGGTCGAAACCACCACCCGCTTGATGCCGAAGCGGTCATGCAGCGGCTTGAGGGCCACGACGAGCTGCGCGGTCGAGCAATTCGGGTTGGCAATGATGTTTTTCCGGGAAAATCCGGACAGCGCAGCCGCGTTGACCTCGGGCACGACCAGCGGCACGTCCGGGTCCATGCGCCAGGCGCTCGAATTGTCGATCACGATACAGCCCTGCGCGCCGATCTTCGGCGACCACGCCTTGGATACCGCGCCGCCGGCGGACATCAGGCAGATGTCGGTGTCCGAAAAATCGTAATGGTCCAGCACCTTGCACTTCAGAATGCGGTCCCCGAAAGACACCTCCGAGTTGATGGAGCGGCTGGAGGCGAGCGCGACCACCTCATCGACCGGAAAGGCCCGCTCGGCCAGGATGGAAAGCATTTCGCGGCCCACATTCCCCGTGGCTCCCGCGATGGCGACCTTGTAACCCATGATGATGACGATCCTGTCTGACTGGTTTTCCCCCGCTGTGTAACCGATCAGGCCGACTTTGTCAGGGTCC
>JAPLOU010000059.1 GCA_026400535.1 Hyphomicrobiales bacterium
TCTGCCTGGAAGATGGCAAGAAGTTCAAATCTCTGAAGCGACACCTGCGCACCGCTTACAACATGTCCCCGGAGCAGTACCGCGAGAAGTGGGGTCTTCCGCAGGATTATCCGATGGTTGCTCCCAACTACGCTGAGGCGCGTTCAAAGCTCGCAAAGCAGATGGGCCTCGGCCAGAAGCGCAAACGCGGTCGTTGAGTCCCGATCGCGGACACCGCATGCTTGGAACGGCCCGAATCAGTCGGGCCGTTTTTTTGGCCGCCGCCCGGCGGGTCTTTGGGCCGCACAGCTCGCCAATTCCCGATCCATGAGCGGTCAGAGGCACAAGGCGCTTGCACAATACTCTCCTCCTCGAGAGGAGGCTGACTTTCCACCCGGGCGACCCCGGGGAGCCCGATCAATAAGTTCATGAAGTCCTTATTCAAGACAGACGATCCGGTCAAAGGAGGTCCGCGTGGTCAAGGTCTTCTGGTTGCTCAAGCGGGCCGAAGGGCTTTCCGCGCAGGAGTTTGCCGATTGGTGGCTGAACCGCCATGCGCCCTACATCGTACAGCGTCAGGGGCGGTTCCTCGCGCACTACTCGGTCAACATCCGCACCGAGGATTCCCTGTTGCCGGCGGGAACGGGGCGGGAAACCGATTGGGACGGTGTTGCGGAAGAGGTGTTCCATTCCCTTGAGGACGCACGGCAGGCGCTGAGCCTGCCTTCCGCTCCCGAAGGTCGCGAAGACGTTCTGCGACATGTGAGCCGCTTCGAGCGGATCATCGTGCAGGAGCATGTCTTCGTAGGCCAATCGCGGCGCAAGGCGTCGTGACGTCGCCGCCGCGATCAGCCATGATCTGTGACGTGCTGGTCGCAGGCAGCGGCGCGGCCGGTCTTGCGACCGCGGTGGCAGCACGTGCGCTGGGGCTCGAGGTCGTGGTTGCGGAAAGTTCTGCCTTCATCGGCGGCACGACCGCCTGGTCGGGGGGTGAACTCTGGGTTCCGGCCAATCGCTGGCAGAGGCGCAGCGGCCGCGAGGACTCACCGGGCGAGGCAGTGAGATACCTGTTCGCGGCGTCCGAGGGCCATGTTCCGGCCGATGTGCTGCGGGCCTATGTCGAGGGGGCTGCAGCAGCTGTCGACTTCTTGGTCGACCTTGGTGCGATGCAGGTCGAGCCGATGCTCGATGCGCCGGATTATGAGATGCATCTTGCGGGCGCCTGTCCGGGTGGCCGCACGCTTCGCACGGTGCCCTTTGACGGCCGCAAACTTGGCCCGGACTTCCAGCGCCTGCGCTCGCCGCTTGCCGCAGGGGTGGTCCTTGGCGGGCTGTCCATCGCACGCGAGGACCTCGTCCATATCCGGTCCATGACGCGATCCCTGCGGTCGGCCATCCATGCCGGAAGACTGATTGGCGCACATGCGCTGCACCGGGCAGGCGGGCTGCATCGCGGTGCCCGCACGACCATGGGCAATGCCATGATTGCGCGCTTTCTGGCTTGGCTGCGCGCGCACTCCGTACCGATCCTGACCGGGACCCGTCTCGTCCGGATCCAGAAGGAGGGCGAGCGCGTGACGGGTGCTGTCGTGGAGCAGGAGGCCCTGCCCGTGCAGATCCGCGCGCGCTGGGCAGTGGTCCTGGCCACGGGCGGGTTCTCGCATGATGCCGAACAGCAGCGCGCCCGCTACGGCCATGTCGCGCGCGGTCATCGCCAGCTGCCCCTGCCGCCGCGCGAGGTGAGGGGAGATGGCCAGCGGCTGGCCCTGGAAGTTGGCGGTGTCTTGCGCAACAGGGCGACGGAGCCTGCGGCCTGGACGGCTGTGTCGGTGGTTCCCGGCAGCCCCGAGCCGATGCTGGTTCCCCATTTCGGGGATCGGGCCAGGCCCGGCATCATCGCCGTTCTGGCCGACGGCCGGCGCTTCACCAACGAAGCCAGCGATTACCATGTGTTCTGCAAGGCCCTGATCGACGCCTGCGCCAACCTGGCCGAGACCGAGGCCTGGCTGATCACCGATCACGCGGCGCTGCGGCGCTATGGCCTTGGTCGTGTCGGCCCCGCGCCGGCTCTGCTTGGGACGGCGTTGAAGAGCGGCTATCTGATCCGGGGAAGGGACGCGGCAGAACTGGCCGGGAAGACCGGTATCGAGCCGCAGGGGCTTGCCCGGACGCTGGAGACCTGGAACCGCATGGCGGCCTCGGGGCGTGACGCGGAATTCGACAAGGGCGAGAGCGCCTTCGATCGCAGCTCGGGCGATCCGGACCACGGTCCCAACCCCTGCGTGGCCGTCATCGGTCGGGGGCCGCTTTATGCCATCCGCATCCAGCCGGGGAACCTGTCAACCTTTGTCGGGCTCGACACCGATCCTGCGGGTCGGGTGCGGGACCGCTTCGGCCATCCCATAGCGGGGCTTTACGCGATCGGTGCGGATGCCGAATCCGTCGCGGGCGGGTCTTACCCGGCCGCGGGGATCACACTCGGACCGGCCGTCACCTTCGGTGTTTTGGCCGCCCGCCACATCGCCGAAACCCGGAGCGCGGGAGGGAGCCAAAGCGAGAAGAGGAACTCTGCCTAGCCCGTCCTGTTCATGCGGGCCCTCTTTTGCGTGCCTTGGCATCCGTTTCCTTGTTTCGGGCGCGCGTTGGCGTTCCGTAGTGTTCACCTCGACATGGACTGGAACTTTGGGTGGCGCGCTGGAGGCATCGGGCCGGGGTTCATCGGGGGCCTCGCGCCCCATGGGTCAGGAGAGTTCGGCCTTGAGCAAACAGCGGTCGGACCGGCGCTCGGCGCATGACCGCATGGCAATCCGAAGACTTCCGCCCCGATCTGTCGGTGTGGTTGCCCGAGGGGGCCTAGACACCGGAACGCCTAGGCGCCATTCAGGCGGCCTCCGCCGCGCAGGCGTCACGCCTGATCCGCTCGACCATGGCGCGGACGCCATTGGAGCGCTGCGGCGTGAGATGCTGCGATAGGCCCAGCCGTTCGAAAACCTTGGCGGCGTCCGTCGCGGCGATGCGGGCGGGCGTCAGTCCGGAATAGATGGCAAGGGTCAGCCGGACCAGTCCCTTGACGATGTGCGCATCGCTGTCGCCCCTGAAGCGCAGCGTTCCGTCCGGCTCAGTCCGTGTTTCGATCCAGACCTGGCTGGCGCAGCCGCGCACCTTGTTGTGGTCGTTGCGGGCGCTGTCTGGCAGCGCCTCAAGGTCCCGACCGAGTTCGATCAGGTAGCGATAACGCTCATCCCAATCCTCGATCAGGTCGAAATCCGCGATGATCTCTTCGAGTGATGTTGACATGGCGCAATCGACCGGTTGCGGCGCGGCCAGGCGCCCTGACATGCCATGTGGACCGGCGCGGGCGCTGAATCAAGGCCGCCGCGGCGCCGCGTCCCGGCCCGTCGCAGCCTCAAGCGCCAGCCGGGCAAGCGCTTCGCGGGCGGCAGGATCGATGCTCTGCATCGCCTGCACGGCCAGCTGGGGCGCAGCCTGGCCAAACGCGCTGACGGCGCGCGCAGGCGCATGCCGCAGGCTCTCGAGACGCGCCTGCGGTTCCTGTTCGTGCACGGGCGACAAGTAGGCGATGGCCCCGATCACCACGGCATTGCGCAAAAAACCGAACATGTTGCCCTCCCGCGATCCGCCCCAGCCAACACGTGGTTTCGTGGCAGCGTCGAAACAGTAGCATGTTCTGATGAAGCCGCTGTGCTGGGATTGCTTGCAACTGGACTGTCCGTCTTCAGGGTCTGTTCACCTTGCCGGCAGATCGCAGAGGGTCTCCAGCAACGTGCCAAGGACATCTCAAGGTACTGATAAAAAAGGCAGAAAGTCCCATGATCCACGAAATGTGGGTTGTCTTGGACGGTTGGCCTTAGGTTTCGCTTAAAGTCCCGCGACCACAATCGCATCTCAACAAAGCGAGCGTCCTGTCAGGGCGCAGCGGGAGTAGGGTGTTGCGGTCAGCATCAGTCATCGAAGCCTTGCGCGGAGTGCTTGATCGGCTGGTCCATGTCGATGCCCGGCGTGATCGGCGTCTGGCCGACGAGCACGCGCGCTTCATCGGAGCCCGGATTATCTGCTTTGGCCTCGCTTGCTCCGTTCTGCCTCTTTATCTGGCCTACCGGGATGGGTTTTCCGGGCTCGACCTGACCATGCTTGGGTCTGTCCTGCTCTTGCTGGTGCCGGCGGTGTTTGTCGCGCGCACCGGCGATATTGGGCTTGCCCACGACCTGTCCTCGCTTCTGATGTCGGGTTCGATCGTCGCGCTGGCGCTGCAGACCGGCGGGCTGCACTCGCCGGTCCTGTCGCTGTTCGCCATCGTCATTCTCGATTCGGCCTTCTGCGGCTCGCGTCAGTCCTTGCGCGTTGCTGTTCTTGCCGGCGTGCTCGGCCTTGCGATGGTCATGCTGTCACCTGTGCTGGAGGGGGCATCAGCGATAACGGGCCGGCATGTGGCGATCGCGCACTGTGCCTATGCCAGCGCCATCGGCCTGATCTTCATGGGCCGCCGCGAGCGGCAGGCGAGGTCGCAGATCAGATCGCAGGCCCGGGCCAAGACCGTGCTCGACACGGTTGGCGATGTTGTCCTGTGGCGCGAGGCGGGGGGCGAAATCTCGTTTGCCAATGCCGCAGCCCATCAGCAGATCGGTATAGACCAGCGACTGTTCAGCGAGGCGCTTCTGCTGGAGCGTATCAATGTGGGCGATCGCCCGGCCTTCCTGAAGGCGCTGTCCGATGCCACCCACGGCGCGGGCCATGGCAGCGCCGTGATTCGCCTTGCCGTCGATACAGAGGCTTTGCGGCGTGTGCGGATGTTCGAGGCATCGGCGCGCCTTGTCGGGTCCGCCGATGGCGAGCCCGCCGTCGTCATCGTGTTGCGCGACGTCACGGAGCGCTACGCGGCTGACGAACAGCGCGAGACGGCCCGGCTTGAGGCGGAGCGCATTGCCAGCAGCAAGAGCCAGTTCCTGGCGACCATGAGCCACGAACTGCGGACCCCTCTCAATGCCATCATCGGCTTCTCCGAATTGCTGATCCAACCGGGGCCCGTGCCTCTCAACGATCCGCGCCGCGACGAGTATGCGCGCATCATCAACGGATCGGGGGAACATCTGCTGGAGGTGGTGAACGCGATCCTCGACATGTCGAAGATCGAGAGTGGCATGATGACGGTCGAACAGGACCTGGTCGACCTGCGCGCCGTGGTCGCATCGAGTTGCGACCTGCTGGCCGTCCGCGCCGCCGAGAGGTCGATTTCGCTTCAGCGAAGCCTCGCGCCGGAACTGCCGGAGATCATCGCCGACCGGCGCGCGCTCAAGCAGATCGTGCTGAACCTGATGTCCAACGCCGTGAAGTTCACCCCGGCGGACGGCGAGGTCACCGTCACGGCCGTGCGTGACCGGGATCATGTCGAGATTGCGGTGGTCGATACCGGCTGCGGCATTGCCGAGGCTGACCTTCTCCAGCTCGGCGCGCCCTTCTTCCAGGCGCGGCAGTCCTATGATCGCCAGCATGAGGGGACGGGCCTTGGGCTGTCGGTCGTGCGCGGCCTTCTGGGCCTGATGGGCGGGAGCATGTTGATCGAGAGCGCGCCCGGCAACGGTACACGGGTGAGCTTCCGGCTGCCGATCGACGGCGTGCCCGAGAAAACCTCGACCGAGCCGGTAAAGATCGAAACACGGATGAGCGCGCGCCGCTCGGCCCTGGCCGAAACAGCCTTCATGCCTGCACAATCCTCCATTCGCCTGACCGCCTGATGGTCGAATTCCCTGCCGAAGCGAAATGACCAAGCCATGTCGATGACCATGTCTGCCCGCGCCCATCATTCCGATCATGTCTCCCGACGCCTGTCATCGGGCGCGACGCCCTGGGGCTGGTTTGCGCGCCGGCTGCGCCACCGGCCCGGCTCCACCCTTGCGCATACGGCCTTCGGACTGGTTGCGCTGGCCGTGGTCATCAATGCCATCGCTTTTCAGCGCGTGCCCGATGCGCGTTCCTTCCTGGCCGAGCAGGCCGCAGGTCAGGCCCGTGCCACCGCGGTCCCGATGCCGCCGCAGCGGCCTGCCGAACTCGCCGTTCCCGCCCTGCAACGCAGCCAGCCGGTGCCGAACCAGACCGCCCAGGCGCCGGCCACCACATCGGCAGCCCGCATCCAGCCCGCCCGCGAGGCCCCGTCGCGCGATCCGATCGGCGATCTGATCCGCACGGGCCAAGTTGTCGACGCGCCCAGGCCCCCCGCCGGCCTGATCGAGCGGGCGGCGTCGACAGAGACACGCCCGGTGCTGGCCGCGCAGCGCGCGCTCAACCGTGTCGGCGCCGGGCCCGTCAAGGCCGATGGCGTTTTTGGTGAGGAAACCCGCACCGCCATCGAGCGCTTCGAGCGCGAGCGCCGTCTGCCGGTCACGCGTGATCTCGGCGCCCGAACCTTGCGCGAGCTTGCATCGGTGTCCGGCATGCGCATGGAGTGACGCGGGGAGGCCGGGCCATGGTATGATGCGCGCCAGGCGAGCGCCTGCGGCGACTGAGGCAAGGGGTGATCGTGGCGCGGCTCCGCAGCGACTTCTGGGTTTCGGCCTATCTGCGCCAGCGCTCGGTTGCCGGTGTGGTCGCGGTTCTGCGCCGGCGCGGCGCCGCCGAAGCCGGCGCGATCGTCATCAAGGTTGATATGCTGGACGGCCAGGTGCGCCTGTTCGGTCCTGCGCCGCCTTCCTTCGATCGCCCGGAAGCTGATGGCGGCCCTGTCGAGCGCCGTTTCGAGGAGCTCATGGTAGCGGACCCCGCAGCGGTCGAGGACCGGCTCGTGCGGGAATTGCGGTTTGACCCCGACCTGTGGATCATCGAGGTCGAGGACCGTTCGGGCAGCCTTGGGCTGCCGCACACCCCGACCTAGCGGGCACCACGCAGTTTCTCGATGTTGCGGACCGCCGGTGGGCGCCGGCCAGAGGCTGCCGGCGAAGGTCTCGCGGGCGTGCCGCCAGCCATCATGGCGGGAAGGTGAACCGGGCGGTCGGCGCTGTCGGCAGCCTGTCCGTCCCGCGGCAGCAACGTCGCCAGCAGCATCGTCGCGGCCTGTCGGCTGATCGAGCGGACAAGGTCGACGACCTGTCCGAGCCGCGCGCTGTCAAGCGCCACCGGGTCGCCCGTCCTGAGCAGCATCCGGATCGCATCCTGCGGCGTGCTGCCGACCGCCATCAGGGCGAGCGCCGTGACTTCGCGTGAGGTGTCTGCCATGGCGGCAGCGACAAAGCGCTCGCTTTGCCTGAGGAGGGGACGAAGCCCGTCGACAAGGGCAGCGAGGCCATGCAGCGAGAGCTCCAGCAACATGTCGGGCTCTGGCGGGGCCGCCTCCCTCGTCCCGCCCCGCATGCCACGGTCGATCAGACGCTGATCGAGCAGATCGCGCATGCGGGCCTTTTGTAGCTGGTCGGCAAGGAGGTAGAGCGGCAATAGAGCGATCGGGTCGAGGTCGGTCCGGCACAGGAGAAGGCGCGCCAGCTCCGCATCCGTCATCGCCGTGGCAATCAGGCTGGCCGCGGTGTGGCGCGAAAGGCGGACTGCATGATTGGCCGCCAGCGCCCTGGCTATGGTCGCCTCCCCCCGCTCCAGAAGCCGTGATTGCAGTTCGTCGGAGAGATCCGGGCGGCTGGCAAGGCTGGCCGCGAGCCGAGGGTTGGGATTCCCGATGGCGTCGGCCTCGACCGCTTCAGGCAAGGCCGTCGCCCCTGCAATGATCAGTTCGGCTACACCGCCGCCGCGCGCCTCAAGCGCTGCGAGAACCTGAGGTGGCGTGTGGGGGAAGGGCGCCAGCCGCGCCGCCAGTTGGCGTGCCGTGCTCTCGCTCGCAACCGGCAACAGCATCAGCGCGAGGGTGGCAAACAGGGTTTTCTCGGCAGCGCTGGGCACCGCATCCTGGACGAACAGCGCGCATTGCACCGTGAGCGTCGCGTCCGCGAGGCCGGCCTCTCCGGAGCGGGCCATGCGGGCCAGATCTTCAAATGCCGTAGCTGTATGCGACACGCGGAACACTTTTCAACGCAAAACGCGAACGGATAGTTGATAATCCGATCGTAACGGCAAACCGTTAGCGGTCCGTTAACCATCGCCGTTCCTGATGCGGGCAGTTGAGTCGTTTGTCCCATGCGATGCGCGCATGGGATGTCCCGGATGGAGATCGTCATGGGCCAAGTGATCCCGTGGCCGAGCCCGGAGAATCGACCTGCAAGGCCCCTGCGCGAGGCGGATGGGCAAGGAGGTCGGATACTCCTGTTCCTCGGTGTCCGCTATGAACGTCACCTTGATGACGGGGACGCCCCTTTGGCGCCATCACGTCCGGGGTCGGGACGGTCCGAGCGCCCGCCCCACCGCCGCAAGCGCGGCTGAGCGCCGTGCGCGCCCTTGTGCTGCTGCCCCTGCTGCTGGCGGCTTGCGCGCCGCATGTGGGCGATCTTGGCCGCGCGCGTCCCTCTGTCTGGAACGAAAGCCTGCTTCCCGCTGTCGGCGACTATGTCGCCTGGGCGCGCGATGAGCGGGTCTCGCCTTTCCATTTGACCGATGACGAGGTCGAATTGCGCAACCGGGCCTGGCGCTTCGTGATGCCCGCCCATGAGCGTTCCTGGTTCCTCAAGGAGGTGCAGGAACTGGCGCGCAGCCGCATCATCCCGGTGTCGTGGCAATCGGTTGATCCCAACCGCTACCGCGTGGCGCTCCTGAGCGACAGCTTCCGGTCCGAACACTCCCGATACCGCCGTCTTGCCGAGGATGTGGTGGCGGACACGGCCCTGATCGCGCCGTTCCGGGCGATGGCCCAGCGCGTGCGCGCCGCCGACAAGGTGCGGTTGCAGGTAGCGGGGACATCATTGGCCGTCACGCCGCCGATGCCCGAACATGCCGAGGCGCGCGTTGCGGAGAATGAGGGCCTGGTCGCATGGGTCCGCGAACGCATGCGCCACAGGCTGCATAGCTACCGTCATGCGCTTGAGAATCTTGTGGTCGAATTGCCCTCGCGCGAGGCCGTGGCGGCGGAGCGGGCCATCATGGCGCTCGATGCCGAGGTCAGGGCCTTTGACGGGCTTGTGAGCAAGACCTATCGGCTTGGCCCACCTCCGACCGTGGTCAAGCACTGAGCAGCTTGACCACAGTTCGGCTGGTCAGCCCGCGCCACCGCAGGCCATGGCGCTGACCAGCGCCTGCGCGCCGGGACGGTCCGATGGTTGCCGCACCAGCGCCCGGGCCACGACGATCCCCTGCAGGGCAGGCGAGACGACCCTAAGCTCGCGCTGGCTGTCGCCGTCGTCATCGCGCGCCGCCCGTTCCTCGAACTGCTGCCGGTTGAGCACCACGAACTCGATCACGCCACGCTGCGCCGCGCGATCGGTGACGGCATAGACCACCCCGCCGCCGCGGATGTGCAGGGAGATGGCCAACGGCGTCGTGCCTGCCCGGGCGCTGACCCGGAGCGGGCCGTCGGCAAGGTCGTAGCCGCAGACCGCGATCTCGGTCAGGTCGTCTGCGTCGAGGATCGGACTGACGCCGTTCCCGTCCGGCGTGACCAGTTCGGCGCGGGCATCGGCCCCTGCAGACAGGAAGCGCGATGCCGCATCAAAGACGGCATAGCGTGGAACCAGCAGCACGGAGAGGATGTGGGCGATTCCGGCCAGCGTGCCCAGCAAGGCAAGGGCATGGACCAGCCGCGCCAACCCCGACCGCGAGCACAAGCCGTGCGTCGTCCTGCGGGCGGACCCCGTAGACGGCGTGGCAGCCAAAGGATTCGGGTCAATGTCCACAGATGATCCGTTCGATGCGCGGCAGGAAGCCGGGGCTGAGTTGCCCGAGGCTGGCGGCGAGCGGTGTATCGTAGAACCTCAGCACAAGGCCGAAGCGTCCGGCCTGCGGCACCCTGAGCCAGTTGCCGGCAGCGATCCGGGATGAGACCGTGATCAGGATGTCCGCGCTTTCGGATGTCACAAGATCGGCGTCGCTGAGGGCCGCCGCATCCGGTCCCGTCAGCGCCCGGTCGGCAAGATCAACAACAGCCAGCGTCCATCCGCGCGAGGGGATGGAGTTGCCGACGACGCGGTAGCTGCAACTGCCGGTCAGCGGGGCCCCCGCATCATCGGTTCTTGCATTGAGCCGAATCCCCTCGCCCACCGCCAGCGGCAGATGCGGCCCGCGTGCCAGCAGGGCCCTGCCATAAGGATCGACTTCGCTGGAGCCGATGCGCGGGAAGGTCTGCCATGGACCGAGCCGGTAGGCGCCCAAAGGCGGCCGTTCTCCGAGCATGACAGCGGTGCTGCCGATCCCTGCAATCAGGGCCAGAAGAATGATCACCGCAAGGGAGCGTGTCTTCAGGCCGCCGTCGGCGGCACGGATAGGGCCGCGGTCCTGAAAGCTAAGCGGCCCCAGCGCCATCTCAGCGCACCTCGGTGATCTTGCCCTGGGTGGCAGGATTGTCCGTCGCACGGAAGCCACTGGCCGCGGACACATCGACGGGCTTTGGAGGCTGCACGTCGCGGAACATCGCCCCGATCGTGCTGATCACCTCGAAAGACTGCCGGTTGAGGTGGCCGCTGCGCAATTGCTTCAGGCGTTCGTCGCTGTCAGGTTGCAGCGGTTTGGCGGCAGCGACTGCAGCGCCAGCGCGCGGATCGGCTGGCGCCACCGGAATGCCGGGAACGGGCTTGAGGTCGAGCCCGGTGTGGGCGAAGGCCATGATTTCCTTGAATGTCATGGCCGGAAGCGAGCCGCCGGTCATGTTGGCGGTCTCGCTGGAATCGTCATTGCCGTACCAGACGCCGGTGCTCATGTTGCCGGTGTAGCCGACATACCACGCATCCTTGTAGCCGTTGGTCGTGCCCGTCTTGCCGGCCGACACCACGCCTGCGAGCGCGGCCCTGCGGCCCGTTCCTTCGACGGGAACGCGCGACAGGATGAAGTTCATGTCGTCCGCCACCTGCACCGGCACCACCTGTTCGGGGCGATGGCCATCCTTGTCGCGCTTCCACAGCACGGTGCCATTCGAGGCGTAGACCTCGGTGGCGGCATAGGGCGTTGACTGGCGGCCGCGGTTGGCCAGGGTCGAGAAGCCAGCCGTCATGTCGAGGACCGTAACCTCGGCCGCGCCGATCGGCAAGGCGACGCTGTCTGTCAATGGCGTCGACACCAGCCCCATCCTGCGGCTCATCTCAATGATGCGCTTGCGCCCCAACGCCGCAGCACGGCCGTCATGCGTCTCGCCGAGCGCGCGGCCCATCTGGATCGACATCCGGACCGGGATCGTGTTGATCGACTTCGCCATGGCGATCGTCAGCGGCATCGAGCCGGCGTAGGAGCGGCCATAGTTGTTGGGGCACCAGTTGCCGATGCAGACCGGCGCGTCGGTGACAATCGAGTTAGGCTTGTACAGGCCCTGCGCCATGGCCGCAGTGTAGACGAAGGGCTTGAACGATGAGCCTGGCTGACGGGCCGCGTCTGTGGCGCGGTTGAACTGGCTGGCGCCATAGTCACGCCCGCCTACCATGGCTCTGACGCCGCCATCGATGTCCATCGTGACCGTCGCCGCCTGGCTGGCACCATAGTCCGGCCCGAACTGCCGCAGGATCTGCTCGACGGCCTGCTCCGACTTCGCCTGGATGGCCGGATCATGCGGCGTCTTCACAGTTAGCACCCGATCCGCGCCGAATACCCCCGCATCGGCCAGTTTCCTGACCTCCTCGAAGGCCCAGTCGAGATAGTAGTCCGGCGAGGCGTTCCGTCCGCGGTCGATGGCGGTTGCGGGGTTGCGGCGCGCGCCATCCACCTGGCCTGCGCTGAGGAACCTGGCCTCGACCATGTTGGACAGCACATCGCTTGCCCGCGCGCGGGCAGCCGGCAGGTTCACATGCGGCGCGAACCGTGTCGGTGCCTTGAACAGGCCGGCGAGCATGGCCGACTCTGCCAGGGTGATGTCCTTGACCGACTTGCCGAAGTAGTATTCTGCCGCTGCACCCACACCAAAGGCGCCGCCGCCCATGTAGGCCCTGTCGAGATAGAGCTTCAGGATTTCGTTCTTGGTCAGGCGCTGCTCCAGCCAGATGGCAAGGAACGCCTCCTTGATCTTGCGGTCGAGCGAGCGCTGGTTCGACAGGAACAGGTTCTTGGCCAGCTGCTGCGTGATGGTCGAGCCGCCCTGCAACACACCCGAGGCGCGCGCGTTGACGGTCAGCGCCCGTGTCAGTCCAACCGGATCGATGCCGTAATGGTCGAAGAAGCGACGATCCTCCGTTGCGAGCGCGGCCTTCACGAGGTGATCGGGCAATTGCTCGAGCTTGACCGAGTCGTCCTGCCGGATCCCGCGCTTGCCGATCTCCGAGCCGTAGCGATCGAGAAACGTCACGGCCAGCGGCTGGCGGCGCACGAAATCCTCGCTGGCGTCGCGCACCGATGAATGGGCAAGCACGGTGAGCAGGGTCAATCCGGCGATCCCGACGCTCAGGGCCTCGCTAGCCAGCTCATTGGCCCAGCGTGTCGGCCCTGACACCGTGAAGGCTCCCATGAGCGACCGGAACCGCTCATAGCGTTCGGCAGCCGAGCGCCCGGCAGCGTAAAGCGACGAATCGATCGCCGCGTCCGCCCCGAGCGCCAGACGCCTGAGCCTGCTCCACAAGGTCTTGCGGCGAAACTCCACCGTGAGCGTCCTTCGATCCCGGGATGAAGCAGCCCTGTGCCGGACCGGTTCACTCCGTGTTAAACATTGTCCCATGCCGCAACGCAATCGTCTTGCCGAGGCTGCTGGCTGAGGTGACCGGAAGGTGATCGCACGGATCGGGCCAGCACACACGGATGGTCACTGTGCCGTGCGACGTGTTTTTGTCCGGCGTCGTTGCATCGAAGCATGCTGTGAATGTGGCCTGAATGGTTAATGAATGGAAAAAGAGTTAATTTTACCCTATTGCAACATTGATCTTGAAGTGCGGCGAGCAACAGATCAGAACAACATCAATTCAAGTCAAAACGAATTTTCATTGTGCAGGGAACCAAAGCTGCCATGGTCAAGATCCTTATGACGTCGTTGATGGCGACCGCCGCCATTGCCCTGGGTTCGACGCTCGCCCATGCCGGCGGCAACTGCTACGGCTCTGCCTGCTACAAGCTTGTCTCTACGCCGCCGGCCTATCAGACCGTGTCTGAACAGGTCGTGGTTCGTCCGGCCCAGCGCGTCGCCCGGCACATTCCTGCGGAATTCAGCACCGTTTCCGAGACAGTCATTGTCCAGCCGGCCCGCGTCGTGGCCCGCCACACGCCTGCCGAGTATGGCACTGTCGCCGAAACGGTGTTGGTCGCTCCGGCCCGCAAGGTTTGGCAGGTCAGCGTCGACAAGTTCGGGAACAAGACCGGTTGCTGGGTGGTGGCACCTGCGCAGTATGCCACCCGCCACCGTCAGGTCGTGATCCGCGAAGCGCAGGTGCATCACGAGACCATTCCCGCCGTTCATGCCGAGCGCCGCCGCACGATCATGGTGCGTCCCGCCATGGTGCAGCATGATGTTATCCCCGCCGAATACGTGACGCGCCATCGCCATGTGATGGTCCATCCCGGCTCCAGCTCCTGGGCGCCTGTTCGCGGCTACTGAGTTTCGATATCCTGCATCACAGGTTTGACTTGCCCCGGCTGCGAAGCCGGGGCTTTTTTGCGGTGCCACGCTAGGCGCCAGCATCCACGATCCAGCCCCTGTTCCACGCCAGCATCTTTCCATGCGCACCTTGCAGATCTGTCGCGCGCTCGCCACATATGCGTGGCGAGCGATAGCGCCGCAGCAAACCAGAGGAGAGAGACGATGACGCCGCAGGAACGCGACGTAATCGCCGGTATTTTTGATCGGCTTAGACCTGCTGCCAGCCAGTCACGCGACCCTGAAGCGGACCGTTTCATCGCCGAGCGGCTACAGCAGCAGCCTTATGCCGCCTATGCGATGGCGCAGTCGATGTATGTGCAGGAACAGGCCCTGCTCAACATGCAGGCCCAGATCGAGCAGCTCCAGGCGCAGGTGCAGCAGCTTCAGAGCCAGCCGGCGCCCCAGCCTTCGGGCGGGTTCCTTTCGGGTCTGTTTGGCGGCAGTGCCCCCGCGCGTCCGGCGGCTCCTCCTGCTCAGCCGATGCAGCGTCCGATGATGGGTCAGCCGATGGCGCCGCAGCAAGGTGGCCCCTGGGCCGGACAGCAGGCCGCGGCCCAGCAGGGCGGCCCATGGGGTGGTCAGGCCCAACAGCCGGCCCAACGTCAGGGAGGCGGCTTCCTGCAGACCGCCATGGCGACAGCGGCCGGCGTTGCCGGCGGCATGGTGCTCGGCAATGTGCTGATGAATGCGATGCAGGGCAGCAAGAGCGACCCCGCGAGCCAGACGGCATCGACGCCCGAGCCGGCGGCAGCCAATAGCGTCGGCCAGCAGGATGTCGATCAGGGCGCGCCGGAAATGCTGCCTGCGTCCTATGAAGACCCCGGCATGTTTGACGACGGGGGCAGCAGCGACGAGTGGGCATGATACCCGCCATCACCGTCGCGTGCTGATGCCGTATCCCAGACCGCCCACCGGCCCAGGCCGGTGGGTTTTTTCGTGGGACGGGTGGCCCTCGGACGGCAAGCTGCTCTGCCAAGCACGCAGCGCGTGCCATGACTGCGCGTGCCATGACTTGCCAGATAAATTATAATCATTCTAAATTGTAGCATGCTGAAGCGCTTCACCGAACTGACTGAACCAGAGGTCCTGGCCCTCGCCATCGCCAACGAGGAGGAGGATGCCCGAATCTATCTCAATTTCGCGGCGCGTCTGAAGCCGCAGTATCCCGGCTCGGCCAAGGTCTTCGAAGAGATGGCGGTCGAGGAGCAGGGCCATCGCCACGCGTTGCTCGACCTGTATGAGCGCAAGTTCGGCAAGGAGATGCCCTACATCACCCGCGCCGATGTGCGCGGCTTCCTGAAGCGCCGCCCGGTCTGGCTGCTGGAAGGGCTGCGACTGGATGTGGCCCGGCGTCAGGCCGAAGTGATGGAATTGGAAGCGTCGCAGTTCTATGCCAAGTCCGCGGAACGCGCCCGCGACACCGATGTCCGCAAGCTTCTGGGCGATCTGTCCGAGATCGAGAAGAAGCATGAGAGCCTGGCGGCCAAGCTTGGCGAGACCAATCTCACGGTGGACGTCAAGGCGGAGGAGGATGCCACCCGAAAGCGGCTGCTGGTCCTGCAGATCGTGCAGCCCGGGCTGGCTGGCCTGATCGATGGCTCGGTGTCCACGCTGGCGCCCATCTTCGCGGCGGCGTTTGCGACGCAGAACACCTGGGAAACCTTTCTGATCGGCATGGCGGCCTCGGTAGGCGCCGGTATATCGATGGGCCTGACTGAGGCGATGAGCGATGACGGCGCGATCACCGGGCGCGGCTCGCCCTGGCTCCGGGGTGTCGTCTGCGGCGTGATGACCGCCCTTGGCGGGTTGGGTCATACCTTACCCTATCTGATCCCCGATTTCTGGACTGCGACCATCGTGGCCGGCGTGGTCGTGCTGTTCGAGTTGTGGGCCATAGCCTGGATCCGCTGGAAGTACATGGAGACGCCGTTCACGCGCGCGGTGGTTCAGATTGTCATTGGCGGCCTGCTGGTGCTCGGCGCCGGCATCCTGATTGGCGCAAGCTGACACCTTCTGAACAGACATCCTGCCCCGTCGGCGGCGGAGCGGGTCCGGTCGGGCCAGCCGCGGGTTCTGGCGACGGCGGCAATTCGGAAGGCGCCCGCTTTTTGCAGCCCTCCTGTTGACAAGGCGGTGCACCAGCAGCGGGTGCCGAACGCTCAGATCACGATGACGCGCATGCCGACGCGGACACGGTTGTAGAGGTCCGTGACGTCCTCATTCGTCATCCGGATACAACCCGACGATACGGCCTGCCCGATCGTGTGCGGCTCGTTGGTGCCATGGATGCGGTACAGCGACGAGCCCAGATACATTGCCCGCGCGCCCATCGGATTTTCGGGGCCGCCCGGCATGAAACGCGGAAGGTCGGGGCGGCGCTTCAGCATGGCGGCCGGCGGCGTCCAGTCGGGCCACTCGGCCTTGCGTGTGATGCTCTTGACGCCGGCCCACTCGAAGCCCGGACGCCCGACGCCGATCCCGTAGCGCAGCGCCCGGCCGTTCTCCAGCACGAGATAGAGGAATTTGGACGGGGTATCGATCACCACCGTGCCGGGCCGGTGCGGGCCGTCATAGGCCACTTCCTGACGCTCGAAGCGTGGATCAAGCACCCTTTCGATCGGGCGCTCGAAATCCCCGCGCGACTGCACGGCCGCCAACTGGCGGCCCGGCGGCATCACCGGCAGACCGCTGAACGGATCGACCTCGGGCTGGGGCGCCGAGCGCGGTGTGGCCTGCCGCTGCCAGCGTTCTGGCTCGGCCTGGTGGCGTGTCCCGGGGCTCGGATCGCGCCCGGTGACGAGAAACTCGATGAAGCCACCACCGAGTGTGCCGGGGCGCGGGCTGCCGGCGGAGGCATTCTGGACGGTGCCGGTCGTCGTCACGGTGCGGCGGGTGGCGTCACCCGTAAAATAGGCCTGGGCCAGTACCGGCGCAGGCAGCATCATGACAAGGGAAAAGGCGGCGCCCGACAGGGCTGCTGGCAGTTCGCGACGCATACGCACACACTCTGGTTCTGAACTCGACACAGAGGAGCCTGCGCCGCGGCCATCAATGGATGGTAAATGAAACGGCGCCGGGATGGGCCGGACTTTAGCCAGCCTTGTGTTCCGTTTGGTATGGTTACCGTGAGCCGCAGAAGCACGGTTAATGAAGCGAGAACGGGCGCGGCAAGGGGTTCAACGCCCGCCGCAGCGGACAAAGACCATCACGCCGTAGCGATTGCCGACGGCTGGTTCTCGCCAGCGCAGCACGAACTGGTTGGGCGTGAAACTGACGAATTCGCGGTCCTTCGCCCCGCTGGCGTCACTTGCGGGACCGATCGTGGTCCGGCCGCTGAAGCCCGACGAGATGACATGCTCGCTCTTTTGCGGTTGATCGGGCTGGTTCAGCATCACGCCGCCATTGGGCCCGCGCGCGATCACGTAAGGGTGGTTGCAGAACCCGCGCGCTGCCGCAGTCACCTTGGCGGCATCGGCCTCGCGGAAGTAGGCGGCAAGACCCCAGCGCCCGACAAGTTGGTCGGCGCTCTGGGCCTGCGCAGTTGCTCCCGACACAATCGCAACGATCGGCGCGTGCAGCAGTGCAGCCAAGGCTGAAGGCCGTATCGTGACGACTCGTTGCATCATGACGCTGTTCTCGCCCTGCGCTGTCTCAGGCAGTTCACGACGCTGCGGCGGCAGCCGGCGACATCGCCTGCGATCATGACGATACCGTAGATGACGCCGCCGGCAATGACTTGCAGACCGAGCGTCAAGCTCGCCGGCGTCATCTCACGCCACGGCCAGAGCGTCGCCGTCATCGCAATCAGTCCGGCGGCAATCCAGCACAGGTCGCGGAGGCCAGGTCGCATCGCGCTGTGCCGGAGCGCGCCCCAGCCGACAATCAGCATCGACACGACAAAGCCAGCCGACATCGCCAAGGCCACCCCGGCCGGGCCGGGCTGCGGAATTGGAGCGAACAGCATGATCGCGAGGATGGATGCGTTGACCGCCACGGCCGCGGCCGCTGACGCGGTGGAGACCATCGTGCGCTTGCTGACCAGATAGACCGGGTTGAGGCCGACCTGCATCAGCGGCAGGGCCACGAAGGCGGGCATCAGCAGCCAGATATAGCTGCTGAAATGGCCCTGGAAGGCCGGAGGCACCAGCAAGGCCTCGAACGCCGGCAGCACGGCCAGGGTGCCTGCCGCGAGCGGCAGCAGGCAGGCCAGCACCACAATGAGGTTGCGCCCGATCTGTTCGTGCGCCGCCGCCATCCCGGCGCGCTCCATGGCGCGCACGGCCAGCGGCAAAAGCATGATCTCGATCGTGGCCCCGACGGTCGCCATTGCCTTGAATCCGATGTCGGCGGCAAGCGAGAAGTAGCCGGCCTCCGCGAGGCCAAAACCGGACGCCATGTAGGCGCGGTTCAGCAGCGGAATGGTTGCGAGCAGGATGTTCGTCGCCACCAGCGGAAGGGCATAGATGGCAAAGGCGCGGACATGCCGCCTGTCAATCGCCTTCAGGTCCAGGGGAGCGTCTGACAGCGCGCGGCGCGCCACCATCAGGGCGGCAAGGCAGCTCAGGGCCGAACCGACCAGCACCAGCACGGGATCGCGCGTCAGCCAGGCCCCGCCAACCATGAGCACCAGCGCGACGCCGTTCTTGATGATCACCATCCTCGCGTAGACGGCGTCGTCTTCACGCGCGCGCGCCACAGCCTGCTGATAGTCGAACAGCCCGCCTGTCGCGCCGGCAGCCACGGCTGCTGCGGCGATGGCGGTGGGAATCCTGAGATCGACGCCGGCCACCACGGCCGTGAGGAGAATGGCCATCAGCGCGAGCGTGCACAGCGCCGCCAGCCCGTCCAACGAGGCGCGGATCGCAGGTTCGGCCCGGCGCTTGTCCTGCGAATAGAAGCGGATCGTCGAGAGCTTCAGCCAGTCGATTGCGAAGGCGCTGATCAGGATCAGCAGCGCCGCGCCAAGCGCATAAAGGCCGAACTGCTCGGGCCCAAGGAACCGCGCGATCAGAAGCCCCAGCACGAAGTTGAGGGCTGAATTCGCGGCGAAGGTAAGGGCAAGAAGCACGATTTGTCTCAGATCTCGCCGACGCGAGCGGGCCTGTCGCGCCGCATGATGACGTCACCCAGCGCGATCAGATTGCCCCTGGAGTGGCCGAGGCGACCTACCTCCGGCTCCGGCCATGCAGCCTTGAGGGCATCGGCCTTGACGGTCCTCCCCATCAGATTGAAGGCCTTTGCCGACGCGATCGTGCCTCTGCGCGGAAGGTGGATGCGATTGGCGATCTTTGCATGGTCGAGCTGGCGCCCGGTCATGCGCCCGTGTCCCTGCGCCCTGCAGCGGAAATTGGTATCGTGCTGGGAGCGGTACAGCGTCAGCCTTTCGTCGAACCGAAGTCCGGCCATGGCGCTCACGCGGAAGGCGATGTTGCGGCCATCGGCGGAGACCCCCTCGATCTTGTCGAAGCCAGGATCCTGTCCAGACCCGCGACTGCCCTCGACAGCGCTGTCTTCAGCGTCGACCAACCGCGCGGCGTCTGCCCAGCCAAGCCCTGGCCCGTGAACGCCATCGGCCAGGACCTGGCCGGTGACCACCTTGAGGTCGGGATGGGCGTTCGTCACCTGCCGCAGATTGGCGAGCCAGTGCCGCGACGCAGTAAAATCGCCATCAAGGAACACCACGATGTCCCAGCCGGGCCCAAGCAGGTCGAGGCCACGATTGCGCGGCAATGCGCCGCCGCGCGGACCAAACGCGCATGCCGCGTCTTCGCTGGCACGATCGCCAGGATCGTCGCGTGTTGGCGCGACCACGCTGATCTTCTCTGCCGGCTTGCTCTGCGCCACAAGGTTGCGGATGCAGATGGCGACCATGTCAGGCCGGCCTGCGGTAGCGATGATGACCCCAACGCGCATTGGATGGACTCCGTGCGAGACGCCACGCCAACCCGGGACGCCGAGCTCTTCAGTGTTCTGCCTAGCATTCCGCGTTGAACACTTCGTTACCCCCCTGATCGCGGGTCTGAGCGGTGGCTGATGCGTTGCACGCATTGCTGGTCCTGGCGGCGATGCGTCACCTGCGCTTCCGTCCGATCCGCCAAGGCGCTAACAGGGCGCATGCTTGACAGCGGCCCTGCCAACACCCTGCCCAATCGTGCGCTGCGCCCTGTCGCGGATGCTGATGGCGAAGCAGTCGCAGCCCTGATCGAGGCCTGCTTTGCGGAGTATCCGGGTTGCCTGTTCTCGTGGGACGAGTTCCCCGAATTGCGCGCGCCCGCGACTTGGGCTGCAGGCAGGGGCACGCGGATGTGGGTGCTTGACGGCCAGGATGCGGCAATCGACGGGTGCATCTGCGCCACTGCGGACGGTCAGGGGTCGATTGAATTGCACAAGTTCTATCTCGCGCGCGCCCTTCGCGGATCCGGCCTTGCGCGGCAGCTCGCGGCCCGGGTGTTCGAGCGCGCCCACGAGAGCAACGCGCGCTCGATCGTCCTGTGGACCGACACCCGCTTCACGCGGGCGCATCGCTTTTATGAAAAGCTCGGCTTCGTGCGCCAGCCGCAGACGCGGCTGCTCGGCGACATCTCGGACACGGCGGAGTTTTTTTACACGCTGCAGCTGGCGGATCCGCCATGAGCCCGAAACAGCGCGTGCTGGCCCTGCCACCGCTGCTGCTGGCCAGCATCGGGATCTTCCTGCTCACCGCCATGGACGCGGTGATCAAGGCGCAGATGCAGGTCCACCCGGTGGCGGTGTCGGTGTTCTTTCGCTTTGTGATGGGCGGCGTCGTGGCGCTGCTGGTCCTTGCCGTGCTGAGGCCACAAAAGCCGACCAAGGCCGAGGTCCGCGCCAATGTCCTCCGGGTTCCGCTGGTGGTGCTCACGGCGGGCTCCTTCTTTCTGGCGATCAGCCTCCTGCCATTGGCCGAAGCGATCAGCCTGTCCTTTCTGGCGCCATGCTTCATTGCCGTGCTTGGCGTGCTCTGGCTCAAGGAGACGGTTGACCGCTCGATCATCATCGCGCTGGCCTTCGGTTTCGGCGGCATGGCGGTGATGCTGTGGCCCAATCTGCAGGCCGGTCAGGTCTCGTCCACGCTCGGGATTGCCGCGGCGCTGTTCTCGGCCTTCGCCTATGCGGTCAACATCATCCTGTTGCGCAAGCTCGCCGTGGCCCAGCATCCCGCCACGATTGTTGCCTTCCAGAATGTAGGCCCTGCGGTCGTGCTGCTGCCGCTGGCGCTCTGGTTTTGGTCGTGGCCGAGCGCGCAGGATCTCTTGATGTTCCTTTTGGCCGGGGTGCTTGGCGTCATCGGGCACCTGTCGCTGACCTTCGCCTTCTCGAAAGCCAACGCCTCGCGTCTGGCACCGACCGAGTACACGTCCCTCGTCTGGGCCGCACTGATCGGCTTTGTCGCCTTCGCCGAGGTGCCGACCGTCTACACCTGGGCGGGGTCGGCGCTGATCATCGCCGGGTCGATGGCGCTGACCCGGAAGAAGATCTGACGTCTGACGCATGGACCGGAGTTGAGCATGGATCGCCGCCTGCTGCTGGTGCTGTCCTTCGGCAATGTCGTCATGGGTGTCGGCGCCTTCGTGATCATCGGCATTCTCAGCCCGATCGCCTCGGCGTTCGCGATCAGCAAAGCTGAGGCCGGACTGTTCCTGACAGCCTATGCCGTCACCTATGCGGTGGCGTCACCCGTGCTGACGGCGGTCGCGGGCAAGGTCGACAGGCGCATGCTGCTGATCGGCAGCATGGCGGTGTTTGTTCTGGCCGCGGCCCTGTCAGCCATCGCCTGGAATGTCCCGTCGCTTGGGTTTGCGAGGGTGCTGGCCGCCGTCGGTGGCGGACTTTTCACACCCACCAGCGCGGCCGTCGCTGTGGCGACAGCCAATCCTGAAAGCCGGCCCGCCGCACTGGCGCGTGTCTTCTTCGGCCTGACCCTGGCCCAGATCCTGGGCGTCCCTATCGGCAGTTATCTCGGCTATGCGCTCGACTGGCACGTCGCCTTCTGGGTCGTGGTGGGCATCGGCATGATCGCGCTGGGCCTGCTGGCGCGCCTCGTGCCGGAAGGCCTGCCGTTTCAACCAACCTCACTGGCCATGCTCGGCAAGGTCCTGACCACACCGCACCAGATCGTGGCGGTGATGTTCACCGTGGCCTTTCTCGGTGCCGTCTACTGCGTCTACACGTATATCGGACCCCTTGGCGAAGAACGCCTCGGGCTTGGCGGGACGGGCGTGACGATGTTGCTGCTTGCTTTCGGCCTCGGCGCCGTCACCGGCAACGCCTTCGGCGCGGCGCTGACACGAAAATTCGGAGCCGAGAAGGTGCTGCTTGGCCTGTGTCTGGCGCAGGTGCTGTATCTTCCCGCCATGTCCATGCTTGATGCGGGCCTCGCACCCATGCTGCTGCTGGCCTTCCTGTGGAGCGCCTTCGGCTGGGCGTTCATGGTTCCGCAGCAACTCAGGCTGATCGCCCTGGCCCCCGAGGCACAGAGCGTGATCCTTGCGCTCAATGCCGCCGCCATCTATGTCGCGGCCTCCTTTGGCTCCGCGCTCGGGGGTGTGGCGTTCAGCACGCTCGGCCTGTCCTCGACTGGTTTCGTGGGCGCCCTGGTCGCGCTGGCGGGGGCGGCGCTGTTAACGCTGCCGCGCAGGCTGCGATAAAGCCGGCCAGCCAAGCCTTGACTCAAGCCGGCACCGTCCCTATCTCCCGGTCAGTCATTGGCACTCACTTGGTGAGACTGCTAACGACATGGGCCGCATCGGCCCGCTCACATTTGTTCAATTGAGCAGAGGAAACACATCCATGAAGTTCCGTCCGCTGCATGACCGCGTGGTCGTTCGTCGCATCGACGCCGAAGAAAAGACCAAGGGTGGCATCATCATCCCTGAAACCGCGAAGGAAAAGCCGCAGGAAGGCGAAATCATCGCCGTCGGCTCCGGCGCGCGCGATGAAGCCGGCAAGCTCGTTCCGCTTGATGTCAAGAAGGGCGATCGCGTCCTCTTCGGCAAGTGGAGCGGCACCGAAGTCAAGATCGACGGTCAGGATCTCCTGATCATGAAGGAATCCGACATCATGGGCATCGTCGGCTGATCGGCTGACCGTCCCGCCGCGTTGGCCTGAGCCGGCGCGAAACCACTATCATCGTAGTCAAGATTTCAAGTCCAAGAGGAGTAGACAATGGCTGCCAAGGACGTTCGTTTTTCGTCTGACGCGCGCGACAAGATGCTGCGCGGCGTCGATATTCTTGCCAATGCCGTGAAGGTCACGCTCGGTCCCAAGGGCCGCAATGTCGTGATCGAGAAGAGCTTCGGCGCGCCCCGCATCACCAAGGACGGCGTCACCGTTGCCAAGGAAATCGAGCTTGCCGACAAGTTCGAGAACATGGGCGCCCAGATGGTCCGCGAGGTCGCGTCCCGTCAGAACGACCACGCCGGCGACGGCACCACGACCGCGACCGTATTGGCCCAGGCGATTGTTCGCGAGGGCTCCAAGGCCGTTGCGGCCGGCATGAACCCGATGGACCTGAAGCGCGGCATCGACATGGCGGTTGACGCCGTCGTCGCCGACCTCAAGAAGAATTCGAAGAAGGTCACCTCCAACGCCGAAGTGGCGCAGGTCGGCACCATCTCCGCCAACGGCGACGCGTCGGTCGGCAAGATGATCTCCGAAGCCATGCAGAAGGTCGGCAACGAAGGCGTCATCACCGTCGAGGAAGCCAAGACCGCCGAAACCGAACTTGATGTCGTTGAAGGCATGCAGTTCGACCGCGGCTATCTCTCGCCGTATTTCATCACCAATGCCGAGAAGATGATCGCGGATCTCGAGGATGTCTACATCCTGATCCATGAGAAGAAGCTGTCGTCGCTCCAGGCCATGCTTCCGGTTCTGGAAGCCGTTGTGCAGACCGGCAAACCGCTGCTGATCGTTGCTGAAGACATCGAGGGCGAGGCTCTCGCCACCCTCGTCGTCAACAAGCTGCGTGGCGGCCTCAAGGTTGCCGCCGTCAAGGCACCGGGCTTCGGTGATCGCCGCAAGGCGATGCTCGAGGACATTGCCATCCTGACCGGCGGGCAGATGATTGCCGAAGACCTCGGCATCAAGCTCGAATCCGTCACCCTTGCCATGCTCGGCCGCGCCAAGAAGGTGCGCATCGAGAAGGAAAACACCACCATTGTCGATGGTGCCGGCAAGAAGAAGGACATCGAAGGCCGCGTGAACCAGATCAAGGCGCAGATCGAGGAGACCACCTCGGACTACGACCGCGAGAAGCTTCAGGAGCGTCTGGCCAAGCTGGCAGGCGGCGTCGCGGTCATCCGCGTCGGCGGCTCGACCGAAGTCGAGGTCAAGGAGAAGAAGGACCGCGTGGACGACGCGCTGAACGCCACCCGCGCTGCGGTGGAAGAAGGCGTGCTGCCTGGCGGCGGCGTGGCCCTGCTGCGTGCGGCCGGCTCCATCGGCAAGCTCAAGCCTGCCAACGAGGACCAGAAGATCGGCATCGAGATCGTCAAGAAGGCGCTCACCACGCCGGCTCGCCAGATCATCGAGAACGCCGGTGACGATTCGGCGGTCATCGTCGGCAAGCTTGCCGAATCGAAGGACTATGCGGCTGGCTACAATGCCCAGACCGGCGAGTACGTCGACATGATGAAGGCCGGCATTATCGACCCGACCAAGGTCGTGCGCACCGCCATCCAGGATGCAGCCTCGATCGCGGGCCTGCTGATCACCACCGAAGCCATGATCGCCGAAGCTCCGAAGAAGGATGCTGCGCCGGCCATGGGCGGCGGTGGCGGCATGGGTGGCATGGGCGGCATGGACTACTGATCCACCAGCCGCTGCCGACACCCCGCAGCAAGGTGTACAAAGCCGCCTTTGGGCGGCTTTGTCGTCTTCAGGCTGTTCTCGGCCGCGCTTCGACAGCCCTGAAAGGCAGGCGCCGCGTGATCGACCAGGGCAGCCAGCATGTGAGAAACCGGCCAGATCCGTGTTTTCGGTCGTAGTGTTGCAAATCAGCACTAGGCGGGAAACCCACTTCTGGTGTTTATGACCAAGCCCGTTGTTTCGGAATCAACATGTCAAGGAAGATCGTCATGAAGAAGTTCACCCTCGTTCTCGCCGCTGTTCTGACCGCAGCCGCCCTCGGCGCGTGCGCCGGCAAGGCCCCGGTTGGCAAGGGCAAGTCCCCTGCTCCTGTGGTCGTCCCGCAGGCTGCTCCGATCGCTGTTCGCGGCTGAGCCAGAGCGCCTGATTGAGATCAACCCGGCAGCGTGCTTCGGCCCGGTGCCGGGTTTATCTTTTTTGGGCTGTTGGCAGCACGGCCACGACATGCCGCTGCCCGGAAATGTTGGTTCATGCCATGCAGGCGTTGAGTTCAGGCGTGCCCTCGAGCCGTCATTGGGTGAGGTGCCTCGGCGTTGCGGCGGTGGTGCTGGCGCTGGGCGCCTGCGCGCCGGACGACAAGCCGGACCTTGCCTCACCAGCGACGTCGCCAGACCCGTCGTCGGCGAGCTTTGTCGGGTCCTCGGTCGCGCGCAGCGCTGAGGCCTCGCGCGCCCGTCCCTCCACAACTCGGTCCGAGCAGACCCATTACATCGAGTTCAGGTCGCGGTCCGCAGCGAGCTATGGTCACACCTTTGCGTCCGTGGGCAAGCTTGGGCCAGGCGACAGGATCGAAACGACCGAGATCGTCGGTCTTCATCCTGCGACGGAAAGCGTTCTGCCCTGGATGATTGGCCATGTGTTGCCGGTCGTGTCCGAGACGGGCGCCAGCGATGGCGATACCGAAGAGGTGTACTGGACCGCCCGCTACCGTGTGCGCATGAACCAGCAGCGCTATGACGACCTCATGGTGCAGATCAGGCAATTGCAGGCCTCGTCGCCCGCGTGGCATGCTGTGTTCTACAACTGCAATGCCTTTGTCGGCGATATCGCCAAAAAGATGGGCCTCAAGACGCCTGAGAACACGTTGTTGTTTCCGAAGGAGTACATTGAGGAACTCGCGTCGTTGAACGGCGCATGATCAATTTCAACGTGTGAGGTGACTGATGCATACGATCGCTGCCCGCCTGGCTGTCCTGTCCCTTGCCGCCGCCACCCTCGCCGGGTGTGCAGGCTCTTCTGATCTGGCCGGGTTCGGCTCTGCGGCCGGGCGCCCGAGCGACTACAGCAGCCTGCCCTCGAGCGGCCATCTGGTCGCCTCCGCCACCGGCACCACCATTCCTGAAAGTCTGCTGGACGTGCGCCGCCAGGCCATGAATGTCGGCGCCTCGCGCGGCGCTTCGGTCGCCTATGCGGGCAAAGAGCCGGCCGGAACGATCGTCATCGAGCAGTCGCGACAGTCCCTCTACTTTGTCGAGGGGGACGGCAAGGCGATCCGCTACAACGTTGCGATCGGCAAGGTTGAGAACCAGTGGGCCGGGATCTCGCAGGTCCTCGCCGTGCATCTGCAGCCGGGCTGGACGCCGCCGGAATCGATGCGCCGTCCGGGCGCCGATCCCTCCGCGATGATTCCCAGCGGCGCGCCCAACAATCCGATGGGCATCGGCGCCCTGACATTGGCCGGAGGCGACTACGCCATTCATGGCACGAACCGCCCGGACACGATCGGGCGGGCCGTCTCGGGCGGCTGCTTCCGCATGCTGAACGAAGATATTGCCGATCTGATGCGCCGCGTCCGCGTCGGCACGAGGGTCGTCGTCAACCGCTGACCTCGCTGAGGCGACTGGAGCCTGCCAGTCGAGCCTGACGGCCTGCCGGAGTGCCACGCGTCAAATGACCAGTTCCGCCTTCAAGACATCGCTCATCCGCCAGTTCGGCTCCCCGGCAGTCGTGATCGACCTTGACGTGGTCGAGGCCAACATCGCCCGCGTCCAGGCTGCTTGCGATGCGGCCGGGGTTGCGAACCGCCCGCACATCAAGACCCACAAGAGCCCACGGATTGCCGCCATGCAGCGCGAGGCCGGGGCGCGCGGCATCACCTGCCAGAAGCTCGGCGAGGCGGAGGTGATGGCCGCCGGCGGCCTCGACGACATCCTGATCAGCTACAACATCCTTGGCGAAGACAAGATGGCGCGGCTCGGCGGGCTTCTGCGCGGGACCCTCGTCACGGTCGCCGCCGACAATCCTGTCACGATTGCGGGCCTGCCGGTGGCGGGCGAGATCGCCGGGCGCCCCCTGCCTGTGGTGGTCGAGTGCGACACCGGTCGCAAGCGGGCCGGGGTCGAGACGCCGGGCGAGGCCATCGCGCTGGCCCGACAGATCGCGGCATCGCCGCATCTGACCTTTGCCGGCCTTCTGATGTATCCGCCCGAGGATCGCTGGCCCCAGACGCAGGCCTTCGTGGATGACGTCCGCGCCGCCTTGCGCGCAGACGGACTGGAGCTGAACATCGTCTCGACAGGCGGCACGCCCAACATGGCCAATCTCGGCCAACTCAAGGGCGCCACGGAGCATCGCGCCGGGACCTACATCTTCAATGACCGTATGATGATGGCCTGCGGGCAGGCCACGCTGGCCGACTGCGCGCTGCAGGTCTACGCCACCGTGGTCAGCCGCGCTGCGCCCGAGCGCGGCATCCTCGATTCAGGCTCGAAGACGCTGACCGCTGATCCGGGCGGCGGCCTCGACGGCTATGGCTACATCATCGAGCATCCGCAGGCGCGCATCCACAAGTTCGCCGAGGAGCACGGCTTTCTCGATCTCGGCGCCTGCAACGAGCGCCCCGGCGTCGGCGATATCGTGCGGATCATTCCCAACCACGTCTGCGTCGTCTGCAACATGGTCGACCGCTATGTCGCCGTGCGCGGCGAGACGATCATTGGCGAGATCCCTGTCGCGGCGCGCGGACGGCTGAGCTGAGGTCGTCGGCCTTCGCCTCAATTCTCCCGCTTGATCGCGCTTTCATGCCATTTGCGCAGGAACATGTGGCTGATCCAGCTCGTCAGCAGGAAGATGGCGATCCCGGTCACCGAGATCATGATCAGGGCCGCGAACATGCGCGGGATGCGCAACTGGTAGCCTGATTCCAGAATGCGGTAGGCAAGGCCCGAGGCGCTGCCGCCAGAGCCGGCCACGAACTCGGCCACGACGGCGCCGATCAGCGCAAGGCCGCCGGAAATCTTCAGACCACCGAGAAAGTACGGCATGGCAGCGGGCAACCTGAGATGGCGCAGCGTCTGCCAGCGATTGGCCTTGTAGAGTTGGAACAGGTTGACGAGGTTGTGGTCTGCCGAGTTCAGCCCGAGGATGGTGTTCGACAGGATCGGGAAGAAGGCCACGATCCAGGCACAGATCAGCAAGGAGAGGTTGATGTCGCCGACCCAGATGATGATCAGCGGCGCAATCGACACCACCGGCGTGACCTGCAGGATCACCGCATAGGGAAACAGGCTCATCTCCAGCCATTTCGACTGGGTGAAGACGATGGCGAGCGCCACCCCGACCGTGACAGCGGCGATCAGCGCGGCAAAGGTGATGCGCAGCGTGATCCAGAGCGAGCCGGAGAGCGTGCCCCAGTCGGCAATGAGCGTTTTCGCGATCAGCCAGGGTCCGGGCAACACATAGTGCGGAATCTGCCGGTACTGGACAATCCATTCCCAGAACCCGAGCGCAACGATGCCGATGATGATGGGAGCAAGGATGCCTGGCCAGGTGCTTTTGGCGATGCCGAGGATGCGGTCTTCCTGAACGAAGATCGGCCTGTTCTCGGCGTCGGTCCCCGAATCCTGGGGAACGGACTGTGGGCTGATGGTCAGGTCGGTCATCCGTGCATGGCCTTTCCAAGTGCATTCGATGCCATGCGGCACAGGTCGGCATACTGCGCTGAGGTGCGGAACAACGCGTCGCGCGGATGGGGCGCGTCGACGGTCAGGTCCGCCATGATGCGGCCGGGCCTGGCCGCCATGACGACGATCCGCTGCGACAGGTAGACCGATTCGAACACCGAATGGGTCACGAACACGGCGGTGAAGCGCTGCTCCCACCACAGTTTCAGCAGGTCGTCATTAAGCTTGTGGCGGGTGATTTCATCCAGCGCGGCGAAGGGCTCGTCCATCAACAGGATCGACGGCCTCGTCACGAGTGCGCGTGCGATCGACACGCGCATCTTCATTCCGCCGGAGAGTTCGCGCGGATAGGAGCCCTCGAAGCCCTTGAGCCCGACGAGGGCCAGCATGGTGGCGGAGGTCGCCTCGGCCTTGTGCCTGTCGACGCCCTTCAGCGTGAGCGGCAGCATCACATTCTTGAGCGTCGTCGCCCAGGGCATCAGCGTCGGCTCCTGGAATACGAAGCCAAGATCAGGTTCGGCATGGCCATCGGCGTCATGCGCCGAGGTCGGCCAGTCGATCACACCCCGCGAGGGGTCCCCGAGCCCTGAGATCATGCGCAGCAGCGTGGACTTGCCGCAACCGGACGGGCCGAGCAGGCTGACGAACTCGCCACGCGCCAGGTCAAGATTGACGTCACGAACGGCGATCGTGCCATTGGCAAACTGCTTCGAGACGTCACGGATCGCGACGAGCGGGCGCGGCTTGTGCCCCGCGCCCGCTCCGGTTGTCATGTCGGGCGCAGCAGTCAAGCGCCGACGCCCTTGTTGATGAATTCGAGACTATAGGCCTTCTTGATGTCGAGCCCGGTCGGGAACACACCGGTCGCTGCCATCGTCTCATAGAAGGACTTCCAGCGCTCGTCCGTCATGGCGCCGACGCCCAGCTTGAGCGCGTCGCCGGAGCGCACGATGCCGCGCTCGTTCATGACCTTGATCGCATAGGCGATCTTGTCGTCGGACATGTCCGGGTTATCCTTCTTGATCAGGGCGTTGGCCGCCTCGATGGCCGGGCCACCCTTCATATACTCCGCCCAGCCCTCGAGTGAAGCGGTCACGAAACGCTGCACCAGATCCTTCTTTTCGGCCACCATCTTGTTCGAGATGTTGATGGTGGTGTTGTAGTTCTCGAAGCCGGCGTCGGCGATCAGGTGCACGACCGGGTTCACGCCGCCCTGCTGGATGGCGTAGGGCTCGGAGGACAGGAAGCCCTGCTGGGACATCTGCTTGTCGGCCAGGAATGGCGCCATGTTGAAGGTGTAGGGCCGGGCCTGCTCGTCGGTGAAGCCGAACTTGGATTTCAGGAACGGCCAGAAGCTGGTGCGGCCGGCGGCGCCGATCAGGATCGGCTTGCCCTTGAGCGCGGCCAGGCTGTCATGGCCGACACCGGGATGGGAGATGATGACCTGCGGATCCTTCTGGAAGATCGAGGCGATGCACATGTACGGAATGCCTTCGCGCACATAGTTGATGGCTTCGAACGAGTTCGACATGATCATGTCGACCCGGCCGCCAAGGAGCAGCGCGGATGGGTTCTGCTGTGGCCCGCCCATGCGGATGTCGGCGTCAATGCCATACTTCCGATAGATGCCGGCGGCGACGGCATGATAGAAGCCGCCGTGCTCGGCCTGGGCGCGCCAGTTGGTCTGATAGCTGACCTTGTCCAGGGTCTGGGCGTTGACACTGCGGCCCGGGACGGGGAGCAGGACGGATGCGCCGGCGCCGCCGATGAGGCCCAGCGCAGCGCGGCGGTCGATACGGAACTTCGACGTGGTCATGGGTGAAACACCTCATCTGTTGCGGCAGCCCGACAGTGCGGCGCGCGGGTTGAACGGGTCCGTCCGGCCTTGGCCGGGCAGCGAGCGCAAGGACAGCAATCGCCGTGCCACCATATGTGGTTCCGCCCGCCATGATCTAGAGCCATCTTGCTTAAATCGAAGGCAGAGCTTTGCTGGAAAAACAATCAGATTGCGGATCGGTTTGCGGTGCATTTTCCATGGCCCTCGATATAGTCCGCCATCTGGCCGGCTCGTCGCTGGCTCCCACGCGCATGCCTCGCGCCATCGCCCGCGCGCTTGAGAAGGATCATCAACGATGAATGTCGCGACGAAAGCCACGCCGGACGCCACCTCCCGCTATGACATCGCCGGCTTCATCGCTGACATGGGCGATGTGCCCGTAATCACCGAGATGCAGAGCGTGCGCCGCCGCTCGCGTGATTTCTTCTGGTATTCGCCGATCCTGAATGCGCAGCTGCATGGCAAGAGCGCCGACATCATCGCCTGCCCACGCGACGAGGCCGATGTGATCCGTATTGCCGCCTCCTGCGCCAAGCGCCGCATTCCGCTGACCGTTCGTGCCGGCGCGACCGGCAACTACGGCCAGGCCGTTCCGCTCGAGGGCGGGGTCCTGCTCGATATCTCCGGCCTGAACGCCATCGCGTGGCACAGGCCCGGCGTCGTACGCGTCGGTGCGGGCGCGCGGATGGACGCGATGGACGCCCAGCTCCGGCCGACCGGATGGGAACTGCGGATGCACCCCTCCACCAAGCGCATGGCCACAATCGGCGGTTTTGTCGCCGGCGGCTCGGGCGGCATCGGTTCGGTCACCTATGGGGGGCTGCGCGAGCCGGGCAACATCATTGCCGCCCGGATTGTCACCGTGGAGGAAACGCCGCGCGTGATCGAGTTGCGCGCCGAGGCTGCGCAATTCGTGAACCGCGCCTATGGCACCACCGGCATCATCACGGCGCTGGAGATGCCGACCGCGCCGGCCTGGCCATGGATCGATCTCGTCATCGCCTTCGATGATTTCGAGACGGCGATGCAGGTCGGCCAGGAGGTTGCGCTGGCGGACGGCGTGGTCAAGAAGCTGCTCACCCCGATCGCCTGGCCGCTGCCATCCTACTTCAAGGAGTTGCCGCACGCCTTCCCGGAGGGCAAGAACGTGCTGGTCGCGATGATTGCGGAAGCCTCGGATGATCCTCGGCAACCGCGGCACCATCACCCATGAAGCGCCGAACGAGGAGGCGCCCGGCAAGCTGCCGATCTACGAGTTCACCTGGAACCACACCACCTTGCAGGCGCTGAAGATCGACCGCACGGTGACCTATCTCCAATGCCTGTTCCCGCACGACCGGCTGATCCCGTCAGTGCTGCAGATGCGCGACCTGTTCCCTGGCGAGGTCATCGCGCATTGCGAGTTCATCCGCTTTGGCGGGCGCATGACCTGCTCGGCCCTGCCGCTGATCCTCTACAAGGACCCGGAGCGGCTCAACGAGATCATCCGTCTCCACGAGGCCAACGGCGTCTTCATCGCCAATCCCCATGTCTACACGCTGGAGGATGGCAGCCGCCACAAGCGCGCCGATGTCGACCAGCTTGCGTTCAAGCACGATGTCGACCCCTACGGCCTGCTCAACCCCGGCAAGATGCGGACCTTCGTGCCGAAGTCCGCCTGATCCTTGTGGCTGCGGCGAGGCGATCCGACCGTTCAGGCCTGATCGTTATCCGGAGTTTGTCCAAGGATGAAGGCGACAGATGTGTGCACTGAAACTCCTCCTTCGACTGGCTCAGGATGAGGAGTGCGTGAAGCAAGAGCGTAGTGCTTCGCTGCGCTCGCGATGACGGAATCCCCGAATGCGCGTCCTCTACCTCTACTGCCATCCACTTCCCGATAGCTTCCACGCCGCCATCCGCGATGAGGCCGTCGCGGGTCTCAAATCCGCCGGCCACGAGGCCGATCTGTGCGATCTCTACAAGGAGGGCTTCAACCCCGTGCTTTCGGAAGAGGGCAGGCGGCACTATCATGACACGGCCGTCAACCAGATGGGCCTCGAAGGCTATGTCGCGCGCCTCAAGGCGGCTGACGGGCTGGTGGTGCAGTTCCCGACCTGGTGCTTCGGCATGCCGGCCATGCTCAAGGGCTTCTTCGACCGACTGATCATGCCCGGCGTCGCCTTCGACATCTCCAACCCGGCGAAAGTGCAGTCTCTGCTGGCCTTCAGGCGGATCGCTGGCATCGCCACCTATGGCCGTCCGCGCTACATGGCGCTCTACATGGGCGATCCGCCCCGCAAGATCGTCAAGCGCTACCTCGGCTGGTATGCCGCCAAGGGCGCAAAGGTGGACTATCATGCGCTCTACCACCTCAATGTCGTCAGCGAGGCGAGGCGCAAGGGCTTCATCGCGGAGGTCGGCAGGCGGATGCGGGGGTGGTGATCACCGTAAGCGTCTCCGCTGGGCTTGACCCGACCATTCGCGTCTTGCATCGCTCTGGGCCGACCGTTCACGCATTGGAGTCCCACCATGCCCGCCCGCCACTGGGGTGATCTTACCACCCGCGACTTCGAGGGGCTGGACCCCGAGACCACCATTGCCGTCCTGCCGATCGCGGCCATCGAGCAGCATGGCCCGCATCTGCCGGTCTCGACCGACACCGAGATTGCGCGCGGTATGATCGCCGAGACGCTGCGCCAGTGCCCGGCGGACCTCGACGCCCTGTTCCTGCCGATCCAGTCGATCGGCAAGTCGAACGAGCACATCCGCTCGCCCGGCACCCTGACGCTGACGGCGCACACGGCGCTCAGCGTCTGGACCGAGATCGGCGAGGCCGTGCACCGCGCCGGCCTGAAGAAGCTCGTCTTCGTCAACTCCCATGGCGGCAATGTCGCGCTGATGGACATCGTTTGCCGCGAATTGCGGGTGACGTTCGGCATGCTGGCGGTGTCGAGTTCGTGGAGCCGGCTGGGCAAGCCGCCGGGTCTCTACACCGACAAGGAAAAACTGCGGTCGGCATCCATGGCGGCGACATGGAGACCTCGCTGATGCTGCATTTCCGGCCCGAACTGGTGAAGATGGCCAACGCCATCAACTTCGAGCCGACCTCGGTGGAAATCGCCGAGACCTTCGACATCCTCAGGCCCACCGGCGTCACGGCCTTTGCCTGGATCGCGCAGGACATCCACAAGGACGGCACGGCGGGCGACGCCTCGATCGCCACCGCAGCCAAGGGCAAGCTCACGGCCGAGCATCAGGCGGGGCTGTTCCTCAGGCTGCTGGCTGACGTGAAGGCGTTTTCGCTTCGCCGACTTGCCTGATCCCGCGCGTCTTGCCGGGTCGGAATGCGCGGCCTAAAAGGGCGACATGTCAGCCTCTGCCCCCAAGACCAGCGATCCGGCCCTGCTCGACGCCCTGCGCAATGTGCTAAGGCAGGAGGCCGACGCGCTTCTGGCCCTCGCGGCGCAGGTGGACGGGGAATGGCTGCGTGCGCTCCACATACTCGCCGATATCCGCGCCAAGGGCGGCCGGATCATCGTCTGCGGCGTCGGCAAGAGCGGCCATGTCGGCCGCAAGATCGCGGCAACCTTCGCTTCGACAGGCACGCCTTCCTTCTTCGTCCACGGCACCGAGGCAAGTCATGGCGATCTTGGCATGATCCAGCCGGGTGACGCCGTGCTGATGCTCTCGGCCTCGGGCGGGACGGCGGAGCTTGCAGATGTGGCGCATTACGCTGGCGGCAATGCCATTCCGCTGCTGCTGATTACGCGCAAGCCCGAGAGCGCGCTCGGCAAGCTCGCGACGCACGTCATCCGCCTGCCCGATGTGCCGGAGGCTTGCCCGAATGGCCAGGCGCCGACCACATCCTCGACCGCCATGCTGGCCGCAGGCGATGCGCTGGCCGTGGCGCTGATGCATCTTGCGGGTTTTAGCCGCGCTGATTTCGGGCGCTACCACCCGGGCGGCCAGTTGGGGCTGAGCTCCAGGGCGCCGCGCGCGTGACCGCCCGGCCGGCCGGGCGGGGCTTGCTGCGTCCGGCGCTGGTCAAGCCGGTCAGGCGCGATCTGCCCCGCGAGATCGATGTCTTCGGCGCCGGCCGCGCGGTCAGGGCGATGCTGACTGTTGCGGCCCTGCAGGGCATCACCGCGCGTTTCCGGATCTGGTGCCGGCATCATGCCCGTGCCGAACTGCTGCGCATCCATCTGGCTGATCTGCCGCCGCTGTCCGTCGAGATCGTCGTATCGGACGCCCCGCCCGCCGATGGCCGCGGCCCCGTTGTGCTGGCGCTCGGTCTGCGCACCTCGCGCAGGTCCCGTCAGAAGAGCAAGGACGCCCTGTTCGTCGAGAACATGGCGATCATCGAGGCGCTGGTTCCCGTGCTGCATGGCCGGGCAGTCATTGTCGTCACCAATCCGTCCACGCGGCTGACGGCGCGGCTGGCCGAGACCGGTGTCGACGCGCTCGGCGTCGGTGTCATGAACGACCAGCCGCGCTTCGAACGGGATGCGCCGGCGGGCCTTCGTCTCGTCGGCGCGCACAACCCCTTCGAGCTCGGCTTCGGCGTGCTGGGGAGCCGCGCCGCGCCGTCCCTGACATTTGACAGGCCCGCCTATCGCGACCTCACCAACAGGCAGGACCGCCAACGTCCGCTGCTCGATCCGGATGGCGTGATGGCGCGGGTCTCTCCGGCCTTGCATGACAATGCTTGGCGCGAGATCGGCGCGCTGCATGACGGACTGGACGCTGCGCGGCGCTGGTATGCCCGCCAGCGGCTCGCCTCGCGCTATCTGGAGAACGGCATAGCCTGTGGCCGGGCCATTCTGGCGCTGGCTGATCTGCTGACAGGCGTACCGGCCGAACGATCCGATGTCACGGTCGAGGCGCCGATGCGGCTTGAAGGTGGCCCGGCCTTTGTCATCGGCTGGCCGCTCGACGCCATCACCGCCCTGCCGCGCGCGCTTGGTTTCGATGCGGCGTCCCTTGCCGTGATCGATGCGCTCGCCGTGACCTACGGTTTATCCGCGCCGCTCGGGGCGAAGGCGCCCGAGGCGCTGTCCCTGCGCGGATCTGGCGGGCCGTCGATCCGCTGCGAAGGGACCGATCTGGCGGGTCTGGTGCCGGACTTGGCGCCGCTTGCAACGCCCGGTGCGGACGGCCGCACCGACATCGCCATCAGCCTCACCGACGACCCGGCCACCCTGACGCGTCTTGCGCCTCAGGCGAACGCGCCGCCGGTCAGCGTCGCCCAGCATCGCGGCAAGAACGCCTTCGAGCACCGCGACCTCACCATGCAGGCCTTGGCCGGCGGCCGGCGGCTGATCGCCTTCGCGTCGAGTGGTGCTGCGGCGCTGGTGGATGACGAGGCCCGGCAGATCACCCTGGCCGTGCCACCCGGCACCGGTCGCCGCGATGAGTTCCGCAAACTGGTGCGCGACCAGATTCTCACACCCGCCCATGCGGCCGAAGGGGCGTGGATCCTGCATGCCGGACTTCTCAGCTATCGCGGTGCCGGGCTCCTGCTCCTCGGCGATTCAGGGGCGGGCAAAACCACTGGCGCGCTGCATCTGCTGGCAGGCGGCAGGGGCGGCTATGGCGCCTGCGAACGGGTTCTTGTGATGGCGCGCGCGGGCAGGCTGATGGCGCTCGGCGTGCCAGAATCCCTCACCATCTTTCCCGGAACGCTGCGCGGCCTCGCCGGATTCGGCGAACTGGTCGAAGGTCGGGACCCGGCGGCGGACTGGCAGCGGGACCGGAAGCTGCGGCTGTCGCGCGATGCCGTTGTGTCGCGGCTCGGCAGCGTCCAGATCGCAGAACCACTTCCCGTCAGCCATGTCGCACTCGTGCGCTATGCACCGGCCTTGGCCGACAGCGCATCACTGACGCCGGTTGCAGATCCGGACACCCGCATCGCGGCGCTGAACGCCAACGATCTGACGACCTGGGATGATGTCCGCGCCGCCTGGCTTGGCTGGTATGAGGCGAAGCGGGATTCGGCAGTGCCGGCCCTGCTCGGCGATCCCACCTTGCCCTTCGCGCTTGTGGATTGGTCGGAGCCCGCTTCCCTCGCCCGGCAACTGGAAGCCTTCGTCACCTGATTGTCTTTGAACCTTTGGCGCAACCGCCGCGACAGATGGAGCAAGAGCCCCATCCTCACGCCAAGCAGGTCCGCCATGTCCTCGCAGTCCATCACCCCGATGATCGTCCGCCTCGCCTCTGTCGCCACGGCTTTCGCCATTGTGATCGGCCCGCTCATGCTGCGCTGAGCGCTTGCGGATGATGCTGTGCTGCCCGATAAGCGGGCCATGACGCGGTCTTCCCAGCTTATCGCCTATTGTGCGACCGGCCTCGCCGCAGCGTTGGCCCATTACGGCGTGCTGATCGCGCTGGTTTCCGGTGCAGGCTGGCGGCCCCTGATCGCAACCCTGCTTGGTTTTGTCGCAGGCGGTGTGGTCTCTTACGGCCTCAATCGGCGCTTCACCTTCGAAAGCTCGCGCAACCATCTCGATGCGGGCTGGCGCTTTGGCGTGATCGCGGCCGCCGGTTTCGTCGCGACCGGCCTGCTCATGGCCTTCTTTAACGAACATCTGGGCTGGAATTACGTGCTCTGCCAGATCCTGATCACCTTGATCGTGATGGTCCTGACCTTCACCGGCCACAAGTTCTGGAGTTTCGCCGAAGCGCGGTGAAGCGGACGCTCAGGCCGGCCTGGCCGCTTCGAACGTCATGCGCGCGGCATTGTGCCCGATGTTCTCGATCTGGCGGATGCCGACGAAACCGGCCTTGTCCAGAACAGTCTCCATCTGGGCGGTGCTGTACATGCTGAGCCCGAGATTGTCCCTCAGCTTGCGGTAGTCGGAGAAAGCAGTCTTCACCAGCCCGGCAAGGGCGGCGATCAGAAAGCCGCCGCTGAAGGCGAAGGACAAGAGCGCCCTGGTGTCGGTGACCATGCCCACATCCGGCGGAATCACATCGCCGACGACAAGCTTGCCACCTGGTTTCAGTTTCTGCAGCCACAGGTGCAGGGCCGCGTCCAGCTCCTCGCGCTTGAGGTACTGCGCGACGGAGATGAAGGTCACCAGATCGAGGCTGTCGTCCGGGATGCCGATCTCGATGGTTTCGGGCGCGATGATGCTCACATGCCCGCTGTTGATGAAGCGCGCCGTCAGCTGCGCCCGCAGCACCGGGGCGGATTCGCACAGGTAGAGCCGGCCGCAGGCGGCGGCCACAGCCTCGCCATGCAGGGCCTCGCCGCAGCCATGGTCGAGAACCACTGCATCGGAGCGCGGGATGGCCGCGATGATGCCGCGCGCGATGATGCGCGCGTGCAGCAGCTTGTGACGCTCCGAGACGTAGATGCTGTGCTCGCCGTCGAAGAAATCGCGCCAGCTGCTCAAGAGGTCACGCGGCTTTCCTGGCCTTGTGCTCGGCCATCATGCTCACGAAGCGGTCGAACAGGTAGTGGCTGTCCTGCGGCCCCGGCGACGCTTCGGGGTGATGCTGGACCGAGAAAGCCGGTCGGTCCGTCAGCGCGATGCCGCAGTTGGAGCCGTCAAACAGCGAGACATGGGTCTCGCGGGCATTCCCCGGCAGCGTGGCCGGGTCGACGGCGAAGCCGTGGTTCATCGACACGATCTCCACCTTGTCGGTGGCGTGCTCCTTGACGGGGTGGTTGGCGCCATGATGTCCCTGCTTCATCTTCATGGTCCTGGCGCCGATCGCGAGGCCGAGCATCTGATGGCCGAGGCAGATGCCGAAGGTTGGCGTGCCACTGGCCAGAACAGCCTTGATCACCGGCACCGCATAGGTCCCGGTTGCCGCGGGGTCGCCCGGCCCGTTCGACAGGAAGACGCCGTCCGGCTTCAGCGCCATGATCTCGTCCGCGCTGGCGGTCGGCGGCATGACGATCACCTCGCAGCCGCTGCGGGCGAGCAGTCGTAGGATATTGCGCTTGATCCCGTAGTCGATCGCCACCACCGAGTACTCCGCCGGCCCACGCTGGCCATAGCCGGCGGGCCAGACCCATGGGGTCTCGGTCCAGGAGTAACGCTGCGTGCCGGTAACGTGCGGCACCAGGTCGAGCCCCACCATCGATGGCAGCGCCGCAGCCTCCGCCTTCAGCGCGGCGACATCAAACACGCCGTCCGGCGCGTGGGCGACGATGGCGTTCGGCATGCCGTGGTCACGGATCATCGCAGTCAGGGCGCGGGTGTCGACACCGGCGATGCCGACAATACCCTTGGCCTTCAGCCAGGCGTCGAGATGCCGGGTCTTGCGCCAGTTCGAGGGTTCGGTGATGGCTGCATGGACGACGATGCCGCATGCGCCCGTCGAGGCGGCGGCGTTGACTGTCTCGGTGTCGTCCTCATTGGTGCCGACATTGCCGATGTGCGGAAACGTGAAGGTGAGAATCTGGCCGTTGTAGGATGGGTCGGTCAGGATTTCCTGATAGCCCGTCATGGCGGTGTTAAAGCAGACCTCGCCGCACGCCATGCCGATGGCGCCGACACCGAAGCCCTCGAGCACCGTTCCGTCCGCAAGCACCAGCAGCGCAGTCGCGCGCGGTTCGCTCCAGCCGCTGATCACGGGGTTTTCTTGTGCGCTTGTCATGCTATGCCTGCTTCCAGCCCGGCCTTGCCGGCATCCGGATCACCAGAGGCAGGAAACCTGCCCCACCAATCCGCTTCGTCGTCTGGAGCGGGAGCCATAAATTGCCAGGGCCGTGCCGTCAACGGACGCTGGCCGAAACATGAAAGAACGCCGAGATGTCCACATCTGAAGCCCTGCGTGACCGCCTGATGGACGAGCTCAAGACTGCGATGAAAACCGGCGACAAGGGCAAGGTTTCGGCGGTGCGGCTGATCCAGGCCGCCATGAAGGAAAAGGACATCGAGGCGCGCGGCGCCGGACGCGGGCAGGCCAGCGAGGAGGAAATGCTCTCGGTCATGCAGAAGATGATCAAGCAGCGGCAGGAGTCCTCCACCATCTACAGCGCGAACGGTCGGCCTGAACTGGCCGAGATCGAAAATGGCGAAATCGCCGTGATCTCGTCATTCCTGCCGAAGCAACTGTCCGAGGCCGACATCGCTGCCGCCATTGCTGCAGCCATTGCCGAGGCGGGGGCGACCTCAATGAAGGACATGGGCAAGGTCGTTGGGGTGCTGAAGGCCAAGTATGCCGGGCAGATGGATTTCGCCAAGGCCAGCGGATTGGTGAAGGCCGCGCTCAGCGGCTGACGGATCGACGGTGCGGAACGTTGCCATGAAAATCCTGTTTGTTCACCAGAACTTTCCGGGCCAGTTCCGGTATTCCGCGAGCGCGCTGGCCGGCGATAGCCGCAACCAGGTCGTCGCCCTGTCGATCAGCCCGCCGGCCTATCCGACGCCCGGCGTGACCATCGTGTCCTACAGGCCCCGGCGCAACTCCGCCAAGGACATCCATCCGCTGGCGGCGGACTTCGAGACCAAGGTCATCCGCGGCGAAGCGGCGGCCGGCGCGGCCATCGAACTGCGCAAGAAGGGCTTCATGCCCGACATCATCATCGCGCATCCCGGCTGGGGTGAGCACATGTTCCTGAAGGATATCTGGCCGGAGGCCCGCGTGCTTCTGTTTCTTGAATTCTTCTACCGGGCGGAAGGGTATGACTATGCCTTCGATCCCGAGTTCAGCCGCGACTCGCTGCAGGGCCGCACGCGGCTCAGGGCCAAGAACGCCAACCTGCTGACCGGCTTTGACGTCATGGACTGGGGCTACAGCCCGACCCAATGGCAGAAATCCTCCCTGCCGGCCCGCTTTCACGACCAGATCAGCGTAATCTTCGATGGCATCGATACCGCCTTCATCACTCCGGACGCCGAGGCCGTGTTCGAACTTCCCGACGGGCGCAGCGTCCGGCAGGGCGACGAGGCGCTGACCTTTGTCAACCGCAACATGGAGCCCTATCGCGGCTTTCACATCTTCATGCGGGCGCTTCCCGCCATCCAGAAGGCCCGTCCCAACGCCGTCACGCTCATCGTCGGCGGCGAGGAGGTCAGCTACGGGGCAAAGCCTTCGGAAGGCGGCAGCTGGAAGGATGTCATGCTGAAGGAGGTCGGCGACAAGCTCGATCTGAGCCGCATCGTCTTTCTCGGCCGCATCCCCTATCCCGCCTACCGCCAGGTCCTGCGCGTCAGCCGGGCGCATGCCTATCTGACCTATCCCTTCGTCCTGTCATGGTCGATGCTGGAGAGCATGGCTGCCGAAAACCTCGTGATCGCTTCAGCAACGCCGCCGGTGACGGAGGTGATCAGGACAGGCGAAAACGGTATTCTCGTGG
>JAPLOU010000018.1 GCA_026400535.1 Hyphomicrobiales bacterium
TCTGGCGTAGCGACCGTCGCCACGGGCGAGCGCCAGCGCTTCGAAGAGGCGCGGGACGCGGTGATAGAGGACGCAGCGCCCGTCCCGGCAGGCCTTCTGGCCGAGGGCGCAGGCAAGCCAGCTTTTTCCCAGGCCTGTGGCACCTGTGATCGCGCGGGCGCTGTGCTGATGCAGCGTTTGAGAAAGCTTGCGCCGAACCGAAGTTCAGGCGTCGACTGGCTCCTGCACCAACTGGGCGCGCCGGTCGGCGAGGACACCGCGCGCGTAGTCGATAGCGACCGAATAAAGTGCGACAGCGTCAGCGCTCATCTCGGAACTCTCGCGCTGGTCGAACAATGTGACGACCGCAGTGTCCAGACGCTGCTGAAGATCATCCAGTTGCTGCAGGTCGGCCTTGCGAACATCCGCGACGAAGGCCGTCAAATCCTCAAAATGCGTCTCGAGTTTGGAGCGCGGTTTTGCGCGAACCTTCGACAGAAGCCAGCCGAAGAGGGACCCGAGCAGGCCCAGCACCACCGAACCGATCCAGAAGAGCGTCTCAAAGCGATCCATGAACGTGGGCGCTTCGCCGTCGAAGTATGCCTGCGCGGCAGGGTGGATCGGGTAATCCTTTTCCTCCGCGTTCGGCTGCTGCATCTCGCGCATCTGCGGATTGCCTGCAAGCGCCTTTGACTTGCCTTCAAACAAGGCGCGCGTCAGTTCCCCCGCAATCATGCCCGACTGGCCCGCTGGAACAACCATGCGAATGGTGACGCCGATCGTCGTCAGGTCCTCTTCGGGCTGCGCGGGGGAGCCACCGAAAACACCTTTTGAGACCTCCGCTGCGTCGACACCGGTTGAGAGCCGGCGAACCGCCTCGGCGTCCTCGACGCCAAGCACAGTCGGAGCCCCTTTCATGGACTTCTGGATCGATTGGAACGTCTGGAATGAAACACCGCCTAGCGGGCCGATGACAAAAGCGGCCGCCACCTTGCGCTGCTGCATGGCGGGGCCCACCTCCTCGGCAGTCATCGACTGGCGACGGACCGAAGCACGAGGCACGCCGTAGTGATCAAGCACGAGATCGAGGAGCTTCTCGTTCGCGGCGTCGCCAGGCACGATCGCAACGACCCGATCCTTCACTCCCCTGAAGTCCTCGATCTGCGAGCGCGGAGGGACGATCAGAAAAGCGTACAAGGTCTGAAAGACCGCGATCGAACGCCCATTGCGCGGTAGCGCAACGTCAGAGCGCACAAGCGCTACATCGACTTCCCGCTTCTCGATGGCTGCAGACGCGGCAGCCATGTCGCTGACAGCGACACGCTGCATCGAGAGCCACCTGCTCTCCTTGCTACCCTCCCGCGCCAGATCCTGCAGCATCCGCTGCCCGACGGGGCCGAGCGGCGGCACGGCCGCACGCAGGGTCGCCCATGTACGGGCATATTGATATGCCAGCGCCGCCGCGGCGGCGATGAGCAGGATGATCCCGATGTTTCGTATGAGCTTCAAATCACACCTGATGCTGCGGCTCGCCGTCAATCGACGAGATGCCAGCTTCGGTCGGGGTTGTAAATGATGATGCGTTTAGAAGTGGACGTCGTGCACGCGCCAAGGTTCTTTTCATAAACCTCACCATGATGGCTGCACATGACAGTCATCATACCAGTTTCGCCGCTTTTGTCCGGGTAGGCAATCAGAGCATGCCCACCGATCATGTTGCCGTTGATGATGCGATCCATGGGCGCCGCCCGGCGCCGCAGGCCCTTGCGCCCTGACGATGCTGAACACGTAGCCCTCTTAGGTTCGTGCACTGGTGCGAGCAGTGCGAGAAGCATCCGACATTGCGCCCTCGACCGGGCCGATGTCGGACTGTGATTCAGGCTCACCGTAAAGCCCGTCTTTCCGGCCCGGGCCGCTGCTGATGCGCAGTGTCGCCAGAATAATGACCGTCACGCTGTTGGCGGACCACCGCGCCATATCCGGCGATCAGGTCGGTCGCCAGGTTGAGCGTCGCCGCGTCGTCGATCTCGCACATCATGGCGTCGCATTAGCGCTCCGCATTCACAACCCGCCAGCAGGTGGAGAGGAACTCTTCCTGATCATCCGCATCGCCCGCGCCCGTCAGGGTCGACGTGATCGCCAGGGCCAGCACATGGTTCTGCGTCGCCCGCAAGGTCGTGTCGGCGCGTTGCTGGAGGCCGGCGCGGATCTCGCCGATCCAGCCGCGGTAATGGCCTTCGGCGATGACGGAGAGCAGGAAAGCTGCCTCCTCAAGCGCATCTGCGGCATCGTCCGCGCGTTCGATCAGGTGGAGATAGACCTCCCAGCGCAGGTTGCGCTCGGCGCGCTCACGCACGGCGATAACGAGCTGATCCGCCTTGCGCTCCCAGAGTTGCGCCTTCTCGGCGAGGCGGACTTCGGCCAGCGGGCGGCAGAGGGCGGCATGTTCGTTCAGCGGCGCAATCCCGCCGGAGATCGACGGGAGCCGCGTCCGGAGTGTCCCCGAGGGCCCACCCGGTCTGCAGAACGGTCAATACAAACTTTAAGCCGGTCAGTCGCCGCAAGTGCCGTCCTGACCCGCGCGGGACCGAGCAGCTTGGTTGGCCCTAAGGCTTCGAGGACAGCGGCTTTCTGCATCAGTCACCACTCATGACAACGCTCTAGAGTTAGGCGCCCTCAGGATTCGCCTCGGCCGGCGTGTTGACAGCTGCATGAAGGTTTGAGTTTGGTCCTTGTCGCTTTGCGAGAGTCCAAAGAAGGAACGCGCTCACGATCGAACAGGTGATAGATCCCGCGAGGACTACCGAAGTGATCCAGCAGGAACCGCCGGTTCATCGAAGAGAAGCAGTGCAACCCCTGTGGCAGCTCGCAGTATGAGATCAATCTGGTCGTTGCATTGAGGTGTTGGCGTTGACATCACCCGTTCCCACAACAACTGCCGCCTTCATGCGACGTTGGGATATCTCAGGCCGATTATCTTCGAAAAGCCTCAGGGCGTCGGAAAAATGAAGCTTGCCGGAAGGCTCAGGGCATAGCATGAGCCTTCCGGCAAGGGGGATGTCAAACCCGGGCAAGTTCACGAGGGCGTGGTCAGAACATGTCAGCTAAGTTTGGGACGAGCGGCCTGCGCGGTCTTGTTGGCGAACTTGTCGATGGGACTGCCGCACGGCACGTCGGGGCGTTTGCTGCCTTTCTTCTCGCCTCGGGTCGCAGTGCGTCCGGGGAGCGGTTGTTTATGGGTCGTGATCTGCGCGCCTCAAGTCCGCTGATTTTGGAACAGTGCATGGCAGCGGTTGCCGTCAAGGGACTTGTTCCGGTTGATTGCGGCGAGGTGCCCACACCTGCTCTCGCTCTATACGCCATGCAACATGGTTCAGGCTCGGTGATGGTGACCGGGTCGCACATCCCGGCGGACCGGAACGGTGTCAAGTTTTACCGCCCCGATGGCGAAATCGACAAATCCGATGAGATGGACATCGCTACTCGTGCAGCCGAGGAGCCAAGGCTCTCATATGACCGGCCTGTCAGCGCCCGAAATGACATCCGTGCCGAGCTGATGGCAGACTATGCCAACCGCTATATCGGCATGCTGGGCCATCAGGCATTGTCCGGACTGAAGATTGGGGTTTACGAGCACAGCACCGTGCTGCGAGACGTGCTCGGCGACGTGCTCGAAAGTGCCGGTGCGACAGTGGTGCGGCTTGGACGATCCACCGCGTTCATTCCGGTCGATACCGAAGCGGTCAGCGATGAGGTGCAAGCACAGATCCGCGAGTGGACGCATGTCCATGGGCTCGATGCGCTTGCCTCCGCAGATGGTGACGGGGACCGCCCTTTGCTTGCCGATGAGACTGGCACCTGCCTGCGAGGCGATCTTCTGGGTCTGCTGACAGCGCGCCTGCTTGAGGCTGACGCCGTGGTGACGCCAATCACCAGCAACTCAGGCATTGAAATCCAACTGGCTGCCCGCGTCTGGCGTACACGGGTCGGCTCGCCCTTCGTGATTGAAGCAATGAGCGCGGCGCGGAAGGCAGGTTTTGGGCGGATTATCGGCTTCGAGGCCAATGGTGGCGTGCTCACAGCCTCGGCGTTTCAGTTCGGTGAGGCTTATCTTGCGCCGCTGCCGACGCGCGACAGCATGTTGCCGATCCTCGCGACCTTGGGTGCAGCACGTCGCGCTGGGGTTTCGTTGTCTCGGCTGGCAGACTCGTTTGATCTGCCGGTTGCTGCCAGTGGTCTGATCCGGGCCTTGCCGACGCAAACCAGCCAAGCGCTGATTGCGAGACTGACCAACGATAGCGCAGAACGCGGCGCATTTTGTGAGCCGTTTGGCCAGGTTGCAAGCCTTGATCTCACGGATGGGCTGCGCATGTGCTTCCTCGACGGAACAATCTTGCACCTGCGGCCTTCTGGCAACGCACCTGAAATGAGGGTCTATGTTGAAGCGGAAGACGCTCCTGGGTCCGCTAAACTGGTACAAGGCGGGATCGAACGTGTGCTCGCATGGACTGCGGCAGCCTGACATTCGCGTCATCAATGAGGAATTTCGAGGATAGCAGACGATCATCGAACCCATTAAACCTCTGATCATGTGCGGAGGCTCGGGGGTCTTAACCGGCCTCGCGCGAAACCGACACCAACAAGTTGCCTGGCTCCGGCGAAGGCGGAACGCTTCTGCACGACACGCTGGTTCGCGCCAGCGGTTGCAGGGCAGAGATGGTGCTGGAGCTGACGCGCTGCGACAGTTGCGCTGCCATTGCCGCAGCGTGCGGCTTTCCCATGACGAAATCGTCTGATGCGCTGATGCTGGTGCGAGGCTATCGCGCGCAACAGGCTCGAGCGTCAGGACCTGACCGTCGTGATCTCTCACACCCGGGGCATCGTCTTGTCTAACCTCAAGCCAGTGCGATCCGTGGTGAGATGGGGCGAAGAAACCCCATCGAGCCGGTCATGGTTACCTGAAGAGCGACAGCTTTATGGAGCGCAACCACCTCACGGGTGGAAGCGGCGATGCGATCAACGTCATCCTTGCCGCGGCCGGCCACAACCGCCGGCTCCTGCTGGCCTGGCTCAGTCTTTACTGTGCCCTGATCCTGGCTAAGCTGACCATCGCGCTGCACGGTTAGCTCAGATCTTGGCCGACAGCCAACCGACGCACGCGCACGATGCGGAAATCGACATTCCTGCGCGCGTCTGTCTACAATCGGGTCGGACCCTCCCACAGAAGCGCTTGTGTCCCGACAAACCTTCAAAGGAAACCCTTATCGGGATTTCTGGTCTTGGCGGTACTTTGGCGGCAGTAAGTTTCAAAAACGGTCCTCGCAGCTCAACCTATCCGTCTGCCGAGAGCAGCGTTGCGGATTCTGGCGTCGAGCCAAGAGCCCGTTTCAGAAGTTCACGCGGGATTGCACTGTCTTGCGATGCGCCGGTGATCACGCCGAGGCGCGGCTGCATGCACCAGCGGATTTCACGCTCAGAAAGTGGAAATCTCTCGCTTGATCTTTGCAATCATCCGCTCGCGCGTCCGGTCATCGGCGGCTTTTTCCAGCGCTTCATTCAAATCCGCGAGCAAGGCGGCGCGTGCATTGTGCCAATCCAGCCTTGAGACAGCCTCCGTCGCAATACGCGGCGGGGTGCGGGCCTTTTCGGTGCTGACATGGCGATGCGCGATGGCAAAGGCTTCGTCGAGTTTCGGGATGATGATCCGGCCATCGGCAAGGCCATCGGCCTTAAGACGCCGCTTGAGGCCCAGCAAGTTCTCGGGCTCGCCATGCAACAGGAAGATGCTCCCCGTAACCGGCCCGCGCGCCTTGGCCCATGCCACCAGCGCTTTGGCATCGGCGTGGCCGGAATAGACATCGATGGAGCGTATCGCCGCCTTCACGCGGATATCGTCGCCCTGGATCCGGACCCATTGGCTTCCGTCCTGCAACAGGCGTCCGAGCGTGCCGACAGCCTGAAAGCCGACAATCAGGACGCTGGCCTCCTTGCGGGGAAGCAATCGCCGGAGATGATGCCGCACCCGGCCGGCATCGCACATGCCGCTGGCGGCGATGATGATGTGCCAGCCGCGGATGCGTTCGATGGACCGGCTTTCATCCGCACTTTCGGTGAAATGCAGGAGGTTCGATTCCCGCAAGCGACGGAAGCGCTCCGTGCCATCCCGAGCCTGGCCCTTCTGAAAAAACACCCTGCTCGCGCGGATCGCCAGCGGTGAATCGAGGAAGATGGACCCACGCGGTGCATCACCACCTTCCATCAGTTCGAGCAGGTCGACGATCAGCTCCTGCGTCCGTTCCACCGCAAAGGCCGGGATGAGCAGCGGGCCACCCGCGGCATGGGCGGTGTGAAGGGCTTCGGCCAGCACCTTGCGGCGCTGATCCTGGGTGACGGGCTCACGCTCGACATTGCCATAGGTGCTCTCGAGGATCAGGTGATCGACACCCTGTGGCCCTTCGGGATCATCGGCGAATTCGCGCCCGCCGGGCCCGAGATCGCCGGAGAAGAGAATTGTCTCGGTTGCGCCGCCCTCCGCCACTTCCACTTCGATCGAGGCCGAACCGAGGATATGCCCGGCATTCCACCACCTTGCCCTTATGCCCGGCGCGACCGCGAGCCAAGTGTCGAGCGCCACAGCGCTGAACTGGCTCATGCAGGCCTCTGCATCGGCCTTGGTGTAGATGGGCTCGACCGTTTCGCGCGCCCTCTGGGCATTGCGGCGATTCAGTGTCTCCACCTCCATCTCCTGGATGGCGCCCGCATCCGGCAGCATCACGCCGCACAGGGCGATGGTGCCCGCCGTGGCATGGATCGGGCCGGCATAGCCCTGCACCGCAAGCTTGGGGATCAACCCGCTATGGTCGATATGGGCATGGGTGAGGAGAACGGCGTCAATCGCGGCGGGCGAGAACGGGAAATCGCTGTAATTCAGCTGCTTGAGGGTCTTCGGCCCCTGGAACAGGCCGCAATCGACCAGCACCCGGGTGCGGACGGTCTCGATCAGCACGCAGAAGCCTGTGACCCCGCCTGCCGCCCCAAGAAAATGCAGCTTCGTTTTCATGGGCAGCCCCGTTTCGATGGGTTGGCGATCGCCTCGGCCAGCAGGCCGGCCAGCGGGAAGGCATTGCTGGGATGCCGCACGGAATCGGTGGAGCGGATGCGGGCAATGCCGGCTTCGCGCATCCGGGCCCCCGAGGCCTCGTCGAACAGGGCATGCGTGACTATCGCCTCGATCGAGCCCGCGCCGGCGGATTGCAGCGCCATCGCGAGGCGGGCCAATGTTCCGCCGGTCGAGCAGATGTCGTCGAGGATCAGCACCGGCCGCCCGGCGACATCAAGCCCGGCGGGCGGGTCGAGATGCACCTGGCGGTCGCCCTTGCGTTCCTTGGTGAAGGTCGCAGCCGTGCAGCCGAGGTGCTTGGCCAGCCGTTCCACCAGAGGTGTCGATTCGATATCCGGCCCGATGATGACAAGACCGGGCGGCGTGCCCCCGGCAGCGATCGCCTCGGCGAGGACGTCCTGTGCCGAAAGCACCTGCCAGACCGTGCCTGGATAGGCCGCGCCGAGATCGGCCGTGCGATGCAGATGCGGATCGACGGTGATGATCCGGGTAAAGCGCTCTGCCAGCAGCCGGCACAACACCGCCTGGCTGACCGGCTCGCCCGCGTGGAAGGCAATATCCTGCCGCAGATAGGGCAGGTAGGGCGCGACAAGTTCCACACGCTTGACCTGCGGGTTGCGCGCCAGCGCATCATGGGCGAGGAGCAGCGCCAGCAGCTTCTCGTTGGGCTGGTCGAAGCTGCGATAGATCAGCGTTGTCGTGGCCGAAGCGGGAAGGCGCGGGCAGATCTCGCCATCAGGGAAGCGATGCAGTCCGATTTCGCCGAAGGGAATGCCCAGCCGCTGCGCCAGGGCTGAAGCCGGGCGCTGATCCTCGGAGAAGGCGAGCAGCAGGGCCTCTTGCATGTCAGAATGCCCCGACCTGAAAGCCAGAATCCTGCCGCGCGGTATCGCAGGCCGTGGCGAATTCCGCCCCGTCCTCGGCATGGATGCGGTAGAGCGCTTCGCCCCGGCGCACCCGGTCGCCGATGCGGCGGAAGAGATCGAGCCCCGCCCCAGGGTCAGTCGGCGCGCCGGCCAACCGGGCAATCCTTGCGATGCGGAAGCAATCAATAGCTGTGATCACCCCGTCACGATCCGCGCAGATCTCCTGCGTGAGCAAGCCGAGCGCCGCCCGCCCCGGCGGCGGCCCCTGTGCCGCGATGATTGCTTCCATGGCCCTGAGGGCCGCGCCGGAATCGAGCAGCTCGCGCGCCCGCTCCAGGCCCTTGCCGCCGCGCAGGCCGGGGTCGAATTCGAGGATGCGCGCCGCGAGCATCAGCGATTTCTCGCGCAGATCGACCGGCGCATCCTTCTCGCATCGCAGGACCGCCATCACATCGCGCGCTTCGAGAAAAGGCCCCACGCCACGGCCGATGGGCTGCGAGCCATCGGTGATCACCACGTCGATCACGAGGCCGCAGCGGTCTGCGACAAACTCGAACAGCTTGCGTACCCGCTGCGCATAGGCCGAGGAGCGGATCTTCGCTGTCGGCCCGACGGGCAGATCGAGGACGAGATGGGTCGTGCCGGCCGCGATCTTCTTCGAAAGGATCGAAGCGACCATCTGTTCCGGCGTATCGAGCGCGAGCGGACGCTCGACCGAGATCAGGATGTCATCGACCGGCGAGAGCTTCATATGCCCGCCCCAGGCAATGCAGGCATGGGCGCTTTCGACAACCTGCCGGATCCTCGTCGCATCAAGGTCGACCGAGGCCAGAACCTCCATTGTATCGGCGGTTCCCGCTGGCGAGGTGATGGCGCGCGAGGAGGTTTTGGGCATGGTCAGGCCATGCGCCGCCACGATGGGCGCGACGATCATCGTGGTGCGGTTGCCAGGAATGCCGCCGATGCAATGCTTGTCGACCACCATCGGCACAGGCCAGTCGAGGCGCTCGCCGGCCTCGACCATCGCATTGGTGAGCGCCAGCACTTCTTCGGCGGTCATGAAACTCGCGCAGGCGATCAGGAAGGCGGCAATTTCGATATCGGAGAGCCGGTGGGCCGCCAGATCGCGGATGACGGCCGCAATTTCCGCGGGAGACAGGGTTTCTCCCCGGATCTTGGCCTGGATCACCTCAAGGCTTGGCGCGGGCGGCGCCAGCGCGATCCGGACCGGAGAACCAGCCGCAAGCCCAAGCCGGCGGAAGGCCGGTTCGGTCAGGCCGACCTCGTCATCTCCCAGCAGGGCGGGGTCATCGACGATCAGGATGCTCGCTGTCAGCTCGGCACCGTCGGCCGCCAGACGGACCTTGCGAAAGCCCTTCAGGCGTTCCGGGCGCAGGGCCCGGCACCGGCGCGACAACAGGACGACGCTCTCTCGCAGGGTGTCGACCGCAACAGGGCGAATGCGCAGGGTCGCAGGCTCATCCATGAGCCCTTTGTAGAGGCAAACCCGTGCCTTTGCACGGGGACAGATCAAGGCGTTTTGCCCCGGCCCGTGAAAGAGTGCACCGGCATCGCTCAGCGGTGCCATATCAGCTGGTCTGGCACGTCGGGATGGATGCTCGAAGCCAGCAAGGCGACCGAAAATCATGGGCGGGATGGCTCCGGCCTGCCCGTCGTGTTCAGGGCCCGCGGGCTCACCAAGACCCATGGCTCGGGCGAGATGGCGGTCCATGCCTTGCGCGATGTCGATATCTTGATATCGCGAAGGGCGAGTTCATCGTCCTTCTTGGCCCCTCGGGCTTGGGGAAATCGATGCTCCTCACCATTCTGGGCGGCCTTGATGCTCCCACCAGCGGCGCGGCGCGGTTTCGCGATCAGGAACGGACCGGTGCCTTGGAGGACGAACTCACCGCTTATTGGCGTGAGCATGTGAGCTTCGTTTTCCAGTTCTACAACCTCATTCCCAGCCTGAATGTCGCTGAAAACGTGAGGCTGGTGGCGGACATCGCGACTGATCCGATGCCGGTGGAGGAAGCGATTGCGCTTGTGGGCCTCACGCCGCGCCTGCATCACTTCCCATCCGAACTGTCCGGTGGCGAGCAGCAGCGCGCTCGACAGCGAGACCGGGCGGCTCGTGCTCGGCGCAATCAAGAAGGCCAACCGCGAACGGGGCACGACCAAGGCGGTCATCACCCATAGCTCTTGGTCATCGCGGGCATGGCCCATCACGTGCTGAGCCTCCGGGACGGGCGTATTGTGGAGCGGGGGCGGCTCTGAGGCGCCCGTCGCCGCCGAAGATCCGCATGCGGATGCCGTCGCAGACGCAGGAACGTTCGGCCGCCTGTTGCAGCCGGTGCTTCTCCCCAGAGGTCACCCGAACCGAGATTGGTCTTGTCCTTCTTTCCTTCGCCATCGGTTGTCCCGTCATGGGATCAGCGGACACGCAACAGACGCCAATTCCACGCTTTTTCCTCTGGTTGGCGTGCTCTGAGCACTGTCTTGAGATCTCTTGCAACGTGAATCGCTTGGCGACAAAGGCGAGCCCCTGTAACCAGATTTTTGCGCGCCAGGCCTCGGCTTGTTGCGTTCTGTCTTCTCCCCCATCCGCGGTGCACCGGGCGGCCCGGCGCGCGCCGGCCAACGACGGCTCAGGGTTTCTCCCATCTCGTGCAGGGGCATTCTTTCGTGTCAAAGGGCACTCTCTGGCGTTGTCGCCAGCCAGCACCCTCGCCCAGACGCGATCGGACAGGTCCTCGCATGCAGCCTATTGCGCCATTATGCCATGGGCCGATCCAACCACCGACAGCTTTGCGGACGGCGCATGAACATGGTGAGTTCGGTGTCATGATCGCCCGCTGCCACCATCACACACGCGCGGGCGCATGAGGATGACAAGCCGCTCTGTTGCCTTTCCTGCGCCGTCGGCGGTGCTCGAACTGTTGAAGCCGATCACGTGGTTTCCGCCGATGTGGGCTTTCGCCTGCGGCGTCGTCTCATCGAACGTGTCGATCCCCAGCCAGTGGCTTGTGGCGCTTGCCGGGCTCATTCTGGCCGGGCCGCTTGTCTGCGCCATGAGCCAGGCCATCAACGACTGGCATGACCGAGAGGTCGACGCGATCAATGAGCCAAGCCGGCCCATTCCATCGGGCCGCATCCCGGGCCGTTGGGGGCTCTACATCGCCATGATCTGGACAGCGCTGTCACTCGCGCTGGCGGCCATGCTCGGGCCCTGGGTGCTGGCATCGACCATGATCGGCCTCGTCCTGGCGTGGGCCTACAGCGCACCGCCCTTCCGCCTCAAACGGAACGGCTGGCTCGGCAACGCCGCCTGCGGCTTTTCCTATGAGGGACTGGCTTGGGTCACAGGCGCCGCCGTCATGCTGGGTGGCGCACTGCCCCCTGCCCCGGTCCTCATTCTGGCCTTCCTCTACAGCGTCGGCGCGCATGGCATCATGACGCTCAACGATTTCAAGGCCATCAAGGGCGACCGGGAGATGGGCATCAACTCGCTGCCGGTTCTGCTGGGCGTCCAGGGAGCGGCGAGGGCGGCCTGCCTGTTCATGGCCGCGGCGCAGGTCCTCGTGATCGCAGTCCTCCTCGCCTGGGGCCAGCCGGTCCATGCCGCGCTGCTCGTGCTGTTGCTCGGCGCGCAACTGATGATGATGCTCGCGTTCCTGGCCGTTCCTGTCGAGAAGGCCCTCTGGTACAGCGGCTTTGGCGTACCCCTCTTCGTCCTCGGCATGATGGTCGCAGCCTTCGCCGTGCGCGGCCTCGCCTGAGCGCGGCGCCAGGACGCTGATCGCCGGTGCGATGTCTTGCGCTTCGGGACGCTTGTTTGCCGGCCCAATTCTTGCCACAAGGGCTCCGGGATGCCTAGCACTCGACGTTCTGGACCGATATGACCGCTTTTTCCGGCCTTGGCGTGCTGTTGTCACGTCTGCTTCAACAGGACAGGTCGCCCGACCAGGCCGACCAGACTGTGATTGACGCGCTGGCCGTGCTCCTGAGCGTGGCATCCGCAGACGGGTTGCTTCAGCCGGATGAACAGGCGCTGCTGCGGACGGCGGCCGGGCATGAGGGGTTACAAACCCGGTACTTCGCGGCGCTGGTCGAGCTTGCCCGCCAAGTTGAGACCGACGAGGCTGCCGGCCGCCTCCGGCGCACCTGGCCGCTGACCGACAGGGTTGCGCTGTTGGGACGGGCCACGGGCATCGCCGCGGCGGATGGCGGGATTGGCGAAATCGAGCAAGCCACGCTTGAACGGCTGGCGCGGCTGCTGGACGTGGATCCGGCAGCGCTGCGTCCTGACAAGGGAGAGGCCTGATGCCGAAGCCAGCCCGGCCCGAACCCTCCGCAGACAGGTCGCGAAAGCCTGTCCTTGTCATCCTGCATCAGGAGCATTCGACACCGGGCCGTGTCGGCCGTTTTCTGCAAGCCCGGGGCTACCCGCTTGATATCCGGCGTCCGCGCTTCGGCGATCCGTTGCCGCAGACCATGCAAGGTCATGCCGGGGCAATGATTTTCGGGGGACCGATGAGCGCCAACGACCCGGATGATTTTGTCAGGGTGGAGACCGACTGGATCGGCATGGCCCTGCGCGAGGAGGCCCCGTTCCTGGGCATCTGCCTTGGCGCGCAGATGCTGGCGCGGCATCTTGGCGCGCGGGTCTACCCGCATGAGCATGGCCGCGCGGAGATTGGCTACTATCCGCTCGCGTTGACCGAGATCGGTCATCAGGCCTCAGGCCAACTGACGTCACCCTGGCCGGATGCTGTCTACCAATGGCACAGGGAGGGGTTCGACTGCCCCGCCGGCGCGGTCTGCCTGGCGACCGGCAGCGATTTTCCGGTGCAGGCGATACAGGTCGGTTCTGCGGCCTTTGGAATCCAGTTTCACCCCGAGGTGACGCCCGCCATGATGTATCGCTGGACCACGCGTGCCCATGAACGTCTGGCCTTGCCGGGCGCGCAGCCGAGGGAAGCCCATTTCGAGGGCTGGTTCCGCCATGATGGTGCGGTTGCCAATTGGCTTGGTGCGTTCCTTGACGACTGGCTGGCGAAAGGCGTGCATCGGAAGACGTGAACCGGCCCACGGGGCGTCCGTTGCCGAGGTGCGGCCCCATCGGGCGGCATGCCGGCCTCTGGTGGAGCTGAGGGGATTCGAACCCCTGACCTCTGCAGTGCGATTGCAGCGCTCTCCCATCTGAGCTACAGCCCCATCTGGACGGTTGTTTAGGCCGTCATGCGCCGGGCTGTCAATTCTGGGGCCCTCGTGAACCCATCCGTTTCCGGCCCCGTGCCGCAACCCTGACGAGCCCGCCGATGCAGTCTGTCCTTGATGTCGTTGACCTCGCGCTGAGCCTGTATGTCTGGATCCTGATCGCCTCGGCCATCATCAGCTGGCTTGTCGCGTTCAACGTGATCAACGTGCGCAATACTGTCGTGCGGATGGTCTGGGATTTCCTGTACCGCGTGACCGAACCGGCGTTGCGCCCGATCCGCAACATCCTGCCCAATCTGGGCGGCATCGACATCTCACCGATCATCCTGCTGCTGGGTATCTTCTTCCTGCAAAGCGTGATCGCGCGCTACCTGCGCCCGATCGTGTTCTGACGGATCAGCGCGGCAGGAGCGGCCAGAGGCCTGGCGCGCTGAGGGCGGCGGCCACCAGCGCGGCCGTGACGAAGGGCAACGGCAGGCTGACCAGCACGCGCAGGCGAACCAGCCAGGGCGGCAGGAAGGGCAGTTCCCAGATCAGCATGCGGTTGATGGTGTAGAGCGACCAGCCGGTCACGAAGGACATGACCTGGGGCAGCCCCGCGCCCGCTTTCAAGGCGGCGGCGCCGAGGGCAAAGCCAACCACCGGGCCGCCCGGCGTCAAGGCTCCCGCCATGGCCGCCAGCGTTACGCCAGACAGGCCCGAACCCGCACCGAACCAGCCGATTACCTGATCCTGCGGCAAGGCCCGGGCGATGAATCCCGATCCGATCACGCCAAGCGCAAGCCGTGGCAGAAGATGCAGCACCTCGCGCATTGCGGCCTGAAGCGACAACTGCAGGGAGCCATCATGCCGCCTCCAGGCGGCCATCATCAGCGCGCCGACAATGCCGTACAGAAACAGGGTCAGCGCCAGAAGGATCATGGCTTGCCGCCGCCTTCGGCCCGAGGGGGAAGAAAAGCCGTCATGGAGAGCGGAACGGCGCGGGCCAGCCATCCTGCGGCAACCGGCATCCAGAAGGATGTCGCCGCCCGCAGGCTGACCACGTCGAGCCCGAAGAAGGGCAGCTCCCAGATCACCATCCGGTTGATCCCAATCAGCAGCCAGGCCGTAACAAAGGCAATGGCGGCGCCGCGATCCGCCCCCGCGATCAGCAGACCGGCCGCCAGCGGGAACACCGTGAATGGCCCGGCCGGAAACAGGAAGCCGACAAAGGCCGCAATCAGCAGGCCCTTCAGCCCTGAGCCGGCACCAAGCCAGCGCACGATCACCGCGCGCGGAACGAGCCGCCGGATCAACTCGCCAATCAGATTGCCGGCGATCACCTTCGGCACGATCTCGAGAAGCAGCCAGGTGTCCTCGACGAAGACATCCCGCACCACCGCTCCACCATCGCGCTGCCAGACATAGGCGAGCGAGACGCCGGTCAGCGCGGCAATGACCCAGAAGCTCCAGTCGAACAGGCGGCGCGGCGACGGAGCGAACGCCGGAGCAGCCGAGGCCTTAGACGTCGCGGCAGGTTCTTGCGCGGCCATGACGGGCGACATCACCGTTGGAAAAGGGCCCGCTCGCGATGACCGGACCCTTCTTCTTGTGTCGTGGTTGGCCTGTCAGTGCAACCGCTCAAACCGCATGGCCGACATCAGGCCTTCACACCGGCAGCGGCTTCGTCGATCTGGCTGACCAGGCTTGGGTCAAGCCCCAGCGCAGCGCCGAGATTGGCGAGAAAGTCGACCTCGTCCTGCGTATCGGGCTCGATCGCAAGGCGCGCAGCCGTATAGACCTGAGCGGCAAGTTCCGGTGTGGTGGCCCCGGCCGCAAGGTCCTCGAGGCTGGCGGGATTGGCCATTTCGCCCTCAAGCCAGGCGTTTCCCTCAGGGTCGAAACCCGCTTCGGTCAGCCCGCCGATGATGGACTGGCGCTCATGCGCATCAACCTGACCATCGGAGGCCGCGCCCGCGATCATGGCGCGGATCAGCAGGATGGCGGTTTCGTTGCTGGCCGCTTCAGGCTCGAAGCCCGAGCCTGCGGGAGCCGCAAGCGCCGGGGTCGCGGCATCGCCCATCACGGGGGCGCCCGCCTGATGGTTCTGGAAAGCCTTGTAGGCGAGACCGCCGATCAGGGCGAGGCCGCCAAGCGCAGCGGCGGAGCCCACGACCGAGCGACCGGTCTTGGAGCCGAGCACAAGCGCAGCAAGCCCGCCAAGCCCAGCGCCCGTGAGCATCTGGTTCTCGCCGGCGAATGCCCGCGCCTTCTGCAGCAGGTCACCGGCCTGGGTGCCCGCCAGACGGCCCTCAAGCTGCTGCATGGCGTCGGTCGCCATCTGGCCTGCCTGACCCGTGAGGCCACCGGTCTGCTGGCCCACCTGCTGCGCGCCCTGTCCGAGCTGCCCGAGCACCGAGCCCAGCATGCCGCCAAGCCCTCCGCCAGCCTGTCCGCCCGGCTGGGCCGCCTGCGATCCGGCGCTGACCAGCGCGTTCAGCAGTGATTTCGCATCAAACATCTCGATCCCCTCAAAAAGAGCGCATCCTGCGCAGTCTGCTGAAGGTAATCATTGCAAAATGTCATTCCAGTGACCGGCAACGAAAATGTCGAGCGCCGGTTGCTTCAGTTTGCAGGCGTCGTGGCAAACATGTGGCTGGCGGTCCGGGCGAGCACCTCGATGGCGGCAAAGTCGCGAGCCGCCACAAGGGAGGCTGGCGTGATCCAGGATCCGCCGAGCCCCGCCACGTTTGGCAACGCCAGATAGGCCGCCGCCTTGGCGGCGTCGATCCCGCCCGTGGGGCAGAAGGCCAGATCGGGCAGGACCGGCTGGAAGCCCTTGAGGGCGGCGACGCCGCCCGCGCTTTCGGCCGGAAAGAACTTCAAGGTCCGGAAACCGAGTTCGCGCAACCGCATCGCCTCGGAGATGGTGGTAATGCCAGGCAGAAAGGGAACCGAGCAGGCAGCGGCGGCCTCGGCAAGCGCCGGTGTAGTTCCGGGGCTGACGAGAAAGCGCGCCCCGGCGTTGATGGCGGACGCGATCTGGCCACTGTCAAGCACGGTGCCGAGGCCCAGAACCGCCTCCGGAACCGCGCGTGCGATTGCCTCGGTGACTTTCAGCGCATTGGGGCTGCGCAAGGTCATCTCGACGACGGTCAGGCCTCCGGCCACCAGCGCGCGGGCGAGGGCGATGCCCGCGCCGGGATCGTCAAGGCTCACAACGGGGATGATGCGGGCCGTCCTGACAATGTCGCGGGCGGCCAACTGGGCGGTGCTTGGTGTCATCATGGCTCTCTCGGCACTCCCCGGGTGGTTCAACGCCGCGCGGCCGAAGGCGCGGGCAGCGGCAGACCTGACGTCTGTTTCAGGGTTTCCAGCACGATTTCCGAACGGACGCGGGCGACGCTCTCATGCGGCAGGAAAACGTCGTTGACCAGCGTCGACAGTTCCTTGAGGTCGCCGACCGCCAGCTTGATCAGATAGTCAGCCTCTCCGGTGAGGGCGTGCGCCTCGAGCACGGCCGGCGTCATCCTGACCAGATCGCGGAAACGGCGTGCGTTGTCACGCGAATGGGTGTCGAGCGCGACATGGATGAAGACGGTCACGCCCAGTCCGACCGCGAGCGGATCGATCAGGGCGCGATAGCCGCCAATCACTCCGTTTTGCTCGAGACGCTGGCGGCGGCGCGAGATCTGGCTTGCGGACAGACCGATCCTGTCCGCAAGACTTGCATTGGTCAGCGAGGCGTCGTCCTGCAGGGCCGCGATCAGGCGCCAGTCAAAGGCGTCGAGAATGTCAGTGTCATGCACCATCACCATCCATCATGCACAGATGATGCACGAACTCAACGTATGGAGCCCAGTTCGCACGGTCATTGCGCGCCAGTTACGCTATCCTGTTCTTCAGCCATCAGGAGGACGACCTTGGGACCCTTTCCGCACGACACCGCCCCGCCTGCCATTTCGCCTGCAAATCCGATGGGGACCGACGGATTCGAATTCGTCGAGTTTGCCCATCCCGAGCCGGAGGCGCTGAAGGCGCTGCTGGCGCTGATGGGCTTCACCGCTGTTGCGCGCCACCGCTCGAAGAATGTGACGTTGTTCCGTCAGGGTGATGTGAACTTTGTCGTCAATGCCGAGCCGGACAGCTTCGCCCAGCAGTTCGCCGCGGAGCACGGTCCGTGCGCCTGCGCCATGGCCTTCCGCGTTGTGGACGCCAACTTCGCCTACCAGCGCGCCCTGTCACTCGGGGCCGAACCGTTTGAAGGCAAGGTCGGGCCGATGGAACTCAACATTCCGGCCGTGAAGGGGATCGGCGGCTCGCTGCTGTATTTCGTTGACCGCTATGGCGACAAGGGCTCGATCTGGGACGTGGATTTCATCTGGACCGGCGAGCGCAACCCGAAGCCTGAGCCGGCGGGCCTGTATTACCTCGACCACCTGACGCACAATGTCCATCGCGGCCGGATGGACTTCTGGGCAGGCTATTATGAGACGCTGTTCAACTTCCGCGAAATCCGCTTCTTCAACATCGAGGGCAAGCTGACCGGGTTGATGTCGCGGGCGCTCACCAGCCCCTGTGGGAAGATCCGCATTCCGATCAACGAGAGCCTCGATGACAAGAGCCAGATCGAGGAGTACCTGCGCCTGTACAAGGGCGAAGGCATCCAGCATGTCGCCATGGGTTCGCGCGACATCTACGCCTCCGTCGAGGCCCTGCGCGGCAATGGCCTGCCCTTCATGCCCAAACCGCCGCGGGCCTACTATGACCGCGTCGATGCTCGCGTGCCCGGACATGGCGAGGACGTGGGCCGGCTGGAGGCCAACGGAACCCTGATCGACGGCGAAGGGGCGGTGGCGCTGGGCGAGAAGGAGGGCCGCATGTCGAAAGTGCTGCTGCAGATCTTCTCCGGCACGGTGCTGGGGCCGATCTTCTTTGAGTTCATCCAGCGCAAGGGTGATGACGGATTCGGCGAGGGCAACTTCAGGGCTCTGTTCGAATCAATCGAGGAGGATCAACTCCGGCGCGGGGTTCTCACGGCCGCCGAATAAACCCAAGGCTCCGAAAAGGTTTTGGACCGCCAACGCCGCATGATCGAGACCATGTTCGGCGATCTCAAGGACGGGCGGCGCATCCACATCCGCTATGACCGATGCGCCGACGCCTTCTTCTCAGCCATCTGCAGCGCTACAGCCGCCGCGTTCCGGTTGTGGTCAATCGGTCCTGAGCCTGGTCTTCCACAAAGAGTAGAAGATGCCACCTGCAATCAGGGCCGCCGTGATGCCGAGCGCGTATTCCGGTGGGAACTTGCCAACCAGATTGTTCCAGAAGATCTTGAGGCCGATGAAGACCAGCACGATCGCCAACGAGTACTTGAGATACTCGAAGCGGTGGACCATGGCGGCGAGTGCGAAGTAGAGCGCGCGCAGGCCCAGGATCGCCATGATGTTGGCGGTGTAGACAATGAACGTGTCGGTTGTGATGGCGAAGATAGCCGGTACCGAATCGACCGCGAAGACAAGGTCGGCGATGTTGACGACGACCAGCGCCAGGAAGAGCGGCGTGGCCCAGAGTACAACCTTGCCGGTCTTTGGGTCAGGCTGGCGCACGAAGAATTTCTGGTCATGCAGTTCGTCGGTGACGCGCATGCGCTTCTTCATGAATTTCACGATCGGGTTCTTCGACACGTCCGGATCGCCTTCCGGCACGATCAGCATCTTGATGCCGGTGGCGATCAGGAAAGCGCCGAAGAAGTAGAGGATCCAGCTGTAGTTCTGCACGAGGGCGGCGCCGACAGCGATCATCAGCCCGCGCAGGACGATCACCGCGATGATGCCCCAGACCAGGGCGCGGTACTGGTATTTGCGCGGAATGGCAAAAAAGCCGAAAATCAGGGAGATGACGAAAACATTGTCGATCGACAGGGCCTTTTCGATGAAAAAGCCGGTGAAAAAGGTCACACCGGCATGCGTGCCGTCCGAGGTCGAGATGATTCCGGCATTGTAGGCCCACCAGACCGCCGCGCCATAGGCGCAGGAGAAGGCGAAGTAGAAAGCCGACAGCCAGAGGCTTTCGGAGATGCCCATCTCCTTGTCGTCCTTGTGCCAGATGCCAAGGTCGAAGGCGAGGAGGGCGACGACGATGGACAGGAACCCGGTCCACATCCACAGGGGTTTGCCGAGCCAATCGGCCAAAAGGAATTCAGGCATGACAAAAATCCGGATGCTGGGCGTTTTTTGAAAGAACGCGTTTTCATTCAAACGCTGGTTCCGACATCACGGGGCGCTCGGATGACAATCGACGAGCGCCTAGCCGCCAGAGGGGCCCGGTGACCAGCTCCCGGAAGGTGGTGTGAGCAGGACCAAAGTCAAGGGTACCCGCGCAAGACATGCATCTTTTTGCGTCATCTGCCGCTCCTGCTGCCACTTCGGGCCCATGCCGTTCCGCCGCCAGCTGCGGAGGCGTGCCAGGCCGGCCGGGGAGACGGACGCGGCGAATTGCGGCATGATGCTTGCTATCGATCCGTTCTTGCGGATGCTTGCGCCGCAGCCTGATGCGGCCGCCAGCCTGAAATTCCGGGCCAAGCGCTTTCGTGGCTTGCTTTTTTTGCCTTTTGCCTCATGTCTTCGAAGAACCTGACCGTCACTGGAGCCCCCCGATCATGACGACCCTGACCTCTTCTTCCTGCTACCGCCGGGGCTTCAGCCTCGCAGGCTTCACGCGCCGGACCGTCATGGCCGGTCTGGGCGCCGCCGCGTTCCTGTTGGCCGCAGCACCGCAGGCCAGCGCGCAGACCGCGATCCGCTTCACGCTCGACTGGCGTTTTGAGGGGCCATCGGCACTGTTCCTGATGGCGATCGAGAAGGGGCACTTCAAGGCCGAGGGACTTGATGTGACCATCGACACCGGCAACGGTTCGCGCGAGGCTATCCCGCGCGTCGCATCCGGAACCTATGACATGGGCTTCGGCGATGTGAACTCGCTGATCCGCTTCCGCGACGAGAACCCCACCGTCGACCTCAAGGCGGTGATGATGATCTACGACAAGCCGCCCTTCTCGATCGTGGGCCGCAAGTCGCGCGGCATCACCACCGAGGTGAAGAGCCTTGAGGGCAAGAAGTTCGGCGCGCCAGCGGCGGACGCCGCCTACGCGCAGTGGCCGATCTTCAAGACCGTCAACAAGCTCAATGACGCGGCCATGAAGTTCGAGAATGTCGGCTTCCCCGTCCGCGAGCCGATGCTCGCCTCGGGCGAGGTGGACGCCGTGTTCGGCTTCGCGAACTCGTCCTATATCAACGTGAAGTCGCGCGGCGTGCCGGTCGATGACATCGTCACCATGTTGATGGCCGATTATGGCGTTGAACTTTATGGCAACGTCATCATGGTCTCGCCGAAGTTCCTCGCCGAGAAGCCCGACGCCGTCCGCGGCTTCCTGCGGGCCCTGACCAAGGGCGTGCGCGACACGGTCAGGGATCCGGCTGCCGGCGCGGCGCTGGTGATCAAGCGTAACGATGTGGCGCGGCTCGAGACCGAGACCGAGCGTCTGAAGATGACGCTGGACCAGAATGTGATGACTCCCTGGGTCAAGGCCAATGGCTTTGGCGGCATCGACCGCGCCCGCTGGGTCCGCGCGCTTGATCAGATCGGGCTGACCTTTACGTTCAAGGACAAGGCCAAGGCCGGCGACGCTTTCGTCGACAGCTTCCTGCCCGGTGCTTCCGACCGCGCCATGTGAGGTCTGCGTTCAACGCAAACCGGGCGCGGACCCCTGCCGCAGCAATCGGGGTCCGCTCCCGGCCACCAGAAGTGAGGCGTGATGGGTTACTTCGTTGATGTTCAGGGCGTAACCCATGTCTATGGCGGAGGCGACGGTACGCCGGCGGTCGAAGACCTGACAGTGCGCGTCAGGGAAGGCGAGTTTGCCGCCATCGTCGGGCCTTCCGGCTGCGGCAAGTCGACCATGATGAAACTGGCCACCGGCCTGCAGTTTCCGAAGAGCGGCTCGGTCGTGGTTGATGGCGGGGAAGTGCACGCGCCACTCAAGATCACCGGCATGGCCTTCCAGAACCCGGTCATGCTGCCGTGGCGGACGGTTCTCGACAATCTTCTCCTGCCGCTCGAGATCGTCCAGCCGCACCGCTCGCGCTTTCGGCGGCACAAGCATGACTATGTCGCGCGCGCCGAGAACCTGTTGCGCTCTGTCGGTCTTGCGGGGCTTGGCGAGAAGTTTCCCTGGCAGCTCTCCGGGGGCATGCAGCAGCGCGCCTCGCTGTGCCGCGCCCTGATCCACGAGCCGAAGCTCTTGATGCTGGACGAGCCGTTCGGCGCGCTCGATTCGTTCACGCGCGAGGAATTGTGGTGCGTGGTGCGCGATCTGCACGCGGAGCGCGGGTTCACCGTCATTCTCGTGACCCATGACCTGCGTGAGGCCGCATTCCTGTCTGACCGCGTGTTCTGCATGAGTTCGCGCCCCGGCCGCATCCTTGCCGAGCGCGAGGTCAATCTGCCGCGTCCGCGCGATCTCGAGGTCACCTACAGCCACGCCTTTGCCGACATCGTCCAGGATCTGCGCCAACAGATCCGCAGCGCACGGGTGGCTGCCTGAGATGAGCCGCACCAACATCCTGCGCCTGGCGCCCTATGTGTTCACGATCGCCTTCTTCGTTCTTTGGGAAGTGGCTTGCCGCGCCCTCAAGGTCTCCACCTTTGTCCTGCCTCCACCATCGGCCATCTGGGCCGCGATGGTGCAGTTCCAGGGTCCGCTCTGGCGCAATGCGCTGCACACGCTGTGGATGACATCGGCCGGATTTGGCCTGTCTGTTGTGTTCGGCATCCTGCTCGGCCTGATCGTTGGCTCGTCGCGCGTGCTCTACGCAGGGCTCAACCCGCTGCTTGTGGGCTTCAATTCGATTCCGAAGGTCGCCGTCGTCCCCATTCTGGTGATCTGGTTTGGCGTCGGCTGGCTCCCGCCCGTGCTCACCGCCTTCGTGATCTCCTTCTTCCCGATCGTCGTGAACATGGCAACGGGCCTTGCGACGATCGAACCTGAAACCGAAGACGTCATGAAGGCCCTTGGCGCAAACCGACTGGACATCATGTGGAAGGTGGGGATTCCACGCTCCTTGCCCTACCTGTTCGGCGCGCTCAAGGTGTCGATCACGCTGGCCTATGTCGGGTCCGTGATCGGCGAGCAGAATGCCTCGAATGTGGGCCTCGGCAACCTGATCACCCGCGCCTCTGCCGATTTCAACGTGCCGCTGATCTTCGCAGCCCTGATCGTGCTGGCGATCCTCGGTGTATTTCTCGTCGTGATCGTCGATCTGGTCGAAGCGCGCACGACAAAATGGGCCCGCCGGTCGCAACTGGCAAATGCCTGATAGCGGTCAACCCGCCCACAGCACTGCAGTGAAGATGGCCAGCGTGGCTGCCCAGCCGATCACCCAGAGCACGGAGCGCAGCGTGGCCCTGTCGGTGATATAGGCCGCGAGATAGGCCAGCCGCGCGGCGATGAAGACGAAGGCCAGCGCGTTCACCGGACCCTGAGGGGCCTGCATCACGGCCGCAGCCAGAACTGCGGCTGCAAAGAAGGGAAAGGCTTCGTAGGCGTTGTGGTGCGCGGCATAGGCGCGCCTGCGATAGCCGCTGAGGCCGCTGGCCCAATCGCGCGGATGGTTATTGTCGAGCGTGGTGCCCCATTTGGCAATTCCCACTGCCAGAACCGGCAGAACACCCGCCACAAGCACGCACCAGAGGGCAATCGTCATCGCGCGGATCCTTCAGCCTCCGACCTTCGGTTTACGCAAAGCCGGGGCAAATGGATCGAGCCGGTCCGGCGGCTCAAGGGTCCGCGAAGCTGCGCCGCAGATCGCGCATCGACGACACGGCGGCGGATGCGCCGCCCATGGCCTCATCCAGCAAGGTGGAGGGCGACCTGAGGTCAAGGCGCGCGCCAGAATCGCATGGTTGCCGGGGTGGCCCATGATGTCGAGCGCTGGCAGAGCGCGGTTCACGGCAGACAGCAAACAGCTGTCCGCCAATGCCGCGCCGGCGCCAGCCTTCCTCGACGCTGAAGGCCGCTTCGGCCGATATGCGCGGGAATGAGAGCAGGCCCTGCAATTCGCCCGCTGCGCGGACCAATCCGCCCTCGACAAGGTGTGCACGATGCCGCCGACCCAGAAGCTGTGACCGGCATAACGGGCCAGCGCTTCATCGGTCATCCGCATGCCGAAGCGGTTGATGCCCGACCGGCGGCCCAGCCGCGTGAGATCGGCGATGTCAAGCCTGCGTTCGTGCGGCCAGAGCTTGCGGATGGCGTGGCGAGCGGGATCGCCCCCTGATTGGCCGCTGGATTGTGTCGGCCTCATGTCTGTCGTCCTCCTCGCGAAATGCGCTGCCCCTTGAGCGGGGCTGGCGCCGCAATTGGTCAAACGACTCCCTGGATCATTGTGATCGTGTGCAAGGCAGCATCGCCTTCAAGGTCAGCACGGATCCTGGGCGAGGCCGCGTTGTCGTGGGGGCCAAGTCAGGCTATCAGGGTCAGGTCCGGCGTGCTTGCGGCGATGCGCGCGCGGCTGTCGGGGACCGATCGGCACATGACCCTCCCATGAAGCCGGTGTTCACCTTTATGCGCAATGCTCCCGCCGCACATCCGATGGACTGACCCCGCCAAGGCCCCGTCTTGCCAAACTCCGCCGTGATATCGTTGCCTGATCATTACGACGCGCTGGTGGCCAGCGGCGCGATCGGTCGCGACCCAGCGCAGGTCGCCCTGGTGCACCGGCTTGAAGACCTCGCGGAGGGGCTGAACCAGCTGGCGTTGGCCAGCAAGGGCCGCGCCCTGGGCTGGCTCTTTGGCAAGGCCAAGACCGAAGCAGCACCGAAAGGGCTCTATATCTGGGGTTCGGTGGGGCGCGGCAAGACCATGCTGATGGACATGTTCTTTGCCCGTGTGAGGACAACGCCGAAGCGCCGGGCGCACTTTCATGTCTTCATGGCCGATGTGCACGAGCGCATCCATGCCTTCCGCCAGAAGGTGAAACTGGGCGAGATCAAGGATGGCGACCCGATCGGCCCGACCGCGAGGGCCATCGCCGCGGAGACGAAGCTGCTGTGCTTCGACGAATTCGCGGTCACCGACATCGCCGATGCCATGATCCTTGGCCGCCTGTTCTCGGCGCTGTTCGCGGAGGGCGTCATTCTGGTGGCGACATCGAATGTTGAGCCTGTCCATCTGTATGAAGGCGGGCTGAACCGGAGCCTGTTCCTGCCCTTCATCGCGGAGTTGTCAGCGCGCGTCGATGTGGTGAGACTTGATGCGCGCACCGATTTTCGCCTCGAAAAACTTGCCGGAAGCCCGGTTTACCACAGGCCCCTGGGGCCTGGCGCCCTGGCGGCGATGGATACGGCCTTCCTCAGGCTGACCGGACAGGCGCGGGGCGACGCCGTCACGCTCGAGGTGAAGGGTCATCGGCTTGCGATCGCCGAGGCCGCGTTCGGGGTGGCGCGCGCGACGTTTCAGGATCTGTGCGGCAGAGCCTATGGCGCGCAGGACTACGGCGAGTTGGCCCGGCGGTTTCACACGCTTCTGCTTGATGATGTGCCGGTCCTCAGCTTCGAGAACCGCAATGAGGCCCGACGGTTCATCATCCTGATCGACACGCTCTACGACAGCCGCGTCAAGCTGATCATCTCGGCCGCAGCCGAACCGCATCAGCTCTACGCCGCCGACGATGGCGCAGAGGCGTTCGCCTTCGACCGCACCGCGTCGCGGCTGATCGAAATGCGCGGCAGCGACTATCTTGCATTGGCCCACGGCCGGCCGGGCGCCGCTGCGGGCAGCAGCACGACGGGACTGGTCGAAACCTGATGGCGCCGCATCCGCCAGCCCGGGAACCAACCGACATGCGGCTGCTGGCGTTGGCCTCGGAGCATCTCAGGCTCATGGGCGCGAAGCGGCTGACGGTGGTTGCGATTGCCGAGGCGGCCGGCATGACGCATGCCAATGTCTACCGCTATTTCCCGTCGAAGGAGGCGCTGATCGACGCTGTCGTCGATGCCTGGATCAAGTCCGTCGAGACGCGGTTGAGCGACATCGCCGACGGGCCTGATCCGTCCGACGACAAGCTGGAGCGGATGATCCTGGCGCTGGCACGGGCGAATCGCGATGGCCTGTCCGAGAATCCCTCGCTCTATGCTGCATTCCGGGACGCCACCGTGAAGCGCAGGGCCATCACCCGGCGGCATCGGCTCAGGGTCCGCGGCCTGATCGACCGGGTGATCGAAGAGGGCGTCGCTTCGGGCGCCTTCGAGCCGCGCGACCGCGAGCAGGCCGCGGCCTTCGTGCTCGACATCTGCTTCCGCTTCACACATCCCCTTGCGGTCGAACTGGAGGCCGACGTGCCGCAATCGCAGTTCGACCAGCGACTCGGCGCCGTCGTCCGCGTGCTGCTGCGGTCGCTGGCGAGCGGGGCGATCTGAAATGTCTACATAACAAATTACAATTAATGTAATTCGTAACGATTTTTTTCGCGTTTACGATGCGTTCACACTTTGCGGATGCGAATCCGCAAGTTCATGAAATTCAAGCATTTTCAATCGGTTCAGGCTGCCGTTGACGCCGCTGTTCAGGCCCATTCGGCCTGGATCGCCGGCTTGCCTCGCACATTTCCTTGAGTCACTAAGGCGCCGGTTTCGCGCACCTGTCCTAGGCGGCGCACTGTGTCCATCCTGCCGGCCGCCATTCTCCAGAGATCGGCCGGCCATCCTGTCCTGAAGGGGAAACTGTTCACATGGCCCGCAAGAAGATTGCGCTCATCGGCGCCGGACAAATCGGGGGCACGCTCGCCCATCTCGCCGGACTCAAGGAGCTCGGCGACATTGTCCTGTTCGACATCGCGGAGGGCCTTCCCCAGGGCAAGGCACTCGATCTGGTCGAATCCTCCGCTGTCGATGGCTTCGATGCGCTCTACAAGGGAACCAACGACTACGCCGACATCGCCGGCGCCGACGTGGTGATCGTCACCGCCGGCGTGCCGCGCAAGCCCGGCATGAGCCGCGACGACCTCGTCGCCATCAACCTCAAGGTGATGAAGGCGGTGGGCGAAGGCATCAAGCAGTACGCGCCGAAAGCGTTTGTGATCTGCATCACCAACCCGCTCGACGCGATGGTCTGGGCGCTGCAGAAGTTCTCCGGCGTCAAGCCCAACAAGATCGTCGGCATGGCCGGCGTGCTCGATTCAGCCCGCATGGCCTACTTCCTCGAGGACGCCACCGGCGTTTCGATCAAGGACATCAGGACCTTCGTGCTGGGTGGCCATGGCGACGACATGGTGCCGCTGGTGCGTTACTCCACCGTCGGCGGCGTGCCGCTGCCTGATCTGGTCAAGATGAAGTGGATCAGCCAGGAGCAGGTCGACGCCATCGTCGAGCGGACCCGCAAGGGTGGCGGCGAGATCGTGAACCTGCTGAAGACCGGCTCGGCCTTCTATGCGCCGGCGGCCTCCGCCATTGCCATGGCGGAAAGCTACCTGAAGGACCACAAGCGCGTCCTGCCCTGCGCCGCCTACCTCAACGGGGCCTATGGCGTGAAGGGCATGTTCATCGGGGTTCCGGTCGTGATCGGCGAAAAGGGCGTCGAGCGCATCGTCAAGATCAAGCTGAACAAGGCCGAGCAGGCGATGATGGACAAGTCGGTGGCCTCGGTCACGGGCCTGATCGACGCCTGCAGGGCCATCGATCCGTCACTGAACGATTAAGGTACGGGCGTAGGCCTTCGGTTGAAGGGCCCCGGATCGGCCGGTGCGCCAAGAAGCCAGTTCGTCCACCGCCAGTAGCCGCCCGTCCCATCCCAAGGAACTCGACATGAACATCCACGAATATCAAGGCAAGGCCGTTCTCAAGGAGTTCGGCGCGCCGGTCTCCAAGGGCTTTCCCGCCTTCACGGTCGAAGAGGCGGACGCGGCGGCGCGGCAGTTGCCCGGCCCTCTGTACGTGGTCAAGAGCCAGATCCATGCGGGTGGCCGCGGCAAGGGCACATTCAAGGAACTCCCCGCCGGTTCGAAGGGCGGCGTGCGCCTCGCCAGGTCGATCGATGAGGTCAGGGCCCATGCGGCCGAGATGCTCGGCAACACGCTGGTGACGATCCAGACCGGCCCTGCCGGCAAGCAGGTCAACCGGCTCTACATCGAGGACGGTTCGGACATCGCGCGGGAGTTCTACCTGTCGATGCTGGTCGACCGGCAAACCAGCCGCATCGCGTTCGTGGTTTCCACAGAAGGCGGCATGAACATCGAGGATGTGGCGCACGACACGCCTGAGAAGATCGTGACCTTCTCGGTCGATCCGGTCACAGGCGTGATGCCACTGCATGGCCGCAAGGTGGCCAAGGTGCTGGGCCTGTCGGGCGATCTGGCCAAGCAGGCCGAGAAGCTGGTGGGCCAGCTCTACACGGCCTTCACGGCCACCGACATGGAAATGCTCGAGATCAACCCGCTGATCATCACCAAGGATGGCCAGCTGAAGTGCCTCGACGCCAAGATCTCGTTCGATTCCAACGCGCTCTACCGCCATCCCAAGATCGTGGCGCTGCGCGACATCACCGAGGAAGACGCCAAGGAAATCGAAGCCTCGAAATACGACCTCGCCTACATCGCACTCGACGGGACAATCGGTTGCATGGTCAACGGCGCGGGCCTTGCCATGGCGACGCTCGATATCATCAAACTCTACGGGGCCGAGCCCGCCAACTTCCTCGATGTCGGCGGCGGCGCTTCCGAAGAGAAGGTCACGGCGGCCTTCAAGATCATTACCGCAGACCCGCAGGTGAAAGGCATCCTCGTCAACATCTTCGGCGGCATCATGAAGTGCGACGTGATCGCGCGCGGCGTGATCGGCGCGGTCAAGGCTGTCGGCCTTCAGGTCCCGCTGGTCGTGCGCCTCGAAGGCACCAATGTCGAGGAAGGCAAGAAGATCATCCGCGAGTCAGGGCTCAACGTCATCCCGGCGGATGACCTCGATGATGCGGCCCAGAAGATCGTCAAGGCCGTAAAGGGCTGAGACATGGAATTGGCTTGAGCGGCATTCGGTTTCTTCGGAATTTTTGTAAGTTGATTTGTGTTCAATGTACTAGAAAATCGTGGTTTATCGCTTTTACTGCTCTGGATTGTTGGCTTGATTGTCACCTCAACGCCGGGTTTTATTGCTCTCAGCTGTTTCGGAGATTTCAAAGGTGGGGGTTATGATGCTGGTGGGATGGGATTGGTGATCGCTATTTCGATTGTTCCGGTCTTGTTTCTTCTGGTAATATGGACTTCAGCAATAGTCATCGTCGGAATGTTTCAAAAACAAAAGCTTAAAAACAAGAACTGCGAGTGGCCAATGTCAATCCTCATCAACAAGAACACGAAGTGCATCTGCAAGGGCATTTTCGCCCCGGCGGCTGGACTTGCTGTTCGCGTCGATAGAGCCATCGTCTTGCCACACAGCTTCACGTATCCGGCGTTCGCGGTGCGGGAGAGAACACCATGACCAAGAATATCATATTGGCCATCGACGAGGGCGTTCTGGAGAAGGCGCGGGTGATTGCCGCCCCGACGAAACTGATCGCTGGATCGAGGCGCTGTCGAGCTTTCTGCTGGTCCCAGTCGACGCAGCGCTGGTGCAAACCGGCATCGTCTATGCCCGCTGCGACCAGATTATGGATGACGACGCCGCCATCATCGCCGCTGCGGAGCAGCTGGGCGCGCCGGTCCTCTGCACGGAAGACCTCAACCACGGCCAGGTTTATGGCCCGGTCAAGGTCATCAACCCCTTTAGCCCTCACTGACGCCTGACAGGGAAACGTATGTCCATCCTCATCGACACACACACCAAGGTCATCTGCCAGGGGTTCACCGGCAAGAATGGCACGTTCCACTCCGAGCAGGCGCTCGCCTATGGCACCAAGATGGTCGGCGGTACCTCGCCGGGCAAGGGTGGCCTGATCCATCTGGGCCTGCCCGTGTTCGACACGGTGCAGGAAGCGGTGGCCGCCACCGGTGCGACCGCGACCGTGATCTATGTGCCGCCACCGGGCGCAGCGGATGCGATCCTCGAGGCGATCGACGCGGAAGTGCCGCTTGCGGTCTGCATCACCGAGGGCATCCCGGTGACCGACATGATCAAGGTCAAGCGGGCGCTGGTCGGCTCCAAGACACGCCTGATCGGACCGAACTGCCCGGGCGTCGTCACCGCAGGCGAAAGCAAGATCGGCATCATGCCGGCCAACATCTTCAAGCCCGGCTCGGTCGGCATCGTCTCGCGCTCCGGCACCCTGACCTATGAGGCCGTCTTCCAGACCACGCGCGAAGGCCTCGGCCAGACCACGGCGGTCGGAATCGGCGGCGATCCGGTCAAGGGCACCGAATACATCGACATGCTGGAGATGTTCCTCGCCGATCCAAAGACCACCTCGATCATCATGATCGGCGAGATCGGCGGCTCCGCCGAGGAAGACGCCGCCCAGTTCATCAAGGACGAGGCCAGGCACGGCCGCAAGAAGCCGATGGTCGGCTTCATCGCGGGCCGCACGGCGCCTCCGGGCCGCCGCATGGGCCATGCCGGCGCCATCATCTCGGGCGGCAAGGGCGGCGCGGAAGACAAGATCGCGGCGATGGAAGCCGCCGGCATCCGGGTGTCGCCGTCACCGGCGCGCCTTGGAAAGACCTTGGTCGAGGTGCTGAAGGGCTGAACTGCAACACGCGCCGGCGGCCACTCCGGCGCACCGAAGGCGAGGGACGGGGATTTTCCCTTGCAACTGACCAGAGCCGGGTTCCCGTCCCGTCGCGTTCCGCGACGCCGGGGATGACGCCGGCGCAGCGACGAAGAGATGCGGGAGATACCCATGGGACGCCAGGACGCCAACGACGTGTTCGCCCAGACTTCGTTCCTCTATGGCGGCAATGCCGCCTACATCGAGGATCTGTACGCGCGCTACCAGTCGAATCCGGCATCGGTGGACGCGGATTGGCAGGCCTTCTTCGCAGCGCTCCGCGATGAGCCCGGCGACGCGGCCAAGGAGGCCCGCGGCGCATCATGGCAGAAGCCGAACTGGCCGATCCACGCCAATGGCGAGCTGATTTCGGCGCTCGACGGCAACTGGGCCGTTGTCGAGAAGGTCGTCGGCGACAAGCTCAAGGGCAAGGCCGAGGCCAAGGGCGTGCAGCTCTCGCAGGCCGACGTCCAGCAGGCGACGCGCGATTCCGTCCGCGCGCTGATGCTGATCCGCGCCTACCGCATGCGCGGCCATCTGCATGCCGATCTCGACCCGCTCGGCATCGAGGCGAAGAAAGCCAATGAGGAGCTCGATCCCTCGTCCTACGGCTTCTCGGCGGCGGATCTCGACCGCAAGATCTTCATCGACCACGTGCTTGGCATGGAGTTCGCGACCATCCGCGAAATGCTGGCGGTGCTCAACCGCACCTATTGCCAGACGATGGGCGTCGAGTTCATGCACATCACGGATGCGGCCCAGAAGGCCTGGATCCAGGAGCGCATCGAGGGTCCCGACAAGGAAATCGCCTTCACCAAGGAAGGCAAGCGCGCCATTCTGAACAAGCTGGTCGAGGCCGAAGGCTTCGAGAAGTTTATCGATCTCAAGTATACCGGCACCAAGCGCTTCGGCCTCGATGGCGGTGAGGCGCTGATCCCGGCGCTCGAGCAGATCATCAAGCGGGGCGGCAATCTCGGGGTCAAGGACATCGTCCTCGGCATGGCACATCGCGGCCGCCTGAACGTGCTGACGCAGGTGATGGGCAAGCCGCATCGCGCCCTGTTCCATGAGTTCAAGGGTGGTTCCGCCGCGCCGGACGATGTGGAAGGCTCGGGCGACGTGAAATATCACCTCGGCGCCTCGTCCGACCGCGAATTCGACAATAACAAGGTCCACCTGTCGCTGACGCCGAACCCGTCGCATCTCGAGATCGTCGATCCGGTCGTGCTCGGCAAGGTCCGTGCCAAGCAGGACCAGCATGGCGACATCGTCGAGCGCACCAAGGTGATGCCGCTGCTGATCCATGGCGATGCGGCCTTTGCAGGGCAGGGCGTGGTGGCCGAGTGCCTCGGGCTGTCGGGGCTGAAGGGTCATCGCACGGGCGGTTCGATCCACTTCATCATCAACAACCAGATCGGCTTCACGACCTATCCGCGCTACTCGCGCTCCTCGCCCTATCCGTCCGACGTGGCGAAGATGGTCGAAGCGCCGATCTTCCATGTGAACGGCGATGACCCCGAAGCGGTGGTGTTCGCCGCCAAGGTGGCCACCGAGTTCCGGCAGAAGTTCCATAAGCCGGTCGTGATCGACATGTGGTGCTATCGCCGCTTCGGCCATAACGAGGGGGATGAACCGGGCTTCACCCAGCCGCTGATGTACAAGAAGATCCGCGGCCACAAGTCGACGCTCGAACTGTACGGCGCGAAGCTGATGGCGGAAGGCGTGGTGACCGAAGCCGACATCGGCGCGATGAAGGCCGAGTGGAAGAACCGCCTCGAGAACGAGTTCGAGATCGCCTCCGGTTACAAACCCAACAAGGCTGACTGGCTCGACGGCAAATGGTCCGGCCTCAAGGCCATCAAGGAGGACGCCGACGATCCGCGGGCGGGAGCGACCGGTGTGCCGGCCGCAACACTGCGCGAGATCGGCGACAGGATCACGGCGGTTCCCGCCGGGTTCACGATGCACAAGACGATCCAGCGCTTCCTCGACAACCGCAAGAAGGCGATCGAGACCGGCGAAGGCATCGACTGGGCCACCGGCGAGGCGCTGGCCTTCTCGTCGCTCATGCTCGAAGGGCATCCGGTCCGGCTCTCGGGCCAGGATTGCGAGCGCGGCACTTTCTCAAGCCGCCATTCGGTGCTGATCGATCAGGAAACAGAGGGGCGCCACACCTCCTTCAACCATATCCGCGACGGACAGGCGCGCTACGAAGTCATCAACTCGATGCTCTCCGAGGAGGCGGTGCTGGGCTTCGAGTACGGCTACTCGCTCTCCGAACCCAACGCGCTGGTCTGCTGGGAAGCCCAGTTCGGCGACTTCGCCAATGGCGCGCAGGTCCTGTTTGACCAGTTCATCTCGTCGGGCGAGCGCAAGTGGCTGCGCATGTCGGGCCTCGTTTGCCTGTTGCCGCACGGCTATGAAGGCCAGGGACCCGAGCACTCGTCGGCCCGCCTGGAACGCTTCCTGCAGATGTGCGCCGAGGACAACATGCAGGTGGCGAACTGCTCGACCCCCGCAAACTACTTCCACATCCTGCGCCGGCAACTGAACCGCGAGTTCCGCAAGCCGCTGATCCTGATGACGCCGAAGTCGCTGCTGCGCCACAAGCGCTGTGTCTCCGACCTGAAGGACATTGCCGAAGGCTCGACCTTCCACCGCGTGCTGTGCGACGATGCCGAGACCCGCAAGGGTGAAGCCATCAAGCTCGCCAAGGATGCCAAGATCCGGCGCGTCGTGCTGTGTACCGGCAAGGTCTACTACGACCTTTACGAGGAGCGCGAGAAGCGTGGGATCGACGACATCTACCTGTTGCGCGTCGAACAGCTCTATCCCTTCCCGCTGAAGTCGCTGGCGACCGAACTGGCCCGCTTCAAGGGAGCCGATCTGGTCTGGTGTCAGGAAGAGCCGAAGAACATGGGCTCGTGGAGCTTCGTCGAGCCCTATCTGGAATGGGTTCTGGGCCATTCGGGCGCCAAGGCCAAGCGCGTGCGCTATGTCGGTCGCCCCGCCTCCGCCGCCACCGCGACGGGCCTGATGTCCAAGCACCTGGCCCAGCTCAAGGCCTTCATGGACGAAGCCTTCGCCGCCTGATCCCGTCTTCAATCCCACGTTGCACAAGGGCTGATTGTCATGGCCACCGAAATCCGCGTCCCTACCCTCGGCGAAAGCGTCACCGAAGCCACGATCGGCAAATGGTTCAAGAAGCCCGGCGACGCCATCAGGGCGGATGAGCCGCTGGTCGAACTCGAAACCGACAAGGTGACGCTGGAGGTCAACGCGCCGGCTGCCGGCGTGCTGGGCGAAATCGTCGCCAAGGAAGGCGAGACGGTCGGGGTTGCGGCCCTGCTCGGCATGATCACCGCAGGCGGCGCGGCTGCTGCCGCAGCGCCTGCTGCCGTACAGAAGAGCGAGGCCCCGAAACCTGCTGCTCCCGCTCGTGCGCCGGCCGCTGCCGCCAAGGCGGCCGATTCAGGGCCTGCGGTGGCACGTCTGGCTGTCGAGAGCGGCGTCAACCCTGCCTCCGTGCCTGCCACCGGCAAGGATGGCCGCGTCACCAAGGGCGACATGCTGGCGGCGATCGCCAACCCGCCGGTCGCGGCAGCCGCCGCGCCTGCGCCGATCGTGGTCCGTGCGCCGGTCGCCGTCGATGACGCCTCGCGCGAAGAGCGCGTGAAGATGACCAAGCTGCGCCAGACCATCGCGCGCCGGTTGAAGGAAGCACAGTCGAACGCGGCGATGCTGACGACCTTCAACGAGGTCGACATGACCAGCGTCATGGCGCTGCGCAACCAGTACAAGGATCTGTTCGAGAAGAAGCACGGCGTGAAGCTTGGCTTCATGGGCTTGTTCGTGAAGGCCTGCGTGCAGGCACTGAAGGAACTCCCCGCCGTCAATGGCGAGATCGACGGCACCGACATCATCTACAAGAACTACTATCATATCGGCGTCGCTGTCGGTACCGAGAAGGGGCTTGTCGTGCCGGTGGTGCGCGAGGCCGATGCGCTTGGCATCGCCGGCGTCGAAAAGACCATCGCCGATTTTGGCAGGCGCGCCCGTGATGGCGCACTGAAAATCGAGGAAATGCAGGGCGGCACCTTCACCATCTCGAATGGCGGCGTCTACGGCTCGCTGATGTCGACCCCGATCCTGAACGCGCCGCAGAGCGCCATCCTTGGCATGCACAAGATCCAGGAGCGGCCCATGGTGGTTGGCGGGCAGATCGTGATCCGCCCGATGATGTATCTGGCGCTGAGCTACGATCACCGCATCATCGACGGCAAGGAAGCCGTGACCTTTCTCGTGCGCGTCAAGGAAAGCCTCGAGGATCCGGCGCGGCTGGTGATGGATTTGTGAGCTGACCAGACGCTGCGCTCCTTATCCTGAGCGGCGCGAAGGATGGAACTGCAGCGGATCCACTGTCACCAACCGGAGTTCATCCTTAGGCGCCGCTCAGGATGAGGATTGTGGGAAGGATGCCCGGTGAACCGTGCGCCATTGACGTCGAAGCCACCGCGTCGCTGGCTTCTCATGCTTGTGCTCCTGATCGCCGCCCTCCTGCAGGCCGGCACCTGGGCCGGCCTCGGACCGGGCGCCTTCGTGCTGTGGGACTCGATCCACACCTTCTATTTCCAGCACAGTTACGTTGCCGGGATGCTGCCGCTCGGCATGACAGGACTGCTGTGCGTCACCATCCTGTGCCTTGTCATCGGCAAGCTGCGCTGGGCCACCATTCCTGCTTTCGCCGCGATGATCCTGAGCTTCGTGATGCTGCCGCGCATGGGCACGATCTCGGTGCTCAACCCGTTCATCCATCCGATGCAGCTTGTGGACTGGGGCGCGATGGCGCTGACCTGGGGCGGCTGCCTGTGGCTTTTCATTCTTGGCAACCGCGCGGCCAGTGCGCGGCCCTGACGTTTCGGAGATCGACACCATGTCCTACGACCTGATCATCATCGGCACCGGCCCCGGCGGCTATGTCTGCGCCATCCGCGCAGCCCAGCTTGGCCTGAAGGTGGCCGTGGTTGAGAAGCGCAAGACCCATGGCGGCACCTGCCTCAATGTCGGCTGCATCCCGTCCAAGGCCATGCTGTTCGCCTCCGAGATGTTCGAGGAGGCTGGTCACGGCTTCGAGGCGCTGGGCATCCAGGTGTCGAAGCCCAGGCTCGATCTCAAGGGCATGATGAAGCACAAGCAGGAGACGGTCGACGCCAATGTCAACGGCGTCGCCTTCCTGCTCAAGAAGAACAAGGTCGACGCCTTCCACGGCCTCGGCACCATCCTGGGCGCCGGAAAGGTGCAGGTGAAGGCCGATGACGGGACCATGCAGGTGCTGGAGACAAGGAACATCGTCATCGCCACCGGCTCGGAACCGGCCAACCTGCCGGGCATCACCATCGACGAGACGGTCGTGGTGACCTCGACCGGGGCACTCGCACTTGGCAAGGTGCCCGGCAAGCTCCTGATCATCGGTGCGGGCGTGATCGGACTGGAACTTGGTTCGGTCTGGGGCCGGCTCGGAGCGCAGATCACGGTTGTGGAGTATCTTGACCGGATTCTGCCTGGAATGGACACCGAGGTGGCCAAGGCCTTCCAGCGCATCTTGCAAAAGCAGGGGATGGCGTTTCACCTGTCCTCCAAGGTCACCAAGGTTGAACGGGGCAAGGGCGGCTGCAAGGTCAGCGTCGAGCCTGCCGCAGCGGGTGAGGCGACGGTCATGGAGGCCGACGTCGTGCTGGTCGCGGTCGGTCGCAGGCCGAACACGGACGGGCTTGGGCTGGACGCCGCCGGCGTCGCCATGGAGCGCGGACGGATCACGATCGGCCACCACTATGAAACCAATGTGCCGGGCGTCTACGCCATCGGCGATGTGGTCAAGGGCCCGATGCTGGCACACAAGGCCGAGGATGAGGGCGTGGCCATCGCCGAAATCCTCGCCGGCAAGGCGGGCCACGTGAACTATGACGTCATTCCCGGCGTGGTCTACACCATGCCGGAGGTGGCCTCCGTCGGTCACACCGAGGAAGAGCTGACAGCTGCGGGCGTGGCCTACAAGTCCGGCAAGTTCCCGTTCACGGCCAATGGCCGCGCCCGCGCCATGCGCCGCTCCGAGGGCTTCGTGAAGGTGCTGGCGGACGCCGCCACCGATCGGGTGCTCGGCGTGCACATCATCGGTCCGAACGCAGGCGACCTCATCCATGAGTGCGCCGTGCTGATGGAGTTCGGCGGCTCGTCCGAGGATCTGGCCCGCACCTGCCATGCCCATCCGACCTTGTCGGAGGCGGTGAAGGAAGCGGCGCTCGCGGTGGACAAACGCGCGCTGCACATGTGAATGCGGTCCGGACCAGGGTCTGCAAACCATGCGGATGGCCAGTGCGTGACATCCGCGCCGGCTGCGCTATTGTGACGATATGCCCAATTCAGCCTTGCTCGCCGACGACATCCTTGCCGCCCTCTCATCCCGCCAGCAGATGCCACCGCTCAGCGGGCGCATCGAGGCGTTCGATACGACCAAGGCCTATCGTATCTCGCGCTCTGTCACGGCCCGGCGGGTGGCGCAGGGCGAAACGGTGATCGGCCGCAAGATCGGCTTCACCAACCGCACGATCTGGGACGAGTACGGCGTGCATCAGCCGATCTACGGGCCGATGTACGACACCACGGTCCGTGAGGTGGCCGGCACCGTGTCGGACGCGTCACTGTCATCCTATGTCGAGCCGCGGATCGAGCCCGAGATCGTGCTCGGCCTGAGCGCCGCTCCCGAAGCGGACATGGACGAGCAGGAGCTGATGAGCTGCATCGGCTGGATCGCGCACGGCTTCGAGATCGTGCAATCGCTGTTTCCAGGCTGGGTGTTCAAGGGATCCGACTGCGTCGCCGCCTTTGGGCTGCATGGTGGGCTTCTGGTCGGCCCGCGCACGGTGATCCCGCAGGCGGACCATGCGCTCTGGCTGGAACGGCTCAAGAGCTTTTCGATCCGGCTGAATTGCGACGGCGCTCTGATGGATACCGGCCACGCCGTCAATGTTCTCGATGGGCCGGTGTCGGCCCTGCGTCACCTCGTCGGCGTTCTGGCGCTCGATGCGGAGGCCATGCCGCTGACGGCGGGCGAGATGATCACGACGGGCACCCTGACCCGCGCCTTCCCCGTCAGTCCGGGCCAGCGCTGGCAAACCGCGCTGCATGGCATCGATCTGCCGGGGCTGGATGTCACCTTCGTGTGAGACCTGTCATCGCGCAACGCAAGGACGTCCAGGGGCGGGCCTGATGAGTCGCGTCCTGGGTCTGTCGAAGGAGGACGATGGCGGTTGTTGCGCTGGATTGCTTCGCTGTGTTTGCCATGACGCGCTGGTTCACCCCGCATTGCGCCTGGTCAGGAAATCTCCCATCCGCTCCAGCGCCTTTTCGATGTTGGGCAGCGAGTTGGCGTAGGAGAGGCGGATGTAGCCTTCGCCGAAGACGCCGAAATCCGGCCCGCCGATGGTGGCGACGCCCGCGTCTTCCAGAAGCGCCGAGGCCAGCGGCTTGGCCTTCCAGCCGGTCTTCGAAATGTTGGGGAAGGCATAGAATGCACCTTTCGGTGCGATGCAGCTCACGCCGGGCAGCGTGTTGAGCCCGGCGACCACGGCGCCGCGGCGGCGGTCGAATTCCGCCGCCATGGCATGCACGGCGTCCTGCGGGCCTTCGAGTGCGGCGAGGCCTGCCCATTGCGCCGCGGCATTGACGCAGGAATAGGAGTTCACGGCCAGCTTGCGGGCGGCATCATAGAGCGGCTTGGGCCATACGGACCAGCCCATGCGCCAGCCGGTCATGGCATAGGTCTTGGACCAGCCATTGAGCAGGATCAGCCGGTCGCGGATCTCCGGGTAGGACATCAGCGAGACATGGGCCATGCCGTCATAGACCTGCGCGTCGTAGATTTCGTCGGACATGATCGCCACATCCGGCCATTTGGCCAGACCGGCGACGAGCTTGTCGATCTCGGCCTTGGGCGTCACGCCGCCGGTCGGGTTGGCCGGCGAGTTGACGATGATCAGGCGCGTCCTCGGCGTGATCAGCGCGAGCAGTTCGTCCGCGGTGAAGGCGAAGCCGGCCTCCTCGCGGATCGGCACCGGGATCGGCGTCGCCCCGGTGAACTCGATCATGGAGCGGTAGATCGGAAAGCCCGGATCGGGATACAGGATCTCCGCGCCCGGCTCGCCGAACATCAAGATCGCCATGTGCATCGTGACCTTGCCGCCAGGCACGATCAGCACGCGCTCGGGGTCGACCTCGGCGCCCGTCGTGCGGTGGATGTAGCCCGAGACGGCTTGGCGCAACGGCAGGATGCCGGTGGCGGGCGTGTAGCCATGGGCGCCGTCGCGCAGGGCCTTGATGGCCGCCTCGACGATATGCGGCGGGGTCGGGAAATCCGGCTGTCCAATGCCCAGGTTGATGATGTCCTTGCCGGCGCGTTGCAGTTCGGTGGCGCGCGCCAGAACCGCGAAGGCGTTCTCCTCGCCGATGCGGCCAAACGAATCAACCAGATGCAAGGTCATGGAGCGTTCCTCGTGCGTGGCCCTTTGCGGCACCGTTGCCGCAACTCTGTTCACATAAATGCAGGGCGATGCAAGAGCGGGCGCATGACGGAAACACTTCCCTCGCCCGCCAAAATCGCTAGCTTGGCTGCAAAACAAGGCATGCAACAACATGAAACGGGAGACAACGCATCATGGCCAGCAAATCCACCCGCCGCATCAAGCCCAGCCAGTTGCGCTCAAAGGCGTGGTTCGACAATCCGGCCAACATCGACATGACCGCGATCTACATCGAGCGGACCATGAACTACGGCCTGTCGCGGCATGAGCTTCAGTCCGGCAAGCCGATCATCGGCATCGCCCAGACCGGCTCGGACATCGCGCCGTGCAACCGCCACCATATCGAACTGGCCAAGCGGGTCCGCGACGGCATCCGCGAGGCCGGCGGGGTGCCGTTCGAGTTTCCGATCCATCCGATCCAGGAGACCTGCAAGCGGCCGACAGCTGCGCTCGACCGCAACCTTCAGTACCTGTCGCTGGTTGAGATTCTCTACGGCTATCCGATTGACGCCGTGGTCCTGACAACCGGCTGCGACAAGACAACGCCGGCGCAGATCATGGCCGCGGCCACCGTCGACATCCCGGCCATCGCCTTGTCGGGCGGGCCGATGCTGAACGGCTGGCACAATGGCAAGCGTACGGGTTCCGGCACCATCCTGTGGGAGGCCCGTCAGGAACATGCGGCCGGCAAGCTCGATGATGCGGGCTTCATTGATCTGGTAGCCTCGTCCGCGCCTTCGGTCGGCCATTGCAACACGATGGGCACAGCCTCGACCATGAACAGCCTGGCCGAGGCGCTGGGCATGTCGCTTCCGGGGTGCGCCGCTATCCCGGCGCCGTATCGCGACCGGCACGAAATGGCCTATGTCACCGGCAAGCGCATCGTCGAGATGGTCTGGGAGAACCTGATCCCCTCGAAGATCCTGACGCGCGCGGCCTTCGAGAACGCCATCGTGGTCAATTCCGCCATCGGCGGCTCGACCAATGCGCCGGTCCACATCAATGCCATCGCCCGCCATATCGGTGTCAAGCTCGACAATGATGACTGGGAGAAACACGGCTATGACGTGCCGCTGCTGGTCAACCTGCAGCCAGCCGGCGAGTTTCTCGGCGAGGAGTACTACCGGGCCGGCGGCGTTCCCGCCGTGGTCAACGAACTGATCAAGGCCGGTCTGATCAATGACACGGCGTTGAGCGTGAACGGCAAGACCCTTTACGCGAACTGCAAGGGCTTCGAAGTCCGCGACGACCGGGTGATCAAATCGGTTGCCGCCCCGATGATGAAGCAGGCGGGCTTCCTCAACATGAAGGGCAACCTGTTCGACAGCGCCATCATGAAGACATCGGTAATCACGAAGGAGTTCCGCGAGCGCTACCTGCAGAATCCGAAAGATCCGAACGCCTTCGAGGGAACAGCGGTCGTGTTTGACGGGCCGGAGGATTATCACAAGCGGATCGACGATCCGTCGCTGAAACTGACGGCGCAGACGATGCTGTTCATCCGCGGCGTCGGGCCGATCGGCTATCCGGGCGCCGCCGAGGTCGTCAACATGCGGCCGCCTGCCTACCTGCTCAAGCAGGGGATCAATGCCCTGCCCTGCATCGGCGACGGGCGGCAGTCGGGCACGTCGGGATCGCCCTCGATCCTCAACGCGTCGCCGGAAGCGGCCAATGGCGGCGGTCTTGCGCTTCTGAGGACCGGCGACCGCGTCCGCATCGACCTCAACAAACGCTCGGCGAACATCCTGGTCTCCGATGAGGAGCTTGATGCGCGTCGTGCCGCGCTGAAGAAGGCTGGCGGCTACAAGTACCCCAAGAGCCAGACACCCTGGCAGGAGATCCAGCGCGGCATGATCGACGAGCTCAGCAACGGCATGGTGCTGAAGCCTGCGGTCAAATACCAGCGCATCCACAAGACCAAGGGCCTGCCGCGGGACAATCACTGAGCATGGACGCTCGCTCGCTCCTGTCGGCATTTCGCCGGCTTCGTCAAGGCATCCGTTTCCGGACGGATGTCATGGAGCGCATGTGAGCGCGCGGCTGTTGCTCAAGCCCGGTGAGCCGGGTGATGCCGTTCTGTGGAGCATCGACACGCGTGGACGGCCCACGCCGACAGATGCGGATGAGGTCGGCCTGTCCGATGAGCTTGCGGACCGGATCGAGGAATGGGTCGATTCTCTCGATGGCCTCCACGATCCGGATGTGGCCGGCGGGCGCAGCTTCGGCAGCGAGACCGAAAGGCAGGCCCTGATCGCCGAAGGATACGCCATTATGGCCTTGATCCGCGAGGAACTGGACGACGACGCGACGATCAGTTGTGATTTCAGCCCCTGGGACAGCGGTGCGTGATGACTGCGGACCTCGCCAATTGGACACCGCGGCCGCATCCGGAGCGCTTGGTGATCGAAGGAAGCTACGTCCGGCTCGAGCCGCTCGACCTGGCAGCCCATGCCGATGGCCTGTTCGCTGCCTCGATGGCGGAAGGGGCGGAAGCCCGCTTCCGCTATCTGTTCGAGCCACCCATGGACCGGCCGGCCTTCGAGGCCTGGCTCTCGAAGGCTGCCGCATCGGCCGATCCGATGTTCTGGGCCGTGATCGACCGCGCGACCCGGCGAGCGGAAGGCCGGCAGGCGCTGATGCGTATCGATCCAGCGCATGGCGTGATCGAGATCGGGTCGATCCTGTGGGGACCGGCCATTGCGCGCTCGCGGATCGCCACCGAGGCCTTGTATCTCTTTGCGGCGCAGGCCTTCGACGTGCTTGGCTATCGCCGGTTCGAGTGGAAATGCCACACGCTCAACGAGCCTTCGAAGGCGGCGGCCCTGCGCTTCGGCTTCAGCCCGGAGGGCGTCTTTCGCCAGCACATGGTGGCCAAGGGGGCCAACCGCGATACAGCCTGGTTTTCCATCATCGACACGGATTGGCCGGGCTTGAAGGCGCGGTCCATGGCCTGGCTCGATCCGGCGAATTTTGACGCGTCAGGCCGGCAGAGGCGCAGGCTTCAGGATTGCTGAGGGGGCGACGTCCCAAGCCCTGCGAGCCAGTCGACCGGCTCGACGCCATGTGCCACCAGAAAGGCGTTGGCGCGGCTGAACGGCCGGGAGCCCAGAAAGTCGCCGCGCACGGCCAGCGGCGAGGGATGGGCGCTCTCGATCACCAGATGGCGTGGGTCGACCAGACCGCGCCGCGCCCGCGCCTTGTCACCCCAGAGAAGGAAGGCCGTGGCCCGGGCCCCGTTGCTCACGGCGACGATCGCCTGATCAGTGAGGGACTGCCAGCCCAGTTTGAGGTGATGTCCAGCCCTGCCGGCCTCGGTGGTCAAGGCGGTGTTGAGCAGCAGCACGCCTTGACCGGCCCAGCCATTCAGGTTGCCCGAGGTTGGAGGCGCAATGCCGAGATCATCGGCAAGTTCCCGGAGAATTCGCTTCAGCGAGGCGGGCAGGGGGCCGTCGCCCGCCTTCGAAAAGGCGAGGCCATGAGCATGTCCTGGGGTCGGATACGGATCCTGACCGAGAACCACGACCCTCACCTGTGCGGGGCGGGCTGGCGCAAAAGCGGCAAAGACATCGGCCGGCTTCGGCAGGATCATGGCGCCGGCGCTGGCGAGATGATCAAGCCGGCCCGCGACCCGGCCAGCCTCGCGGTCAGTGAAGAACGGCAAATCCCGCCAGCCTGCGCTGGCGGGACTGGTGAGGAAACCATCGAGGGCCTCCGCATAGGCGCCCATCAGTTCTGGACGACGATTCGGCCTTCGATCGTCGCGGTGATGGTGCCGAGCTTGCGGGCATGGCTCATGACGTCGTTGGCCATGAGCTTGCCCTGCACGTCGAGATCGCCGCCGCCGGGCGGCGTCAGCGCGGTGTAACCGTCGCCACCACGCAGCAGGAAGTCATTGGTGGCGACGCGGTAGAGCTTGGTCTCGTCCAACGGCTGGCCGCCGACCATGACGGAGACGACCCTTGAGCCGGCGGCGGCCTTCGGGTTGTAGACGACCGTGATGCCCGAAACCTGCGGGAAACGCCCTGCCCGCTGTTCGACCTGGCTGAAGCCGTTCTCGAGGGCGGCGCGGATCGCCTTGCCGGTGATCTGGGTCACGACATTGCGGTTGCCGAAGGGAAGTTCGCTCAGAATGTCGCGCCGGGTGAGCTTGTGACCCACGGGATACTGCTTGTTGGCCCGGATGCCGCCACCATTGGTGATGGCCAGGTCTGCGCCGGAGGTCTCGCGCAGGGCGTCCGCGACCAGATTGCCGAACGAGGTTTCGCCCGAGCGGACCGAGGCGGTGCGGGAATCCAGTTCAGTGCCAAGGGTGGCGACGTCGACGTCGAGTTCGCGCGAGAGGTCGGCCTCGTAGCGCCGGACGATGGCGAGCATGTCCGGGTCGGGCGTTGCAGCCCTGCTGTCATTGACCCGGAAGGTCGGCGTCCAGGCCACCTGCCGGGCCGTGCCTTCGCCCGTTATGTTCACGGTCAGGTCGATCGCGGTGACGTAGTTGCCTTCCTCGCTCGACTCGACCATGACGCTGCGGCCATCATAGGCAATCGCGAGGTCATGATCGTGGCCGGTCAGCAGGACATCGACGAGGCGCGAGCGCAGGATCTCATGGTCGACGCGCCGGTCCGTATGCGCCACGGCAACGATCAGGTCGGCGCCTCCGGCGCGCAGGGCGCGCACCTGGGCGCGCAGCGTGTCCATCACCGGCAGGAACCGGATGTCACCGGAGCTTGAGATCTGCGGTGTGTTTTCGAGCGCCAGACCGACAACACCGACCTTCACCCCGCCGCGTTCGAAGATCTGGCTGTCCGTGTGGCCCGGCAGCGGGTTGCCGGCGGCATCCCGGATGTTTGCGGCGAAGGTGGGGTAGGTCTGCTCGGAGATACGCCTGGCGTAGACCTCCTTGCCGAAGTCGAACTCGTGGTTGCCGGGAACGAAGACGTCGATGCCAAGCTTGTTCTGCATCTCGACGATGTGCGCGCCCTGATCGAAACCTGACATCAGGGACGGGGAGAAGCAGTCGCCGGCATGGGCGAACAGAACAGGCACCCCGCGCGCCCGTTCAGCCTTGACGATGGCGGCGAGGCGCGCATAGCCGCCACGTCCCCGCTCCTCCCCCAGCTTGTAGATGTCATTGACCAGCAGCAGCGTCAGGCGCGGTTGCGGCGCCTGGGCCCGGGCGGTGGTCCCGCTTGCGGCCACAGCGGCACCCGTTCCAGCAAGCAAACCCAGCGCCTTGCGGCGTGTGAGGTCGGTTTTCATGGCAGGCATGGTCTGCTCCTCGGCACGGATCGATGGTTGAAGGCATCATCTGATTCCGGTTCGTTGCCGTAAAGACCTTAAATTCATCACGCGCACGTGACACGATGACCGCGTGCCGCCGCCCGGCTCCATGCAAAATGGGCTGGACGCAGTGGGCACGGAGTGAGAAGACGCCGGTTATCGAGATTTGTGACGGACAGGTATACGGACAGCATCGCCATGAACGTCAATGTTCCGGCAGGAACGCCTTCGGTTTCTCCGCTCAGCCCGGTCCGGCTGCCGCATGACCATCGCCCGGTGATGGCAGGGCGGCTCGGCGTGCTCCTGATGAACCTCGGCACCCCTGAGGCCACCGATTACTGGTCGATGCGGCGCTATCTCAAGGAATTCCTGTCCGATCGGCGCGTCATCGAAACGAGCCGCTGGGTATGGTGGCCGATCCTCAACCTGATCATCCTGACGATCCGCCCCGGCAAGAAGGGCAAGGATTACGATTCGATCTGGAACAAGCAGCGCAATGAGGGGCCGCTCAAGACCATCACGCGCAGCCAGGCCGAACAACTGCAACTGCGCATGAACACGCTCGCCGGCGAGCGTGTCGTCGTCGACTGGGGCATGCGTTACGGCTTCCCCGATGTCAAGGGGCGGTTGCAGGCCTTGCTGGAACAGGGCTGCGACCGCATCCTGCTGGTTCCGCTCTACCCGCAATATGCCGCGCCGACCTCGGCCACCGCCTGCGACCAGGCCTACCGGGCGCTGATGCAGATGCGCTGGCAGCCGGCCGTCCGTGTTGCGCCGCCTTATCATGACGACCCGGTCTATATCCGCGCGCTCGGCGACTCGATCCGCAAACGGATCGTGGAGCTCGATTTCGAGCCGGAGGTTGTGCTGTGCTCGTTCCACGGTTCGCTGAAGGACTATCTGCTGAAGGGCGACCCCTACTACTGCCATTGCCACAAGACCTGGCGCCTGCTGCTGGAAGAACTGGATTGGCCGAAAGACCGCCTGCAGATGACATTCCAGTCCCGCTTCGGACCGGATGAATGGCTGAAGCCCTACACAGACGAGACCGTCGCCGCGCTGGCCAAGCGCGGCGTCAGGCGCATGGCGATCATTGCGCCCGGCTTTTCGGCGGACTGTCTCGAGACGCTTGAGGAGCTGGATGTCGAGAACCGCGAGATCTTCATGGAGCATGGCGGCGAGCATTTCGCCTATATTCCCTGCCTGAACGACTCGGCCGAGGGCATGCGCGTGATCGAGGCGATCACCGAACGCGAACTCAAGGGCTGGCTCTGACGGCGCGCTGGCTGCGCCCGATCTTGCAGGGGTTCGGCACGATCACCATCTGGTCAGGTGAGGCCGCATTTGGTGTGACGACATCCGTCGTGTGGCTGGCCTCGCCGGGTGGATTACGATGCCGTTTGTGCTGTCGGGTTTCGAAGTCGCCATCATCGTCTTCGTTGCACTGGTGATCTTCACCATCGCGCGCGGGGTGCGGATCGTACCGCAGGGCTTCAACTACACGGTCGAGAGCTTCGGACGCTATTCGCGCACGCTCGGCCCCGGTCTTGGCCTGATCATTCCTTATGTCGAGCGCATCGGCCACAAGATCAACGTGATGGAGCAGGTGCTGGACGTGCCCAGCCAGGAGGCCATCACCAAGGACAATGCCGGCGTCAAGATCGATGCCGCCGCCTTCTTTAATGTGCTGGATGCGGCCAAGTCATCCTACGAGGTCTCCAATCTCGAACTGGCCCTGATCACCCTGACGATGACCAATATCCGGACCGTGGTCGGCTCGATGGATCTCGATCAGCTCCTGTCGCATCGCGACGAGATCAACGAGCGCCTGCTGCGCGTGCTTGACGCGGCCGCCTCGCCGTGGGGCATCAAGGTCAACCGAATCGAGATCAGGGACATCCTGCCGCCCGCCGATCTGGCCGAAGCGATGGCCCGCCAGATGAAGGCGGAGCGCGAAAAGCGGGCCAACATCCTCGAAGCCGAAGGCAAGCGGGCCGCCGATATCCTGCGGGCCGAGGGTGAGAAGGCCTCCCAGATCCTGGCCGCCGAGGGGCGCAAGGAGGCAGCCTTCCGCGATGCCGAGGCGCGCGAGCGCTCGGCGGAAGCGGAGGCAAGAGCCACAAGCCTCGTTTCGGAAGCGATCACAAAGGGTGATCTGGCCGCGGCGAATTTCCTTGTCGCCGAAAAATACATTGGCGCGATCCGCGAGCTCGCCACAGCGCCGAACCAGAAGGTCGTGATCCTGCCGATCGAGATGGCGTCGCTGGCCGGCACGGTCGGGGGCATTTCCGAGCTGACCCGCGCTGTTTTCAGTGACGGCGATGCGAAGCAGGCGGGTGCGCGACAGCGTTCCGGCCTCACCGTTCCGATCGTCCCATCCTCGAACGGGCCGATCGGCGGCCGCAGCGGAGGCGACGCATGATCAACACCATCATCGCACTGGGGCCGTGGAGCTGGATCATCGCCGGCATGCTGCTGATGCTGGTGGAACTGCTGATGCCGGGGCTGTTCTTCATCTGGCTCGGGCTTGCGGCCCTGGTCACCGGCCTTGTCGTGGCGGCTGTCGGGCTGGGCTGGGGGCAATCAGCCATCCTGTTCGCCGTGCTCGCCATTGCGGCGGTTTTCGCAGGCGTCGCGGTGACGCGCAGACAGAATGGCGACCCGGACGCCGCGACACGGCTCAATTCCCTGTCGCGTGACCTGATCGGCAAATCCGTCCGCCTCGACCACGCCATTGTGAATGGTGAGGGGCGCGTGCGCATCGGCGATACGGTCTGGCGCGTGCTCGGCGACGACGCGCCGCGCGGACAGACCGTGACGATCGTGCGGCTCGAAGGCACAGCCCTGGTCGTCGAGACAGGCTGAGCTGGCCGATTACGGTCCCCTTGACCATCCTTGTTAACCAAAGCGACCGGCGCCGCCGCCTGTCGCCTTTCTGGCATGAACAGCAGGGCCATGGCCGGACGCAGGCACGATCACAGCATCGGAACGCCGGGACTGATGCGCCTCAGTCATGGCGTCAGCATGGCTGCCCTGCTGGTCTGCGTCACGGCAGGCATCGCAGCAGCGCAAACCTCTCCGGCACAGTAGGCCATGCCCGATATCCGTGCGACGTCACGGTCGATCCGCGCTTCGTGCAGCCGGAGAACCCGTTTCAGCCTTTGGCGCGGAGGCCGTTCGAGGTGGCGGCTCCGGCCTTGCCGGGCGTGGATCCGGCCTCGCCCCCTGTCCGGCCTCTGGCCTATCCCTGGGAGCCGCTTGGACTGCGCATCGGCAGTTGAAACCGGGACGCGCCAAGAACTTGGCCGCAGGACGTTCAATCTGGCTGCAACTCGAGCAGAAAATAGGTCGTTGGTCCCGATGGGAGATCATTGCTGAGCCGGAAGGCGACCGGCCCCGTGCCTTTGGTGACGGGGGATTTGACGCGACCGTCGAGGCCGACCGGGGAGACCTGCCAGTGGCGCGCCGAGCGGCGTAGCTGCAATTCGACCTCGCCCTTGCGGATCAAGACGGGCAGCGTCCCAAAGTCCTCGATGACCTTCTCGTCCCGGTCGCGGAAGCGCATGCCAGTGTTGCGGGCATCGGTGGCGAAGATGAGCAGGAAACGGTTGCTCTCAGCCAATGACGGCTTGGGATCGAGCGCCGACAGCGCCACCATCGCATCGCCCCTGGCGCGGCTGATTGTCAGCAGGTCGAGCGTAAGCGGCGCCTTCAGAGCCGAATAGGCGACAGCCTCCGTTGCCCGCGTTACCACGCGGATCTGCTGGGCACGTTCGTCGAGCGTGATTTCGGTGGTGTCACTCTGGAAGACACCGCGCAGCGGGTCGGTCGGGTTGTTGGTGGCAAGGGCTTTGCCTTGCCTCAAGCTTCGGATCAGGGCGGCCATATCATTCCTGTCGCGCGGTTGCACCACGCTCACTGGCCGATCGGCCTTGCCCACATCCTGCAGCCCGATGCGTCCGACCAGCGCCAGTCTGGTGAGATCCTCCGGCTCGCGGGCCTGCATGTTGCGGCTCAGATCGGCCTCGCCGCGGACGAGGAAGGGGATCGTGAGGCGCGAAGGGGAGACGTCGCCGCGCCGATAGAGCAGTGCGGCCAGCGTCTCTCCAGCCCTGGCAACGGGATCGAGGGCGATCGCGTAGGGAAGCATGGCCCGCTTGTGCGGATAGGGCTCGCCATAGGCTAGCACGAGGGGACCATGGGCGTGCCGGCACACGACGTCCCAACCCTGCAGCGCGGCATAGGCGGGCATCAGCACATTGCTCTCGAAGCGGTAGCGGTTCCAGAACACGTGGTCGTATTCGCTGACGAGGAAAGGCCGGCCGAGCCAGCGTGCCGCGGCAATCATGCGGATGAAGTTAGCACCATCGGCCGTTGCGCTGGTCTGCAGCAGCTTGCTGCCTGGCGCGTAGCCGCCGACCCAGTCGTGATAGGTGTTCATCGTCACAGCCTCGAGCCCGCGACGGCTGTTGGCGGTCTGGATCGTTGGCCAGTTGTTGTAGGTGCTGATCAGGCCCTTGTAGCCGAGATCGCGCAGAACCGTGCTCATCCTGGCCGCTGTGTCCTGCTCCACCTCCATGAAGAAGGCCTGCAGGTCGCGCAGGCGGACACTGTGGACGTAGCGGTTGCGAGGGAGGCGGATCGAGCCGTCCCCTAGGCGCTCGTTGCGCGCAAGATCGCCCCAGGCTTTCGCAAGCGCTTCGGTCGTCCCATAGCGGCGCGCCAGCCAGCCGTTGAAGGACCGGACGATCATGGCGTCATAGGCGGGCTTGCCTGGACGGTCGTGAACGACGCTCTCGAATTCGAGGCCGTTCTCGTTGACCAGGATGACGAGTGCCAAAGCCTCGTCGTGGATCGGCGCGATGCCGGTATAGGGGTTCACGCGGGCAAGAAAGCGCTGCTGCAACTGGCGCCAATGGGCGAACGCGGCCTGATCAAAATGCACGGCGAGCTTCAACGTTCCGGCGGGATCCCAGCGCTCTTCGAGCCCACCGTACGCGCCATGCCAGGATGACATCCCATCGATCATCCAGTGGATGCCGTTGCGCTTGAGCGCCGCCATCAGATAGTGGATCCGGTCGAGCACCTCGGGATCGAAATCGAAATCCTTGACGCGGCCCACCATCAGGCTGGCATCGATGAAAAGCAGCCGCGCCATGTTGTAGCCGTTCTGCACCAGCTGGCGGACATAGCGATCGGTGGTGGCCTTGTCTGGGAACCCGCCCGAAGCAGGGCTCCAGGCGAGCGAGGCGCAGTGGAACCGCACAGGCCTGCCGGGCGTGTCGGCAAAGGCGAGGTTTCCGCCTGTGCCAGTGACCACGCGTCGGCTGGCATCGATCCTGTCGGAAGGGAGCATGCGCGAAAAGTCGAGCGGGCTGCCCCTGGGCACCTCGAGTGAGATTTCCCGCACGGCGAGCCAAGACTGGCCGTCGCCCGCTGCGCCGCCCGCTGCAAGCAGGGCGACTGCCAGGGCCAGTGCGGCGAGCGTCCTGCGCGGCCGCATCACTCGGAGGCACCGTAGAGCGTATAGGACTTGGGCACGCCCAGAACGCGTTCGGTGGACAGGGCAGCGCCCGGCAGGTAGGCGCGGAACTCCTTCAGCGTCAGGATCCTGATCTCGTCGAAATAGTCCCTGATGTGCTGCTCGGACGGCCGCGACAGGAAGCGCCAGGGCGACAACCTCACCGCATGCCGGGCAAGGCCGCGCGGCAACCAATGCAGTGCGGGACAGAAGAAATGCGGCTCTATCGGGAAGACGAAGGCCGGCGTCTGCACGAAGTAAAAGCGCGACACGCGTCTTATCTCCCGTGCGAGATTGGCGCGCAGCTCCAGGGGCACGTGCTCGATCACCGAATTGCAGACGACGACATCGAAGGCCCTGTCTTCGAACGGCAGGCGCTTTCCATCATAGAGGATGACCTGCACGTGGCTGAAGGCACCGGTATAGGATCGCGCCTGCCCATCGTCCTCGATATTGACCACGGTCAGGTTTGCCGGGACATTGGCCGGGTCCTGCTTCTCCCAGAAATGGCGCGAGCCCCCTACATCCAGCACCTTCAATGCGGTGAAGTCGAGCAGGACCTCGCGGAACAGCGCGCCGCGCTTGCGCCGGAAGTGTTCCGAGCAGGCATGGACGATACGGGTCCACAGGGATTCTGCCCCGGCGGGCCGGTCTTCAATCATTGGAAGTCTCCAGACGCGGCGGGACCGCGGTTTTCCGTGCTGCCGGCGCACCGGCGCCATAGCTGACCGTGCCGCCGATCGGCCGGGCCGGATCACGCCGGGGAGAAAGCAAGCCGATCGGCAAGGCTGCGGCATGGAACAGCCAGGCAATGACGGTGTAGACGCCCATGGCGGCACTACGCTTCTTGATGCTCACCAGCAGCACGATCAGCATCGCCAGGGCCGCCACTGCCGCGGTCGCCATGGCCTTGTCCGGCATGAGCAGGAGCATGGCCAGGGAGGCGAGCCACCATGCATAGACCCCCGCCCACAGCCGCAGTTCGGTCAGTTCACCCAGCACGGCGGCGAAGTGCGGCCGGCCAAGAGCGCTGCGCAGCACCTCGCCGATGCCGAACAGATACCTGGTCTGCCAGCGCCGCAGCAGCAGGGCATAGGCGTTGCTGCGATGCCCGAAATGCTGGACGAAGTCGATGTCGAGGCGATGCAATGCCCAGCCCTGCTGGCGCAAGCGCAGGCCGAGCTCGAGCTCCTCATAGGAGTGCAGGTTGCGGTCCGAAAGGTAGCCAACAGCGTCAATGGCGGCCCTCCTGAACACGCCCCCGCCATTGAGGCGATTGACCGGCCCTGCGTCGAATTCGGCGCCGCCGCGCGAGACGCGCCGGGCATATTCGAGGCTCTCGAGGTTCATTTCAACAATCCGGCCGGTGACGCCGGCTACCCGTGCATTGGCCTCGAGAAACGCCAAGGCGCGCGGCAGGAACTCGGGCTGCAGCAGCATGTCCCCGTCCATCAGGCAGATGTAGGGCCTGCTGGCATGCTGGAAGCCGAGCTGTGGTCCCAGTCCGCAGCTGGGCGGCTCGTCCGCCGCCTTCTCGACCACCGTCACGGGGTAGCGTCGGGCGATGGCCACCGTGTCGTCGGTGGAGCCGCTGTCGGCGACGATAACCTCGCCATCCGGGCCTGCCGCGGCCAGCGCGCTCTCGATGGTCGCGGCGAGCCGTTCGGCTTCGTTGAGCGTCTTGATGATGATCGACACGCTCATGATGGCGAGGCCTCCTCATGACCCCGCACCGTCGGCGCTGTCCGCCCACGGTCCCGGGGACCGGTAAGATGCAGCAGCATGAACGAGGCAAGGCCGGGCGTCGCAGCCTCGACGACATGACGGGCCAGGACCATGCCATTGATGCCGACCTGCCAGGTCGCAACGGCGACAGCGCCACAGCCAATGACGGCCGTGCTGTTCAGCATGATGGCATGCTGCAGCTGGTGTCCGCTTGCCCCCAGCGCTTCGAGCGCCGTTGAATCGCGCGCCATCAGCACGTTGGGGAACGCCATGATGCCCTCGGGTGTCGCCGCGATACGCCTGTCCTCCTTCAAGGTCTTGACGGTGATTGAGACGTTCAAGGCGTCCTCCTGCATTGACGGCTTCAGTCTCGCGCGTTGCCGCGCTCCTGCCCGAGCGCCCATTTCAGCGGCGCATAGAAGGCGAGCCAGCCGAACAAAACACCGACGGCACCGCCGCTTATCTTGACCAGGAGGTCAAGCAGCCGCGCGTGGCGGCCTGGTGCCAGAAACTGGAACACCTCCAACCCGAGCGCGAGCGCCGCCACCAAGCCGAGGACCACGAGCAGGTGCCGCCGGTAAGCGATCGCAAACAGGAAGCCGATGGTCATGAAGGCTCCAAACCGCTCAAGCTGGACGAAGGACCCGATATGGGGGCGGAGCGCGATCGGCGACAGCGTCGCATAGGCGACGAAGCCCAGCGCCGCCCAAGCCAGCGTGGCTGCAAGCCGTCGCAGCGCGATGTGATCGCACATCTTGTTTGCTGCGCCTGCCGCCAGCCACCGGTCTTTCAGAGCGTGCATCCGCGTGCGCCTCATCGGCTCAAGGCTCTCTGGTAGATCTGAAGCGTCTTGGTGACGACACTGCTCCAGCTATAGGCGCCTTCGACGCGTGCGCTCTGTGCCCGTTTCTCACTTTGGGAGAACGGAGCCGCCAGCTTGCGGGCGATGGCGGCTGCCAGCCGGTCAACATCGCCAAGGGGGAAGTAGTCCGCTTCCGGCAGATCGAGCTCTCGGTTGGCCGCGATGTCGCTGGCCAGCACGGGCAGGCCATGAGCCATGGCTTCGAGCAAGGCGATGGGCATGCCCTCATGGCTCGAAGCCAGGACGAAGAGGGCCGCGTTCTCGAAGAGTTCGGCCAGCTTGTCACCTGTCTGGAAGCCGGTCAGGACGACCCTTGGTGTCTCCTGCGCCAGATCCTTGACCTGCTGGACATAGGGGCTTTCGAACTCAGCGCCGCCCGCAAGCACAAGGTGCACGCCGCTCACGCCACTCCTGGCGAAGGCCTTGATCAGGTCGAGTTGACGCTTTTCCGGGACCAGGCGCGCGGCAAGCAGCACATAGCGCTTGGGCTGCAGCGAGAATGCCGCCAGGATACCGGTCTCGTAGGGGCCGCGTGCGACCGCGACGCCATTGGGCACGAAGTCGACCGGAACACCGTATCGGCTTGTCATCGTTGTTGCGATTTCATTCGAAACTGCGATGCGCTGGTGCGACAGGCGCATGCCGAGACCTTCGCCAAGTCTCAGCGTCGCACGGGCTAAACGGCCCCATTTCTGCCGTTCGTAATCATAGCCGTGATGCGTCACCACCACGGTGGCGCCGAGCAGGCGCGCCAAAGGCACCATCAGGGCAGGCCCGACGGCGTGGAGATGGAGGATGTCAGGCCGATGCCAGGCTGCGAGCCAGACACCCAGGAACGTATGAACGATAGCCTCCAGTGCCGAACTCTGAGGTGCCCAAAGCGACGTGACCCGGACCCCGTTCCACATGTGCGAGCCGTTGCCAGGCAGATAACGGCTCCTGCCGATGACTTCGACACTCCAGCCGCGCGCGGCCAGACCGGCGGCGAGCATCTCGACATGTTTCTCGACACCACCTTGCACATGCGGGATGCCGCGCAGCCCGAGGATGATGACGTGAGCACCTCGCGCTGGCACCGTGCCCAAAGCGCGCGGCACGAGGGGGTCGTATTGCTGGCACGGGACGATGTCGGATGTGCCGGCTCTCTTGCCAAGTCGCTGCGCAAGATGATCGTTCATCGCGTTCATCGCCTTTGCGCCGGTTCTGACCCGCCACGAGTTGCAACCGGGCGGGGTGCCGCAGGGGTCGAGGCGAGCCATCAGGTTCTCAGACCGGATCTGGCTCCCCTCCTGGGTGTCCAATTGCGTATAGAAGCCTGCAGAATAGACGCCAACAAATTCCGCGACTTGTAGTAAATCGGGCTACCCGGGCATCGTGTCGATACTTCGCCATTAAGCTTATTGAAAGAGATCGCTCAGGCCGCGCCCAACAGAGCATAGAGTGCGAGCATTCGATCGCGATAAGCGGCCGCGGAGTAGTCTTGAGCGATCCAGGCGCGGCCGGCGGCGCCCATCGCAGCGCGCCTCGCCGTGGTCTGTGCTGCCATCAAGGAGAGCGTTGCGGCAAGATCATCGACACTGCCGGAGCGTGCCATCTGTCCGGTCTCGCCAGCCCTGATCATCTCGGGGATGCCACCGATCGCAGCGCCAATCACAGGCCGGCCGAGGGCATACGCCTCAAGCATACTGATCGGCGCATTCTCATACCATTCCGATGGCAAAACCAGCGCCCGTGACTGCCCGATGACCCCGTGCAGCGCCTCCCCTGAGAGATAGCCGGCGAATTGCACGTCAGCGCCGGTGTCGGCCGCAAGCTGGCGCAAAGCCGCTTCCTCGGGACCAGTTCCGGCAATGATCAGGCGCTGCCTTGCGAGGGCCGCAGCCTTGATGAGGGTCGCCAGCCCCTTCTCTGGGCCGAGCCGGCCGGCGAAGACGAAGTAATCGGATTCGTCCCACGCGGCACGATAGCGTTCGACATCGACAAAGTTCGGGATGTGGATCATCGTCTCGGCCGGCCAGCCCCATTCCGCAAGCTTCTCCTGATAAAAGCGGCTTGGAACCACGAGCCGGGCGAGCGTCTGGCGATAAAGCCCCAATGTCCGGTGCAGCGCGGTCTCCGCGAGGACGAGGGCGCTGAGCGGAACGGAATCCTTGATGCAACGATGGCGCAGCACATTGTAGATGTGCCCGCCGCGGCAATCCTCGCAGATTGCGCCAGCGCGCAGCATCTTGTAGGCCGGGCAGGCGAGCTTCAGGTCATGAACCGTCATCACCACCGGTATCCCGGCCTTTTTCAGCGTCGAGAAGATCGCTGGCGAGAGATGGTGATAGACGTTGTGCGCATGCGCGATGGTCGGCCGCGCGCGATCGATCAGCTGCGCCAGCTTGCGCTGGGCCTCGAATGAGTAGATCACGCTGGCCGCCTGCTGCAGCTTTTGCAAGGGGCTGGTCCGGCGGCCATATTCGATCTCGGACGCGAAGAACGCGGACCATGGCGAGGCCTCGTTCAGCTCGTGCTGCATGGCGAACGGGATGACGTCCCAGCCGATGGCGGCAAACATCGCCATGTGATCGAAGAAGACCGCTTCCGCTCCGCCGCGACGATAAAAGTAATTGTTGATGGCCAGCAGGCTGTGCCGCGACGGGGCCGTCGTCGCCATTGCCGTCGTGTTCACCAGCCAAGCCGATCAAGCATGCCGTTCACGGGCAGGATGTCGCAGCCGCGATCGCGGGCATGACTGACAAGCCGCTCGAAGGTTCCCGGGGTGCAGCCCCAAGGGGTGGGATCGGGCGCGATGTCATGCGTGAAGAAGATCAGCCAGCCTGGAGCCTCGGCGACCTCATCGATCCAGCGGGTCAGGGTGCGCGCCTCCTGCTCGGGCTCGCGGATCTCGACCGCCTTCAGCATCAACGGATCGACGGAGCCGCGGTTGATCGCCTCGCCCGCCGCCCGGCAGGAGCGGAAGCGCTTCCTGAACTCAGCCCGCGCCGGCGGCCAGGCGGCGTTGTAGGGGAAGGCGAAATTCGCCGGGCCGGGACTGATCCCGAGCCGCGCCAAATGGCATGCATTGCGGTCGAGATCGTGGGCGAGGCCGGCCACCGAGAGGCTGCGGACCTTCTGGTGTGAATAGGTGTGGCACCCGATCTCGTGGCCGCGGTCGAACAACGCGCGACAGCCTTCTTCCGAGATGAGCATCCTGGCCGGCTCCACCTGTCCCGCCAGTCCTCCGGCGATGTAGAAGGTGCCGCGGGCGCCGTGTCGTTCCAGGATCGTTGCGCCCTGATGCAAGGCGCTATCGGGGACATCGTCAAATGTGAACGAGACGCATGGGGTCTTGGTCTGCAGCTGCTGCGCAGGCCCGCTGTAGCGCCAGATCAACCTGTTGCTGATCTTGTCGATCAAGCCGCCGATATGCGGCGCTGCGGCGAGTGGGCTACGCATGGGCCTCTGCCTTCCGTGCTGGGTGCGGTGTACGGGCCGTCAACGCCGCCGCACTCTGAAGGTGCAGGCCATTCAGTGAGAAGAGCAGCGTGAACCAGACGAGATTGCCGCCTTCGAAGAAGAAGCTCTCAAGACCGCCGCTGAAGACCGCATAAAGCCATACCCTGATGTAGAGCCGGGTCAGCGGCGACCGTTCCCTCTCGGGTGGCAATCGGGCAATGGAGCGAAGCGGCTGGAGCAGCAGCCAGATCAACGTCAGGACAAGACCGGGGATCCCCGTCATCAAAGCGATATCGAGGTAGGAGTTGTGTCCGTTGGCGGCTGTGACCGCCCAAGTCTCGACCGTCCCACCGCTGTAGACCAGATCGGAGGTCTGCCAGAACCCCCGGAAGCCGTAGCCGGTGACCGGACGCTCGGCCAGGGCCGAAAAGGCAAAGCGCCAGATGTCGGATCGGTTCGTGAAGGTGGCATCGATGCCAAGGCTGGCAACGACGTCGCCAAGTGGTCGGAACACGGCGGACCCGACGCTGAAGAGGTTGAGGAGCCCACACCCGCCCAACACGATCGGCGCCCGCAAGAAGCGGAACTTCTCGAAGATCCAGGCGACGCCGATGATGGCTGGCAGCATCGCCATCGAGCTCTTGCCACCGGTGTTGATGAGGAACAGGAAGCACAGCGCAACGATCAGGGCGCCGGCCAGCCACGACCAGGCGCGCATCACGAATAGACCGAAAAACGCGGCGATCACCATCGCCGCCGCAGCGCTGTTCTTGTGCGGGAAATGTCCACGCCAAAGACCGGCATTCATCGGCTCGCGCAATTCAGACGCCTGGTGGATCGACAGCTGCGGGCTCAGGATGAGGCCGCCATAGGCGACGCCGAGCATCATCAGCGTGCCCCATCCCAGCATCTGGCCGAAGTGCCGCTCCGATTGAGGCAGCAGAAGGTAGATGCTGGCGTTGATCGCGACCATGATCGCCAACACGGTTCCCTTGATGCCGAGCATCGGGTGCCCGGATATCAGCGAGACGAGAAGGAACCAGCCAAACAGGATCAGCATCAGCGCGCGCGGCTGCAGGATCGTCCCGCGCAAGGGATGCTTCAGCCCGTAGGCCAGCATGCAGCAGAAGAGCAGCACCGCGGCTATCTGGTTCAACAGGCTCGAGTTGCCGGCGGAGGGGTCCAGTATGCCTGCCCCGGTCAGATCCAGGAACGGGTCGAGCGTGATCCAGAAGAACAGGAATACCGCCATGAACAGCAGCTGACCCGGCCAAGCACCGGGCTTGCTTTGAACAATCGGGCCTGAGGCGGCAGCTGTCGGCATGAATGCTGTTCGTTCGCTGTTGGAGCTATGGGCTAGCGCATGTGTCCCAGAGCACCGCGCGTGATCGCAAGCGACACGCCAAGCAGGATGCCCAGAACGCAGGCTGCGATGACGAGGAACAGCGTCCGCGGCGGCCAGCTCCGGGCCTTGGGCGGAATCGGCTGCGAGATGGTCCGGACATTGCTGGTGTCGATCTTCTGTTGTTCGGCGATCTGCTGGGCGCGGGCTAGGTGGGTCTCGTAGATGGCCGCCCGGGCCCGGGCTGCGCGTTGCAGCTCGCGCAGCTGGACCTGGGCGTCATTGTCTGAAAAGACGGTCGACCTTTCATCGCCTGCTCTGTTGCGCAGACTGGCCAGTGTGGCGCGCTCCCTGTCGTAATCGGCTTTTGCAGCATCGAGAATGCGCCTTGCCTCTCTGTTCATGGCAGCTTCGAGAACGGCTTGTTCGGAGAGCGCTGCCACCAGCTGGGGGTGCCGCGCGCCGTAGGTCGTGCGGATCGATCCGATCTGCTGCCCGATCGCGTTGTACTGGGCACGCAAGCTTGTCATGGTCTGCGAGTCGAAAATGGACGCGCTGGCGGCCTGCTTTCGGGCGATAGCGGCATTCATCTGCCCGTAGCGCGATTCACTTTCGATGAAGCGCTGCTGCGCGCCCAGGACCTGCGTGTTCAGCTCGGCCGAGATGCGCGTGCTAACCGGTTCGCCATTGGCAGATTGCAGCCCGTTCGCACGGCGAAATTCCTCGACCTGCCTTTCGGCATCGGTGGCGCTGCGGCGCATCTCGTCGAGGCGGTCGTTGAGACCCTTTGCGACCCGGCCAGCGCTTTCAGACGCGGACTGGAACAGCTCGGCTTCGAACGCTTCGACAATCGCGTTGGAGATCGCGACCGACTTTTCCGCGTCGTGGGCCCAGACTTTCAAAACGACAACGAAGGACCGCTCTTCGCGTCGTGCCTCTACGCGCTCGGACAGCTCTCGGATAACGCCCAGTCGGTCCGCCTGAGCGCGGCGGCCATCGGTGAAGATCCCCGTAAGGGACGTCAGAACATCGGACTTCGCGAATTCGGGGTCGGTTGTCAGATTGAGGCTGTCGATGACCCGCATCAGCACGTTGCGCGAGGTCAGAACCCTCAGCTTGCTCTCAACCTCGAGCAGCTGCGCGTCGCGCTGCGGGTTGGTGGTGAAGACGTCATTGCCAACGACGTTGAGGGCGGCGGGATCGATCAGGATGTCTGTGAAGACCGTGAAGCGCGGTGCCGCGGTGTTGGCATAGATCAGGGCGGCCGTGACGCAGATAATGACCGCTGCGACGGTCCATCTCCACCCGTCCTGGATCCACATGAGGAGATCGTCGAGCCCGATCTTGCCCAATTCCCGGAAGCGCGTCAGCGCGACGGTCGCCGGCTGGCCGGTTGTCGCCCGGTCACGTCCGAGGACCAGGGAAGCATCGCGTGGCGCGCCCGAGCTGCGAGACTGCGCCGCACGGCCCGCGGGCCGCTGCCGATGACGCTCCTCGTTGTCTCTCGGGCTGTACATGTCATCCCACTCCACGCAACACAGGACTTTTCCATGAAACCGATGATCATTTTGACATAACAATGTCGCTGTCAGACTTACAAATGCTTACTGTTTATTAAGTTAAAACGTGGTCCCGGAGCCTGATTTCAGTGTGGAATCATCACGGTTGGTTCGTACGGCTATCGTAGCGGATCATCCGCAGGAGCGTTCCCCATGCCGCAAAGGCCATGGCGATTTCGATGACATAGAAGGCGACGAACGTTCCGGTCGGCGGCGCGAGCCAGGTGGCGCCGGCGGTCAGCGCTGCGCCAAGGATGCTGCCGAGCCCCAGGACGAGACCGCGCGCGGCTTGCTGGCCAGAGGCGCCCAATGCCTCGAGCGCGACGGCCCAGATCGCCATCGGCACCACGACCCAACACAGGACCCGGGCGAAGCCGACCAGCGAGAGGTAATCACGGCCAAACAGAAGTGGCAGGACCGGCGCCATGACGTAGACGGTGCAAGCCGCCATGAAGCTGATTGCGGTCGCCGCCACAAGCACCTTCCGCACCCGCGGCATGGCGTGCTGCAAACCGTCGGCCGTGGCCCTGGCAGATCCGGGATAGACGAGGCGGTTGAGGGCCTCGACCGAGAGGTAGGTGCTGTCCAGGATGCGGCGGGCGACGCTGTAGCTTGCGACGATCTCGGCCGTCGCCACCAGGCTCAGCACGAGAAGGTCTGCGTTCTGCCGTATCGCGCGCAGGATGAACGGAATGGCGAAGTAAAGGCCCTGCGGCAGCTCCTCGCGAACCAGCCGGAACCGTGGCCGACCCAGTGGCTGGATCATGAGCCATCCCAGGAGCGCGCATAGCACATGGCAGGCGAACTGCCAGATCGCCCAGTCAGCGACGGTCGCAGTCGAAAACACCAGGCAAGCCAGCCCGGCGGCGATGGTGCGCGCCACGGCAAAGCCGATGACGACGATGTTGGCCGATCCGAACTGGGAATGCGCGATGAAGATCTGCTCCGCCAGAACGATGATCCGGACGAGGACGACAGAGGTGACGAGCATCAGCGTGATGATCGCGACATTGCTCGCCGGATCGTCGGCCAGCTTGAAAAACATGGGCAGGATCGCCGCGCCAAGCAGGACCAGGGCTGTGCCACTCGCGGCCGTCAAGATCACATTGTGGCCGAGCATGTCGGGATAGATCGAACGGTCGCGCGCGACGCGGCGCACAAGGCATTCCATCGCGCCGAGCCCGCACATGTGGACGGCGATGTTCGAAATGGCCGTGATGGCAACGAACAGGCTGAACTCGTGGACGCCAAGCGCACGCGCAAGTATAGCAAAGGTCAGTAGCTGGGCGGTGGAGCTGATGATCAGGCTGCCGCCAGACGCCGTATAAGAAAGCAGCATCTGCAACAGCGCCTTGCGCCTGCCTGCATTCGTGCTGCTTTCAATCAACATTCAGAACGGCCTTGTTGACGATGTGTCCGGACACGGATCGCGCAGGATGAGCCAGAGTTTGGAGTATGGATCCTTTATTAACAGCTAGATGTGTTGCTGTCGTTAACGGCAACCCTCGCGAATCTTCGGAAGCATTTACCGGATCGCCATTGTTCTCGGGCATATGGCTGTGGCCATGGATCTCGGAGAAGCGCTCATGTCGCACGCGGCTACCAGTCTGAACGACACTGCTTCTCCACCGCTCTACCGTTTCATGGGGGTCGAGCTCGAGCTCGCCCCTGACGTCCTGGTGCCCCGGCTCGAAACCGGGTTGCTGGGCCGCGAGGCCGTGGCACGTCTTCGCGAGCGTGCCGGCCCCAGCATCGTCGTCGACATGTGCTGCGGATCAGGCAACCTTGCGCTCGCGATCGCAGCGCATGTCGAGACGGCCCAGATCTGGGCCTCCGATCTGACAGCCAGTACGGTTGCGCTTGCGGGTCGCAACGCTGATCGTCTGCTGCTGGCGCACCGCGTGACGGTCCGTCGCGGCGATCTCTTCGCAGCCTTGGAGGGCGATGGGCTGGCGGGTACGGTCGATATGGTCGTCTGCAATCCGCCCTATATCTCGAGTGCGCGGCTTGCCAACAACAGCGTGCATCTGCTCGACGCTGAACCACGCGAGGCCTTCGACGGGGGGCCCTATGGGTTGTCGATCCATCAGCGGGTCATCCGAGATGCGGTCGCTGTCCTGAAGCCAGGCGGATGGCTGCTGTTCGAGTTCGGGCTCGGGCAAGATCGCCAGGCCATCTCCATGATTGCGCGTAGCAAGGCCTATGAGGCGCCGCTCGTCGCCCATGATGCGGATGGGGCACCACGCGTGGCCATAGCGCGCAAACTGATGGGCGATGGCCCGTCAAGCGAAGGGATTTCAGGCCCTGTGCGATGAGCCAGATTCGTCCGTTGCAGGCAGGGGATGTACCGGCCGTCGCAGGTCTGTTCCAACGCATCTTTCGCCATAGCGACGCGCCGCCGCCGGCCGGGCTGCTGACCTATCTGCAGCGGCATTATCTCGAGGCACCTGGCTTCGATCCCGAGATCAGACCGCTCGTGCATGCCACGGATGAGGGCACGATCACCGGCTTCGTCGGCGTGAACGCATTGCCGATGCGTCTTGGCGATCGGCATTTGCGCGCGGCAGTGTGCGGCTCTCTGATGGTCGAGCATCGTGGCAGCGACCCGATGGCGGGCGCACGCCTGCTCAAGGCCTTTCTCGCCGGGCCGCAGGACCTGTCCTTCAGCGAAACGGCGAGCGAACTGTCGGCCCAGATGTGGACCAGCCTGCGTGGTATCGTACTGCCACAATACAGTCTGGATTGGGTGCGGATCATCCGGCCGTCGGCCTTCATGCTCGACCTCGCGGGCGACCGCCTCGGCGCCCTGCGTCTGCTCTCGCCGCTGGCCAAGATCATCGATGGCCGCCTGCGCAAGCCGCGGTCCGGCCGGGTCCTGCGCTGGGCGCTGGTGCCTGAGGATTGGCTGGTGAAAGGTGGCTTATGCACTGCCGACAGCAATGCTGCGGCCTTCGCCGAGGCTGTTGCGACGCTGACCAGCCAGTTCGCGCTGCGGCCCGCTTGGAGCGAAGCCTGTCTGGCGCATGTCATCGCCGAGGCCAGCGACAAGCCCGAGTGGGGACAGCCGGTCTTTGGCGAGGTGAGGACACCGAGCGGCGCGCTCGTCGGCGCCTTCATGTACCATCTCGCGCCAGGCCGGATCGCGCGCGTGATGCAGGTTCTGGCCCGGCCCGGTCAGGCGGGTCCGGTCATCGATTGCCTGACGGCTCATGCCGCCGCCCATGGTGCGGCAGGCCTGCGAGGGCGGACACAGCCGGCTTTGCTCAAGGCGATGCTTGGCCGTCGCATCGCCTTTACCCACGTCGCATCGACCGTCGTGCACGCCCGCGACGCTGCGCTGCTGCGTGAATTGGAAGGCGCGGACGCCTTCCTGAACGGGCTTTCCGGCGAGCATTGGAGCAGGCTGGTCGGCGGCCGGTTCACCTGATCGCGCCAGGCCCTCCGCGTGCAATCAGCCGAGCGGGTGGCCTGAAGGCGACGACAGAGTCCAGAGTGTGCCTCGGCTCCAGGTGTTGGCGTCAGAACCTGTGCGATGCGCCCGGCGATCCTCATCGCCATGCCCGGCTTGAAGCTGGGGTTGCGGATCGCAACAGCCTTCAGACGCATGCCTGGCGCGCACGATCGCGCTGACAAGGGCGGGTGGGAAAGGCACGAATGCCATCATGCGTCGAACAGCCAGGAGTAGTGCCTCCGCCCGACGCTGGCAGGCGCGCTGTGCCAGCGACGGGGTCAACGGGCCGGTTTTGCAGCCAGCCCCCCCAGAGAGGAATAGGCCGTTTCGGAATAGGCCGTTTTGGGACGCGGTGGAGGATCGGATCGCTGGCCTGACGGGGCCATTCTCAAAAGACAGGTTCAATCGTCCACAGCGACCCGCGTCATGGCACAATCGGCTCAACGATCAGCGGACAGGGTCTCACTGGCCGCAGCGACCGGTGTGACGAGCTGCGGTCCAAGATGAAGATATCGCGTTGCCTTGCGCTTGGCGGCGATGTCGGCCCAGACCCGTTCGACCTGTTCGCTGGTCAGGTCTGCGGCAGCGGCGACCTCGGCTGCAGCGATGCCATGGTTGAGGCCATAGAGGCACAGATCCATGCGGTCATAGGGCAGTGAGAAGTAGAACTCCTCTTGGGTTTGCGCGAGCGAATAGGTGTCTGTCGTGGGCGGGCGGCAGCGAACCTCCTCGGGGATGCCGAGATAGGCTGCAAGCTCATAGACCTGGCTTTTGTAGAGATGCGCGAGGGGCTTCACATCGGCGGAGCCGTCGCCATTCTTGACGAAGAAACCCTGGTCGTATTCCAGCCGATTGGGCGTCCCGAGCACGGCGAAGTTCAGGCGATCGGCATGGTAGTACTCGATCTGCTTGCGTGTGCGCTGCTTCATGCTGGTCGCTGCGACGATGCCCAGATAAACCTGCGGTGGCATGCGTAGCTTGGTCTGCCGGCCCTCTGGGTCTTGAACCACAAGCGAAGAGATGTTGTAGCCCGCTGCCTCGACGCTGTTGGCGATCACGATCTTGGAGGCCCAGCCCGGGCCGTATTCCGGTACGATCTGGCGGATGAAGCCGTCGCGCCGGTCGTAGCAGCCCATGGCGAGCAGGGCAGGACCGATGTCCTCGACTTCGGCGGCAACGCCGAATGTATCGGCCACCAGGCGTCCCAGACGCAGGCTGTCTGGGTCCGAGTCGCTCTCGGGCATGAACATGCAGAAAACGTTCTTGACGCCGACAGCGCGCACCGCCAGCGCGAGGCTGACACTGGAATCGACGCCGCCCGATAGCCCCAGGACAAGGCCGCGCTTGCGCATGTCCCGGAGCTGCCCGCGCAGCCCCACGATGATGCGATCGGTCTCGGCCGCCGCGTCGATTCGTAAGTCGTTGGCACAGAAGGACCGGGCCTTGAGGGCTGTCACAGCGCTCATGATATGGGTTCCAGGATCTCGGCTGCCAGCCGACGGCTGACCTTGCCCGTGTCCGTTTTCGGCAGTTCGTCACGGAAGGTGATGAGCTTGGGCACCATGAAGTCCTCGAGATGGAGAGCACAATGGCGAATGATGTCGCGCTCGGTGAGGCCGGCGTCTGAGCGCACAACCACTGCGGCGATTGCCTGGCCGAGTACGGGATCGGTGACGCCGGCGACGACGGCCTCGGCGATCCCAGGGTGAGCATGAAGGACGGCTTCGACCTCCTTGGGAGGGACCTTTTCGCCGCGCGTCTTGATGATGTCGTCCTTGCGCCCGACGAAGTAGAGGAACCTGTCTTCATCCATCCTGAACAGGTCGCCGGTGTGAAGACGTTTCTCCCAGGGATCGGGCCCAGGCCGCAGCATCTGGGCCGTTGCCGCTTCGTTGCGCCAATAGCCCTGCATGACATGCGGTCCGCGGATCACGAGTTCGCCCGGCTCGCCCTGCGGCACCGGGGCCCCGTCGTCGCCGACAATGAAGGCTTCGGTGTTCGGGATGGCGATGCCGACCGAACCGGGCCTCCGGTCGAGCTCCTCGGGCGGCAGATAGGTGCAGCGCTTGCACTCGGTCAGCCCGTACATCGAGTAGAGGAGGACGTCGGGGAAGAGCGCGCGCAGCTGTGCGATATGGTTCGGCGGTAGGGCCGCGGCGGTATTGGAGATGTAACGCAGGCTGGGCAAGAAGCCAGGCTCGAGGTCGCGCATCTGCAAGATCAGCGCCGCCATGGTCGGAACCAGCGGAAAGCCGGTGACGCCCTCCTGGCGGATGCGCTCGAAGATCGCCTGCGGGAAGGCGAATGATTTCTCCAGCACCAGAGTAGCGCCTAGCCGCATCGCCATCAGGAGCTGATACAGACCGTAGTCGAAGGCCAAAGGCAGCACGTTCAAGATGACGTCGTCGGGGGTGTTGCGCAGATAAGTCGTGATCGACTCTGCGGCGGCATCGATGTTGCGATGCGTCATCATCACGCCCTTGGGGCGCCCGGTCGAGCCGGAGGTGTAGATCAGCATCGCAAGGTCGCTGTCGATCCCGCCATGCAGGGCAAAGGCCGGAGCGACTGTCAGGCAGCTGTCGAACGAAACCGCGCCGCCCGGCGCTCCGGCCGGGCCGCTGGTCGCGGCGACGAAGAGCCGGCGATTGGCATCGGCGGTGCGCGCCTGATTGACGACCGGCATCAGCCTGGCCTGGGTCAGGATCGCCGTTGGCTCGCAATCGGCGATCATATAGGCAAGCTTGTCCGCCTTGGTCGACGCGTTGATCGGGCTGAACGTTGCGCCGGCTTTGAGCACGGCGAAGATCGAGACCGCAGCCTCCCAGCAATTGTCCATGAAGACCAGGACACGGTCGCCGCGCTTGACGCCACCGGCGGTCAGCGACGTGGCCATCCGGCCAGCGAGGTCGTCAAGCTCGCCATATGGCAAGCGCCGACGCGCTGTGATCAGTGCCGTCTTGTCACCCTGACGGGCAGCGTTTGACGCAAGATATTGCTCGATCCGCATGCTGCCCAACAGCGATTCACGCTGCGATCGGCGCGGTCGCCTTCGACGCGATGAAGGCGACGATGCGGTCGAGCGAGTCGAGGTTGTCAGGAACGATCTCGGAATCGGCCATCGTGATCTCGAAGCGCTCTTCCAGGAAGGCGACGAGTTCGAGCACACCGGTGGAATCGATGACGCCGTTCTCGATCAAGGAATCGCTCCCTGCGAGTGGATGGGCGTGGTCGCCGAACAGGAAGTTCTCGACCACGAAGGCCTGCACGATGTCCTTGGCTGTAGTGCTCATCTCATGTCCTTCCATGGTGTGACGTCACGCGGCCAGCTCGGTGCGGTGGGCGCTGCTGGTGAATGATCGCAGCCATAGTTGCGTCGACAGGATGCCGACGAAGGCTGCGTTGTCGCGAAAGCCGGGATGGGCGCTCGCGGCACATTTCTGGTGAAGCTTCTGTACGGCCTTCGCATTGAACAGCCCGTTGGCGCTCAGCTCGGCCTCGCTCAGTGTCGTCCGCACATAGTCGGGTGCGCCGGGGCCGATGAACGAGACGCTGTCGGGCGCGCGATAGGGCTGCTTGGTCCGCCTGATGATCGACGCCGGCAGCAGGTCCTTCGTGGCCTCCCTGAGGATATGCTTTTCGGTGAGACCCCTCAGCTTCATGTCCGGCGGCAAGCTGGCCGCGAACTCGATCAGCGTGTGGTCGAGGAAGGGGAAGCGCCCTTCGACGCCATGGGCCATGGCCATGCGATCGCCCTGGCTCGACAGGATGTAGCCAGGAAGCAGAAAGCGCCCTTCCAGATACTGGGCCTGGTGCAGCGTATGCCAGCGGTCGAAGGCTTTCGGCAGGCCGCTGGCGAGTTCCTCTGTCGCGTCGTAGCCAGCAAGCTTGGCCCGCAAATCGCCGGAGAAGAACAGCTTTGTCGCTGCCGTGCCTTTGAAGCGGGGCCGATGCGAGAACAACGGGTCATCCAAAGCACCGTCAGCGGTACCGAAAAATGCACTCAGATAACGGGCGGATTGCTGCTGCAACCCCGGCAGGTAAGGATAGAGCTTGCGGAACAGATGCGCCCTGATTTGCGATTGGGGCTGGCGTGCGCAGAAGCGGCGCACCCGTGCCTCCTTGAAGATGTCATAGCCCGCAAAGACCTCGTCGGCTCCCTCGCCGGTGAGCACGACCTTGAGGCCTTGTTCGCGGACGCGTTGCGCCAGATGATAGAGCGGTGCGGGCGCCGTCCGCAGGACAGGGCGCTCGGTGAAACGGATGACCTCCGGAAACATCCGCGCGATGTCCCCTTCGCCGCAGGCCACGGTGCTATGGCAGGTTCCGAGCATCTGGGCCATCTCGGCTTGGAAGGCGCTCTCGTCATGCTCTGCACTGTCGAACGTGACTGAGAACGTCTTCAGCTCATGGGGTGACATGCCGGCGGCTAGAGCCGAGATGATCGAGGAATCGAGACCGCCGGATAGATACGCGCCGACCGGAACATCGGCGCGCATCCGGATCCGCGTCGCCTCGGTCAAGCGGGCGCGCAATTCCTCTGCAGCATCCCGCTCGTTTTTGTATCGGGGCGGCTCGTCCCTGTCGGGGTAGTCCAGCGTCCAGTAAGACCACGTGGTCGACCGGCTCCCCTGCACCGTCATGACATGGGCGGGCTCAAGCTCGAAAATGCCGCGAAAGGCGGTGCGTGGCGCAATCGGCGCCCAAAGCGTGAAAATCTGATCCAGCGCGATCGGGTCGATCGCGGCGCTGACGCCCGGGACCTGAAGCAGGGCCTTCACCTCGGACGCGAAGTAGAGCGTCCCCCGGTTCCACGTGTAGAACAGTGGGCGCACGCCGATACGGTCGCGGGCTAGCAGTAGACGGCGCTTGCGGCCGTCCCAAAGGGCGAAGGCGAAGTCGCCGTTCAGCGCGGTGACGCAGGCGTCGCCCAGCTCCGCGTAGAGGTGGAGAATGACCTCGGTATCGCTGGATGTGCGGAAGCTGTATCCCTTGGCGCGAAGCTGGTCACGCAGTTCGACGTAATTGAAGATTTCACCGTTGAAGGCGATCGTCAGGGCGCCGGAGGCGTCCGACATCGGCTGCTGGCCGTCGCCGAGCCCGACGATCGAGAGCCGCGCATGGCCAAGTCCGATCCCCTTGCTGGAAAAGGTGCCCCGTTCATCGGGCCCGCGATGAGCAATCGCGCTGGTCATCCTGGCGAGCAGGGATGCTCCGTCGGGCAGGTCGCCGAGATAGCCGCTGAAACCGCACATTGCTGTTGCCTTCAAGATCACTGCCAAAGATGATATACGAATTCAGATGATCCGATCAGAGTTTTCGGCGCAATTTCATATTCTGGTAAATTTCGATCAATTGTATCAAAAAGCAATAATTGATTTTAATATTTGATTAGTCATAATCGAGATTACGCTGGAGCGGGTTGATTTTGAGCTTGACCCTTGCTCGCAACCGCTTCGATCTGCGCGAGCGTATCCAGCTGGGTGATATCGAAGTCCGGATCGGACAAATCCACGCCGAAATCGCGCTCGATGATGATCATGATCTCTGTGGCCGACAGCGAGTCGAGTTTGCCGCTGAAAAACAGTGACGCGTCCGGCGCGATAGGGCCTTCAAACCCCCTCTCGACCAGCATGGCCAAAACGGTCTGACGCAGTTTTGTCACTTCGGCAGTCATAGGGCGCGTCCTCCTGAGGTCGCTGCTTCCAGGTGGTCTGAACCGCCCGGGCTGTGCCCAGTGGCCTGTTCTTCGAGCAGTGCGATCAGGGCGCGCCGGTCGATCTTGCCATTGACGTTCTGCGGCAAGCTGTCGAGCATGTGAATGGCGCGGGGGATCATGGAGCGGGGCAGGCTTGCGGCCATCGCCTCTCTGATCTGCTCTGGAGTGCGTGTCGACCCGGCGACGAAACTCACCAGGCCCTCGGCCGAGCCATGCCTCGTCGGCCAGGCCACGGTCGCGATCAGTTCGACGCCGGCTGCACGGCGAAGATGGGCATCAACCTCTTCCAACTCGATGCGGTTGCCCTTGACCTTCACCTGATTGTCCGCGCGGCCCAGATGATGGTACACGCCCGCCTGGTCGCGGTAACCGATATCCCCTGTCAGATACCAGCGTTTGCCATTGATCTCGCGGAATCGATCGGCAGTCAGCTCTGGCTGCCCGAAGTAACCGATCCCGACTTGGGGGCCGCAAAGCGCGATCTCACCCGCAATCCCGGGCGCGACCGGTTGCTGGCTGCTGTCGAGGAGCGCGATCTCCATGGTGACATAGGGACGGCCGATCGCGAGGATGTCGCGCCCTTGGGTCACCACTGGGGGGTCTGTCAGCCTCTGCCGCATGCAGATCACGGTGGCCTCGGTGGGACCATAGATGTTCTCGAGCACGCCGTTTGGCGTGGCGGCCAGCCAGGCTTGCGCCGCCTGCACGGGGAGCGGCTCGCCGCAGAAGATTGACAGCCGCAAGCTGGGGAAGAGCCCGGGCTTTAGGGCTCCGGTCTTGCGAATCAGGCCGATCACGGTTGGAACCGACATCCAGACGGTGACCGCGTGAGCACGGATGAAGCGCGCTGGCGCCAGCATCTCAAGCTCAGACATGACATGCAGCGACGCGCCGGCCTTCAGGCACAAGAATAGGTTATGCACGCTCAGATCGAAGGTGACGTCGCAGGTCTCGCACAGGCGATCCTCCGGGCGGTAGTCCGTCCACGGCCGTGTTTGGTCCAGGTAGTGGGCTAGCGATCCAGCCGAGATCATGACGCCCTTCGGCAAGCCGGTGGTCCCGGAGGTGAAGATCACATATCCGACCTGGTCAGGCGCCAGTTGGGCGGGCGCCAGCATCGGATCGGAGGTGAGGCCGCTACGGATGCTGATCGCCTGCCCCGGCCGCTCCGGCGCGAGTGCCAAAGATTGCGGCACGACGATGTCGCGTGGAGCCGCAGCCAGGATTTCCGCGGTCAGCAGTGCGGCGCCGGTCTCGTCGACCACGAGAGCGTCCAGCTCAAGCAGCGCCATCAGCGCGATCAGCCGCTGCGCCGGCCATTTCAGGTTAAGCGGCACATAAGTGCACCCAGACCAGCAGGCAGCCAGGATACCGACATAAGCGTCGAGGCTGCGTGTTCCGAGGACACCGATACGGCCGGATCTCTTTCGGGACTTCAGGAATCCGGCGAGCAGCGACACTTGCCGAGCCAGTTCGCCATAGCTGACTTCACGCCCTGCAACGGCCAGCGCCAGCCGCTCGGGATGTTGCCTGGCCTGCTCGGAGAATGCCAAGGCAAGATTGAAGTTGTGCATGGCAAGCTGCCCTGTCAACGATCTATACGAAACTTGAGAAAGGATTCACTAATCCAGAAGTCCGGAGGGCACCAATCGAAATGGAAGTTAAGCTTAACTCCATGTGCAAATTGAGGTTTTTATTGAATCCTCGTATATCGGATCAAATGTGATCTAGCGATTTCTAACACGTCCGAAACGCGACCTGCTTCGTGCACCGCAGGCTTGAAGAACGCGCGTGATCTAGCGGTGCCACCTTTTCAATCTGGCTCGAAGCCCAGCGTCGCGCTGCGGTGGTCGCGATCATCGGCCACTGATCGAAGTGCCTTCATCAGTCCTCAACTGTTGTTGACGTTACTCACGTGGGCGCAATCGTGATTGCCAGCAGATTCGGGTGAAAGCCGGAGCCGTCATACCGAGGGAGCCCGTGATGGACGTCGATGCCACTGCACCCAGGCTGTCTAGTGGCCTACGGGCGATCGATCGTGCGGCGATGCCCGATGCAATGGCACTTCTGCTCCGGGGATTTCCCAAGCAGGAGCGCAGCTTCTGGGCGAGGGGGCTTGCGGAGATCGAGCGCCTTCATGCGCATTTCGATCAGGGTGATGCGCCGATCGGCTATCTGATGAGAGCAGGAGACCGCGATGTCGGCGTGTTGCTGACCTTCAGAAGCCTCAGGCGACGCGCAGATGGCTCGCACTATTCAGTGGTCAACCTGTCGAGCTGGTATGTCGATCCCAATTTTCGCCTGCTGGCACCGATGATGCTGAGAAGTGTCCTCGCTGAGAGCAGCAGTCTGTTCATCGACCTGTTGCCGTCACATGCCGTGGCGCAACTCAATCCGCATTTCGGGTTCAAGTTGTGGAATGACGGGATGATGATCGTGGCCAGCCTGCCATGGGCTGCCATGCCGACGAGACCGGGGGTGAAGATCGTAGCCTTCGACGACAATTCAGGCCCGGCCCTGCAGCCGCAGGACCGGCATCTTCTGGCGTGGCATGCCTCAAAGGGCTGCCTGGCAGCAATTCTGTGTGAAGACGACCGATCGCAGCCACTCCTGTTCCGGATGATCCGGCGCAAGGGCATGCCGTTTGCGCATCTGATCTACGCCGACAGCCGGATTGCCGTGACGCGGAACCTCGCACCAATCATGCGCTATCTTCTGGCTCGAGGCATTTTCATGCTGTGCATCGACGCCATCAGGTCCGACTGCCCGCTTGGCACGCTTTTCTGGCGGACCCGGAAAAACTTCTGGAAAGGCGAGATGCAGCGTGATCGCATCGACTACGCCTATTCGGAACTGGTTTTGCTTGGCGGGTGATGCAGGTCTTCTGTGTGTATCAACGCCTCACGCCCATCCGTCTCCATCAAGTGGCCGTGAAGGGCTTCTGCCGGGACATCGCATCATGCTGATCCGTCAGACGTTGTTGTATGTCCCAGCCGGCGTGCTGGGGCCGCTGCTCCAATTGGCCACGATCGTGGTCTGGACCCATTGGCTAAATCCCTCCGAACTTGGCCTGTACACGCTTGTGATCGCGCTTCAGGACCTGCTGCATCTGATCGGCATCGCGTGGTGGTCGCACTACGTGCTGCGCTATGGCGGCGCCCCCGGCGCGGAACCGCGCGACCAGCTCATGATGACCGAGCGCGGGCTTCTCGTGCTGGCTGGGCTGGCTCAGGCTGTTCTCGTTCCGGCGCTGGCGTTTGCGCTGTTTGACCTGCCGGCCGATCCGGCCTTGCTCGCGAGCATTGCGCTTGCCACGCTGGGGCGGACAGCGGTGACCCATTGGAGCGTACGCGCCCGCGCCGAGCAGCGCATTGGGCTCTACGCCCTGGCGCAAACGCTGGCGCCGGCATTGGGGTTGGTGCTGGCCCTGCTGCTCTTCGTTTCGGGTCAGGCAAATCTGGTGGGTGTCTTCCTGGCGATGGCTGTCGCGTATGTCATGGTTGCGGTCAGCATGGGTCTCAGGCTCGGCGGTTTGCGACAAGGCCTGCGGATCGATGACGCCGTGCTGCGGCTTTCCCTCCGATATGGCCTGTTGACGACCGTCGGATCGCTCTTCGCCTGGATCTCGATCCAGAGCGTCCGCTTTACCAACGAGGCGCTGCTTGGAACGGCGGCGGTGGGCCTCCTGGCCGTTGGCTGGGGCATCGGCCAGAGGATTGCGAGCCAGATCGGCGTGCTGGCCACGACCGCTGTCCTGCCGATCGCGATTGCCAAGGAGCGGGAGGGGGGGCATTCAGCCGGGTTGGCGCAGCTCTCCCTTGGCGGTTACCTGCTCGTGACGACGCTCTTGCCCGCTACCGTCGCGCTGGCACTGCTCGCGGAGCCAATGGCGCTGCTCATTGCCGCCGAGCCTTTCCAAGCCGCGACCGTGCAGATCCTGCCTTTTGCCATGATGGCCGGCGCGGCCCGCGTGCTGCGCCACCACTATCTCGACGACGTGCTGCAGTTGATCGAGCGGCCGGGGCTGATGACGCTGCTTGATGCCGTGGAGGCCGCTTTGACGGTGCTGTTTTGCTATCTGGGAGCGCTCTGGCTCGGCATGCTGGGCAGCGTGGCGGGCTGCTTGGTGGCAGCCGCGGTGACGACGCTGCTGGCCTGCGGTGTCGTGGCCCGGCACGCAGCCTTGCCGAGGCTGGGTGCCTTGTGGCCGTCCGTGATCGCCTCGGCCTTGATGGCTGCGCTGCTTCTGGCAATGCCTCGGCCGCAAGGGCTGGCGGCCGTGAGCTTGCATGTGGTCCTGGGCAGCCTGCTGTACGGCGCGGCGATGTTGCTCCTGGACCGCCGTCTGGCGCACGCACTCGGCATGTCAAGATTGCCGCTCTGGTGGTTTGGGCGTCGCTAGGCTGGCCGTCTCGATATCCGCATTGTCGTGCGCCTGAACAAGGTCAGGCCTCCCCGCCGTTTCGCCGATAACACATCCCGCTCCGTGCTCGGCCACGACGCGCCGCGCGGACAGACCGTGACGATCGTGCGGCTCGAAGGCACAGCCCTGGTCATCGAGGCAGGCTGAGCTGGTCGGTTACGGTCCCTTAACCATCCTTGTTCTATCAGTGTTAACCAAAGCGACCGGCGCCGCCGCCTGTCGCCTTTCTGGCATGAACAGCAGGGCCATGGCCGGACGCAGGCACGATCACAGCATCGGAACGCCGGGACTGATGCGCCTTAGTCATGGCGTGAGCATGGCTGCCCTGCTGGTCTGCGTCACGGCAGGCATCGCAGCAGCGCAAACCTCTACGGCACAGTATGCCGTGCCCGACATCCGCGGCACGCAGGAGGTCAATCCGCGCGACGTCACGGTCGATCCCCGCTTCGTGCAGCCGGAGAACCCGTTTCAGCCTTTGGCGCGGAGGCCGTTCGAGGTTGCGGCTCCGGCCTTGCCCCAGCCAGCCACGCGCCGCGCCATGTCCCGGGCCAGCCGACCGGTGCAGGCCCGCGTCTCCGGCAATGCCGGGCGCGCGATCCGGCCTGTTCCGCGCCAGCTTGCCGGGACCCCGCTGCCCGATGCCGCCGGTCAGCCGCCTTTGCGCCTGAGGCGAACCACCTCTACACAGATCATCGCGCCCGCGCCTGATGGTCTGCAACCCTATCCGCCCCGCGCCCCTGTCCGGCCCCTTGCCGATCCCTGGGAGCCGCTTGGACTGCGCGCCGGCAGTTTCGTCGTCTCACCGGCGATCACGCAGTCGCTTGGATACGACACCAACCCGAACCGATCGCCGACCGCCGCCAAGGGTTCGGTCGTCTCGCGTACCGATGGCGAACTCAATGTCCGGTCAGACTGGTCGACCCATTCGTTCACCTCGAGCCTGCGCGGTGGATACGCGAACTATACCAACCAGCGTGATGCGAGCCGTCCCGACGCAACCGGCCTCGCCAATCTGAAGCTGAACCTGTCGCGCGACACCGACATCGATCTTGACGGGCGGCTGTCGCTCGACACCCAGCGGCCGGGATCGACCAATTTCAGCGCCATCACCACCGAGCGGCCGAATGTCTATGGCTATGGTGCGTCGGCGGGCGTGACGCAGCGCTACAACCGCTTGTCTCTGAACCTGCGCGGTTCGGTCGACCGGACGACCTATGACAATGCGAAGGACAGCCTCGGCGCCCTGATCCTGCAGAGCGACCGCAATGCCGTGCAATACGGCGCGCGGGCCCGGGTCGGCTACGAGGTTTCGCCGGGCGTGCAGCCCTTTGTCGAGATTGCGGCCGATACCCGCGTGTTCGACTCCAGCATCGACCAAAACGGCTTCAGGCGCAGCTCGACCGGTGTGACGGGGCGCATCGGCTCCAGCCTCGAGGTCACGCGCCAGCTGACTGGCGAGATCTCCGTCGGCTACCAGAACCGAGGCTACGACGACCAGCGCCTGCGCGACCTGCGCGGCGTGGTCGGCGATGCAGCCCTGATCTGGAGCGCGACGCCGCTGACCACGGTGAGCTTGCGCGGAGCGACGGAACTGGCCGACACGACGCTGCCGAACGTGTCCGGCTCGATCAACCGCAGGCTTGGGGTGGAGGTGGCGCACGCGCTGCGCCGCAACTGGACCATGACCGGCTTCGCCAACGCCTCGCGCGCGACCTATGACGGCAACGGCCTGACCGAGGACACCTACCAGCTTGGTGTGCGCACCGAGTACAGGCTGACCCGGACGACATCGATCCGGGCGAGCTTCACCCATGAACGCCTGAAATCAACGACGGCAGGCTCGGATTACACCGCCAACATCGTTCTGGTCGGCCTCCGGATGCATCTCTGAGCGCAGCCCTCAGCGCTTCAGCAGGCGCTCAATCTCGCTTTTGAGCTCACCGGCCAATTCGGCCCTGCCGAGACCGTAGGCCATGTTGGCGGTCAGGAAGCCGATTTTCGAGCCTGTGTCGTAAATGTCGCCGTCAAAGCGCACGGCGAAAAACGGCTCGCTCTGCGACAGCCTGATCATCGAGTCGGTCAACTGGACCTCACCGCCGGCGCCCTTCTCCTGCTCTGCCAGAAGCCTGAAGATGCTCGGTTGCAGGATGTAGCGCCCGGTAATGTGCAGATTCGACGGCGCCGTGCCCTTCGGTGGCTTCTCGACCATCTCGATGATCTGCGAGACCTTCGCGGCGCGGTCCTTGACGCCGACAATTCCATACTGGTGGGTCTGGTCATCGGGGACCGGCGCCACGGCGACATGGTTGCCGCCGTGGCTGTTGTAGGCCTCGATCATCTCGGCGAGGCAGCCCTTGCCGGCCGTGTGATGCAGCATGTCGGGCAACAGCAGCGCAAAAGGTTCGTTTCCGATGATGTCGCGGGCGCACCAGACAGCATGTCCAAGTCCAAGCGGCGCCTGCTGGCGCGTGAAGCTCGCGCCGCCCGTCGGCAGCATGTCGGCCTTGAGGCCTGCCAATTCCTTCAGTTTTCCGCGGCGCTCAAGCGTGTCCTCGAGCTCGTAGGAGTTGTCGAAATGGTCCTCGATCATGCCCTTGTTGCGGCCGGTCACAAAGACGAAGTGCTCGATGCCGGCGGCACGCGCCTCGTCGACAACATGCTGCACCACAGGCCGGTCGACGACCGTCAGCATCTCCTTCGGAATGGCCTTGGTGGCCGGCAGAAACCGTGTGCCAAGCCCGGCGACGGGAAGAACGGCCATGCGGACGGATTTTTTCATGGGATCAACGGTCTCTGCGGGAAGCGTACTGGTCGACAGGTCCAGGTCGAAAGGTCCTGGCGGGATGCCCCTGCCTTATGCCGCGCGACTCCTGAAGCTTGCGTGAATGACGCCGCAAAGATTGCGTTGCGGGGTCGGCTTGCGGGTCCTGTTAACGCTTTGCTAACCATGATCCTGGCCAAAGAAAGAGGTCTGCGCCGGGGCCGGGCCCTGGGTGCTGACCGCACAGTCGCCGGAGAGAACCGCATGACATGGTTGTTGTCGCAGTCTACCGCACGCCGTGCCGGGGCGTCCGCCAGCTTGCCGTCACGGATCGGCCTGCCGGTCCTGCTGGCGTTGCTGGGCATGCTCGCCAGCCTTGGCCCGGACGCGGCGCTGGCTCAGCCGAGCCGGCCTGCGGCAGCCGCTTCCGACTCAGCCGGCGGGTTCCAGCGCTTCATCCAGGGATTGTGGCCTCTGGCCCAGGCGAGGGGCGTCTCGCGCGCCACCTTCGATGCCGCCCTGCAAGGGCTGACGCCCGATCCGGCCGTCCTTGCGCTGACCCGAAAACAAGCGGAGTTCGTCGCCCCGATCTGGACCTATCTGAGCAACGCCGTCGGCGGCGCGCGGATCGCGCGTGGTCAGGCCGCGCTCCAGCAGCTTGGAACGGCGCTCGCGAGCATCGAGCAGAGCTATGGCGTGCCCAAGGAAATCGTTGTGGCGATCTGGGGCATGGAGACCAGCTATGGCTCGTTCAAGGGCGACAAGGATGTCATCCGGTCCCTGGCGACCCTGGCGGCAGCCCGCTACAGGGGCGACTTCTTTCGCGACGAACTGCTGACCGCACTTGAAATCCTGCAGAAGGGCCTGGCCGAACGGGCCGAGATGCGCGGCTCCTGGGCAGGGGCGATGGGCCATACCCAGTTCATGCCATCAAGCTACATGAAGCATGCTGTCGCCTATGCGGGCAGCCATGCCGACATCTGGGACACGCCCAGCGACGCGCTGGCGTCGACCGCAAACTATCTGCGCTCCTTCGGCTGGACGCCGGGCCTGCCCTGGGGCCTTGAGGTGTCCTTGCCCGAGGGCTACAGCTACACGCTGCTGCGTGGGCCGTTCAGCGCCTTCACCGCAGCCGGGGTCACGCGCGCCAGTGGCGGCCGCCTGCCGTCCTCGGGTGAAGCCCGGCTGTTCTTTCCGGCCGGCCACAAGGGGCCAGTGTTCCTGCTGACGTCGAATTTCGATGTGATCAAGACCTATAATTCATCGGACGCCTATGCGCTCGGCGTGGGCCATCTCTCCGACCGCCTCGCCGGACGGGCTGCGATCCAGGGTGACTGGCCCGTGAGCGCCCCGCGGCTGACCAAGCCGCAGGTGCAGGAACTGCAACGCCGGCTCAGGTCTCTGGGCCTTTATGCCGGAGATGGGGATGGCCGGATCGGGTCGGGCACGCGCGAGGCCGTTCGCCAGTACCAGAGCCGGAACGGGCTCATTCCCGACGGTTGGCCGACGCCTCAATTGCTCGCCCGTCTGAAGGGAACCAGCTGACGGCAGGCGCGCGATCTGCTATGAAGTGCTCGCCCATCGGAAAAGCGCGCGTGTTCACCTGGCTCCGTTCTGCCCTGCCTGTCACGGCCGCCGCACTGTTCGTGCTGTTGACGGCAGGCCCGTCGCTGCAGGCGCAGAGCGATGCCGGCCTGATGCATGATCCCACGGTACAGCGCGGTTCCCTGTTCGGTCGCTCGGGGGCGGGGCTGCGCGTGCTGCCAGAGCCGCCGCGCTCCCGCGCCCCGGTGAGGCGAATTCTGGACCCTTCCGCCGCACGCGGTGCCGGTCTGACCGCCGATGGCGCCCTGCCCCGTCCGAAAGTCGATCCGACCAGCTTCGTGGTTGTGATGGGTGATACGCTGGGCGATCTCCTGGCCGGAGGGCTGGATGAGGCGCTGGGTGATGTGCCGACGGCCGTCGTGATCCGGCGGTCGCGGGCGGACAGCGGCCTGGTCAGAAACGACCATCACGACTGGCCGAAAGCGGTGCGCGAGCTTCTGGCCAGCGACCAGACGATCACCGTCGGGGTGATGCTTATCGGCGTCAACGACCGCCAGGCCATCCGCGAGGGCGATCTGGTCCACGAGCCGCTCAGCGAGCGCTGGCGCGAGATGTACCGTGACCGGGTCGACGTCATCGCCCAGGCCTTTTCAGAGCGGCGCATTCCGCTGATCTGGGTCGGCGCTCCGCCCGTGCAGAGCAGGCGGCTCTCGGCCGATCTGGCGGTCCTCAATGACATCTTCCGTCAGAGGACAGAGCGGGCCGGGGGTGTCTATGTCGATCTGTGGCACGGCTTCGTCGATGGCGAGAACCGCTACAGCGCCGTGGGGGCCGATCTGGCGGGCCAGACCGGGAGGCTGCGCACGGGTGACGGCATCCATTTCACCCGCGCCGGCGCCAGGAAGGCCGCCCACTTTGCCGATGTGGCGCTCAGGCGCCTGCTGCCTGACATCGCAGCCGGGCCGCAGATCGCAACGACAAGCCCCGTCATGCCTGCGCTCGACAGGCCCGATGCGGCGTCCCTGCCGATCGAGCTGCAGCCGGGCGGCGTTGAGCGGCCGATCGACCAGATGGCCCGTCTTGGCACCGGGCTCGAGCCGGTCACCATTCCGGTAATCCGGGTCAAGCCGGTTGCGGGACCTGTGCTGTCCCTCACCGGGCCGGCGCTGTCGCCGGGCGGTGTCCTCCTGTCGACCGCCGCGGCCGCGCTGGGAGGAGCCGGGGAGGCCGAACGGGTGTTCTCGGAAGGCCAGGCAGCGACTGCGGTGCGAGGTCGTGCGGACGATTTTAGCTGGCCGCGCGTGAGGCAATAGGGGCTTTTGTCAGCGCGGCAGGCTTGTCGTTCCCATCAGATGTTCGTCGATCGCGCGGGCGGCCTGCCGGCCCTCGCGGATGGCCCAGACCACCAGCGACTGGCCCCGGCGCATGTCGCCCGCGACGAACACCTTGGCCAGGGACGTCAGGTAGGTCTGGTCATCGGCCACCACATTGCGGCGCCTGTCGGTCCTGACGCCCGCTTCGGTGACCATGCCCTCGAGAATGGAGCCTGAAAAGCCGATGGCAAGGAAGACGAGGTCGGCCTTGATCACGAACTCGGTGCCGGGGATCGGCCTGCGGCTGTCGTCGACGCGTGCGCAGACCACGCCTGTGGCGCGGCCGTTCTTGCCTTCGATCCGCAATGTCGCGGCCTGGAATTCGCGCTCCGCACCCTCCGCCTGCGATGAGGATGTCCGCATCTTGGTGGGCCAGTAGGGCCAGACCGTCAGCTTGTCCTCCAGGTTCGGGGGCTTGGGCCTGATGTCGAGCTGCGTGACCTGGAGAGCGCCCTGCCGGAAGGAGGTGCCGATGCAGTCGGAGGCAGTGTCGCCGCCGCCAATCACCACGATGTGCTTGCCGGAGGCGACGATGGGCGTTTCGCCCGAGATGTCCTCCTGTCCGACGCGGCGGTTGGACTGCGTCAGGAAGGGCATCGCGAAATGCACGCCGGCGAGGTCCGACCCCGGCAGGTCCGGATCACGCGGCCATTCGGCTCCGCCGGCCATCAGCACGGCGTCGAAATCGCGGGTCAGGTCCGCGAAGGGCTTGGTCACGCCGATATTGACCCCGTAGTGGAACGTTGCACCCTCGGCCTCAATCTGCGCAGTGCGGCGGTCGATGTGATGCTTTTCCATCTTGAAGTCGGGGATGCCGTAGCGCAGCAGGCCGCCGGCCCTGGGCTCGCGCTCGAAGACATGGACATCATGGCCGACGCGCGCCAACTGCTGCGCCGCGGCCAATCCAGCCGGACCCGAGCCGATGATCGCGACACGCTTGCCGGTCCTGACCGTGGGCGCCTGTGGCGTGATCCAGCCATTCTCCCAGGCCTTGTCGGCAATCGCCTGTTCGATCGTCTTGATGGTGACGGGCGCATTCTCGAGGTTGAGCGTACAGGCTTCCTCGCACGGCGCAGGACAGATGCGGCCCGTGAACTCGGGGAAGTTGTTGGTGGAGTGCAGGTCATGCGCAGCCTCCTCCCAGCGTCCGGAATAGACGAGGTCATTCCAGTCAGGGATCTGGTTCATCACCGGGCAGCCGGTCGGGCCGTGGCAATAGGGGATGCCGCAATCCATGCAGCGCGCCGCCTGCTTCTGCAGATCCTTGTCCTCCAGCGGCAGCGTGAACTCGCGGAAATGCCGCACGCGGTCCCCGGCGAGCTGATACTTCTGCTCCTGCCGGTCGAATTCGAGAAAACCTGTGACCTTGCCCATCGGTGTATCCTCACTCCGCCGCCTGCATCGTCCGCGCCGCTTCCATCTCGCGCAGGGCGCGCTTGTATTCAACCGGCATGATCTTGACGAACCGGCTGCGATAGGCGGCCCAGTTATCGAGGATCGTCCGTGCACGTTCCGAGCCGGTATAGCGCTGGTGGTTCTGGATCAACTGCGTGAGCCTCTCCTCGTCGTGGCGCGACATGTCGGAGTGGACGTCGACACGGCCCTTGTGCTCGAGATCGCCGCCATGATGGTGGAGGCGGTCCATCAGTTCTTCCTCTTCCGGAACCGGTTCGAGGTCGACCATGGACATGTTGCAGCGCTGGCGGAAGTCACCGGCCTCGTCGAGCACATAGGCAACACCGCCCGACATGCCGGCCGCAAAGTTGCGCCCGGTCTGGCCGAGCACCACGACGACGCCGCCGGTCATGTACTCGCAGCCATGGTCGCCGGTGCCCTCGACCACCGCGATGGCGCCCGAATTGCGGACGGCGAAGCGCTCGCCGGCCACGCCGCGGAAGTAACACTCACCGGAGATCGCGCCGTAGAGCACGGTGTTGCCGACGATGATCGATTCCTCGGGCTTCGCACCGCTCTTGGGATCGGGCTTGATGATCAGCTTGCCGCCTGACAGGCCCTTGCCGACATAGTCGTTGGCCTGACCGGTCAGTTCCAATGTGACGCCGGCGGCGACCCATGAGCCGAAGGATTGCCCTGCGGTCCCTGTCAGCCTGACCGTGATGGTGTCGTCCTCGAGCCCGTCATGGCCGTAAAGTTCGGCCACGCGGCCCGACAGCATCGCGCCGGTGGTGCGGTCGGTGTTGTTGATCGGCGCCGCGATCACGACCGGGACCTGGCCGTCAATGGCCTGTGCCGCCGCCGCGATCAGCTTGCGGTCCAGCACCGAATCGATCGGATGGACCTGGCGGTCTGTGTGGCGGATCGCGACGTCAGCACCCATTTCCGGCTTGTGGAAGATACGACTGAAGTCGAGGCCCTTGGCCTTCCAGTGGCTGATCGCGCCATTCTTGTCGAGCAGGTCGGAGCGCCCGACCAGTTCGTCAAAGCGCGTCACGCCAAGCTCCGCCATCATCTCGCGGACCTCTTCGGCGACGAAGAAGAAGTAATTCACGACGTGCTCTGGCAGTCCCTTGAAGCGCTTGCGCAGCACCGGGTCCTGGGTGGCGACGCCGACCGGGCAGGTGTTGAGATGGCACTTGCGCATCATGATGCAGCCCGCCGCAATCAAGGGTGCGGTCGAGAACCCGAACTCGTCAGCCCCAAGCAGCGCGCCGATCACAACGTCGCGGCCGGTCTTCAGCCCGCCATCGACCTGCAGCGCAATGCGCCCGCGCAGCCTGTTGAGCACCAGCGTCTGGTGGGTTTCGGCAAGGCCCATCTCCCAAGGGCTTCCGGCATGCTTGAGCGAGGTCAGCGGCGATGCGCCCGTGCCGCCCTCGAAGCCGGAGATGGTGATATGGTCGGCGCGGGCCTTGGCGACGCCGGCCGCCACCGTGCCGACGCCGACCTCGGAGACCAGCTTGACCGAAACGTCGGCCTTCGGGTTGACGTTCTTGAGATCGAAAATCAGCTGCGCCAGATCCTCGATCGAATAGATGTCATGGTGCGGTGGCGGTGAGATCAGGCCAACGCCCGGCGTCGAGTGCCGTACCTTGGCGATCTTCGCATCGACCTTGTGGCCGGGCAGCTGCCCGCCTTCGCCCGGCTTGGCGCCCTGCGCGATCTTGATCTGCATCACGTCGGCATTGACGAGATACTCGGTGGTCACGCCGAAACGACCGGACGCGACCTGCTTGATGGCGCTGCGCTTGGACTTGCCATTGGGCAGCATGCGGAAGCGCTCGGGTTCTTCGCCGCCCTCGCCGGTGTTGGATTTGGCACCGATGCTGTTCATGGCAAGCGCCAGCGTCTCGTGTGCCTCCTTGGAGATGGATCCATAGGACATCGCCCCGGTCGCGAAGCGCTTGACGATTTCCTTCGCCGGCTCGACCTCAGCCAGTGCGACAGGTGCAACACCACGTTCAGCCGCCAGCTTGATGCGGAACAGGCCACGGATGGTGGTCAGCCGCTCGCTCTGCTCGTTCACCATCCGGGCGAACGCGCGATACTTGTCGTCTGCGTTCATGCGCACGGCATGCTGAAGCGTGGCGACGTTGTCCGGTGTCCAGGCGTGATCCTCGCCGCGCAGGCGGTAGGCGTACTCGCCGCCGACATCGAGCGCGTGCAGCAGCACTGGCGAGTTCCCGAAGGCGTCGCTGTGGCGGCTCGCTGTTTCCTGCGCGATCTCGGGCAGGCCGACTCCCTCGATCATGGTCGAGGTTCCGGTGAAGTAGCGCCCGATCAGATCGGAGTTGAGGCCGACTGCGTCGAAAATCTGCGCGCCGCAATAGGACTGGTAGGTCGAGATGCCCATCTTGGACATGACCTTCAGAACGCCCTTGCCGATCGACTTGATGAAGCGGCTGACCACTTCGGACGCATCAACTTCGCGCGGAAACTCGCCGCGCGCATGGGCATCGAGAAGTGTTTCGAAGGCCAGGTAGGGGTTGATCGCCTCCGCCCCATAGCCGGCGAGGCAGCAGAAATGATGGATCTCGCGCGGCTCGCCGGATTCGACCACGAGCCCGACGGAGGTGCGCAGGCCCTTGCGGATCAGATGGTGATGGACGGCGGCCGTGGCCAGCAGGGCCGGGATCGGTATCCGGTCCGGCCCAACCATTCGGTCGGACAGGACAATGATGTTGTAGCCGCCATGGACAGCCGCCTCCGCCCGTTCGCACAGGCGTTCGAGCGCACCTTCGAGGCCGGGGGCGCGTTCACGGGACGGATAGGTCGTGTCGAGCGTCTTGGTGTCGAAGCGATCCTCGTAATGACCGATGCAGCGGATCTTCTCGAGATCCTCGTTGGTCAGGATCGGCTGGCGCACCTCGAGGCGCTTGCGCTTGGACGCGCCGGTCAGGTCGAGGATGTTCGGCCGCGGCCCGATGAAGGACAGCAGGCTCATCACCAGTTCCTCGCGGATCGGATCGATCGGTGGATTGGTGACCTGCGCGAAGTTCTGCTTGAAATATGTGTAGAGCAGCTTTGACTTGTTCGACAGCGCCGAGATCGGCGTGTCAGTGCCCATCGATCCGACGGCTTCCTGGCCGGTGACCGCCATGGGCGCCATCAGAAGCTTGAGGTCCTCCTGCGTGTAGCCGAAGGCCTGCTGCTTATCGAGGAGCGCCACATCGGTGCGCGAGGCGCGCGGCTCGACCGGAGGCAGGTCCTCGATCACGATCTGGGTGCGCCTGATCCACTCCTTGTAAGGATTGGCCTTGGCCAGCGACGCTTTCATCTCGTCATCGGAGATGATGCGGCCTTCCTTGAGGTCGATCAGCAGCATCTTGCCGGGCTGGAGCCGCCATTTGCGGACAATCGTCTCTTCCGGGATCGGCAGCACGCCCATCTCGGAGGCGAGCACCACGAGCCCGTCATCGGTTTCGAGAAAGCGCGCGGGGCGCAAACCGTTGCGGTCGAGCGTGGCGCCGATCTGCACGCCGTCGGTGAAGGCGATGGCAGCCGGTCCGTCCCAGGGCTCCATCAGGGCGGCGTGGTACTCGTAAAAGGCGCGGCGCTCCTCGCTCATCAGCGGATTGCCGGCCCAGGCTTCGGGCACCAGCATCATCATGGCGTGCGCGAGGCTGTAGCCGCCCCGGCAGAGGAATTCGAGCGCGTTGTCAAAGCAGGCGGTGTCCGACTGGCCCTCGTAGGAGATCGGCCAGAGCTTGGAGATATCATTGCCGAACAACGGCGAATCCACCGTCGCCTGCCGTGCCGCCATCCAGTTGACGTTGCCGCGCAGCGTGTTGATCTCGCCATTGTGCGCCACCATCCGGTAGGGATGGGCGAGCCGCCATGAGGGGAAGGTGTTGGTGGCGAAACGCTGGTGCACCAGCGCAAGTGCTGATTCAAAACGCGGATCAGTCAGGTCGCGGTAGTAGGTGCCCAGTTGGTTGGCCAGCACCATGCCCTTGTAGACGATCGTGCGGCATGACAGCGAGACCGGATAATACTGCGCGGTGGCGCGGTCCTGCCGCTTGTAGATCTTGTTCGAAACCGACTTGCGCAGCACGAACAGGCGGCGTTCGAACTCGTCTGCATCGGCCACGCCCTCGCCGCGTCCGATGATGATCTGCATCTGCACCGGTTCGGTCGCCAGCACGGCTTCGCCGAGGTCGGTGTTGTCGACAGGGACGGGCCGCCAGCCGAGGAACACCTGGCCCTCTTCGGTGATGGTCTGGACGATGACGCTTTCGCACAGGGCGCGGATGTCGGGGTCGCGCGGCAGGAAGAAGTGTCCGACCGCATAATGTCCCGGTTCAGGCAGGTTCATGCCGAGCCGGGCGCATTCCTCGCTGAAGAAATGGTGCGGGATCTGCACGAGGATGCCGCAGCCGTCGCCGAGCTTGGGATCCGCGCCGACAGCCCCGCGGTGATCGAGATTGTGCAGGATCTGCAGGCCCTGCTGAACGATGGTGTTCGACTTGCGGTTCTTCATGTCGGCGATGAAGCCAACGCCGCAGGCGTCCTTCTCATTGGCCGGATCGTAGAGACCCTGCCGAGCCGGCAGATCGGGATTCATCAAGCTGAATGAAGACGCGGCGCTGAGCCTGCTGCTGCTTTTCCCGGCATTGATCCTGCGCATCGCAAACCCTCCACGCCCGACCCGTCGCCCGCGACGGGTCCTGTTGCCCATTGCATAAATCCGACCGCCCGTTGAGTCCTTTCACGGACCCTGGATGGTTGCCTGGCGGGAGTTTGCTCGGTGCCTTGCGGTGCGCCTCGCGTGTCCCGCGGGCGCTGCCTCGACCTTGATTGTCAGGTCGGGATGCACCCGTTCGCTCCGGCCGCGTCGCGGCCGGTTCGTTTGGTGGCCAGTTTGGCCGTTGTGGTGACGCGGGACGTCATCATGATCGCTTGCCTGAACCGTTTTAGGGCAGCAATGCTGTCCTAATCACTGGCTTCTTGCCAGAACAGCTTGCAGAACGCAAGAGGGCATTTTTGCCTGCGCGGAATTTTCAGACCGCGCCGGGGCTGTTGCGGGTCACAAACGATCCCAGATCCGCCGCTTCAGGACATGGCATGTCCCGCTCGCGCATGGCGTGCATGCACAACGCGCAACGGGCGCTTGCGGATGGCGGCGACGGCACGCTAACTGCGGCCATGACCATGCCTGACAGGCCTTCGCGGCCGCCACTTCTCCATTTCGCCAGCGACAACGCCATGGGCGCGAGCCCACAGGTGATGGAGGCGATCGCCAATGCGAACGAGGGCGCCGCTCCGGCCTATGGCCATGATGCCTGGACGGCGCGTGTCGAGTCGCAGATGGCGGCGCTGTTCGAGCGCGAGGTGGCCGTGTCCCTGCTGGCGACCGGCACGGGCGCCAATGCGCTGGCGCTCGCTGCCGTGACGCGGCCCTGGGGCGCTGTCCTGACCCATGAGGAAAGCCATGTCGCGGACGACGAATGCGGCGCCCCCGAATTCTTCAGCGACGGCGCCAAGCTCGTCGGCCTGCCCGGTCATGGCTGCAAGCTGACACCGGAGGTGGTGCGCGAGCGGTTGTCGCGGATGCCGCACGGTGCCGTCAAGCAGGTGCAGCCGCAGGCCCTGTCGATCTCGCAGCTGACCGAATGCGGGCTGGTCTACAGTCCCGATGAGGTCGCTGCCCTCGCGGCCGCCATCCGACCGCGCCAGATGATGCTGCATATGGATGGCGCGCGCTTCGCCAATGCTGTGGCCGCCCTGGGCTGCAGCCCGGCCGAGATCACCTGGAAAGCCGGCGTCGATGTGCTGAGTTTCGGGGGAACGAAGAACGGCGCCTGGGCAGCGGAGGCCGTGGTCTTCTTCGATCCGGCCATGGCTGCAGAGATGCCATGGCGCCGCAAGCGCTCCGGCCATACGCTCTCCAAGGCCCGGTTTGTGGCGGCCCAGTTCGAAGCCCTGCTGGCCGGCGGCCATTGGCTCGATCTGGCGCGGCACGCGAACGCGCAGGCTGCAGCACTGGCGGCGGGGTTGTCCGCGATCCCCGGGGTGCGGCTTGGCTGGGAGCGGCAGGCCAACGAGGTCTTCGCCATCATGCCTGACCCGATGGCTGAGGGGTTGAGGGCGGCGGGGGCGGTCTTCAACGCCTGGGGCGGTCGCGCGCTCGCTCCGGAGAACGCACTGCAGGACAGCGAAGGCATCCACCGCTTTGTCTGCTCGTTTGCGACACGGACGGCCGATGTTGACGCGCTGGTCGCGCTTGCGGCCCGTCTCGCTCGCGAGACGTCCTGAGCTGACGTTGCATCGCCGCCGATCGCCACACAGGTGATCTGGTGATGCGTGGATGCCGATCGGCCCCGGCGTCGATGTCGACGGGCCTCGTGCCGCGCCGCGGCGCCGGTTCCACCCGTGCCGCTGCCCTCGATCAGGCCAGAAAGACGCGGCCCTTGCGGGCCGCGCCTGAGAACATTGCCATCAGGTCAGGGACTTCAGGCCGCCTTGCGGACCGCAGCGGCCTTGGGTGCGTCCACCGTCGCGGTCTCGATCAGGACCGAGGGGGCAGTCTTGCCGATCGGAATGGCGCGCGGCTTCTTGGCCTCGGGGACCTCGCGCACGAGATCGATGTGCAGGAGCCCGTGCTCCAGCGCGGCGCCAACGACCTGGACATGATCCGCGAGCTGGAAACGTCGCTCGAAACCACGCGAGGCAATGCCCTGATGCAGGACAACCTGCCTGGCTTCGTCGGTTGCGGGCTTCTTCTCGCCGCGCACGGTCAGCAGGTTCTCCCGAACTTCGAGCGAAAGCTCGGACTCCGCGAAACCGGCCACCGCGATCGAGATGCGGTAGGCGTTCTCGTCCGAACGCTCGATGTTGTAGGGCGGATAGGTCGGGGCATTCTCGAAACCGGCGGCCTGGTCGAGCAGGCTGAACAGACGGTCGAAGCCGATGGTGGACCGATAGAACGGTGACAGATCGATATTGCGCATGATGCACTCCTTTGAAGCTGCATGAACGACTCCGCCCCACATGGGCACGAATGTCTTGGCTTTGGTGTCACGCCTGAGATCAGCCCGCGACACTGTTGAGGTGGGTGCGCTTTTGCAGCTTTTCAAGGGCTCCGGATCAACGGCATAGTGGGCCGTGACCGCGCCGATTCCGGTGGCGTCCTTTCGCGATCGATCCTTCGGCCATGGCTGCACCCGAACTGTTCGGCACTGCTGATTTCCCGGTTCCGTCACAGGCGCAGCTTGCGGTGGTGAACGCGCGTGGCGGCGTCGGTCTGCGCACGGCCCGCTGGCGGCCGACCGCCAGGAAGGGACCCAAGGGCAGCGTCCTGATCGTTCACGGCCGCGCCGAGTTCATCGAGCGCTACAGCGAGGTTGTCTCTGAATTGCGCCGGCGCGGCTTTCACGTCGCGAGCTTTGACTGGCGCGGACAGGGTGGATCCGACCGCCTGCTGCGCAACCGGCGCAAGGGCCATGTCCGCCGGTTCTCCGATTACCAGCGCGATCTCGACGCCGTTTTTGCGGAGGTGATGCCGAGGCTGCCCAAGCCCTGGTTCATCCTGGCGCACTCGATGGGGGCGGCCTTGTGCCTTGAGGCCGCGCACCAGAACCGGCTGCCGGTCAGCCGCATGGTGGCGCTGGCGCCGATGCTCGGGCTGACGATGGTGAAGCGCCCCGCTGCCGTAAAGGCAACCGCCTTCGTCCTGAACAGCCTGTTCCTTGGCCGGGCCTTCGTGCCAGGTGGCCGGGAGACGCCGCTGGCGGCACGGCCATTTGTCAACAACCGCCTGACGCGCGATCCGGAGCGCTATGCGCGCAATGCGCGGCTGGCCGGCGCCTGTCCGGACCTGGCGATCGCCGACCCGACGATCCGCTGGGTGCATGAAGCCTTCCGCTTCATGCACAAGATGGGGGGCGCCGCCATCCCCCTCGACATCCGCGTGCCGACACTGGTCATCGCCGCCGGCGATGATCCGGTTGTGTCCACGCCCGCGATCGAACGTTTTGCCGCCCGTCTGAAGACGGGGCTTGCCGTGGTCATACCGGGCGCGCGGCACGAAATCCTCCACGAGACCGACGCGGTGCGCGCCACGTTCTGGGCGGCGTTCGACGCGTTCATTCCCGGCGAACTGCTGACCCCGCCCGGGCCCTCACGCCCCGAGCAGCCGAAGGGCCGCCTCGTGGATCCGCCGGTCACCTGAGGCGATGATGCGGCCGCCCTGGGCCGCAGGGCCGCCATCCCAGGTGGTCACCACACCACCCGCCCCCTCGATGACCGGAATCAGCGCGACAATGTCGTAAGGCTGCAGCCCCGCCTCGATCACCAGGTCGACATGCCCAGCCGCGAGCATGCAATAGGCATAGCAATCACAGCCGTAACGGGCGAGGCGCGCCTGTTTCTCGACGCGTTCATAGAGCTTGCGGTCCTTGGGGCGGAACAGGTTCGGCGAGGTCGTCATCACGGTGGCTGCGGCCAGGTCGGCGCAGGCACGGGTGTGCAGCGCGCGCTCGCCCTCGGGGCCGAGATAGCGCGCGGACTGCCCATCGCCCCAGAAGCGTTCGCGCGTGAACGGCTGGTGCATCAGCCCGAAAGCCGGGTGGCCGCTGCGCATCAGCCCGATCAGGGTGCCCCAGACCGGCAGGCCAGAGACGAAAGCCCGCGTCCCATCGATCGGATCCAGAACCCAGACGAACTCCGCATCGGCGCTTTCCGACCCGAACTCCTCACCGACGATGCCATGGGCCGGGAAGGTGTCCCCGATCATCCGGCGCATGACCATCTCTGCGGCCCGGTCGCCCTCGGTGACCGGATCAAAGCCGCCGTCGCCGGCCTTGTTGTGGGTGAGCATCGCGGTGCGGAAGAAGGGCAGGATCGCCTCTCCCGAACGGCTGGCCAGATCGTGGACAAAACGGGTGAAATCGACGGCGGACATGGCCGTTCTCCTCCTTAGCGGGCGCAACGCGGACCATGGCCCGCGGGATCTGCGCCTGTGCAGTAGTGCAGCTTTTCTGCGAGGGAAATCCGCAAAATCACCGGCCATGGCCTCCGCAACATCACACTTGACAGGCACCTCATTTTGTTCTTCTTTTGTTCGTAGAACGGAGCATGAACATGACCGCACTTGCCTTCCGCAGCCCCGATCAGTCCGTGTTCGATTTCGAGCCGGGGAACCAGCCGCGCGAGCTGCCGCTGCGCTCGCTGTCTGCGGCGCACACCAGCCGGTTCACGGCCTGGCGTGGCCGATCCGGGCGCCGCTATGTGACATCATCCTTTGCCGCGCATGACAGCGACGCGCTCTGCTTCGCCGACAGCGTGCTGATCGCGGTCGATGCGCGGCGCCGCCTCATCGCGGTGCGCGAGGCCGGTCCCTGGGGCGTCGAGGCGGCGGTCTCGCGCTGGCGCGACGAGGTCATCGCGGCCGGGGCGACGGAACTTCATGTCCACCTGATCGCCGCCACGCCCGAGGACAGGCGCAAGGCGGTGGCGGACCTGACCCCGCTTCACTGATCGTTGCGGACGAGCTCGGCCGCCAGCCGGCGCAGTGTCGGGTCGTCGATGCCGAGCTCATGCATCAGGGTGACGGTGTTGAGGACATAGTCGGGGTTGTTGCCCGACACCCCCTGGCCCTGCCGGACAAGACGCAGCAGCTCGCCATGGTCGAGACGGCCGGCATACTGGTGATGGGTCCGGTCCACGGTGTAGGTGAGGGCCGGCACGAGGGGCCCGCCATCCAGCGTCACCGGGACGATTCGCTCCAGATAGACCGACGTCACCTGCTCGCGCTCGCGCAGGTAGCGGACTGTCCTGGCCACGTCGGATGCCGGGATGCGATAGGCAAGCCCCCGGCAGGTGCCGCCATAGTCGAGTCCGAGGACCAGTCCGGGATTGGCCGCGGTGCCGCGGTGGTGGTGCGAGTAGACGCACAGCGCGCGGTGATGGCCGCGAAGGGTCGCCGGCCGTCGTTCGGCGAAGGCGAAGCCCGGGCGCCACATCAACGAGCCATAGCCGAACACCCAGATGTCGCCGGGGTGCGACTCGTGCCAGTCCGCTTTGGTCTGACGGGGGCCTCCAGGGCGCCGGATTGGGCTCGCTCTTGCCATCATGCGGCGCTATCAACAGCGGCAGGACGTTGCAAGCAGGCGGACCCACCAGATGACACAATCCCGGCATGATCAGGCAGCGACTGACGAGCGCGGACGGCCGCGCGGGACATCACGCTGGGGGCTTTATCTGCCGTTCGTCCTGCTTGTGCTCGTCATCGGCGGCTGGAGCGCCTTCTGGCATGTCGCACGCGGGCTCGTCGGCAGCGGCCTTGACAGCGTGATCGCCGATGCGCGCCAGCGCGGCGACAGCTGGACCTGCGTCAACCGCCGGATCAGCGGCTATCCCTTCCGTCTGGAAGTGCGCTGCGATGATGTGACACTTGTGCGCAGCCAGAGGGTCGGCGTCGTCACGCTGTCGACTGGCCCTGTCGTCATCATCGGGCAACCGCACACACCGTCCCACCTGATCGCACAGGCCGATGGGCCGCTTCGCGGGGTCATGGCCGATGGCAGCCGGTTTGAGGCCCGCTGGGACCTTGCCGAGGCCAGCCGCCGCACTGAAGCAGGCGCACTCGAACGGCTGTCGCTCGACATGCGCAAGCCGGTCGTGACCATCACCGGCCGAGAGGCGGCTGTTTCGACCATTGCCGCCGCCACGCTGGAAGCGCATCTCAGGCGCAACCCGACACGTCCCGACGCCGACATGGCCCGCGACCTGTTCATGCGGGTCGGGCAGATCGTGTCGGGCGATCTCGACGCGGTTCTCGGCGACAGCAATCCGTCGGATCTCGATGTCCAGCTCACGACGAGCCAGGCCAACATCTTCGATCACGGCCTGACCCCGGCGACGCTCGAGGCCTGGCGGCAGGCATCGGGCCGCATCGACGTGAGCCGCATCGCGCTGAAGAAGGGGGTCAAGCAGATCGAGGCCAAAGGCACGCTTGAGCTCGACGATGCCCGGCGCCCGGCAGGCCGGATCGAGCCCTCGGCCGCCAACATCGACCAGTTCTTCGGTATTCGGCTGCGGGGCGGGGCAATGGATCTCGCCAGCGCCCTGTCCGGACGGGCGGCCGCGCCCGGCGCGGATGGTCTCAGGCCCCTGCCGAGCCTCACCATCAGCAACGGGCGGATCAGCCTGGGACCGATCCGACTGCCGCTCGCCGCGCTGCAGCCGCTCTACTGATGCCTCAGACCGAGCGCTTGAGCAGGAACACGGCCTGCTGACCGAACAGGTTCCAGAACCACCACGGCGCCTTGACGCCGATGTCGCTGCCGGCCGCATTGAGCGCGACGGCCCGCTCGGTCACGGCGCCGATCTTGTCGCAGAGCTGCACGAAATCGCGGATGGTGCAGAAGTGGATGTTTGGCGTGTCATACCAGCTGTCGGGCAACTGCCCGGTCACCGGCATCTGGCCACGCAAGGCGATCTGGGCGCGGATGCTCCAGTGGCCGAAGTTCGGAAATGACACGATGGCTCTGCGTCCGATCCGGAGCATGTTCTCGAGCACAAGGCGGGGCGCGCGGGTCGCCTGGATCGTCTGTGACAGGATGACATAATCGAACGCGTCGTCGGGATAGTCGCCGAGGTCGGTGTCGGCATCGCCCTGGATGACCGACAGTCCGCGGGCGACGCAACCGGCCACGCCTTCGCGCGACAACTCGATGCCGCGCGCGTCGACATTGCGGCGTGCGGCGAGCAGCGCCAGCAGTTCGCCGTCGCCACATCCGACATCGAGCACGCGGCTGCCCTTCTCGACCATGTCGGCGATCAGGCTCAGGTCAATGCGGACATCGCTCATGGGCGACCCCCTGTCCCGCTGCCATACAGTCCCCGTGCGCGGGCGGCCGAGCCGATGAAGCCCCGCAAGGTGGCAAACAGCTGGGGCTCATCGAGGAGAAAGGCGTCGTGGCCCTTGTCGCTTTCGAGCTCCACGAACGAGACCGAGGCGCCCGAGGCGTTGAGCGCGTGCACGATGGCGCGCGAATCCGGTGTCGGAAACAGCCAGTCGGATGTGAACGAAGCAACGCAGAAGCGCGTCTTCGACCCGGCAAAGGCTCTTGCCAGGCTGCCACCATGATCGGCGGCCAGATCGAAATAATCCATGGCCCGGGTGAGATAGAGATAGCAGTTGGCGTCGAAGCGCTCGACGAAGCTCGATCCTTGATGGCGGAGGTAGCTTTCGACCTGGAAGTCGGCGTCGAAGGAGAAGGTCCGCGCCTCGCGGTCCTGCAGGTTGCGGCCAAACTTGCGATGCAGCGCCGCCTCGGAGAGATAGGTGATGTGCGCGCCCATGCGGGCCACCGAAAGCCCCTTGGCCGGCCGCGTGTTCCCGTCGAGATAGCGCCCGCCTCGCCAATCGGGATCGGCCATGACAGCCTGCCGGCCGACCTCGTGAAAGGCGATGTTCTGGGCCGAATGGCGGGCTCCGGTCGCAAGCGGCATGGCGGCAAAGACGCGCTCGGGGTAGCTCGAAGCCCACTGCAGCACCTGCATCCCGCCCATCGAACCACCGATGACCGCAAAGAGGCTGTCGATGCCCAGATGGTCGATCAGATGCGCCTGCGCGCGCACCATGTCGCGGATGGTCAGCAGCGGAAAATCAAGCCCGTAGGCCTTGCCGGTCATGGGGTTCACCGAGGCGGGGCCGGTCGACCCCAGGCAGCCCCCGACCACGTTGCTGCAGATCACGAAGACCTGTTCCGTGTCGATCGGTTTGCCCGGGCCGATCAGCACCTCCCACCAGCCGGGCTTGCCGGTCACGGGGTTGCGGTTCGCCACATGCTGGTCACCGGTCAGGGCATGGCAGACCAGAACCGCGTTGCTGCGCGCGGCGTTCAGGACGCCGTAGGTCTGGTAGGCGATCTGCCACTGGTCGAGAACCGCGCCGCAATCCATCGTCAGCGCGCGTTCGCTGCCGAACCGCGCCAGAAGACTGGAGGGCTCGCTGGCTTCGCGGACCGGATCCGCCAGCGCGGAGGCGGTCGTGCTGGCCTTGCCCGTCTTGTTTGTTCTTGCAGTCATGTTGTTCTTTTAACCGGACGAGAGGAATGAAGCGCCGGCGCGCTGCTGTCAATGCCCCGCCAGAGCTTGAGAAAGCCTTGCGGTTTACGCCACCCGAGCCTTGTGCTCTTTGCCAAGCCGGGGATTCGGCGTTAGACACGCGGTCCTGCAACCTGAGCGGCTTGGTCCATGTCCTCGTCTCCTCCCATCTCCCTCGCCGACTTGCGCACCGAGATCGACCGCATCGACACGGCGATGCACGAGCTGCTGATGGAACGCGGGCAGGTCATCGAGCGGCTGATCGCGGTCAAGAAGACGCAGGTTTCGGGATCGGCCTTCCGACCGGGCCGCGAGGCCGAGATGATGCGCAGGCTGGCTCTGCGCCACAAGGGCCTGCTGCCGCTTGACACCGCCGAGGGCATCTGGCGCGTGATCATCGCCACCTTCACCTGGGTGCAGGCCAATTATCAGGTCCATGCCGATGTGTCGGGCGGCGACGGCGCCATGCGCGACACCGCCCGGTTCCACTTCGGCTTCACCGCGCCCTATGTCCCGCATGACGACGCGAAGGCCGTGATCGCGGCGGTGGCAGGGTCGGCCGGCGATCTGGGGATTTTCCGCATGGACCAGGGGGCCAGCGCGGGCGCATGGTGGCGGCTTCTGGTCGGGCCCGACACGCCGAAGATCATCGCCCGGCTGCCGTTCATCGAACGCCCCGATCATCCTGCCGGAACACCGGTTTATGTCATCGCCAAGCCGCTGGCCGATGCGGCTGTCCGCGAGGTTGTGCTCTATGTCGCGCGCGTCGAGCGCTGGACAGACGCGATGAAGGCCGCCCTGACGGCGGCGCTCGGCGAGGTCACCGCCAGCGCCGCCGATGCGTCCGGGCTCTCGCTTCTGATGGCCGCCGATGGCGAAACCGCCGTCGGTCAACTTCGGGCAGCGCTCGGCGGTGTTGACCTCACCGAGATCGGCAGTCATGCAGCGCGCTTTGCCGCGCCAGCCCGCCAGCGCTGACGGCAGGCCCAACCGAAGGACCCGACCGATGGCTGTTTCCGCCCCTGCCGCCCGCCCAGTCCCGCGTCCCGGCGTGATGGAGATCGAGGCCTATGCGCCGGGCAAGAGCGCGGCCCCTCCCGGCGTCAAGCTGATCAAGCTGTCGTCGAATGAGACCCCGATCGGGCCAAGTCCGAAGGCGGTCGCGGCGTTCGGCGCCGTTGCGTCGAAGCTCGCGCTCTATCCGGACGGGTCGGCCACGCAGCTGCGCGAGGCGATTGGCACCAAGTTCGGGCTTGACCCGTCGCGTCTGCTGTGCGGCGCGGGGTCGGACGAACTGCTGGCACTCATCACCAACGCCTATATCGGCCCCGGCGACGAAGGCCTCTACAGCCAGTACGGCTTCATCGTCTATCCGATCGCGATCCGGGCTGCGGGCGGCACGCCGGTGGCCGTACCGGAGAAGAGCCTGACGGCGGATGTCGACGCCATGCTGGCCGCCGTCACGCCCCGGACCAAGGTCGTTTACCTGGCCAATCCGAACAATCCCACCGGCACCTACCTGCCCTTCGACGAGGTCAAGCGGCTGCAGGCCGGCCTGCCTGCGCATGTGCTGCTGGTGCTGGACGCGGCCTATGCCGAGTATGTCCGCCGCAATGACTACGCGTCAGGGCTCGAACTCGTCGCGACCTCGGACAATGTCGTGATGACCCGCACCTTCTCCAAGATCCACGGACTGGCCAATCTGCGCCTTGGCTGGATGTATGGGCCGGCGCATGTCATCGACGCACTGAACCGGATCCGGGGGCCGTTCAACGTGAACGGTCCCGCGCTCGCGGCGGGAGCCGCCGCGATTCTGGACGAGGCCCATGTCGGTGCCGCGATCGCGCACAACGATCATTGGCTGCCGCGGATGAGCACCAGGCTCACAGAGCTCGGCCTCACCGTGACCCCATCGGTGGGTAACTTCCTGCTGTTGCATTTCCCGGGCGACAACGGCCGGACGGCTCAGGCCGCCGACGCCTTCCTGACCGCGCGCGGGCTGATCCTGCGCAGGATGGACGCCTATGGCCTGCCGGGTGCCTTGCGCCTGACCATTGGCGACGCGGCGGCAAACGAGGCCGTCCTGGCGGCGCTCGGCGCCTTCATGCGGGGTTCCGATGGTTGACAGCTTCGCCCCGGTCCGCGCCAGACCGTTGATCAACACGCTGGCGATCATCGGCATGGGCCTGATCGGCTCGTCATTGGCCAGGGCGGCGCGTGAACTCAATCTTGCGGGCCGGATCGCCGCCGCCGACCGGGACGCGGCCGTCACCGAACGGGTGCGCGTGCTGGGTCTCGCCGATCTGGCGACCACTTCGGCCGCTGAAGCCTGCGCCGATGCCGATCTTGTCATCCTGTGCACGCCGGTCGGCATCAGCGCCCGGGTCGCCGAGGAGATTGCGCCTGCCCTCAAGCGCGGCGCGATCCTCTCCGATGTCGGGTCGGTCAAGGGCATGATCGTGGATCAGGTCGGGCCGCTGGTTCCTGCGGGCGTCCACTTTATCCCGGCCCACCCGGTGGCGGGAACCGAGCATTCAGGCCCCGACGCCGGGTTTGCCAGCCTGTTCCTGAGCCGCTGGTGCATCCTGACGCCGCCTGACGGGTCCGATGCACAGGCCGTAGCAACCCTGCGCGCCTTCTGGGAAGGCATGGGTGCTATCGTCGAGATCATGAGCGCCCCGCATCATGACCTCGTGCTGGCGATCACCAGCCATCTGCCGCATCTGATCGCCTACAACATCGTCGGCACGGCCAATGATCTTGAAGCCGTCACCCAGTCCGAGGTGATCAAGTTTTCCGCCGGCGGCTTTCGCGACTTTACCCGCATCGCGGCTTCCGATCCGACGATGTGGCGCGACATCTTCCTGCACAACAAGGATGCCGTGCTCGAAATGCTCGGACGCTTCAGCGAGGACCTGTCGTTGCTGACCCGCGCCATCCGGTTCGGGGATGGCGAGACGCTGCACAGGCACTTCACCCGAACACGCGCCATCCGACGCGGAATCGTCTCGCTCGGGCAGGACAAGCCCGAAACCGAGAAGCTGAAGAAGTGATCGCGTCATGGTGAGGCAGGGCCGGAAAGCCTGCGAACACCCTCGATCCTCTTGCTGAATCTGTCGAAGGATGAACGCCGGAGATGAACACACTGGAACTCCTCCTGCGACAGGCTCAAGGATGAGGTTTGGGGACCATGACACGAAGGCTTCGCAGGCGGGCAAGGCGATCCCGCCACCCCCCACGCCTTGCTTTCGTCTCGTTTCACCCGATATCCAGCCTGACACCGGACTGAAGCGGACTGACCCATGATCGATCGTCGCACTCTCCTCGCCGGCAGCGCAGTCCTGGGAACGGCGGCCGCCAGCGGCTTCTCGACAGGGTCCCTGGCCCAGGCAGGCCTGAAACTCGGCCCCGAGACCGCTTTCTCGTTCGAGAGCCTGAAAGCCCGCGCCCGCGACATGGCCGGCAGGCCCTACACGGCGCCGCTGCGCCCGCGCCCCGATGTTCTGGAACGGATCGACTACGACGCCCATGGCAAGATCCGTTACAGGACCGACCTTGCGCTGTGGGCGAACGGTCCGTCGCCGTGGCCGGTGACCTTCTTCCATCTCGGCCGCTTCTTCCAGAAACCGGTGCGGATGCATGTGGTGGCCGCCGGCCGTGCCCGCGAGATCGTCTATGAGGAGCGCTCTTTCGACATGCCGGCGGATTCTCCGGCACATGAATTGCCGGAAGGCGCGGGCTTTGCCGGCTTCCGCTTCCAGGAGAGCCGCGCGGGCCATCCGGGCCCGAGGGGCACGCCGCTCGACTGGCGCGGCAACGACTGGCTCGCCTTCCTCGGCGCGTCCTATTTCCGCGCCATTGGCGAGCTTTACCAGTATGGCCTGTCGGCGCGCGGCCTTGCCATCGATCCCGCCGTGCCGACCGGGCCGGAGGAATTCCCCGATTTCACCCATGTCTGGCTCGAGACGCCGGCGGCGGATGCCAGATCCGTCACCGTCTGCGCCCTGCTCGACAGCCCGAGCGTCGCCGGTGCCTACCGCTTCGTGATGACGCGCGGCGTGGGTGTCACCATGGACGTCGAGAAGGCGCTCTACATCCGGAAAGACATCGAGCGCTTCGGCGTCGCGCCGCTGACCTCGATGTACTGGTATTCGGAGAACAAGAAGCCGCTGGCGGTGGACTGGCGCCCGGAGGTCCATGACAGCGACGGCCTCGCCATCTGGACCGGCGCGGGCGAGCGCGCCTGGCGGCCGCTTAACAATCCGCCGCGCACCATCGCCTCCTCCTTCGTCGACAACAACCCGCGCGGCTTCGGCCTGATGCAGCGTGACCGGGTCTTCAGCCACTACATGGATGGCGTGTTTTACGAGAAGCGCCCGAGCCTCTGGATCGAGCCGGTCGGCGATTGGGGGCGCGGCGCGGTGCAACTCATTGAAATCCCGACGGATGACGAGATCCACGATAACATCGTCGCCATGTGGGTGCCCGAGGCGCCGGTCAGGGCCGGCCAGAGTTTCGATTACCGCTACCGCCTGTTCTGGGTGGCGGACGAACCTTATCCGCCGCCCCTGGCGCGTGTGGTCTCCACCCGTATGGGCAATGGCGGCCAGCCCGGCACGGTGCGCCCGAAGGGCGTGCGCAAGTTCATGATCGAGTTCCTCGGCGACAGCCTGAAACATGTGCCCTTTGGCGTGAAGCCCGAAGCCGTGCTGTCAGCTTCGCGCGGGCGTTTCTCCTACATCTTCACGGAAGCCGTACCGAACGATGTCCCCGGCCACTGGCGCGCGCAGTTTGACCTGACAGTGACCGGCGACGAGCCGGTGGAGATGCGGGCCTTCCTCAGGCTCGGCGACACGGTCCTGAGCGAGACGTGGCTGTACCAGTATCACCCGTTCGGGTGAGGGGACGTCGCATCGTTGCTTTGGCGCGTAGACTTTGCTTTTCGCCGGACGTCTCTGAGTTCGCGCCAGCTGGACCCAGCCACAGGCAGCTGGTCACGCTTTGACCTGAACAGAACGCGTGGATCGTGCCCACCATCGTGCAACGCGAATTGACGAAATGGCTTGCGCGTGACGTCGGCGACGACAAGGCTGATCAGGGTCGTGCCTTCAGCCTGCTTTGCAAGATCGAGCCGGGCGACACCGGGATCGCATGGGCGGCGGCGGGGATGTTCAGCATTCATACGCTCGCGGCGGCTGACGCCATTGTTGATGCCAGCACCCGCGCTCAAAACGCGGATCTGTTGGCCTGTGACGCGCATGTTGAAGGCTTGCTGGGGATCCGCCTCATCCCCAGGATGGCTGGTTGACGGCGCTCGCCGGCACATTTGCCAGATCGTAGGTCCACACATTGAACCCCTTCAGCACGTGCGGGCCGAAGGAGTTCATCAGCGGGATGTCGGCGGCGTCGCGGCCGCGGGCGACCACAATCCGTCCGATGCGGCGGATGTTGTTGCGCGGGTCGAACGTGTGCCATTTGCCGCCACCTGGTCCGCCAAGAAAGACCTCGATCCAGGCGCTGAAGTCCATCGGGTCAACCACCGGCACGCCGATGTCGCCGAGGTAGCCGTTCACGTAGCGCGCCGGGATGTTCATGCAGCGGCACAGGGTGATGGCGAGGTGGGCATAGTCGCGGCAGACCCCGATGCGGCCATGATAGGCCTCGAGTGCGCCGCGCGTCGACGAGGCGCCCATATAGTCGAAGCTGATCTGCCGGTTGACGAAATCGCAGATTGCCTGCACCCGGCCCCAGCCGGGCGCGACCTGGCCGAAGCGGTCCCAGGCGATCTGGCTGAGCTGGTCGGTCTGGCAATAGCGGCTGCCCATCAGGTAGACCAGCGTCTCGTCCGGCAGCGCGCCGACGGGCACCTCTTCAGCCTCCGGCATGAGCGGATCACGCTCGCCACTGTCCTCGATCACGCCATCGCTGCGGATCGTCATGTCGCCGGCAGGCGCCTTGAAGCGGCGGCAGATGTTGCCGAACAGGTCCGTGTAGGTGGTGATCGGCATCTCAGGCGCCGTCGTGATGGTCTGCGGCGTCCTGATGTCGGCATGCCGGTCGGGATGCACGCTGAGCAGGCAGACCATCGCGGTCGGCTGCTGGCAGGTGACGGTGATCTCGTAGCCAAACCTGATCAGCATGGGCCTGCCTTTGCGAGGGTCAAGCGCTGGAGCTTATACCGGTTCAGCGACCCACGGTGAGAAATCGGCGGAGCGCGCAGGATCGGGCGGCGCGGTTGTGGGAGATCTGCTGACAGCTGCGTCTTTTCTGGCGGCGGTTCCGTAGCTCAGCTTGCAACCCCTTACAAGCTGAGGTCTCTTCCATGAATGTCTCCAAGCGTTTTGTCATCGCCGCCGCGTTCCTTGCGGCGGCCGGGTCTGCTCCGGCCATGGCCCAGAGCCGTAGCATCGTCCAGACGGCCGCCGCCGCTGGCCAATTCACCACCCTGATTGCGGCGGCGCAGGCTGCGGGCCTTGTGCCAGCCCTGTCGGGAGCGGGACCATTGACGGTTTTTGCGCCGACTGACCGCGCTTTCCGTCGACTGCCGGCAGGAACCGTCGAAACCCTGCTGAAACCCGAGAACAAGACCAGATTGCAGGCCATCCTGAGTTATCATGTCGTTGCTGCCCGCATTGAGGCCAGGGACGTGCCGCACCGGCCAACACTGGTTCCGACACTGAACGGCAGCAACCGGGTCCGCGCCGTACGCCGCAACGGGATTGTCCATCTTGATGGCGCGCGCGTCACCCGGGCTGACATTGCTGCCAGCAATGGTGTCATCCATGTGATCGACCGTGTGCTGATCCCCGGCCAGCGGCGCCGTTGACCAATGCGTAACGGCTGAAGGCGAACCGATTGTGCCCTCGGCGCGTAAGCTGGGGGCATATTGCAAGGGCCTTCGCGACCGCATTGCTTGACCGCATGACACCTGGACAGCCAGACAGGACCAAGGTCGGGGACGCGGGCCGCGCCGTCCTTGTCGATCTGCTGCGGCGAATCTCGCAGCAGGACGATCAGGCCTTGCAGCGACTGTATGGGCTGACATGCGCAAAACTGAACGGTGTCATCCTCGCCATCGTGCGTCACCACGCGATGGCGGAGGAGGTCTTGCAGGACACATACATGAATGTCTGGAGGCAGGCCTCCACCTATGATGCCGGGCTCAGCTCGCCCATGACCTGGCTGGCGGTGATTGCGCGGAACCGCGCGATCGACCGTTTGCGTTCGGAGCGTTCGCGGACTAGGCCCTTCGAGCCGCTGGATGACATCGATGTGGCCGATGACGCGACGCCTGTGCTCGACCAGATGATGGCAGGGCAGGATGCCGCGCATCTGCGGGCCTGTCTCGGCTGTCTCGAGGCGGACCAGCAGAGGGCCATTCGCGCTGCATTCCTTGACGGATTGACCTATGATGAACTCGCGAGGCGCGAGAGCGTGCCACTGTCGACGATGAAGAGCCGCATTCGCCGGGGCTTGCTTCGTCTGCGCGCCTGCATGGACGGGACATGAGCAAGGGGATGGATCGCAACGAAACAGATGATCTGCGCACGGCGCTCGCCGGCGAGATCGCGCTCGGTCTGATTGATGCCGAAGCTGCGGCGCGGGCCATCGCACGCGATCCTGATCTGGCTTCCGAAATCGCGCGGTGGAATGAGCACTTTGCAGCGCTCGCCCTGGAGGAGCCGGCCTCGATGCCAGATCCGCGCGTGCTCGCCGCCGTGGTTGGTTCCTTGGCCGGCAACTCGCAGTCCACTCCCGCTCCTCGGCAGGATGGCCTTGCTCGGGCGCGGATTGCGGCGTCCTTGCCGCAGGAGGGGAGCAACGTGTTGCAGAGCTTGGCGTTCTGGCGCGGATTGAGCGCGGCAGGTCTCGCCGCTGCCGCTGCGGCCCTGTTCGTCGCCTTCGTGGTACCCCGTGCCGGTCCGCTGGATCAGCCGCCGCGTGACGTGGTGGTGCGGGAGACCGCTCGCGTGCTGCTGGTCAGCGCGATCCTGCCAAAGGACGGGCCGCCGGAATATGTGGCGACCTATGATGGCGTGCGGGGGCGATTGGTCGTCGTGCCGGCTGCGACATTGCCGTCACGCGGCGGAATTCCATTTCTTTGGCTGGTGCCGAACGATGATGGCGAGCCCATCGCAATCGGAGCGCTCGATCCGCTTAACACGGTCAACTTTGATCTTGGCCAGGCACTTGTGCGACTTGCCGATCTCAGGTCAGGACTGGTGATCACACTGGAGCCGGTCGCTGTTCCGTCCGGCGGCACGGCGCAGGGCCCCGTGTTGGCCCACGGGAAATTCAGCAGTCACTGATCAACTGGTGGTGCCATCTTCGAGGCACTGGGCCAGAGTTGCGTAAGAGCGTTGGGCTCGCGGCTTGAACGTGACTGACTGCACACAGAAATGCTTGCGCTGTTTTGGAAAGCTCTGCCAATCCGCTTCCAGCGCAATGCGTTGTGTTTCTTCCGTCCGGCGACAAGTGCTGGCGCCACCGCGCGCCGAAGCGTTTGCCTGACAATACTGGGCGATATCGAAGCGTGGCACATCCTCGGCTTGAGCCGGAAAAGCCACAGTGATGCCAATGACTGGCAGGAGCATCCTGAGGTTTTTGCTCATCAATCACCTTTTCAAGATTGCCGATGCAGCAAGCTTCACGATGTTGAGCGGGTGCGTCAAGGCGTGGCCGTTGAGCCGGCGCAAGAGGCCACCCGCCTGACGGTCTCAGCCTTTCGCCTTCTTCGCCCGCTCCATCGCCTCGCTGATCAGCTGGCGGGCCTTATCCGCGTCGCCCCAGCCGGTGAGCTTGACCCACTTGCCGGGCTCCAGGTCCTTGTAGTGCTCGAAGAAATGCTGGATCTGGTCGAGCGTGATCTTCGGCATGTCGGTGTAGTTGTGCACGTTCTCGTAGCGCCTGGTCAGCTTGGGAACCGGCACGGCCAGGATCTTCTCATCGCCGCCGGCCTCGTCCTGCATCATCAGCACGCCGATGGGGCGCACGGCGATGATCGCGCCGGGGATGATCGGCCGGGTGTTGGCCACCAGCACGTCGCACGGGTCGCCGTCCTCGGACAATGTGTAGAGAAAGCGGTCGACCACCAGCGTGCCGGCCTCCTTGTCCATCTCGTACTTGATCGGCTCGCCGCCAATGGCGACCTCGATCACCACATTGACCTCATGGGGCGGGTTCTTGCCGGTGGAGATGGCGTCAAGGCGCATGGCGATATTCCTGCTCTGGGAGGCGGGCGGCTGCGGTCCGGTGCTGGGACCGCTGCGGCCATGTAGCGCTGTTGCCGCCCGAGGCCAAGTCCGACCTTCGCCACAGTCCGACCGTCACCACTCTTTGCCGGCTTGCCCTGAGCCTGGCCGTGGCCAGCGCGCTCCCGTGACCCTCACAGCCTCTCGTCGCGCTTGACTCCTGTCCCATTCGCTGGAATCTATAGGAACATAAACAGAACAAAATGGTCCTGATGGTCCCTGATCCCTTCACGCTGGCGGAGCCCTCCGTCGGCAACGATCCCGTTTTGCCGGCCGCAGACACGGTTGCCGACCTGCAGGTCCTGCGCCGGATGGTGGCGGGGCTTGAGGCTGCAGACTGCCTGCCAGCCGGCAGGGCGGCCCGGTTCCATCCGGTCGGCGGCGCCGAACTCAGCCTGCGCTGTGGCGCGCTGCATGCGGTTGCGGCGCAGGAGGCGGGGGATGGCGCCGCTGCGCTGGCCTTTGCGCTGGCGCTGGGCTGGATGGCGTCCAGCGCCGTACTGGCCGGCGCGCGCGCGGCAAGAGCCCCGGCCCAGGCCAGACCTGTGCTGCTGGTGCTGGAGGCGCAGGGCTGCCGGGAGGCGGGCGAGCCTTACGGGCATGGGCTGGCGGCTCTGGGGTTTGATCCTGGACGGCTGCTGATCGTCAGGGCGCAGCGGCCCTGCGAGGCGTTATGGGCCTTCGAGGAGGGCCTTCGCTGCGCCACCCTTGGCGCCGTGGTGGCTGCCTTCGGGCGCTGTCCGCGCGGCTATGACCTCACGGCCTCGCGCCGGCTGGTGCTGGCGACGCGCGCTTCCGGTGTGTCGGGCTGTCTTGCCGTCATCGGCGAGGGCGGGGCTCAGGCCCGCCTCGCCGGCGCTGCCGAAACCCGCTGGCGCATCGCCGCGCAGCCGAGCCGGGCCGGTCTTGCCGGCGAGCCGACAGGCCTGGCGCTCAGGGCTGATCTGTTGCGCCGCCGCGGCGGCCTGCCGTGCCAATTTGATCTGGAGTGGAACCATGACACAGGACAATTCATCGCGCACGGCGCCGGACAGGCCCCGGGCCATGAGGGACGACCGCCGCTATCTGTGCCTCTGGCTGCCGCATCTGCCGACCGACCGGTTGAGGCGGCGTGAGCGCGCGGAAGGCCATGCCGCTGATCTGGCGCCCCTTGCGCTCGTGGCCAGGATCAAGGGCGCGCTCAGGCTGTCTGCGCTCGAGCCGGCCGCAAAGGCGCTCGGCCTTCACGCCGGCCAAGCGCTCGCCGATGCGCGGGCGCTGCATCCGGGCCTTAGGATCGCCGATGCCGATGATGCGGCCGACGCGCGGATGATCACGGCCATTGCCGACTGGGCCCGGCGCTACACCCCGCTGGCCGCAATCGATGGCGCCGACGGGGTTGTGCTGGACGTCACCGGCTGCGCCCACCTGTTTGGCGGCGAGGTGGCCCTGATGGCCGACGCGCTCAGGCGCTTGGCGGTCCAGGGCTTTTCGCACCCGCGCGGCGCGCTGGCCGGAACGCCCGAGGCGGCCTGGGCGCTGGCGCGGTTCGGTTCGGTCGGCGGCCGCGTCTGCCCGCCTGGCGGGGAGGAGGCGGCGCTCAGGCCCCTGCCCGTGGCGGCGCTTGGACTGCCGCCCGAACTGGTCAGCGGGCTGAAAGTGGCCGGGCTTGACCGGATCGAGGATCTCTGGCTCAGGCCGCGCGCGCCGATCGCCGCGCGCTTCGGACGACAGGTGATCGCGCGGCTCGAGGCCGCGTTCGGCCTGACCCGGTCAGCCATCACGCCAAGGCTGGAGGCGCCGCCCTACGTCACCGAGCGCTGCTTTTTCGACCCGATCCTGACGACCGACGCCATCATGCGCTGCATCAACCGGCTCTGCGCCGAGATGGGCAGGCTGCTCGAACGCCATGGCGATGGCGCGCGGCGTCTGGAGGTCATGCTGTTCCGGGTGGACGGTGCCGTGTTCCGCATCAAGGCCGGGGCGAGCCGGCCGACGCGGACCCCCGATGCCATGGCGGCCCTGTTCGACGAGAAGCTGAAGCTGGGTGATGATGAGCGCGACATCGCCTTCGGCTTCGACCTGCTGCGCCTGTCGGTGCTGGAGGCCGTCCGGCTTGACGAGGCCGCGCCATCGCTCGATGCCACTGCGGGCGCCGAGGACATGGCGCGCCTGATCGACAGGCTCGGCGCCCGTCTGGGGGAGCATGCCGTCCAGCGGCTGCAACCGGTCGATGCGCATCTGCCCGAAGCGGCCGCCATCACCATTCCCGCGGGGGCTGACGAACCCATCCGGCGTGTCATGCCGGGCTGGAACCCGACGCGCGTTGGCGATGAGCCGCCGGACAGGCCCCTGCTCCTGCTGTCGCGGCCCGAGGCGATCGAGACGCTCGCCAGCGTGCCGGACGGGCCGCCCCTGCGCTTTCGCTGGCGGCGCGCTCTGCATGATGTGGCCCAGGTCGAAGGTCCGGAACGGCTCTCCACGCCGTGGTGGACGCTCTCGCCTGACGCGCCCCCTGCCCAGTCCCGGACACGCGATTACTTCCGCGCCGAGGATCGGCAGGGCCGGCGCTTCTGGCTGTACCGCGAAGGGCTTTATGGCCAGGGCGCATTGCCGCCGCGCTGGTTCATGCATGGGCTGTTCGGTTGAGCCATGGCAGAGCGCCGCCCCGCCTATGCCGAACTGGCCGTCACCACCAATTTCTCCTTCCTGCGGGGCGGCTCGCACCCGGAGGAGATCATGGCGCGGGCCGCAGAGCTTGGCCTTGCCGGGATCGGCATCGCGGACCGCAACTCCCTGGCGGGGGTGGTGCGGGCCCATGCCGCCTGGCGGGCCTGGCAGGACCGCACGGACGGACCCTCGACCGCGCGCCTGCGCTACGCGCCGGGCTGCCGGCTGGTGCTGTGCGACGGCACGCCGGACCTGATCGTCTATCCGGAAGACAGGGCCGCCTATGGCCGGCTGACACGGCTTCTCACGCTTGGCAATGCGCATGCGCCGAAAGGACTTTGCCGGCTGACCTTGTCTGATGTGATGGCCCATGCCGAGGGCCTGCGCTTCATCATCATGCCGGCCAGCACACTTGAGGCGGATGAGAGGGCGGAGATTGACGCTCATGCCCGCAAGGTCCTGCCGGAGCCTGAGCTGGGCCGGACCGGGCAGACGGAACCGCCGGCCGATGGCCGTCCCACCCTGGCTGACCTGATCCGGCAGGCGAAAGGCCGCGTGTGGCTCGCCGTGACAGCCGGTTTCGGGTCTTCGCCACGCCACCGCATGCTGGAGCGGCGGCGCCTTGCGGCCAGGCTCGGGCTTCCGCTGCTGGCGGTTGGCGACGTGCTGATGCATGTGGCCGGGCGCAAGCCGCTGCAGGATGTCCTGAGCTGCATCCGTCTTGGCCTTGGCCTTGATCAGGCCGGGCGGTTGCTCGAGGCCAATGCCGAGCGGCATCTGAAAGCGCCGGCCGAGATGGCCCGGCTGTTCGCCGCCGCCCCCGGGTCCGTGGCTGAGACGCAGCGCTTCCTCGCGGGGCTCGGCTTCAGCCTCGACCAGCTGTCCTATGATTATCCCGAGGAGGTGCGCGAGGGATTTTCCGATCCGCAGGCCGCACTCGAGCATTTCACCTTGGCCGGGGCCCGGGAGCGTTATGGCGAGGTGCCGCCCGGGATTTCCGCCATTCTCAGGCATGAACTCGCGCTGATCGCCGGACTGAACTACGCCGCCTACTTCCTCACGGTTCATGACATCGTCCGGTTCGCCCGGTCGCGCGGCATCCTGTGCCAGGGGCGCGGTTCGGCGGCCAATTCCTCGGTGTGCTTTTGCCTTGGCATCACCGAGGTGGACCCGACCCGGCATGACCTGCTGTTCGAGCGCTTCATCTCGGTGGAGCGCCGCGAGCCGCCCGACATCGACGTCGACTTCGAGCATGAGCGGCGCGAGGAGGTGATGCAGTACATCTATGCGCGCTACGGGCGCGCGCGGGCAGGTCTGGCCGCCAGCGTGATCACCTACGGCGCGCGCTCCGCCGTGCGGGAGGTCGGCAAGGTGTTCGGCCTGTCGGCCGACATGGTGGGCGCCTTGTCGGGCTCGATCTGGGGCTGGTCCGATGCGGCGCTGAAGGCCGGCGACGTCAGGCGCCTCGGGCTCGATCCCGCCGATACGCGCATCGCCCATCTCCTGCAGCTCTGCACCGAGCTCTCCGGCTTTCCGCGCCACCTGTCGCAGCATGTCGGCGGCTTCGTCATCACGCGGACCCGGCTTGACGAGGTGATCCCGATCCAGAACGCCGCCATGACGGGCCGCACCGTGGTTGAGTGGGACAAGGACGACCTCGACACGCTTGGCATTCTCAAGATCGATGTGCTGGCACTTGGCATGCTGTCGTGCCTGCGCGGATGTCTCGATTTGCATGACCTATATTATAAGCCGGCAAATCGCCTGATGCTGTCGACCATCCCAGCCGAAGACAAGGCAGTTTACCGCATGATCCGCCGGGCCGACACGCTCGGGGTCTTCCAGATCGAAAGCCGCGCGCAGATGTCGATGCTGCCACGTATGAAGCCGGCAACATTTTATGATCTGGTGATCGAGGTGGCCATCGTGCGCCCCGGACCGATCCAGGGCGACATGGTGCATCCTTATCTGCGCCGCCGGCAGGGGCTGGAGCAGGTCAGCTTCCCGTCGCCGTCGCCGGAGCATGGGCGGCCGGACGAGCTGGAGCGCGTGCTCGGCAAGACGCTTGGCGTGCCCCTGTTCCAGGAACAGGCGATGCGCATCGCCATTGTGGCCGCAGGGTTCACGCCGGGCGAGGCGGACCGGCTCAGGCGCGCCATGGCCACGTTCCGCCGCGTCGGGACCATCGGCACCTTCGCCACCAAGATGGTCGAGGGCATGGTCCGGCGCGGCTATGACCGGGACTTTGCGGAGCGCTGCTTCCGTCAGATCGAGGGCTTCGGCGAATACGGCTTTCCGGAAAGCCATGCGGCCAGCTTCGCGCTGCTGGTCTATGCCTCATGCTGGTTCAAGTGCCGTTATCCGGATGTGTTCGCCTGCGCGCTGCTCAATGCCCAGCCGATGGGGTTCTATGCTCCCTCCCAGATCGTGCGCGATGCGCGCGAGCATGGTGTCGCGTTGCGCCCCGTCGACATCAACCACTCCTGCTGGGACTGTACGCTGGAGACGCCCGACCCTGCGGTGCGGACCGTGCTGCATCCGTCGCACCGCGACATGGCCGCAGACATCATCGGCACGCATGCGCTCAGGCTCGGGTTCCGGCAGGTCAAGGGCCTGTCGCGCGAGGAGCTTGTGCGGATCGAGGAACGGCGGGGGGCGGGCTATGACAGTGTGCGGGACCTGTGGCTGCGGACGCAGTTGCCGCGCCAGGCCATGGAGCGGCTGGCGGAGGCGGACGCCTTCCGCTCGCTGGGCCTGAGCCGCCGTGACGCGCACTGGGCCGTGAAGGGGCTCAGGCGCAGCGGCGACAAGGATGACCTGCCGCTGTTCGCCGCGGCCAGCCAGCCCTCGCTTGAGGCCGACATGAACCTGCCGGCGATGCTGCCAGGCCATGAGGTGGTGGAGGATTATGCGCATCTGTCGCTGTCGCTGAAAGCCCACCCCGTGTCGTTCCTGCGGCCGCGCCTTGCAGCCCTCGGCGTGACGCCACATGACAGGCTGCTCGATGTCAGGAACGGTGCACGGGTCACCATCGCCGGCCTTGTGCTGGTGCGGCAGCGCCCCGGCACGGCCAAGGGCGTGATCTTCATGACGCTGGAGGACGAGACGGGAATCGCCAATGTGATTGTCTGGCCCTCCCTGTTCGAGCGTTTCCGGCCTGTCATCCTCGGAGGCCGGCTGACGGCGGTGACAGGCCGCGTGCAGCGCGAGGCCGGCGTGATGCACGTGGTGGCGGACAGGCTGGAGGATTTCTCCGGCTTTCTGGCCGAGATCGCCCATGCCGGCCCGCTGGCGGGTTCACTCGCCCGGGCCGATGAGGTCAAGCGCCCCGGCAATGACGCGCGCGGGCCGGGGGGCCGGGGCATCGGGGCGCGGCGGATCAGCTTTGCCAAGACGCTGGCAATCCAGTCCCTGCTGAGGGAAGAGCCGACCCTGGCAGCCGACATGGCAGCCACGCAGGAGCGGGACCAGGCCCGGCATGTGATGCCGAAGGGGCGAAACTTCCACTGACGTCCAACAGCTCAGACCGGCAGGAGCCCGTCGGTCTTGACCTCCTCCATCACGGCATAGGTGCGTGTCTCACGGACGCCAGGCAGCGTGTGCAGCACCTCGCCGAGAAAGCGGCGATAGGCCCCCATGTCGGCGACACGGGTCTTCACCAGATAGTCGAAGCCGCCCGCCACCATGTGGCACTCCAGCACTTCCGGTGCGCGTCGGACAGCGCTGGCGAATTTCTCGAAGGCATCGGGCGTCGTCTTGTCGAGATAGACCTCGACGAAGGCGAGCAGGCCGAGGCCCAGCTTGACCGGATCGAGATGGGCGCGGAACTGGGTGATGTAGCCCTCCCGCACCAGCCGCTTCAACCGCTCGCCCGTGGCTGTGGCCGAAAGCCCGACCTTCTCGGCGAGATCTACGGCGGCGATCCGGCCGTCGGCCTGCAACACCGCCAGAAGACGCCTGTCGATCCTGTCCAGCATCATAAAATCCCGCACTTAGTCCGATTGACCGGATTTATCGCTATCACGAACCCGAAACAACAGGTGAAATCATTTTGTGTTCGCTTAAACTTCGGCTCATGTTCCAGTGATCAGCGAGGCCCGGATTTCATGTCGCCCCATCCCTCCGTCCCCCCTTTTTCAGCGCCGTTTGCGCCGGATGACGCCACCCTTGCCGCAAGGCTGCTGAATGAGGCCGCCCTGCCGCCCGAGGCCGAGGCCCGTATCGATGCGCAGGCAACACGGCTGATCGAAGCCATCCGCGCCCAGACCGGCGGGATCGGCGGCGTCGAGGAGATGCTGCGCGCCTACGCGCTCTCGACCAAGGAGGGGCTCGCGCTGATGGTCCTCGCCGAGGCCCTGCTGCGCGTGCCGGACAGTGCCACGGCCGACAGGCTGATCGAGGACAAGCTCGGGCAGGGCGATTTCGAACATCACGACGCACGCTCCGATTCCGTGCTCGTTTCCGCCTCGGCCTGGGCGCTGGGCCTGACGGCACGGATCATCCAGCCGGGGGAGACGCCCGAAAGCATTCTGGGCCAGGTGGCCAAGCGCCTCGGCGTGCCAGCCGTGCGCGGCGCCACCCGTCAGGCCATGCGGATCATGGGCTCGCACTTCGTGCTGGGCCAGACCATTGGCGAGGCGCTGGCCCGCGCCAGCTCCGGCAATGCGCGGGCTTTCCGCTACTCGTTCGACATGCTGGGCGAGGGCGCGCGCACGGGAGAGGATGCGGAGCGCTATTTCCGTTCCTATGCCGATGCGATCGCGGCCATTGGCGCCAGGGCTGGCAATGAGCCGCTGCCGGCGCGGCCGGGCATCTCGGTCAAGCTGTCGGCCCTGCACCCGCGCTATGAAGCCGTCAGCAGGACGCGCGTTCTCGACGCTTTGGTGCCCAAGGTCATCCGGTTGGCCGAGATGGCCAAGGCGCATGATCTCAACGTCACGGTCGACGCGGAGGAGGCCGATCGGCTGGAGCTGTCGCTTGATGTGATCGACCACGTCGTCGCCGCGCCTTCGCTCGCCGGCTGGGGCGGCTTCGGCCTCGCAATCCAGGCCTATCAGAAGCGGGCGCCGCAGGTCATCGACCACATCGCCGCGCTGGCCCGGCAGCACAACCGGCGCTTCATGGTCCGGCTGGTCAAGGGTGCCTATTGGGACAGCGAGGTCAAGCGGGCGCAGGAGCGCGGCCTTCCCGGCTACCCGGTGTTCACCCGCAAGGCGATGACCGACCTCAACTATGTGGCCTGCGCAAAGCAGATGCTGGCCCTGCGCCCGCTGCTCTATCCGCAGTTCGCCACCCACAACGCGCTGACCATCGCCACCATCGCCGAAATGGCCGGCGGGCCGGAGGGCTACGAATTCCAGCGCCTGCATGGCATGGGCGAGGCAAGCTATGCCGCCCTGATGGCCGATGACAGCGGTTTTGCCTGCCGCACCTATGCCCCGGTCGGAGGCCACCAGGACCTGCTCGCCTATCTCGTCCGCCGCCTGCTGGAAAACGGCGCCAACTCGTCCTTCGTCAGTGTCGCGGGCGACAGATCGGTACCGGTTGCGTCGCTTCTTGTAAGGCCGGCGACGCGGATCGGCACGGCCGCGCGCGCGGCCAACAGCCATATTCCCCTGCCAGTGGACCTTTTCGGGGCATCGCGGCGGAACTCGGCAGGCGTCGAATTCGGCCATCGCGCGACGCTTGCGGATTTTGCCGGGATGGTGGCCGCAGCCGCCAAGGCCGGGTTTTCCGATGCCGCGTCGCTGATCGGCGGCAAACCCGTTTCGGGACGGACGCGCAGCGTGACCTCGCCGATTGACGGCGCGATTCTTGCCACCGTGACCGAGCCCGACGGACTGTCGGCCGCGCTGGCCGTCGAGGTCGCCCATGCGGGCTTCAAGGGTTGGGCCGCGACGCCGGTCGAGAGCCGTGCGGACGCCCTTGACCGGATCGCCGTCCTGATGGAGGAACGTCAGGGCAAGCTCCTCGCCTTGCTGCAGGCCGAGGCCGGCAAGACGCTGGACGACGCGCTGGCGGAGCTGCGCGAGGCCATCGACTTCTGCCGCTACTATGCCGCCGAGGCGCGCGCGCGGTTCGCGACAGCGGTCACGCTGCCGGGACCGACAGGCGAGGACAACCGGCTGGTGATGCGCGGCCGTGGCGTCTTCGTCTGCATTGCGCCCTGGAACTTTCCGCTTGCCATCTTCGCCGGGCAGGTGGTCGCGGCGCTGGTGGCGGGCAACAGCGTGGTGGCCAAGCCCGCTCCGCAGACGCCGCTCATCGCCTTCGAGACCGTGAAACTCATGCACGAGGCCGGCGTGCCTGCGAGCGTCCTGCAGCTGACCGTTGGCGATGGACAGGTCGGCGCCGCCCTTGTGGCCCACCGCCATGTCGCCGGCGTGGCCTTCACAGGATCGACCGTGACCGCGCGCGCGATCAACCGTGCGCTGGCTGCCAAGGACGGGCCGATCGTGCCGCTGATCGCGGAGACGGGTGGGTTGAACGCCATGATCGTCGACGCCACGGCGCTGCCCGAACAGGTTGCCGATGATGTGGTGATGTCAGCCTTCCGCTCGGCTGGCCAGCGTTGCTCGGCACTGCGTCTGCTCTGCGTGCAGGAGGATGTTGCCGACAAGGTGATCAACATGATCATCGGGGCTGCACGCGAACTCAGGATCGGCGATCCGCGCGCGTTGCCGGTGCATGTCGGGCCGGTGATCGACCAGGCGGCCAGATCACGCCTCGAGGCCCATGTCGAAGCCATGCGCAAGGCCGGGCGGGTCGTTTATGCCGGGACCCTGCCCGGCACATGCGGGACCTTCATGGCCCCGCATGTGATCCGGCTCGACCGGGTGTCCGATCTGACCGCAGAGCATTTCGGACCGATCCTGCATGTGGTGCGCTACAAAGCGTCAGAGCTTGACGCCGTGATCGATGCGATCGATGCAACCGGCTACGGGCTGACCCTCGGCGTCCACTCGCGTATCGACGAGATGGTCCAGCGGGTGATCGCGCGCCTCCAGACCGGCAACGTCTATGTCAATCGCAACATGATCGGCGCCGTCGTCGGCGTGCAGCCGTTCGGAGGCTCGGGCCTCTCAGGCACCGGCCCGAAAGCGGGTGGCCCGCACTATCTTGCCCGCTTTGCGACCGAGCAGATGGTGACGATCAACACGGCAGCGGCGGGCGGCAACGCCACGCTGATCGCCAGCGGCGACGAATAGCGGGTCCTCAGCCCGCCGCGATCGCCAGCGCTTCGCGTGCAATCAGATCGGGCACGCCATGATGTGGCATGTGCCCGACGCCCGGAAGCACGATCAGCCTGCCGTCGCGCGCCTCGGCGGCGATCGCGCGTGAGTGGATGTCGGTCCAGACGATTGTGTCCCTGTCGCCGGCGATCGCCAGAACCGGCATGGCGAGTTCGCGATAGCGCGGCCATTGCGCATCGACAAAGTCATACATGACCTTCACGTCCAGCGCGTTGGCCTCGAAGCTGGCCGGCCGCAGCACGAGCCGCGTCTGCGCTGTCCTGGCATAGTCACGTGGTGCGGGCTGCGGCTGGAAGACGCCGGCGATGGAGCTTTCGAGCAACAGGCTGCCAGCCGGAATCGCCACAAGACGGGAGAACAGCGCGCCGAGGACCGGCCGTGATGCCGGATGGTAGTACCAGGTTATCGTCCTGCCGGGCCACGGATGCGTGACGGCGCCGAGCAGGACCAGTCCGCTGACCAGATCGGGCCGATCGAGGGCCATGCGGGTGGAGACGGCCCCGGCCAGCGAATGGCCGATGATCGTGGCGCGTCTCACCCCGATCTCGCCAAGAGCGGTGATGATCGCGCCGGCCTGGCGCGCAGGGTCGGCCATCTCCCGCCCGCCGAGGCGATCGCTCCAGCCATGGCCGGGGCGGTCGACGGCAATCACGCGGGCTTTGTCGCGCAGCCTTGGCGCGAAGACCGAGAACAGATCGGCGTGGTGGCTTGATGCGCCGTGGATCAGCAGGATCGTCGGCGCGCCCCGATGGGGCATGCCGGTGTCCACCAGATGAAGGCGTCCGTTCGGCAGCGCCACGAAGCGACCCCCCGGCGGATGGCGGCTTTCGGCGTCGGCGCTGACAAAACCTGTGGCGGTCCAGCCGCCGGCCGCCAGGGCGCCGGCCAATCCAAGAGTGGTCAGAAGCATGGCGTCAGCGGATGTTCAACAGTCAGGCGTCCCGCCCTGCGACATTCGGCGTCAGCTTCTCGATGGCTTGCTTCACGCCTGAGAAGAAAGGGTGCAGTTCCTGCACCGCGCGGTAGGCGGCCAGGGCGTTGCGCTCGTCGCCCTGACGCTGCAGGGCTGCAGCGGCCATGCCGAGCGCCATGAAGTGGCCCGGCTCGCGGCGCAGCGCTTCGCGGAAATCCACCAGTGCGCGTCCGTCATCCTGCATCAAGAAGAAAGCGATCCCGCGGACATGCCACGCCTCGGCCCAGTCCGGCTGGAGCACAATCAGGCGGTCGAGCAGTTCCACAGCCAGCGGAGGGTTCTGGCTGCCCATGGCGTCCTTGGCGCGCGCCATCAGCAGATCGGATGTGTCCGACCCGGACCGGCCCCAGCGGCGCGTGATCTGCCGGACGATGACCTCCGCTTCCTGCGCTGTGCCGGTCGCCTTCAGCCTTTCATAGAGCGTGGCGAGCGTCTGTGGTTGGGAAGGCTGCGCCTGTGGCGGCTGCTGGGCCGGCGGTCGCTGCTGCGGCTGTGCCTGAGCAGATGCTGGCTGCCCCCAGGCAACCGCCAGCGCGGCGGCAAGGCCTGCGCAAACCGTCATCCCGGCACGTCGCATGAACGGCATCATGCGACCGAAGATAGTCGCCAAGCCCGGCGCGTCAAACAAAAAACAGCGGCCCGTTCCGGGGCCGCTGCGGTATTCCACCAGATCGTCAACGGCTGTCTCGGCCGTCCGCGTCAGGCCTGCTTGGCCTTGAAGCGCTTCTGGGTCTTGTTGATGATGTAGATGCGGCCCTTGCGGCGCACAAGCTGGTTGTCACGGTGACGGGCACGCAGCGACTTCAGGGAATTGCGGATCTTCATGATACCCACTCCTCACGCAAGGCCGCCCATCCGGCGTGCCCTTGCGTCTGTAACAAGACAACGCCGGCCTTTTCAGCCGGCGGCGAATTCGGCGCTGGTATCGCGGAAGATGGCTGCGAAGTCAACTGCCGAGACTCGACACTGCCGAGACTCGACGCCAAAGCCGGATCGGTGCCGCCGTGGCCTGAGGGCTCAGGCCACGTTGCTGCGTGCGGTGGCCAATGCCGCCACCGCATCGGCCGTGGCCGCCGACAGTGTCCAGCCCAGATGGCCATGGCCCGTGTTGTAGAAGACGCGCGGGTTCTTGCCGCGCATCACCCGCGGCATCATGTCCGGCATCATCGGGCGCAGTCCGGCCCAGGGCACCGACTGGCGCGTGCTCATGCCCGGGAAGTGCTTGCGGCACCAGGACACCAGCGGCTCGATGCGCTCGGCCCTGATATCCTTGTTGATCCCGTTGAACTCGGCGGTACCGGCCACGCGGAAGCGCGTCTGGCCAAGGCGGCTGGTGACGATCTTGGCCTTGTCATCGAGCAGGCTGACCCACGGGGCCGCCTTCTGGTCTTCAGGCTCGGGCAGGCTGAGGGTGATCGAGTAGCCCTTGACCGGGTAGACATTGACCCGATCGCCGAGGCTGGCCGCGATGTCGCGCGAAATCACGCCCGCGCAGACAACCACCTTGTCGAACTGGCTGACCTCTTCGGGCCATTCTTGCTCGTCCAGCCGTGGCTCGCTCGAACGGTGGCGGATGGTGACGTTGTCGTCGTCCGCCCTCACGTCGAGCACAAGCGTCGCGAGCTTCATGGTGACACCAAGCCGCTCGCAGGCGGCGGCGAGGCCATTGGTGAACTTGTGGATGTCGCCGGTGAAATCGGACGCGGTGTAGAACCCGCCATAGACCGTGCCCTTGAGGGCAGGCTCGATGGCGGCGATTTCCGAGGGCGTCACCGCGTGGCGTTCCAGCCCGCCCTTGGCCAGAAGTACCGTTGTCTTCGCCGCCACGTCGAAATCGGCCTTCGTCTCGTAAAAGTGCAGGATCCCGCGTTCCTCACAATCGAAGCTGATGCCGGCCTCTTCCGCCATGCGGGTGAGATGGGCGCGCGCCTCAATGGCAAGGCGAACCGTCGTGACGGTATTGTCTTCGTTCCTCGGAATGGCGGCGATGAATTCGGCCATCCACGAGAGCTTGTGCCAGGAGGGCGTGGGGTTGACCAGCAGCGGCGCACCGGGCGTGAACATCCACTTGATGCCCTTGAACACGGTGGCCCAGCTGTTCCAGACCTCGGCATTCGAGGCGGAGAGCTGGCCGCCATTGGCGAAGGATGTCTCCATCGCCGCATAGGGGTGCTTGTCGAACAGCGTGACCACGCAGCCGCGCTTGGCAAGGTTGTAAGCGGTGGTCGTTCCGGTGATGCCGGCGCCAATCACGGCGACGCGGGGTTGCGACAGATCGCGCATGGACGTACCTTCTCCTGCACCTGATGTGCCAGGTTGAACGCCCCCTCTGTCATTGGCCTGAGAGCATCACCGTGCCCCATCATCGGAGCAGCGGCTTACACCATCGGCGGGAGCTGCGGCTCCGCTTTTCAGAGTGTGTGCCTTGATCAGCGGTCCGGTGGCCTGAGAGTTTCCGGGGCGGTTGCTCCTTCGGCGAGGCAAGGCTTGCGCCATCCATCTCTCCCGCTGACCCGGCCCTCAGTAGCATAATGCGCCAAAGCGGCAAGGCCCCTGCGCGCCGCTGACGGGAGTGCATACGGGCCTGAATGCGTCACCCGTGGTGCGCTTATTCTGCCGCCATCGGCACAGCAGGCGATGGCAAGGTGTCCTGCGCCGCCCTGTCCCGGCCCGCCCTGGCGGCTTCGGCTTCGGTGGCGTGCTCGCGCCTGATCTGGGTCCTGAACCAGACGGCATACAGGGCCGGCAGGAAGAGCAGCGTCAGGAAGGTTGCCACGAAAAGGCCACCCATGATGGTCACGGCCATCGGCCCCCAGAAGGCCGAACGCGCCAGCGGGATCATGGCGAGGATCGCGGCCATGGCCGTCAGCATCACCGGGCGCGCCCGCCGGACCACCGATTCGACGATCGCGTCTTTCATCGGCATGCCGGCCTTGACATCATGCATGACCTGATCGGCCAGGATCAACGAGTTGCGCATGTCCATGCCCGACAGGGCGATCAGGCCCAGAAGCGCGACAAAGCCGAAGGGCATAGCGGACACATTCAGCGCCAGCGACGCGCCGATCACGCCCAGCGGCGCGGACGCAAAGACGAGGAAGAGCTTCGGGAAGCTCTGTACCTGGATCATGATCAAGGTCAGCATGATCACGACCATCACCGGGAACACCGCGAAGATCGAGGCGTTACCCCTCGCGGATTCCTCGATGGCGCCGCCGATCTCGATGCGGTAGCCGGCCGGCATCCTGTCCATCACCGGCTTCAGCGTCGGCCAGATTTCGTTGGTTACCGTCGGGGCCTGCACGCCGTCGGCCACATCGCCGCGCACGGTGATGGCCATGTCGCGGTTACGGCGCCACAGGATCGGCTCCTCATGCCCGAACTCGATGCGCGCGACCTGGGCCAGCGGGACAGCCACGCCATTGCGCGAGAGGATGGTCAGATCGCCGATGCGGCCAAGGTCAAGGCGTTCGGTCGCGACAGCGCGGGCGACAACATCGACCTTCTCGGTTCCGTCGCGCACCGTCGTCACCGTCACGCCGGACAACAGTGTCTGCAGGGTCTGCGCGATCGATTGCGGGTCAAGGCCGAGGGCACGGGCGCGCTCCTGGTCAACCTCAAGGCGCACCGACGGCGTCATTTCGTTCCAGTCGAAATGCGGGTCGAGCAGGTTCTTGTTCTGCCGGGCGATGTCGCGGACGTCCCGGGCGTAGTCGCGCACCTTCATCGGATCGGGTCCGACCACGCGGAACTGGACGGGGAAGCCGACCGGTGGGCCGAAGTTGAAACGGTCAACGCGGACGCGTGCTTCGGACAGCGCTCCTTCAGCCACCGCCCTCTCGATGCGCGCCTTGGTCGCCTCACGGGTGATCACATCCCTGGCGACCACGACGATCTCGGCAAAGGCCTCATTGGGCAGTTGCGGGTTGAGGCCGAGCCAGAAGCGGGGCGAGCCCTGTCCGATATAGGTCGCGTAGCTCTCGATGCCGGGATCATCCTTGAGCATGGCTTCGGCCTTCAGGGCGGTCGCCTTTGTGGCGCTGATGGCCGTTCCTTCCGGCAGGCGCATCTGGAAGAACAGTTCCGGGCGCTCGGACAGCGGGAAGAACTGCTGCTGAACCTTGCCAAAGCCGAACACGGCGAGGCCGAACACGGCGATGGTCGCCAGCACAACCTTGATGCGGTTGGTGACGCACCACCGGATAATGGCCCGCAGAACGTTGTAGGCGCGGGTTTCGTAGATGGCGTGTTCATGGGTGTGATGGATGCCCTTGCTGGCGGCAATCCTGGCAAAGTCCGGCAGCAGTTTGACGCCGAGATAGGGAATGAAGGTGACCGCCACGATCCATGAAGCAAGCAGCGCAATCGCGACGACCCAGAAGATCGAGCCGGTGTATTCGCCGACGCCGGAATTGGCAAAGCCGATCGGAACGAAGCCGGCTGCGGTCACCAGCGTGCCCGTCAGCATCGGAAACGCGGTTGCGTCCCAGGCAGCCGCGGCTGCCTTGGTGCGCTCCCAGCCCTGCTCCATGCGCACCACCATCATCTCCAGCGCGATGATGGCGTCATCGACCAGCAGGCCAAGTGCGATGATGAGCGCGCCGAGCGAGATCCGGTGCAGGTCGATGCCGATGATCAGCATGATGATGAAGACGATGGCCAGCACCAGCGGCACCGACATGGCGACGACAATTCCGGTGCGCCAGCCGAGCGAGAGGAAACTGACGGCCAGCACGATGGCGAGCGCCTCGATGAAGGTCATGACGAATTGGCTGACAGCTTTGTCCACCACCTTGGGCTGATCGGCCACGTGCAGGACCTCAACGCCGACCGGCTGCTCCTTCTCGAAGCGGTCGACGACCTTGTCGACCCCCTGACCGACGGTGAGGATGTTCGATCCGCGCTGCATGACAACGCCTACCGCGAGTGCGGGCTGTCCGCCGGCCCTGACGAGGAAGCGGGCCGGATCCTCGAAGCCGCGCGTGATGGTGGCCACGTCGCCAAGCCGGAAGGTGCGCCCGCCGGCCTCGACGGGGGTTTCCGCAACGGCCTTCTCTCCGGCCAGCGCACCGGTGACGCGCAGGGCGACGCGCTGCGAACTGGTTTCGATCACGCCGGCGGGCGTGACAAGGTTCTGGCGCGCCAGGCTGTCGAACAGCGACTGCGCCGGAATGCCGAGCGTCGCCAGCTTGGCATGACTGAACTCGACGAAGATCCGCTCGTCCTGCGCGCCATAGATGTTGACCTTGGTCACGTTCGGCACGCGCAGGAGTTCGGATTTGAGCCCTTCGGCAATGCGCTTGATCTGGGCGAAATCGGCGGCCTCGGCTCTGACCATGTACAGCAGGGCGTCAACATCGCCATATTCGTCGTTGATGTTCGGCCCGATCAGCAAGGATGGCAGTTCGGGCCTGAGATCGCTCAGCTTCTTGCGGATCTGGTAGAAGAGCTCCGGCATCAGGTAAGAGCGCGTGTTGTCCCGGAAGACAATCTGGGCCGCCATGAAACCGGGCTTGGAGTAGGTCTGGACGCGCTCGAAATAGGGCAGTTCCTGCAGCTTCTTTTCGATCCGGTCGGCGACCTGTGACTGCATTTCCTGGGCGGTAGCGCCCGGCCATATGGCGGTGATCACCGCAACCTTGATGGTGAAGTTCGGATCCTCCGCTCGGCCCAGTTGCATGTAGGACGCCGCACCGGCAAAGCCGAGCGCGATCATCAGATACAGCATGAGGGCCTGGTGGCGGACAGCCCATGCGGAGAGGTTGAAACCCGACATGGCGGCAACTCCCCGCTCAGTTTGTCGGTGCGACGATACGCACCTTCTGGCTGACGTCGAGCTTCTGCACGCCGAGTGTGACGACCTGCTCGCCTGCCGTGACGCCGCCGCGGATCAGCACGTCGCGGGCCTCGTAACCCAGTACATCGACCGGCTTGAGCGTGAGCGCACCGTCCGCCGGATTGACCACGTAGACGGACGGCCCCGTGCCCTGGTTGAACAGGGATGACAGCGGCAGCCTGGCAACCTGTTCATTCTCCCGGTCCGAAACCGTGACGGTCGCGGTCAGACCAAACTCAAGGTCGGCCGGGGGTTTTTCGATGGTGAAGCGAGCCTGATAGGTCCGGGTGGCCGGGTCCGCCGAGGGCGACATTTCGCGCAAGGTGGCGTTAAATGTCTTGCCTGGCTCCGACCACAGCGCGACTGACGCCTTGGCGGATCGCACGCGGTCAATCAGCGCTTCGGGAACCGAGACGACAGCCTCGCGGCTGTCGAGCCGCGCCAGCCGGAAGGCCGTCTGGCCCTGGGCAACGACCTGGCCAGGCTCGATCAGGGCTGTGGTAATGACGCCGTCTGCATCGGCACGGAGCGCGGCATAGTCCAGGCTGTTGCTCGAAAGGCTCAGGGCGCGTTCGGCCCGCGACAGGCGGCTGCGGGCTTCCTCGACCGCGGCGCGCTGGCGATCAAAGGCCGAGGCTGTGCTCCATCCTTCGCGCCGCAGGGTCGCGATGCGCTTGTCCTCGGCATCGGCCTGGGCAAGGGAGGCGCGCGCAGCGGTGACTTCGGCCTCGGCCTGCTCGCGCTGCAGGCCAAGATCGACTGCATCAAGCTGGGCCAGAATCTGGCCAGCCCTGACGCGTTCGCCGGTCTGGACGAGCCTTGCCGCGACCTTGCCGCCGATCCTGAAGCCGAGATCACTCTCGATGCGCGGCCGGACCGTGCCGACAAGGGTCCGGCTCGGGCTGCGGGGCTCGAACACAACCGTCTGGACAATCACCGCGCGCGCTTCGGCCGGCTTGTCCGCCTTGCCCTTGCCTTCCGTGCACGCGCCCGCGCCTGCCGCCAGAAGCAGGGCCAGAGCGGCAGCGGTGATGGATGGTTTCGACATTGGCTTGTCCTGCACTCAAATCGTCAAGGCATTGATGATGAAGTCGACGAGCGCATGGGACTGCGTGGCGTCGTCCAGCCCCATGCGTTCGCTTTCCGCGATCATCATCGGATGCAGGATGCACGAGCAGCTCTTCTTGACGAGCAGCGCCGTGCGCATCACATCGGCCTGCGGCCTGAGTTCGCCCTGCGCGATGCCTTCGTTGATCAGTTTCGCAAGGCAGCCGACCAGGAAGGCCATATGCTCCTGGATCACGGCCCAGTTCTCCTCCATGGCGACCTCGACCATTTCATGCATGCGCCGCTCGGCCGTGTAACGGCTGGATCGCGGCGGAACCGTCGCCGGCCATGATCGTAAGGATGATCTCATGGCTCTCGTTCAGCAGGCGCTTGCAGATTGCCTGGTTGATCGCGCCCTTGGACGGGAAGAAGCGGTAGATGTTCGCGCTTGACATGCCCAGCACTTCGGCAAGGTCCGCCACGGCGGTCTTGGCGTAGCCGACACGCCGAAAGTGCTCCTCGGCGACGTCGAGGATGCGCGTGATTGTTTCCTCCGCCGAGAATCTCTGCCGGATGTTCATGACCATCCATCATCAAACGTGGCAACTGTCATTTTTCAATAATTATCATTCATCAGTTCATAAATCAATAACGCGTCCACAGTGCGGCTGTTGGGCACCGGGGCCGGTGGCGTGTCGACCATCCGCCGTTCGACAACGCCTTGGGTCTGACATCCGTGGGCGGCACATCCGCCTCGCCACAGAGGCCCAGCGGCTCACTGTGTCTTTGGGTGTGGACAATGCAAACGCAACCACACAACATTCCAGCAGTTACACGTTTAGATTGCCCTTCCTCAGGGGGCGGCTTGACGTTGTCGCCTTGCCCCGAAAGGGCACCACGCTGCAGGACAAGATGGCGCCGTGCCCGCTGGACCATGTAAACCGCGTGTTCCTCGCAGCGCCATTATCTTCAAATGAAGCAGCGTCTCCCGCCGCGCTGCGCGGTAGCAGATGGCGCAACGTTTCAAGGGCTTTGCCGGTCCGGCTCCTGCAGAATGAATGCCCGCTCATGAACAAGGCTGGTTCTCGCCCGCTCAAAGGGTTCCCAGCGTTGTTCGTTTGCAAGGGCTGCGATGCTAACTCTTGTACTCGATTTTCTTGCCGCCCCAGTTTCGTCCAGGCGTGTGCATCATCTTGCTCTCGACCTGGCCACCGTCGACAGTCACGGTCGAGGCGTTCACGTAGGATGCCCGGTCGGATAGCAAGAAGATGCAGGCGTCAGCGATCTCGTGAGGCAGAGCGACGCGGTTCATGGGCACCACAGCCGCACGTCCCGTCGCGATCTCGGGGTCCTGGAACATGGCTTCGGTCATGGGAGTGCGGCACTGCCCTGCCACGACGGCATTGCCGCGAACGCCTCTGCTCCCCCATTCAACGCCGATCAGCTTGGCAAGCATGACCGAACCGGCCTTGGCGATAGAGTAGGCACCGGCCAGCGGATAGGCCTGCACGGCGGCAACGGACGCAAGTGTCACGATTGACCCGCTACCCCGCTCGAGCATGTGGCGCCCCACAGACTGCGCGCAGAGAAAGTAACCTTTGAGGCCGACGTCCATGAGGCCATCCCAAGCCTCCTCGCTCAGTTCTTCCAACTTGCTCGGCGAAAGCTTGATGGCACCGCAGACGAGACCATCGATTTTCCCGAACGCGTTCAGGGCTTCGGATGTCATCCGGTCGATGTCGGCTTTGCGCCTGGTATCAACCTCAACCACCAAGGCGCGTCGACCCGCTTCCTGGACCATCGCTGCGGTCGCATCCGCGCCGAAGCGGTCAATATCGGCCACGACGATATCGGCTCCCTCCCGGGCCGCGCCAACACAGGTGGCCCGACCAATGCCGCTCGCGCCCCCAGTGACCACGATCACCTTGCCTTCAAGTAGCATCATCTCCTCCGCGCCTCTTTTCCCATCACGCGTGCGTGCTCACGCCGAGATACCGGCGCTGGAGATCGTCATCGGATCTCATGGCCGACGATGTGGTCTCAAGGGCCACAAGCCCATTGACCATAACCAAGAGCCGCGCCGACACGGACGTCGCGACCGAAAAATTTTGCTCAACGAGAAGTATTGAAACACCGCTTTTTCCAACCTCAACCAGAACATCAATCACCTTGTCAACGATGACAGGTGCGAGGCCTTCAGTCGGCTCATCCATGACGATCAAGTCGGGATTGAGCAGCAGTGCGCGCCCAATCGCCAGCATCTGCTGTTCGCCGCCGGATAATTCCATGCCCCCATGCCGTCGTCGCTCTGCAAGGCGCGGAAACAGAGCGTAAATCGCTTCGATCGACCAGCGACCTCCTTTGCGTCCGCCCGCGGCAAGGCGCAGATGTTCGTCAACGCCCAGTGACGGAAACACACGGCGCCCCTGCGGGACATAGGCGATGCCGCGCCGTGCAATCTTGTTTGGCTTCAGTCCGGTGATGTCGAAGCCCTTGAAAGTGATTTGTCCACCGGTCACGGGGGCAAGGCCGAGAATGGACTGGCACAGAGTGGTCTTGCCCATGCCATTGCGCCCAACGATGGACAGCGGCTCGGTCCCCATCCGCAGATTGATGCCATGAAGGATCTTGCTGCCGCCGAAAGCAACTTTCAGGCCCGTGATCTCGAGCACAGTGTCAACCATGCCGGTGCCCCATGTAGATCTCGTGGACACGCTGGTCGGCCGCGATGGCCGCCGGCAACCCCTCACAGAAGACCCGTCCGTTGTGCATCACGGTGACGAATTCGGCGAAGCCGAGCGCAACGTCCATGTCATGCTCGATGAGGACAATGGTGATCGAGCTGGGCAATGAGCGCAGCAGCGCTGTGAGCGTTCCGCGGTCACCGGGCGACAGACCGGCTGCTGGTTCATCCAGCAAGAGAACGTCCGGGGTTCCGGCAAGCGCCATGGCAATCTCCACTTGACGCCGCTCTCCGTGGGAAATTTCCACCGCGCGCCGGCCGAGCAGGGGCAAGACACCGGTGAGTTCAGCCAACCGGAGCACCTCCTGTTCGTCGGCTCCGGCATCGGCACCGCGCCACAGCTGCAGGCGTCCCCCCCTGATGCCGCGTACAGCGACGTAGAAATTATCCCTCACGGTCAGTTGGTCCAGCAGGAGCGGTGTCTGGTACGTGCGCCTCAGTCCTAGCCGCGTGCGTGCTTGGGGCGGCATCTTTGTGATGTCGCGGCCGGCGAGAAGGATCCGTCCCGACGTCGGCGGAAAGTCGCCAGTCACCGTGTTGAAAAGGGTGGTTTTTCCAGCGCCATTCGCGCCAATGATTGCTCGCCGCTCTCCATGACGCAGTGTGAGCGTGACGTCTTGGAGAGCGACAAGAGCTCCGAAGCGACGACCGACGCTCGCAAGTGCGAGCGCCGGGACATCATCCGTTTGGGACTTCACGGTGCTTACGGGCATTGGATCGTGTCGCGGGCGGGTACGCCCAGCCGCATGAATTCCTCGCGCGGCATACCCATGGATTGAGTGACATTGGGGAACGCCTGAACAAAGCTGTTGAACAGGCGGCCATCCGGCGCCGCTCGCACCTCGGTCACGAAGATCGTGGCATTGCCCTGGCGGTTCTCATCCAGGCGAACCGGCCCGGCAGGACCATCGACCACGGTGGAAGCCAGCGCCTGTCGGAACCGGGCCTGATTACCTGACAGATCGCCATTGACGGCGCCGAGAGCCTGGATCATCGCTTGCGTGTTCAGATAGTAACCCAATCCCGCGCTGGCTGGTGCGGGCAGGCCATCTGGAAACATTCTCCGATAGTTTGCAACGAATTGCTGGTAGCGCTCATTCGTCCAGTCGTCTACGACCGGGCTTGCGGAGGGGGTCCCGATCATGAATTCCCTCAGTCGTGGGCGGCTCAGGGTCGCAAGGACCGTCTGATCCACCGTATTCGTCCCCGCGATGAGGGGCACGGGAGCACCGGCCTGGATGTATTGCGTGATGAAATTCGTGGCATCGGCGCCAACCAGCATGACATAGAGCGCATCGATGTTTCGCGGGATCCTTGCAATCAGCGAGCTGAAGTCGGTTGTCCCGAGGGGCGTCCACAGCCGTTCGACGATCCCTCCTCCAGCGCGGCAGAACTCAAGCGAGAAGCCTTTCATCTGCGCCCAACCGAAGCTGTAGTCATTGACGAGCGAGGCCACGCGGCGGAAGCGTTTGGCTTGGAAAGCGTATGAGCCGAGACCGGCCTGCCACATCACGCCATCGGCATTGAAGCGGAAGAAGTTCTCGGCAGGGTCCCGGTAAGTGGCCTCGGGTGCCGCTGCAGTTCCGTTGATGAAGGTGACACCGGGATTTTGCTTGGCGAATTGCACCAGGGCGAGTCCCTCTGTGCCGGACACAGGGCCGATGATGATTTGCACGCGATCCTGTTCGATGAGGCGGCGCGCCGCGTTGATCGCACTGTCGGGCGTCGCGTTGGTTGGCCCGGTGAACAAGGTTACGCGCCGACCAGCCACCGTGTTGTTCGCTTCGGATAAGGCGAGGCGCACACCCCGCATGGCTTCCTGGCCGAGCGAGGTCAAAGGTCCTTCAAGAGTGGCGAGGACCCCAACCCTCAGTTCCTCGGTCGGAGCCTGTGACCAGGCCGGGCTTGCAAGCGTGGCCGCAACCATAGCGGCAAAGAAGACGCGTCTCGACGTCATGGGTGGTTTCCTTCCTTGATTTTCGGCGATTGTTGGCTGGCGTTTGGTGCCGTTTGGCGGGGCGGCCGATCGCCACGCCTGTCGTCCTGCCGTAGCCTGTCAACAAGTCCAACAAGACCACTGGGCATAAAGAGGATGATTGCGAGCAGGATGATGCCGATCATCGTGTTGAAGCGCTCGCGGTCGATGAAGTCGATGGCGAAGTTCTGGATCAAATTGAAAAGAAGTGCGCCGACAAACGCGCCGATCGGATGAGTCATGCCACCGAGAATGGCAATCATGAGGATGCTAATGGATGAGCCAACACCGACGGAGCCCGGAGAGACACTCCCGGCATACCAGACCCTCAGCACACCTCCGATGGCGGCGATGAAGCCGGCAATGCCAAAGGCGACGACGCGATGAACGGCGACATTGTAACCGAGCGACTGCATGCGCCGAGGGTTGTCACGGATACCCTGCAGGGCGAGCCCAAGTGGTGTGCGTGCGGCGGCAACAACGAACCCAAAAAGGCTTATGCCACACAAGAGGCAGAGATAGTAGAACGGGATTGGGTCTCGCAGGCTGAGGCCTAACAATGTCGGCGCGCGGATCCCATGAAAACCATTATAGGCATTGAAGAAGCCCATGTTCTGACGGGCTAGATAGAAAAAGCCAACGGCGATCGCCAGCGTGATCATGATCATGTAGATGCCGAAGCATCGAACCGCGATCAAGCCGACAGCGATGCCAAATGCCGTTCCTGCGGCGATGGCAAGAACGATGTTCAAACCCCAGGGTAGTCGAAAACCCAAGGCGGGATCGCTCTGAACCCCGAAATAGGCGACGACGTAGCTTGCAAGTCCGGCCGTGACGAGCTGGGCCATGGAAACCATGCCTCCGTAGCCTGCGAGCCAGACGAGACTGAGCGCGATGATCCCCAGGATCATGGTCTGGGCGCCGATCTGGACAATCCAGAAGGGCGTCGCGAACCACGGGAAGAAAACAAGGGCTACAAGGCAAGCCAGGCCCGTCCATTTGGGCGACAAGGAGCCAGTCATGCCCGTGCTCCAAACAGCCCTTGTGGTCGCATCGCGAGAACGGCGACCATGATCGCAAATGTGTAGACGACCCCGTAAGTCGGTGTATAGGCAAGTCCATACTGTTCAGCCAGACCGACAAGGATCGCCCCGAGGGCGGCTCCTCCAACGCTGCCAAGGCCGCCGACGATGACGACGACAAGCGAAGACAGGAGCACCCGTGTGTCTTCGCCCGGTGAGATGGCGAGCGCCGATCCCCCGATAACGCCTGCGACGCCGGCAAGAAACGCTCCAAGAGTGGCAACGGCGATGAAGACGGCTGGCACATTGGTGCCCATAGCCGCCAGCATGTCGCGGTCATCGACGCCGGCGCGGATCATCATGCCGAGGCGTGTCCGGTTGAGCATCAGCCACAACAGGAAGCCCACGCCGACAGCGAACCCCAAGAGGGCCAGACGGAAGATGGGATACCGGCCGACGAGGGGTAAAGTCTGGGAGCCAAAGAGAATATCGGGGATTTCGATTTGGTAGCTCAGCCCGCCCCATTTGGCGATCATGAGGTCGGCCGCGATCACCGACACGGCGATCGTTGCCAAGGTCTGGCGAAGTTCCTGCCCGGGCATCCAACTGAGGATGGCCACATGAACAAGCAGGCCGAAGACGGCTCCAGCGATGCCCCCGACGATGATTGCCAGCGTCCAACTGCCGGTCGCTTCCATGACATCGAAGCCAACATAGGCACCGAACAGATACACCACGCCGTGCGCCAGGTTCAAAACCCGCATCAGCCCGAAGACGAGCGTAAATCCGCTCGCGACCAGGAAATAAAGCGCCGCCAGCGTCAGCCCATTGAGGGTGACTGTAAGGAAAAAGCGGATGTCAGCTTCCATAGGCTACCCTCGATGGAGCGTCAGTCCCACTTCCGCCCGGGAAAATGATTGAAGATGCTCTTGGTGACGCCGCCATCGACGATGAGGTGAGCACCGGTCACGTAGCTGGCCTCATCCGAGAGAAGAAAGAGGATGGCGCCCGTCACGTCATGGGTCTGTCCGACCCGTCCGAGCGGCGTGACTGCAGCACGAGCCTGCTTGATCTCCGGATCTTTGAGATAGGCGGTGAGTGGCGTTTCAATATGGCCCGGAGCGACAGAGTTGACCCGAATACTCTTGCGAGCCCACTCAATGGCAAAGTGCTCGCCGAGCATGATCACGGCTGACTTGACCGTACTGTAGGCTCCGGAAGCGCCATAAGGCTGAAAACCAGCCATGGAGGACAGGTTCACGACCGACCCCGGTCGACCCTGCGCCAGAAGCCAGCGTCCGACCGTTTGCGTCATCAGAAAAGTGCCCGTGAGACCGACATCGATGACGGTTTGCCAATTCTCAAGCGGCAGATCAGCCAAGGGTCCAGGGGCCATCTTGATCGCGCTGTTCACGAGGCAATCGACCGCCCCAAAACGTGATACAGCTGCGTCAACGATCGCTTGGCATGACGCTGGATCCCTCACATCCAGGTGTTGAAACACGGCATGGTCACGACCGAGCCCTGCTGCCGTCTCTTCACCGATTTCCGGATTGATGTCACCGATGACGACGCGACCGCCGCGATGGACGAATTCCTTCGCAGTTGCAGCGCCAATGCCACGCCCCCCACCGCTGACGACGAGAACTTTGCCGTCGAATTGACCCATCGAGCTTACTCCCCCTTGAAGGATCTTCGGCTGAGAGTCAGCTCAGCGCGTATGTGACGTTTGTTGTCATCTGGCCAATTCAAAAACCATAAATCACGGTTCTGAACGTGGACTGGACCGAGGTTGACGCCAACACCCTTGACGGGGACATCGCCCAGACGGCCGAGGGCGATCCGGCTCGGCTTGCTCTGTCGCTTCGCCGCGGGCTCAGGGCGCTGGCTCATGTGGTTGATGACGATACTCCGCCTTGATTGTCGGATGTCGCCGTTCATCGGGATCTCGACAAAGCCTTGACGCTCCGCGTTTTGGCGACCCTCGTGACCGAGGGGCTCGTTGCGCGCGATCCCATTGCGAAGACATGCCGCGTCGGGAGCCGCATGATCTCCTGGATCGCCTCGCGCCGCCACGAGCTGCACTGTCTCCACCTTGCCCGGCCCGGCCTGGAAACGCTTGCCTCCCGGACGCGGGAGAGCTCCCACTTGGGAGTGCTCACAGGGGATACGGTGGCCCTTGTCGACACGGTCGCCTCCGACAGTCCGATCGCAATCAGGCATTGCGCCGGTATGGAAACCGACCTGCACTCGACCTCCGTGGGTCAAGTCCTGCTGGCTTATGCTCCCGAACCGATGCGTGGTCAGCTTCTGGCGACGATCAGACTGGAGCGCCATACGGCCAAAACCATCGTGGATCCACGGCGGCTTGAAGCCGAGTTGTTGGCCGTCCGCGAGGAGCAGGGGTATGCGCTTGATGACGCCGAGTTCAACGCCTGGATCTTTTGTGTTGCAGCGCCGGTCTTGGACGCCGCGGGTGGCGCACTTTGCGCCATCGGTGTCTCGACGGTTCGGCAAACGATCATCGACGATCCGAACCGGCGCGCCATTGTGATCGCCGAAGTGCGGGATTGTGCGCGAGCTTTGAGCTGAAAGTTGGCCCGGCCAGCCTCCTCGGAATTCGGACCCTGGCCTGACAAAAGGTGCGGCGGCACCAGGCGCTCCGTGCTTGTCCAGGCCCATGTCCCTTGGCCCGGATCCGGGCCATTTGCTCTTGCCCGCATCAGTCATGGAACGGATCTGAGCCGTCAGGGATGGGTACGTCGAAAGCGACGATCGTCATCGAGATCAAGGAATAGTATCCGAGAATACCGACCAGATCGACGACGCCTCTCGTTCCTAAGGTTGTATGGGCTCTCGCAAAAGCTGGATCGCTGATCCTGCGGTTGACCAGCAGTTCGATGACGAAGGTGTAGACGACGGCCTCGTCGTGTTTCGAAAACTGCGGATCTCGGCCTTGCCGAAGCAACTCCACGTCATCGGGATCCAGGCCGGCGGCGATCCCAATCGGGGCGTGGACGTGCCATTCGAAGCCTGCCTTCCAGTAAGAGCCGGTGATCAGAATGGCGAGTTCCGACAGGCGTGGAGGAAGGATCGACCCGAAACGGCAGAAGGCACCCAGCGCTTGCGCCCTGTCCGCCAGTTCAGGGCTGTTCAGCCAGACCCTTAACGGTCCTTCCACTTTGCCCCGTGGGCCGGCAACAATCGCGTCATGGACTTGCCTTTGAGCATCATCGAGCTCTTCGAGAGTGATGTCTGCCAGACGGGTCAATTCGCTCCTCCCCAGCGTCAGACAATCGGGGCCGACGCGTCGGTCACCGATCGAGCCTTGTTGAGGTCGACATGTGTTGCGTAACGACCAGCATGATAGACGAGCGGCGGCGCGTCCCGGTGCATGACCCGCCGAACGCGGCCCACAAAAATGAGATGGTCACCGCCCTCTAGGATGTCGTGAGTATCGCACTCGAAAGACGCGATTACACCATCGAGCACCGGGCAACCCCTATGGCCCGCCGAGAAAACAACGCCGGAGAACTTGTCAGCGCGTGGTGTTGCGAACTGGACGGACAACCAGACTTGATCGGCTGCGAGAACGTTGATCGCAAATGCACCGGAAGCCAAAAAGCCATTCAAGGACGGTGCTTCGCGCCGGATACTCCACAGAACCAGGGGCGGATTGAGCGATAGTGATGAGAAAGAATTGACGGTCAGGCCTTCCAGTCCCCTCTCGTCCGTTGCCGTGGTTACAACCGTGACGCCGGTGACGTAGCGTCCCAGCGCAGTCCGAAAATCCCCGCGGTTGGCGGCCTCTGCTTCCAGGTCGGTCGCAAGCATGGTCATGGTTCGTTGTCAGACACTGTGGAATTTGTCAGACGTTACGGTGGCGTTTCCGTCCAGGAAAATCATATGATCGCGTCCCGTCGATCAGGAAATCAGATGCCCCATGGCCGGTACCCTTCGCGACATGCGTCTGTTCGTGGCAGCTTACGAGGAGCGCTCGTTTACGGCTGCAGCCCGCCGTGAACATGCGACCCAATCCGGCGTGTCACAGCACATACGCAACCTGGAAGATGCGCTCGGTGTCTCGCTGTTCGCGCGCGAGAAAGGCCATGTTCTGCCAACGCCCGCTGGTGAGTCCTATTACGCCCGTGCGGTGGAGGTCCTGCGGGCGCATGAAGCGGCGACCTCGGCAGCACGTCTTCATGCCGGCGGCCTTGAGGGGAAGATTGTTGTCGGCCTCATGCCGACACTCACGCGGCTGGCCCTCGCCCCCACGCTGGCCCGTTTTGTTCAGCACCACCCGAATCTGGTGGTGAGTATCGTCGAGGGCTACAGCGCCTCGCTGACGGCGCAGGCGCTGGCCGGCGAACTCGACTTCGCGATTGTGCCGGCCTTTTCCGGTTCCCCCGGCCTGCGCTCGCGCCTTTTTGTTCGCACCCAAGAGGTTCTCGTCTCATCCCCGGGGGCTCCCTACCTCCACGCGCGTCCGGTCCGATTGCGCGACCTTGATCGGCTCAAACTTGTTGTTCCCAGCCCCGCCAATACCCGTCGCCATCTCATCGAGGCCTATGTCGGTTCGAATGGGGTCAAAGTTGAGCGGATGATCGAACTTGATGCCATGCTTGGCACGCTTGACTTCGTGGCGCGCACGGAATGGTCGGCCGTTCTTCCTGCGGTGATGCTGGAGCCAGAAGAAACGCGCTATACTGTGGCCCCGATCGTCGACCCGACCTTTACCCTCGACCTCGTTCAGATCGAACCATCGCGCCGCACCTTGTCATCTGCGGCCGAGGCTTTCCGTACCGTTCTGGCTCAGGAAACCTCTCGTCTTGCCGCGCCGTGGGCTGCTCTCACAATGGTGGATGCAGTCTGACGGCGCCGAAGCATCAGCCTTGTCTTGCCACGGATGGATCCCACCGTTGACAGGCCTTCGCCCGGAGCTTTGATCCGCTTGCGGCTGGCGGCATCAGGAAAGGCGATGGCCTCATGCCGAAACAATGATTTCCAAGTGACGCACAGGCTCGGATAGAGTTAATTGTCACATGTAGGGGAGTTGTTTGATGAAGCTTGGCTTCTTCACGATGCCAATCCACCCGCTGGGTAAGGACTGGCGCCAATGCCTTGAAGAGGACAAAGCCGCTTTCCAACTCGCGGACGAACTGGGTTTCGTCGAGGGGTACGTCGGCGAGCACTCGACCGATCTGGCGGAAAACATCACGTCCTGTGCCATATTCATCGCCTGGATCGCACATGCGATAAAACGCATGAAGCTCGGGACCGGCACGGTGAACCTGCCTAACGCGCATCCTGCGCGGATCGCTGCTGAGATCGCGATGCTCGACCATATGCTTGATGGCCGCTTCATCTTCGGCATCTCGCCTGGCGGTCTTTTGTCGGATGCGGAAGTGTTCGGAAACCTCGACAACAATCGCAATGAGATGTTCGTTGAGGCCATCAATCAGGTTCTGGCAATCTGGCAGGGTGAGCCCCCCTATGGTCTCGCCGGAAAATATTGGACGATTTCGACCAAACGTCAGTACGTCCCGGAGATCGGTCAGGGTGTGCTGCCGCGTCCCCTCCAAAGACCCCATCCGCCGATTGTGGTCACCGCGGTGGCGCCCTTTTCGAAAGGCGTCACGGAAGCGGCGTCTCGCGGCTGGGATCCGATCTCGGCTAACTTTCTCATGCCGGCGTGGGTCGCAAGCCATTGGCCGCGGTATGTGGAGGGGTGCAGCGCAGGCGGTCGGCCAGCCAACCCTGCACAATGGCGGGTGGCCAAGAGCGTGTTCGTTGCCGATGATGAGGCAAGTGCGCGAGACTATGCGACCGGTCCGAACAGCCCTTATCGCGGCTATTACAAGTCGCTTTTCACAAAACTTGTGAAAAATGGACGCATCGGTCTGTTCAAGAAGAACAGCGAGATGCGTGACGATGAGGTGACGCTCGACATGGTCTGCGACGAACTGATCATTTGGGGTACGCCTGATAAGGTGGCTGATCGGCTCCTCGCCTTTCGTGAGCAGGTCGGGCCCTTTGGGACCTTGCTTTATGCTGGGCATGATTGGGCAGATCCAGCCCTTGCCCGCCGCTCCAAGATCCTGATGGCCGAGAAGGTTGCGCCTGCCATAGCGGCCGCAGAGCGTTCTCACGTCGCGTCGGCTGCGGAATGAGTACCCGTGTGAAAATTTTTGCGCGTGTCGACGGTCCGGATTCCGCGGCTCCCTGGATCGTGTTGTCGAACTCGCTTGCTGCCAAGGGTCGTCCTGGTCTCGTTGCCCCCGCTTTTCGCGGGTTAAAGACGTTTTCCGAAGCGAAAGCACCAATTGTTTCATCTGGAGAAGATCAATGTCCGAATCGGCTGTCCCGAACTTTATCGAGCTCACGGCAGATATCGTGTCGGCCTATCTTGTGAATAACACCGTCTCGGCAGGTGATATACCATCCTTGATCAGTGATATTCATTCCGCTCTTGTCAAAGTTTCGGCAGGTCAGGACATTCCGGTTGTATTCGAGCCGGCCAAGCCTGCTGTATCGGTGAAGAAATCGATCACGAATGACTTCATCATCTGCCTGGAAGATGGCAAGAAGTTCAAATCTCTGAAGCGACACCTGCGCACCGCTTACAACATGTCCCCGGAGCAGTACCGCGAGAAGTGGGGTCTTCCGCAGGATTATCCGATGGTTGCTCCCAACTACGCTGA
>JAPLOU010000076.1 GCA_026400535.1 Hyphomicrobiales bacterium
CCGGGAATCGAACTGGCTGCCGACGCCAAAGGGCCCATTCTTCTTCGCCGCCCGCTTTTACGGGCCGAAGGCGGATATCCTCAATGGTCGCTGGTCACTGCCGCCGGTGACCAAGGTTAGATGAGAGGACATCGGTTCTCTCGCAACGCAGCCAGTTGGCCGTCGGCAATCACCGGTGGCGCGACATTGTTGATCTTGAGGGTTCTGTGAGGTCGCGCGGCTGGGATCGATGAGCGGGACGCGATGGGCGACCTCACAGGACCCTCAAGATTCCGGAAAAGTGAACCGGCTCCAGCCTCACGCTACAGGTTGACAGTGCCGATCAGGGCGCGCTCTGCCAATCCGTCGTCCTGAGCAGCCGGTTATTGGTCAGCATGCCGGCCTCCACAGCTTTCGCCTGCGCGTCATGAAAGCAATCCAGGCTGCACAGGTGTTTCCTGCCGCCGCCATGGCGTTTTGCTGTGACAATCGCTGGACGCAAGATCTCCTCAGGTGACGCGCCGGGGTGCTGCAACGCGATGGTGCGCTCGCCGCGCCAGTCGCAGACCACGGCACGGCCAACGGACAAGCAGATTGAACGACATAGGGGATCAGCCACGCAATCGGGCGGGTCTCGATGGCGAGCCTTGCGGCTCGTTGACGATGAATAAAGGGGCTTCGAAACGGCGTTCAACCGTTGGCATTCTTGATCCATGCGAGTCTGATGGCATAAATGCCACCATGAAGGGCGATCTCGTCCATCAAGAAAAGCGCGAACTGACCGATGACGTCCGCGTCCCGTGACGGCAGCGCCGTTCAGTTGAGGCCGTGGCATTTCTTGTATTTCTTGCCGGATCCGCAGGGGCATGGATCGTTGCGGCCGACCTTGGCCGTTGGTGTTGCGGCGAAGGGATTTGCGCGTGATGTGACGGTGCCGGAACGGGCGAAGTTGGCGATGCGCCAGTCGTTGAGGTCGAGCACCCAGCCGCCGATCTTGGTGTGCGCATCGGCTGTGATCTTGTCGATCTCGTCCCGAGACAAGCGCGGGTCCGCTCGGGCAACGTCGGCCAGACGCATGAGGCTGCTCCAGGCGCGGACGGTGTCGAGGTCGGCGCTGAGCAGCGGCTGCCAGGCTTTCGGTCGCAGCTTGACGGCCTTCTCGAAGCCTTCGATCCACATTTCCCAAAGCACCTCGCCGTGACGCTTGTCGGTGGCGAAGAGCGGGCCATAGCTCTCGGGGGCATCGAAGAGCATCTTGGCGATGGCGTTGTATTGCTCCATGACGAGGCCCATCACCCTGTTCACCTGGTTGAGGTCTTCGAAGACGGGCTCATCCGCACCCTCCTGGCTCCAGACCAGCGGCAGCCAGGCGCTGGGCGGGATCATCTCGGGGCAGACGAGGATGCCGGTGAGATAGCCGTCAAGTTCCTCGATCAGCATCGCATCCTCATTGAGGTCGAGGAGCGCCTCCGAAAGCTTCTTCTCGGTTCGCGACAGGCCTTTGCGTGACCGTTCCGGCATCATGCCTCCTGTTTCCGGGCAGCAGCTCACCGATGCGATTGTTGGGATGATCGGCGATGCGGCCTCAGGATATTACGCAGACAGGCGGCCGGGTCCAGGCCATTCAGCTTGACGGTCATTCACCGACAAGCGCGGTTCTGATGGCGCGGCCCGGACCGGGATGGGCATGATCTTCGCGCTTCGCCAGCACAAGGGCCTCAACCGGGCGGTTCAGATCCGCCCGACCGCTGAAGCGGTTCGTCTTGATCCACGATCAGGTCGCCAACCTGCACAGCTGTCCCCGCCCTGCCCTGTCGTCATCCGGCGATCGGGCGCTGCGAGCCGAGGCGATGGTTGGGTGTCGCCAGGGAAAAGCTTCCCGTCCAAAGCTCCCCGTCTCCGCACAACTGCCGTCCGGCAAGGTGACGGTACCCTCACAACAGCTCCTTGGGTTCCCGCTTGGCCTTCTGCCAAGCGACCCGACGTTTTGACCCCCTGGGCGCATTGACGAACTGACCCTCGCGCTTGTTTTCGGTCAGCGCCCGCAGATAACCACCGGGGAAGCGCACCTCGTCGCCCTTGTGCAGGCTCGCTGCGACGACACGCGAGGCCTCACCCTGCCCCATGCTCTGCACCGCATCACGCCACGCCGCGGGCGAAATCCCGAGCAAGGCCCGGACCCATTCTGCCGCCTTCAGGAACGCCGCCCCCTCTGGTGGTGAAGCCCCTGCCCTTTGCGTTGCAAGACATCGTCGAGGATATCCGGGCAGGCCTCGCGCGCCGTCAGCCATGGCGTGCCGTGGGTCGGGCGGGGTGTTTCTGCGACAGCTTCAGCCTGTTCACGGCTCTTTTGGCTGTCCGCGCGCAGCCCCGTCTCCTGATCAGGCTGGCGCCCGGCCGCCCTGTCTTTCTTGGAAGCAGGTTCAGATTCCGGGAGGTCTGGTTTTGGATTCTGATTGTGGCGTTCAAACTGGGCCTCATTGGCGCATGAATCTGCGACGCGCGTGCAGTTTGGCCAGGGTCCATGTCCGTCCTGACGGGCCATGACCGGATTGACGTCACGTGCCCGTCAGAACACGCTTCGAATTCGTCGTCCGCAACACTGGGGTCAAGCAAACCTTACGCCCGCCAGTGTACACCCCACCCGTTCCGATCATTCCGGCTCTTGTCGACAGTGGCTCCACCCAGCCAAGCTGCCAGATCCGACGTGTTGCTCACAATGTTGCATTAATCCGGTGTCGGATTTCCGGGAGTGGGTTGATTTCACTTGTTGTGAAACGTGTCCCGCAGAGCCCCTACCCCAAGATCGTGGCGCGAAACCTCCGGCTTCTTCGCGCATCGCGCGGCTGGAGCCAGGAATTCGTCGCGTTCGAGCTTGAGATCCACCGCAGCTATCTGTCGGGCCTCGAGAACGGCTCGCACAATCCCACCATCGACCAACTGGCGCGTTTCGAGGGCTTGTTCGGCATTCAGGTCGCTGATCTTCTGAACCCTGAGCTGTTCCTGCGAACGCCGTGGTCAGTCCACGTCAGCGTGCTGCCCCCGACCCAGAACGTCGGGGACAATGGTTGCCACCTTGCTTGTCCGGCAAAAGGGCAATCGCAATCAACCCCATGAGGGCCACGGCGCAGCATCAAGCGCGGTCCTGATGCCACGTTCATCACCAAGCATCTGGAGCTGGTTGCGGACGATCTGCTGCCCGCTGCGCGGCAGGGTCGGTTCGTCGTGCACGATCTCAGCGCTCCAGCAGGCAGGGTGCAGGGTGTCATCCTGCACATCGCCGATCTGCCTTGCCTTGACGACGAAGCGCCGCGACGAAACGAGCCTGGGGTCAACGACGCGGGCGATGACCCTTCACCCTCTCCTCAGGCTCTGTCCAGCGTGGACGGCCTTTTCCGCGAGAAAGCCGACGGCCAGGCCGAAGAGGCCCGAGAGAGCTGCCGTTACAAGCCACTGAACAAATCCGCTTGCCACGGGCACCCATGCAGCAACTGCCCCGGCGAACTCCACGATTGCATGTTCGGGTCCTGCCAGGCCGAAACCCGCAAAACCGTGCAGGAGGATGCCGCCGCCGACCCAGAGCATCGCCAGCATGCCCACGAGGCTCAACAGCTTCAACACAGATGGCATGGCCTTGACGATGCCCCTACCGATGGCGCCAACGGCCCCTCCTCGTCTTGCCAGGTTCACGCCGACATCATCCGCCTTGATGATCAGTGCCACAGCGCCATAAACCAATGCCGTGATGCCAAGAGCAACCGCAGTCAGCACAGCCGCCTGCATCCAGAATGACGATTGCGTCACGCTGGCCAGCGTAATGGCCATGATTTCAGCGGAAAGGATGATATCGGTGCGGATGGCCCCCGCCACGCGGGTATCCTCCAGCTGCTTCGGATCCATGTCGATCGCCGCGACGGAGGCCGCCCCGGCGGCCGGCCGCACCAGCAACTCGTGGACCTTCTCGTAACCCTCGAAGCAAAGGAAAACGCCCCCCGCCATCAGAAGCGGCGTGATGCTCCACGGCGCAAGATAGTTCAGCGCCAGCGCTCCTGGCAGCAGGAACAGAATCTTGTTCTTGAGCGAGCCCCAGGCGATTTTTCCAACGATGGGCAACTCGCGTTCCGCCGAAAACCCCACGAGATAGCGCGGCGTAACGGCGGCATCGTCGATGACAATACCTGCGGCCTTTGAGCCAGCCTTGGCGGCTTGCGCTGCGACATCATCGAGAGAGGCGGCTGCGACCTTGGCGATCGCAGCGACATCATCCAGAAGCGCGAGAAGTCCCCCAGCCATGATCTCCCCCGCTGTTCAGTTCGTCCGGCATACAATTCGCGATGATCTTCAACGTCTTATGGACCGAGATGTCCCAGATAGGCGGCCCATCCCCTTGATTGACGGCTGCATAGCAAGGCTTTCGCCCTCTTGGAAGGCGGAAGCGGCTTGCGATGGCGCCTGCGCAGCACAATCGCGTTCAAGTCGCCACGCCATGTGTCCGGTGTTGTCACATTAACTCGACCTGAAACCGGTTCGGGTTACGGGGCGGCATGATTGCCAAGTCCGTCAGCGACAAGCGCCACCGCTTCCCGCCCGAGATCATCGCCCGTACGGTATGGCTGTATTTCCGCTTCCCGTTGAGCCTGCGGTTGGTCGAGGAGATGCGGCTCGAGCGGGGCATCGTCGTCTCCTACGAAACGATCCGGCGCTGGGCGAGGACGTTCGGCCCTGACGATGCGAAGCGCTTTCGGCGAAAGCCGGCC
>JAPLOU010000095.1 GCA_026400535.1 Hyphomicrobiales bacterium
CCTACGGCGCGGCAACGAAAGCAGGTCATGCCCGGCGTGGAGCACCGTTCGCACAAGGGCTCGAACAACCGGGCCGAGAACAGTCACGTCCCTTTTCGAAAGCGGGAACGGATCCTGCAGCATTTTCGATCGGCGGGAGCCCTGCAGCGTTTCGTCTCCGTCTTTTCCGCCGTCCGCAATCTCTTCGTCCGCCCCGCCAGAAACGCTCCGCTCTCGGCATCCACCTCCACCGGCTCCAGGCCCTCGCTCAGTGGAATTCTGTCGCCATCGCTGCTTGATCGCCGGAACAAACCGTACTGAGCGGCCCCACAGAGTTCATGTGACAAGGCCGAGCCGTTCCAGTGGATTGGTGCTGTGCAGCTTCGTCCGGTGCTGCGGCGGGAAGCTCATATAGGCGAGCACGTCAGGCTCGGCGCCGTCCATCATCGGGAGCCTGAGCAGGGTTGGCGTCGCCGATATCTGCACTGTCGCTCGCCGTCTCACCACCTTCGGACGTCACTTCTGCCGACGCCGCTTCGCTGTTCGTGGCAACGATGGCGGTCTGGATGCGCAGTCAAGCCGCCCCCTTGCCATCCCGCATCTTGCGCAGTCCCGCTTCCTCGATGACGAGCTTGGGGTCGCGGGCCATGATCCTTACGAGCATGCCGGCAGCCCCCGACGGCGTGCGTTCGCCGCGCTCCCACTTGCGCACGGTGCCAAGCGAGGCTTGCCTTGGCGAATTCGGCTTGGCTCAGGCCAGCCTTCCGGCGCGTCTCGGCCACGAAGCTGCGGGAGACCGCCACTCTGGTCTCGCGCGTGTTGGGGGAGGGAGCGCCCTTGGCGTGATCAAGGGCCTGTCCCAACCCGTCCATGATCTTGGCGAAGTCGGTGTCCTTCATGGTGTCATCTCCCATACTGGCCGCGAATGGCGTCGGTCATCTGTTTGGCGGCCTTGCGCTGATCGGGCGTGAGGTCAGTCTGAATGTTCTTCGGATAAAGCACGAGGAGAAAGACGGGCATGCCCTCGTCGTGGAAGAAGGTGATGAGCCGTCCGCCGCCACGCTTGCCTCGGCCCAACAAAGGCACACGCACCTTCCGCAATCCACCCGTGCCCTGCATCAGGTCGCCTTGCGTCGGATCGGCAGCGATCATGTCTACGATGGCGGTGCGCTCCTCATCGGTCAGCAGCCTCTCCGCAGTCGACAGGTAGGTCTCGGTTTCGACAACTGCGATCAGCGTCTCCATACGGGCTTATACCCCAATGGGGTATCGAACGCAACCGCTCTGCACGAGGCGGTCGCGCAAAGACGGGGCCCTATCCCCTGGCGCTACGCGGCGATGCCCAGTTCGGCGATCTCGCGCCCAATGCGGCTGCCTCGTCTCATCCAGATTGACGCCCGGTCTCGGGCGTGGTGCGCTGATTGAAGGCGGTCATCCTGAAATAGGCCTTGGTGCCGAGCCTAACCTGCTCGATATCCTGCTGCTGGACCTTTGCCTCGATCATCAGCCTGTCGCCATCGCTGCTTGATCGCCGGAACAAACCGTACTGAGCGGCCCCACAGAGTTAATGTGACAACGCCCAGCAATGCGGGCCAAGATGGCACGCCGGGCTTCCATCAGTGCCTCAAAGACCGGAATGAGCTCAGGGGCAACAGCAAGCTCCTTTGCGATGATTTCTTCGGCGCGGCGTTTGAAGTCTCGACCTCTTCGGTGCGTTCTGGCACGTCAGCGCCCTTGCCCTGCAATTGGCTCGACCGCCAGCCGCAGACCCATCGCTTTCAGCACGCTCGACAGGCTGCTCACCGTCGGGTTTCCAGCAGGCGAAAGCGTACGGTAGAGTTGCGTCGGGTTGAGCTCCGCCTGTTCGGCCACTTTCGGGATGCCACCAAAGGATTTTGTCATCTGGCGAAGGGCTACCAGAAGTTCGGCCTGATCGCCTTCTTCAAGAAGGTCGCTGAGCATCTGCGCCGCGAGCTTTGGATCGTCGCGGTACAAGTCGGCCATCGCGTCGTCGTGCGGGCGGTCTCTCATGGTTCGTCCTCCCCATCTGGGCTTCTTGCTTGCCAATCCTGCCAAAGGGCACAGGCTCTCTCGATGTCGGCGTCCTGCGAGCCCTTGTTTCCCCCGCACAGCAACAGGACGATGGTCCTGTCGGTGATCGCGTAGTAGATGCGATAGCCCGGTCCGGTATCGATCCGCAGTTCCGACACCCCATCGCGCAGGGTCTTGTGGTCGCCGAAATTGCCGAGCTCCATGCGGTTCACGCGGCGGATGACAGCGATCTTGCCTTTTGGATCCCGCAATTTCTTGAGCCAAATGGATCGCGGCCATCGGCTCGCAGGTAGTGACGGACTTCGAACATGCTCAGTCTTCGTCTAAAAACGAATATCTGTCAAGCTCACTGTGATCCTCAACATCAATCAATGCGAAACTTGCGCCAACAACGGACATTGGAATTTAGCCACTCGATGACTGGACTAGTGGAACGCGCCTGACGGGCGAGTCCGATTTGGAATTCCCCATTTTGGTTGTTCGTGCGAATCTGGCGCATGCACACAGGAATATCCATCACAGTCACGGCCTCTGAACTTCTGCAGCTCGAAGCCATTGTCGTTAAGGTGTTGTCACATTAACTCGACCTGAAACCGGTTCGGGTTACGGGGCGGCATGATTGCCAAGTCCGTCAGCGACAAGCGCCACCGCTTCCCGCCCGAGATCATCGCCCGTACGGTATGGCTGTATTATTTCCGCTTCCCGTTGAGCCTGCGGTTGGTCGAGGAGATGCGGCTCGAGCGGGGCATCGTCGTCTCCTACGAAACGATCCGGCGCTGGGCGAGGACGTTCGGCCCTGACGATGCGAAGCGCTTTCGGCGAAAGCCGGCCCACTGGCTGTGGCGGGCGGTCGATCAGGATGGCTATGTGCTCGACGACATCGTCCAGACCCGCCGCAATACCAAGGCCGCCAAGCGGCTTCTCACCCGCCTGTTGCAGAAGCAGGGCCTGAAGCCCAAGCGCTTGATCACCGACAAGCTCGGCTCCTACGGCGCGGCAACGAAAGCAGGTCATGCCCGGCGTGGAGCACCGTTCGCACAAGGGCTTGAACAACCGGGCCGAGAACAGTCACGTCCCTTTTCGAAAGCGGGAACGGATCCTGCAGCATTTTCGATCGGCGGGAGCCCTGCAGCGTTTCGTCTCC
>JAPLOU010000019.1 GCA_026400535.1 Hyphomicrobiales bacterium
CGAAGTACGAGGCGGCAGGCTGAGTATGGCGCTGTCCTGGGTCTGAAAGCCGGCAAACCCTTATCCTGAGCCTGTCGAGGGATCACCGGTCCATTCTCCGCACACTCTGCAGATCCTCCTTCGCCGGGACCGGGTGAGGATGTCCAGTTTCGGCCCAGGCAGGAAGCCTGCCTGATCATGTCCTCCTCTCACAGATCTGGTGACGATGACCCTTCCCGACACAGCAACCTCATCCACGCCCCCGCTGCTCGAGCGGTTGACCGGGCCCGTCGCCATCTTTGGCGGCATCCTGGCGCTTGGCGTCGCCGGACTCGTCATGCTCAGCGTGCTCGGGCGCTGGCTGTTCTCGATGCCGATCGAGGGTGATTTCGAGTTCGTCAAGATGGCGACGGCCGTCGGTGTCTTCGCCTATCTGCCCTACACGCAGGCGCGGCGCGGCAACATCATGGTGGATACCTTCACCGGATGGATGGGGCAGGGCGCGCGGAACAGGCTCGATGCGTTCTGGGACCTGGCCTATGCCGCATTCATGGCCATGTGCGCCGGGGGGCTGTTTCTGGGCGCGCGCGACGCCTTTCAAACGGGGGAAACCACCATGCAGCTGCAACTCGCGGTCTGGCCCGCCATCGCGCTGTGTGCGCTGCTTTGCGCGCTGCTGGTTCTCACCTGCATCGGCACCATTGCCCGGCTGATCGGCGGACGCTCATGAGTGGGCTTGCGGTCGCGCTGACGGGCTTTGCCGTCATGCTGGGGCTGATCGCGCTGCGCGCGCCGATCGGCCTGTCGATGCTGCTCGTCGGCGCGGTTGGCTACAGCCATCTGGCCAGCTTCAACGCCTTCTTCTCCTACATGAAAACGAACGCCTACCACCAATTCGCCAACTATACGCTGTCGGTCATCCCGCTCTTCATCCTGATGGGGGCGCTGGCCGAGCGGGCCGGGATTGCGCGGGCCCTGTTCAAGGCCTCCGAGGCCCTGTTCGAGCGCTTGCGTGGCGGTCGCGCCATGGCTGTGATCGGGGCCTGCACGGCGTTCGGCGCGATTTGCGGCTCGTCAGTGGCGACCACCGCCACCTTCGGGCGCGCGGCGCTGCCGGAACTGCGCACGTCGGGCTACGATGTTGGCTTCGCCACCGGCACGATTGCGGTTGGTGGCACGCTCGGCATCCTCATTCCGCCCTCGGTGATCCTCGTGGTCTATGCCATCACGACCGAGCAGAACATCGCCAAGCTGTTCCAGGCAGCGCTGATTCCCGGCCTGATGGCGGCGGCCTTCTATTGCATCACCATCGCCATCATGGTCAGGCGCAATCCGGCGCTGGCGCCGCTGTCCATACCCGTGATCGTCGAGAAAGACCCGCAGCCGCGCTGGCCCAAGCTCATCGCGGGCCTTGTTCTGGCCGCGGCGGCCATCCAGTGGGGCAGGGGTGCGCTCGACTGGAAGGATGCGCTGATGGTTGCAGCGCTGGCAGGTCTGGTTGCGGTCATCGATGTGGCGGTGATGCCCGCCATCCTGGTTGCCATCGTCGTCGTTGGCGGCATCTATGGCGGCATCGTCACACCGACGGAAGGCGCGGCGGTCGGCGCCATCGCCATGCTGCTGATCGGCCTCGGCCAGCGGTCGCTGAGCGGAAAGGACATTCGCGATGCCCTGCGCCAGACGGCGGAAACCTCCGGCATGATCTTCATCATCCTGCTCGGAGCCGAGGTCTTCGGCGCCTTCCTGGCGCTCTCGCGCCTGCCGACGATCGCGGCCGAGATGGTCGGAGGCTCAGGACTTTCGCCCTACATGGTGCTGGTCGCCATGCTGGCCTTCTACATCCTGCTCGGCGCGGTGATGGACGAACTGGCCATGATCCTGCTCACCTTGCCGGTGTTCTTCCCTGTCATCCAGGGGCTGGAGTTCGGTATGCCGGCGGACGAGGTGGCCATCTGGTTCGGCATCCTGGTGCTGATCGTGGTTGGCATCGGGCTGACCGCGCCTCCCATCGGCCTCAACGTCTTCGTCATCAACGCGATGGCGCGCGATGTACCGATCACCGACACCTATCGCGGCGTACTGCCTTTCATAGCAGCCGACATCATCCGTCTCGTGCTTGTGGTAGCGCTGCCGGGCCTCAGCCTCTGGCTGGTGCGCTTCCTCAACTAGTTGGATCATAGTCATACCATGAGACGACATCAGGTCGCGATCATCGGCTCCGGGCCTTCCGGGTTGCTCCTTGGGGCACTGCTGCACAGGGCCGGCATCGATGCGATCGTTCTCGAACGCCAGTCGCGGGACTATGTCCTGGCGCGCATCCGGGCAGGGGTTCTGGAACAGGGAACGGTCGGCCTGTTGCATCAGGCCGGGGTCGGCGCACGGGTCGCACGGGAAGGCCTCGTCCATAAGGGCTTCGCGCTCAACTTCAACGGCCAAAGTCTGCGGATCGATCTGTCCGGCCTGACGGGTGGCAAGAGCGTGACGGTCTATGGTCAGACGGAGGTCACACGCGACCTCATGGATCATCGCGACCAGATTGGCGCGACGACGGTCTATGAAGCCAAGGATGTCAGCCTCGACGACTTTGACGGCCATGCGCCACGTGTCTGCTATACCAAGGACGGGCAACGCCATCAGATCGCCTGCGACTTCATTGCCGGCTGCGACGGCTTCCATGGCGTCAGCCGCGCCAGCATTCCGGATCAGGCTCTGGCGATCTTCGAACGCGTCTATCCGTTCGGCTGGCTCGGCGTCCTGGCTGATGTTCCGCCCTGTTCACACGAGTTGATCTATGCCGGTCACGAGCGCGGATTTGCGCTTTGCTCCATGCGCTCGCTGACCCGAAGCCGCTACTATATCCAGTGCAGCCTCGAGGATCGGGTTGAGAACTGGTCCGATCAGGCTTTCTGGGACGAATTGAGACGGCGTCTCGACCCCTCTGCAGCGGAGGCGGTCATGACGGGCCCCTCAATCGAGAAGTCCATCGCGCCGTTGCGTTCGTTCGTGGCGGAGCCGCTGCGGTTCGGGCGGATGTTCCTGGTCGGCGATGCCGCGCACATTGTGCCACCGACCGGCGCGAAGGGGCTGAACCTCGCCGCCAGTGATGTCCACTACCTGTCGGAGGCGTTGATCGAATTCTACGGCGAGCAGTCATCGGCGGGACTTGACGCTTATTCCCGGCGGGCGCTCGGGCGGATCTGGAAGGCCGAGCGGTTCTCCTGGTCCCTGACAACCCTTCTGCACCGCTTCGACATGATGACGCCCTTCGAGCGCCGGATGCAGGATGCTGAATTCGCCTATCTGCAGAGTTCACGCAGCGCCTGCGCCAGCGTCGCGGAAAACTATGTTGGACTGCCGTTCTGAGCCTGTGGCTGATCTGGCTTGGCACGAACCCGATGCCGACCGATCCTGGTCGCAAGACCCGCTTCACCGGCTTTGACCGTTGCGGAAACGGTGAGCGCGGCGACGGGCTTTTCCGTTTCGCGACAAACAACCCCCCTGCGCCGTCCCAGGCGGAGGCGCCGCATATCAACATCATCGTCACGATGCGTGGTCTGCTGATTCACAGCTTCGCCCGCGCCTCTCTTGACGCAAAAGCGGGCAATGCCACTGAGCCGGTGATGGCGCAGGTTCCGCCGGAGCGGCGGGGTACGCTGCCGGCGCGTCAGACACCCCCCGGCAGATGGGGCCTTGACATTCACATGCAAGGCGCGATGCCAAAACCGTTTTCTTCGATCCGTGAGGCCTGCCATGAACGCTCCTGCGAACAATTCCTGCATTATCTGCGTCGCCATCACGGGTTCGCTGCCGACCAAGGCCAACAATCCCGCGGTGCCGATCACGATAGCAGAGCAGATCGAGTCGACCCACGAGGCCTTCGAGGCGGGCGCCTCGATCGCGCATTGTCATGTGCGCGATGATGAGGGCAAAGGCACACTTGATCCCGAACGTTTCGCCCGGCTGAAGGAAGGGCTGGAGAAGCACTGCCCCGGGCTCATCATCCAGCTCTCGACCGGCGGCCGTGCAGGCTCGGGCCAGGCGCGCGGCGGCATGCTATCGCTCAGGCCCGACATGGCCTCGCTCAGTGTCGGCTCGGTGAACTTTCCCACCCGCGTCTATGACAATGCGCCCGAACTGGTGGACTGGCTGGCCAGCGAGATGGTCACCCATGACATCAAGCCGGAGATCGAGGCTTTCGATCTGTCGCATATCGTTCAGGCGGCGATGATGGCAGCTGACGGCCGGATCAAGGGCAGGCTCTATGTCCAGTTCGTCATGGGCGTGAAAAACGCCATGCCGGCAGACGAGGCCATCTTCGATTTCTATATCGCGACCTTGAAACGCCTGAGCCCCGATGCGCTCTGGTGCGCCGCCGGGATCGGGCCGGACCAGATCAGGATCAATCAATGGTCCATCGCCAAGGGCGGCCATACCCGCACCGGCATGGAGGACAATGTCCGGCTTGACCGCGACACACTCGCGCCATCCAACGCCGCGCTGGTCAGGCGCGCGGTCGATCTGTGCGCGAAGCACGGCAGGCCGGTCGCAACATGGCGACAGGCGCGGCAGTTGCTCGGCTTGCGGATGCCGGCGGTGGCTCAATGAGCCGGTCGCAAGATTGCTGGCTGGCGCCGGTTGCGTCCAACCATCGACATGTGCATCGACTGAAACGGGCTGGAGTGACATGTGGCCCCCGATCATGATGGGTCTGCTCGATCGGGGCCGCTAGCAGATCAGACTGATCCTTGGAGGCGCTTGGTGCAGCCCTCGGCAATGCGCGGCCGGCTTGCCTCGATCCACTCCGCGAGGCAACGCACTCTTTCGGCGGCTTCACATCCAAGAGAGGTCAGCCTGTCGTCGACATGCGGTGGCACGACGTCACAGGCGACGTGATTGACCATGCCGTCATGGTCAGGCCACTGCAGGGTTTGCGCCAACATCCGCCCGCTGATCCTGCGTCTTGTCTGGCTGAAGCGCAGGCTCCGGTTTCGGAAGCCAGGGATACTGGCTGATCGGCGCTGTCCCGATGTCCAGAGCGGCTTCCACCCAAGATCCGGACATTCGTTCAAGTCGACAAAGCGCCGGAAGCGGGCGCGCCGCATGGAACAATCGTCGGGCCCTCTCCCCTGAGACCGTGTCCCATTCACGCCAGCGGCGTGGGACCCGGATGGTCGGGATGGCCGCCAGCGATCACTTCGAGCGCGCGGATGGCGAAGCGGCGGGCGAGCGGTGCGACCTTCGCCGCATCCGCTCCCGAGGCATTGCCCTGCCTGGCGCGATCCGCAATGCCCACGAAGATCACCGAAAAGCGAAACAGAGCGAAAGCCTTGTGGAAGGGCAGGACGTCCGCAGCTGCAGGATTGGCCGCGTGGTAGCGCGCGAGGAACTCGGCTTCGGTCGGCAGGCCCTGTGCGGCAAGGTCGAGGCCGAGGATGCCACCATACTCTTCGGGGGCAGTGTGCCAGGCCATGGCGCAGAAGCCGACATCCGCCAGTGGATGCCCAAGCGTCGAGAGCTCCCAATCGAGTATGGCGATCACGCGCGGCTCAGTCGGGTGGAAAATAACATTCCCCATGCGGTAGTCGCCATGGGCGAGGCTCACCGCACCATCATCGGGCGGCAGGTTGTCCGCGAGCCAGCCGGCAAGTTCATCAAGCTCGGTGATCGGATCGCTCGCGCTCTCTTGCCATTGGCGCGCCCAGCGCGAGAGCTGACGCTCGAAGTAACTGCCGGGCCGGCCATAGTCGCCAAGGCCCACAGCATCGGGCCGCACCCGGTGCAGGTGCCCCAGAGCATCGGCAAGGCCCATCCACACGGCGTGCCGCTCGTGCGTCGGAACCTCGGGCAAGGCTCCCTCGGAGAAGACGCGGCCCTCGACACGTTCCATCAGATAAAAGGGTGTGCCGACGATCTGTGGCGCGTCATGGAAGAGCACGGGGCGCGGCACGGGCAGGCCAGCGGGGTGGAGTGCCGATAGCACGCGATGCTCACGGTCGATGGCATGCGCGCCCTTGAGAAGCGGGCCGCTCGGCTGCTTGCGCAGCACCATCCGCCGCCTGCCATGGGTGACGAAATAGGTGGGGTTCGATTGCCCGCCGGCAATCCGTTCGAGGCGATAGTGATCCGCCGGGCCAAAGCGCGCATCGAGGAAGGCACGCAAGGGGGCATCATCGAAATCGGCGGATATCACCATGTGTGCGCCCCTCAGGTGCCGACCGGCCACTGCCAGAAATCGCTGCCCTCGGCCTCGAGGTTGCGGTTGAGCACCATCTTGTGCACGTCATCGGCGCCATCCACCAGCCGCGCCTGCCGTGCATAGCGGTAGATCCATTCGAGCGGCGTATCCTTCGAGTAACCACGCGCGCCGTTGATCTGGATGGCGGTATCCGCCGCCTTGTGCAGCACATTCGCAACATGAACCTTCGCCATGGAAACCTCCTTGCGGGCGAAGCCGCCGCGATCGAGTTCCCAGGCCGCCTTCATCACCAGCAGGCGACCGATCTCGATCTGCATCGCAAGATCACCAAGCATCATCTGGATGCTTTCGCGCTTGGCAAGCCGCTCACCGAACGCGAAACGATCTTCTGCATAAGCGCGCGCGATCTCGACACAGCGTTTCGAAAGGCCCAGCCAGCGCATGCAATGGGTGAGGCGCGCGGGACCGAGGCGGATCTGGGTCAGCTTCAGCCCGTCGCCCTCGGTCATCAGCAAGTCCGAGACCGGGATTTCGAGGCCGTCGAACACCAGTTCGCAGTGCCCGCCATGCTCCTCCGGCCCCATGATGGGGATGCGGCGCTCGATGCGCCAACCCGGTGCGCTGCGATCGAAGAGAAAGGCGGACAGCCCCTTGCGCGGATCATCCGAGGTGCGCGCCATCAGGATGAAGTGCTGCGCATCCTGTGCGCCGGTGATGTACCATTTGCGGCCTTCGATGACGTAACGATCACCAGTCCGCCTCGCCGTTGTAAGCATCATCGAGGGGTCGGAGCCAGAGCCGGGATGCGGCTCGGTCATCGCGAAGGCGGACCGCACCTTGCCCGCCACGATGGGTGCGAGCCATCGCTCCTTCTGCGCCGGCGTCGCGACCTTCTCCAATACCATCATGTTGCCGTCATCGGGTGCGGCGGAGTTGAAGACGACGGGCCCGAAGATCGAGCGGTTCATCGCCTCGTAGCAGACGGCCATGCCCACCTTGCCGAGGCCCTGCCCGCCGCTCTCGGGCGCCAGTTGCAGGCACCAGAGCCCCTCGGCGCGCGCGCGGGCGCGGAGGGGTTCGAGAACCTCCGGGCGGATGTTGTCATGCGCATCGTAATGCGAGCGATCCGCCTCCAGCGGCAGCACCTGTGCCGCAACAAAGCGCTCGATCCGCTGCCGGAAATCCTCGATGCGGGGGGAAACGGAGAAATCCATGCTGTTTTCCTAGAGTGAAGAGACGAGGTGGCCGCCGTCGACAACAATTTCGGTGCCGGTCATGAACGCAGCAGCGTCAGAAGCCAGCAGCAGCAGCGGCCCGTCGAGATCGGCCATCCGGCCGAGTCGGCGCTGGGGAATGCGGGCGATCAGCGCCTGACCCGCCGGGGTGGCGAAGAAATCGCGGTTCAGATCCGTTTCGATATAGCCTGGACACAGCGCATTGACGCGGATCTTGTGGCGCGCCCATTCGAGCGCGAGGCTACGCGTCAACTGCACCACGCCTGCTTTCGCCGTGGCGTAGGCCGCGACATTGCCCGCAACGCGAAGCCCGAGGATCGAGGCGATGTTGATGATCGACCCTGCGCGATCCTCCGCGAGCATCCGAGCGGCCGTGGCCTGCGCCACGCGGAACACGCCTGTAAGGTCGGTATCGATCACGCGGGCCCAATCCGCTGCGGAGGTGGTCAGCGCCTTGCCGTCATGCGTCACGCCGGCATTGTTGATGACGATGTCGAAGGCGCCCCTGCCGCAGGTTGCGACGATGGAGGCAGCGTCGGTCACATCAAGTTGAGCAGTCTCGACCACGCCGCCCGCCTGCCGGATGGCGCTTGCCACCTCCTCCAGCATCGCCCCGCGCCGCGCCGCGATGGTCACTGCAGCGCCGGCACCCGCCAGCACTTCGGCAAAATGCCGCCCGAGGCCGGAGGACGCGCCTGTCACAAGCGCCGTCTTCCCCGCAAGGCTGAAAGGGTCGATCATGGCCTGGCCTTTCGTTCGCCTCAGATGTGCCCGCGCCGGCGACGTTCGGCATCATCCCATGCCGTCAGCGCCTGGTAATCCGGGACGAAGCCTAAGCCTTTTTCCGCATCCGAGGATACCGCGTTCTGGGAGGTGACGACATCGATCACGGCCGGCGCGTTGGCAAGTGCGCGCAAAATCGCGGCTTCGAGATCCTCCGGGTTCTCAACCCGCTCGCCATGGGCGCCAAGCGCGCGGGCCATCGCGGCATAATCTGAATGGCGCAGTGTGGTGCCGACGACGCGGCCGCCATAATTGAACTGCTGATCGAAACGCTCGATGTTCCACGCGGCGTTGTTTGAGATGATGAACACGGCCTTGGCGCCATGGCGCACGGCGGTGTCCACCTCCATCGCGTTGATGCCATAAGCGCCATCACCGGTGATCGTGATGACCTGCCGCCCAGGAAAAGCGAGGGCCGCCGCCACAGCGTAGGGCACGCCGACGCCGAGGCAGCCAAAGGCGCCCGCATCGAGATAGGTGGAGGCGGCAAGGCCCACGCGGGCGAAGCTCAGAAGGTCGCCGCCATCGGCGATGGCGATGTAGTCCGGTGCGGCCACCTTTCTGATGGCGTCGAAGATCGCCATCGGGTGGACCTTGCCGTCGCTGCCGCGCTGCGGACCCTGAAACGCCTCGCCCTTGGCGATGCGGGCGCGATGCTTGGCCTTCAGCGCTTGTGCCCAGCCGCTGTCTTTGTCGCCAGGGTCATCGCCAAGTCCTTTGGTCAACGCGTCGAGCGCAAGGTCGACCGAAGCAAGGATTTCCGGCGCACCCCGGCGATTGTCCACGAGTTCGCCGGCGGTATCCGCGATGCGCAGGAACCGCGCCTGCGGGAACACGGCAGGCGAGCCGAAGCCGAGCTGGTAATCGAGCTTGCGCCCGAGCGTGATGACAAGATCGGCATCACTCATCGCGGCGGCACGCACCGCGCCCACGACCGACGGGTGTTCGGCCGGCAGGAGGCCGCGGCTCTCCTGCGTGTCGAGATAGAGCGCGCCCGTTGCGTCGAGGAAGCGCCGGATCGCGTCGCCCGCGCCCTTCGCCCCACGCCCGCTGACGACGAGCATGCGCTTTGCCGCGCGGATCGCCGCAACCCCATCTGCAATCGCATCGGGCTGCGGGCTCGGACGGCGGAGGGGCTTGCGGGTGATCCAGTCCTGCGGAATGAGGTTCTCGGCCACGCGCGTGCGCAGCACATCGGTCGGGATTTCGATATAGGAGGGGCCCGGCTCGCCAAGGTCGCCGAAGGCGCGGGCGATGGCCTCGTCGAGTTCGCGGATGACCTGATCGGCCACCCGCGCCGTGCGGGAGTAGCGGCAGAGCGGCTTCAGGATATCAACATGCGGGATGTCCTGCAGCGGGCCCATGTTGGCCTGCGGGCGCGCGGTGCAACCGCCGATCAGCAAAACCGGCATGCGGGCGAGCGAGGCATTCGCCATGGCCGTCACGCAGTTCGTAACACCCGGACCAGCCGTGACCATTGCCACGCCCAACGTGCCGGTGAGCTCCGCATGGGCCTGCGCCATGTGCACAGCCGCGCCCTCGTCGCGCACGTCGATGATCCGGATTCCCTGCCGCGCGAGATGATCCCAGATCGGCTGGATATGCCCGCCCTGAAGCCCGAAAATGCGATCGGTGCCGCGCTCCTTCAGAACGAAACCGATCCACGCGGCGACAGTATCGGTGTCCGTGTTGAGGTCCTGCTGGATGGTCATGTGAGTTCTCCGCAAATGAGGGGCATCAGGCCTTGCGGGCCGCAAGCATCTCGCGCAGCACGCGGTGCAGGATCTTGCCGGTGGTGTTGCGTGGCATCTCCTCGGTCGACAGGAAGGTGATGGCGCGCGGGCGCTTGAAGCCGGCGAGCTTATCGCGGCTCCAGTCGATCAGGCTTTCAGCCGTGGCGGTCGCGCCGTCGCGCAGCACGATGGCTGCCTCGACCTGCTCTCCCCATTTGACGTGCGGCGTACCGACCACCGCGATATCCTTCACCAACGGGTGCCGGCCGAGAACCGCCTCCACCTCGGTGGGATAGACGTTCTCGCCGCCGGTGATGATCATGTTCTTCTTGCGGTCGATGAGCCGGATGAAGCCTTCGGGATCGCGCATCGCCATGTCGCCAACCGTCAGGTAATCGCCCCGGAAGGCCCCGGCCGTCTTGTCCGGCAAGTTCCAGTAGCCCGAGAAGCCATAGGGCCCGCAGGAATGGAGTTCGCCCACCTCTCCATCGGGTACCTCCCTGCCCTGTTCGTCGAGCAGCTTGATTGGCGCAGAGCCGATGACCTCGCGGCCAACCGTGCCGAGATGATTGAACTGCTCATGCGGGTGCAGCATCGTCACCCAACCGGCTTCCGTGGAGCCATAAAGTTCGAACAGCCCGGAATTGGGGAACATCTCCATCACCGCGCGCTTGGTCTCGACCCGCGCCGGGGCGGAGGAGATCATCAGCTTGCTTACGCGTTCGAAGCCGGCATCGCCGCGTTCCGTTGCCGGAACGTCGAGCAGCATGATGTAATGCGTCGGCGTGAGCGAGGTGAAGCTGATGCCGAACGAGCCCATGGTGCGCAGGCAAAGGGCGGCATCGAAGGTCGGACGCGAGAACACCGTGACTGCCGCACCTGCATTGACGAAGGACGTGAAGAAGTTCAGCGAGTTCGCATGGCACATGGGCATGACGAGAAGTGCATCATCGCCTCTGCCAAGGCCAAGCTCGACGCTTGTCATCAGCGCAAGCATTGCCATATCGCGATGATTGCGGATCGCCCCCTTGGGCTTGCCTGTGGTGCCCGAGGTATACATGAGGCACCAGGCATCATCCGCCTCGACCGTGGCTTCCGGTTCCTGCGGGGAGCCGGTGGCAATCAGAGCCTCGTAATCTGTCCAGCCCGGCTTCGTCCCGCCGATCAGCATGAAGCGCCCGCCCTGAACACCCAGCTCCCCCCGGATCGCTTCAATGATCGGCAGCAGCGCGGCCTCGGCGATGACCGCGGAAACAGAGCAGTCCGTACAGATGAATTGCACGTCCGGCGCGGTGAGGCGGAAGTTGATAGGCACCGCGATCAGCCCCGTCTTGGCCATGGCGGCGTAGATCTCCGCCCATTCCACCCGGTTATAGGCGAGCACCGCCACCCGGTCACCCTTGCGAAGACCGAGGGCGAGCAGGGCATTTCCAAGCCTGCAGGCCCGCTCGTTCCAGCCATGGAACGTCACGGCACGCTCAAGATCGCGCGCGCCGATCCGCTCCGGCTGGATTCGCGCCTGCGTCTTCAGCACATCTCCGATATGCATCGGCGCCTTCATGCCGTCCTCCCGTCTGATCTGTTTGCCAGAGCCTTTCCGAGCCTCACTGCTGCGGTGAGGCAATGGTCAATGGCTCTTTGCGATGCGGTCTCGGCGTCCCCGTCGATCACCGCCTCGAGGATTTCAGCGTGCTGTCGCCAGATCGTCTGGGGCGTCTGGGCATGGCGCAAGACCTGGCTCATGGCGCGGCGTAGGAAGCGCCAATGCGGCTCGGCCGAAGCTGCGAGCAGGGGGTTCTGCGAGGCATCGTAGATGAGGCGGTGAAACGCCGTGTCATGTCGTACCTGTGCGGCCATGTCGCCAGCGGCCACGGCAGCGCTTCCCGCCCGCAGGATTGCCTCACCGGCGGCCCTGAGCCCGCTCGTACCCGATTTCACGGCCACGGCGGCAAGCTGCGCCGCGAGCCCGTCTAGCGCCGCACGGATATCGTAGTGATGGCGCATCAGATCGAGATTGAGCGGCGTGACCTGAAGGCCACGCCGGCCAACCTCGGCCAGAACGCCATCGGCCTTCAGCAGCGCCATCGCCTGCTGGACGGGCTGGCGCGAGACATCGAGCCGCGCGGCGATCTGCTCCTGCACGAGGTGCGTCCCCGCCTCGATTGCACCATTGCAGATGTCATCGAGGATAGCTTCATAGACGCGATCGGTCAGGCTGGACCGGACAGATAAAGGCAGCATGGGCAATCTGTATTGGAATTCCGAATTCTGAATTCAATAGCAGTTGGACCGGAAACGTCAAGGATGCTGGATTTCCGTCATGCACGGGATGATCGATCGGTCTGGAGAAGGTGCGTTCAGTGGGGGCAACAGCCTGACTTGTTGGGAGCATCCCTCAGTGAGGCAATACGCGTTCTCAACTTGATCGTCACGGGACAGGAAGGTCGTCGCATCAGAAAACGCTTTGGTGATCTTGGCGAGCTCGCGATGTTGGCTGGGATTAGTGCCCAAGGCCAACAATGGGATATGCCCCAAAGGCCAACTTCTTCTGCGTTCCCTGCGAATCTCGACAGGCGAGACGCCACAATTTCGATCCGGTCGGCGTAATTGAGAACTGCAGCCCGCCACCATCGGACAGTTTGATGATCTTCTCGCCCTTATTGGCCTTTCTGATCTGCATATCGGTGAGCGCCATGTTTGGGCTTCCGTTTTGGCCTTTTGTTGGCCTTCAGGTATTGGCTTTCGCCAGAAGCCATCGATATGGCCAACACTTCTGTTGGCTTCAAGCGCATGACGATGGACACAAAAGGACGTCTATGGACATTTACTCTCTGAGTTTTCTTTGATTTTCAAACACTTGCGGACGCTCTTGGACGTCAACGGAAGGTGATGTGGTGCCCCTAGCCGGAATCGAACCAGCACTCCTTGCGGAATCCGATTTTGAGTCGGACGCGTCTACCAGTTCCGCCATAGGGGCACGCGCCTTGCGTGTAGCGGCAGAAGGCACGGCCGGTCAATGGGCTCTGTTCAAGCATTGTCCAGACCGTGACTGGTCAATATCCGGCCGCATTGCCATGGTGCGGGGTTGCGGGGAGCCATGCTGAAAACGTTGTACAACTGGATGCTGCGGCTTGGAGCCAGCCGCCGCGCGCCGGCTGCCATGGTCGGCATTTCGTTCGCGGAAAGCTCGTTCTTCCCCAGCCCACCCGATGTGATGCTGGCGCCGATGGTCCTTGAAGAGCCAAGGCGGGCCTGTTCCTACGTCACCATCTGCGCAGGTTGCGTCGGTCCCGGGCAGGCTCCTGAACCGCTTCAGCGGCCCGATCCACCGCATTTCGGATCAGCATCTGAGGCGCATCGCGATTGTGATCGGCATCGCCCTTGGGGGCGGGCTTGTTGCGGTCAGATGGCTCTTCTGAATCGCGGGCACATCCGCTAGACCCTCGACATGAACGCTTCGTCCGGCCAAACCCCGCTGGAAAGGCTGCTGGCCGCTCCGCTGAGCGTCGGCCTCCTGACGCTCGCCTCCGCGTCCCTGCTGGCCGGGGCGTGGTACTTCCAACTCGTTCTCGGCCTTTTGCCGTGCAAGCTGTGCCTCGAACAGCGCTGGCCGCACTACATCGCCCTCGTCCTCGGGCTGGTGGCCTTGGCTGCCAGCCTTGCAGGCCATGCCTCACGGCTCAGGCCGGTGCTTGCCCTGTTGACCCTGATCTTCGCGGTCTCGGCGCTGATGGGGGCTTACCATGCCGGCGTCGAATGGCGCTGGTTTGCCGGGCCGTCCGATTGCGGCGGGGCGGCTCCGGCCGCGGCCGGCTCGATGCAGGACTTCATGAGGCAGCTGCAGACCACCCGCGTGGTCAGCTGCACCGAAGCGGCATGGCGCTTCCTCGGATTGTCGCTTGCAGGCTGGAATGCCATCATTTCATTGGGCTTGGCCGGGTTTGCGGCGCTCGCGGTCACGCGTCGGCCGTCCTGAAGCGGCTTACGGCTCCAGTTCGCTGTCCCAATACAGATAGTCCATCCAGCTTTCGTGGAGGAAGTTGGGCGGAAAATGTTTCCCAGCCCGGTGCAGGTCGTTGACCGTCGGCGCGTAGGGCTTCTGCAGCGGAAACATCTCCGCGTCCTTCGGTAGCTTGTCGCCCTTGCGCAGATTGCACGGCGAACAGGCGGCGACGACATTCTCCCAGGTGGTCAACCCGCCCTTGGAGCGGGGGATCACGTGGTCGAAGGTCAATTCCTCGCGGGCGGTGCAGTACTGGCAGCTGAAGCGATCGCGCAGGAACACGTTGAACCGGGTGAAAGCCGGATGCCGCGACGGCTTCACATAGGTCTTAAGGCAGACCACGGAGGGCAGGCGGAACGAGAAACTCGGCGATCGCACCACACGGTCGTATTCGGACACGATGTTGACACGGTCCATGAACACCGCCTTCAGCGTGTCCTGCCAGCACCAGAGCGAAAGAGGGTAATAGCTCAAAGGCCGGAAGTCGGCATTGAGCACCAAAGCCGGGCAGGCGTCCGGCGAGACCACGGGTGGTACGTGCACAGTCAACGCACGTCACTCCAACTGTCTTCCACGGGAATCACCAGCGATCCCATGCAGCGACAAATGTAGGCTGAAGATGACAGCGTTGTGAAGAGACCCGGCCAGACACCCTGCGGCCGGGCCGTCATCACCGGGTCGGAACGGGCTTTTCCCCGCGATAGTCGTAAAAGCCGCGTTTGGTCTTGCGCCCGAGCCAGCCCGCCTCGACATATTTTACCAGAAGCGGACACGGCCGGTACTTTGAATCGGCCAGCCCATCATGCAGCACCTGCATCACCGAAAGGCAGGTGTCGAGACCAATGAAGTCGGCAAGCTGCAGCGGCCCCATCGGATGGTTTGCGCCGAGCTTCATGGCCGTGTCGATCGATTCGACCGAGCCGACGCCTTCGTAGAGCGTGTAAACGGCTTCGTTGATCATCGGCAGAAGGATGCGGTTGACGATGAAGGCCGGGAAGTCCTCGGACACCGTCGAGGTCTTGCCCAGCCGTGCAATCAGCCCACGCGCGGCCTCGAAGGTCGCGTCCTCTGTGGCAATGCCGCGGATCAGTTCGACCAGTTGCATCACCGGAACCGGATTCATGAAATGAATGCCGATGAACTTCTCCGGCCGGTTCGTCGCCGCCGCCAGCCGCGTGATCGAAATCGACGATGTGTTGGTGGCGAGCAGGGTTTCCGGCGGCAGCGACCGGCACAGGGTGACGAAGATGTTGCGCTTGATGTCCTCGTTCTCGGTGGCGGCCTCGATCACCAGATCGCAGCCTGAGAGATCCTCGAACGCCTTGGCTGAGGAGATTCGCCCCAGCGCAGCATGGCGGACCTCATCGGTCATCGCGCCCTTGGCCACCTGACGGGCCATGTTGCCGTTGATCGTGGCAAGCGCACCGTTGATCCGCTCCTCGCTCATGTCGTTGAGGCGCACGCTGAGGCCGGCAGCCGCGCAGACATGGGCGATGCCGTTGCCCATCTGGCCCGCGCCGACGATGCCGATGGTGTTGATGATCACGCTCATGCGAAAGCCCGTTGATCCTTGCCCATGCTGAACACGCGTGTCCCTCAGCGTCCGATTTTCGTGAGTTCGGCCTGAAGCTCCGGCAGGACGGTGAACAGGTCACCCACCAGTCCATAATCCGCGACCTGGAAAATCGGTGCTTCCTCGTCCTTGTTGATCGCGACGATCACCTTGGAGTCCTTCATGCCAGCCAGATGCTGAATGGCGCCTGAAATCCCCACCGCGACATAAAGTTCGGGCGCGACAACCTTGCCTGTCTGCCCGACCTGCCAGTCATTCGGCGCGTAGCCCGCATCGACAGCCGCACGGCTCGCCCCCATCGCCGCACCGAGCTTGTCGGCAACCGGCTCGATGATCTTGCTGAAGTTCTCGGCCGATCCCAGCGCCCGCCCGCCCGACACGATGATCCTGGCCGAGGCCAGTTCGGGCCGGTCCGATGTCGCGACCTCCTCGCCCTTGAAGCTGGACAGGCCCGGATCGGTTGTCATGCCGACCGCCTCGACCTCAGCAGAGCCGGTCATGCCCGCAGGCTGGAAGGAGGCGGTACGGATGGTCATGACCTTCCTGGAATCCGTCGACTGCACGGTCTGGATGGCATTGCCGGCATAGATCGGGCGCTCGAACGTGTCCGGCGACAGGATCTTCATGACATCGGAGATGACCTGCACGTCGAGCAGGGCGGCGATGCGCGGGGTCACGTTCTTGCCGTTGGCGGTCGAGGCCGCCACCACATTGGTGTAGCCGGCGGCGAGCGACGCCACCAGCGCGGCGGTCGCCTCGGCCAGCATGTGGCTGAACACGGGCGCGTCGGCCAGCAGCACCTTGGCGACACCATCAAGCTTGGCCGCCGAACCGGCGGCGGCCTTGCAGCCGTCTCCGACGACCAGCACGTGCACGGGTACTCCGAGCGCCTTGGCGGCGGTCAGGGCCTTGGCGGTCGCGTCCTTGATGGTGGACCCGTCATGTTCGGCGATCAGCAGCGTCGACATCACAGCACCCCTGCGGTCTTGAGCTTTAACACAAGGTCAGCGGCAGACGCGACCTTGATCCCCGACGAGCGTATCGGCGGCTCGGTTGTCTTGATCACCTTGAGGCGCGGGCTGATATCGATCCCAAGCGCCTCGGGCGAGGTTTCGTCCAGCGGCTTCTTCTTGGCCTTCATGATGTTCGGCAGCGACGCGTAGCGTGGCTCGTTCAGGCGCAGATCGGTGGTCACGATGGCGGGCAACTTGAGGCCGACAGTCTGGAGTCCGCCATCGACCTCGCGCGTCACATCGACGGTTCCGTCGCCGACGGACACTTTCGAGGCAAAAGTGCCTTGCGGCCAGCCCATCAGCGCCGCCAGCATCTGTCCCGTCGCGTTCATATCGTCATCGATCGCCTGCTTGCCCATGATGACCAGGGACGGCTGCTCGGTCGCGATGATTGACTTCAGCAGCTTGGCCACCGCCAGCGGCTCCACCGTCGCATCCGTCTTCACATGAATGCCGCGGTCGGCACCCATGGCGAGCGCGGTGCGGATGGTTTCGGCAGACCCGGCCGGGCCGATCGACACCGCCACGATTTCGCTTGCCTTGCCGGCCTCGCGCAGACGCAAGGCCTCCTCGACGGCGATCTCGTCGAACGGGTTCATCGACATCTTCACATTGGCAAGTTCGACACCCGATCCATCCGGCCTGACGCGGATCTTCACGTTGTAGTCGACCACGCGCTTCACCGGCACGAGGATTTTCATGAGCCTGTCACCATTCCTGACGGGCGCCGGCTGGCAAGAATGTCCCGCAGGCCATTCCCGCACCAGTCACCCGATAAACTTCCCGATCCCGCCGCGGCCGAATGGCAGCATCCGGTCGTGGTGCAACGATATGCCTGACCATGCCGGTCCAGCAATGCGCATTTCCCGCCGCTGGCGCCATGGTTTTCAGGCCCGCGACCGTAGCGCCGCACAAATGATTGTCAACGATGTGTTGCGTCGCACCACAATTGGGCAGAAGCGGGCCCGCTCAGGCCCAACGGGCACGGATCGAAACCCCCGGCCGCACAAGAAATGGCGTCAGCACCACACCTGCCACGAGCCCGCCGAGATGGGCAAACCACGCCACCGCCGTAACGCCGCCCCAGAAGGCTTGCATGACCTGGAATGCGACCCATGCGCCGATGGCAACCCAGGCCGGCACCGTCACAGGGACGACTTTTAGCACAAGGCCAAAGATGCGAACCTTTGGATACAGCAGCAGATACGCGGCGACGACCCCGGAGATCGCGCCGGACGCGCCGATCAGCGGCTGGATCGACTGCGGATTCATCGCCGCATGGGCGAATGCGGCAAGGATGCCGCAAAGCAGGAAGAAAACCATGAACCGGACATGGCCCATGCTGTCTTCGACATTGTCGCCGAACACCCACACAAACAGCATGTTGCCGATCAGGTGTGCGAAACCGCCATGAAGGAACAGGCTGGTGACGGGCGACAGCCATGGCGGCGCCTGGATCAACTCGGACGGAAGGAAGGCATCACCTAGAACGACCTTTGGAATGATGCCGAAGCCGGCCGCAAGCAGCGGCTCGACCGGCGGCAACAGACCGCCGACAGAGGCGAGATGGAGTGCGCTGCACAGCGCGATGATACCCCAGCCAACGCAAGGAGCTTTCACGTTGCGAAGCGGCACGCCGTCGTGCAGGGGGATGAACACCGCGCCGCCGCCTTCGTGCTAGCGGTTCTTGCCGGGCACCCAGAGCACGTCGCCCGACGCCCTCTTGTTGAGATGGCGCGAGGCCACAAACAGGAAATCCGACAGCCGGTTCATATACTTAAGGGCCGGGTCGGCCACCCGCTCGCCCTCCGCATGCGACAGCTCCACCATCAGCCGCTCGGCCCGGCGCGAGACCGTTCGCGCAAGGTGGAGGTAGGCCGCCCCGGCGGTTCCACCCGGCAGCACGAAGGAGCGCAGCGGTTCGAGCGCGCTGTTCAGCTCGTCGATCTCGCGCTCGAGCCGATCCACCTGCGTATCGATGATCCGCAGCGGCTCCCATTCCAGCTTCTTGCCGGTGTCAGGCGTGGCCAACTCGGCGCCAAGGTCGAACAGGTCATTCTGGATGCGTCCGAGCATCGCGTCGACATGCGGGTCCTCGGTTAGGACATGCAGTCGGGCCATCCCGAGCGTGGCATTGGTCTCGTCAACCGTGCCGAAGGCCGCGATGCGCAGATCGAACTTCGGACGCCGGTCCCCGGTTGCCAGCGCCGTGGTGCCCTTGTCGCCGGTTCGGGTGTAGATGCGGTTCAGAACGACCATGATCGGATGCCTTGCCGAAGGGGGAGGAATAACGTGTTCAAGGGCGACGCGGTCGCCCGCCTTGCCTGATCAACTGCTGCGCCACCAGATCACGCCCATGATGATGATGATTGCGGCAAACTGCAGCAGCACGCGCAAACGCATCAGGGTCTGGGACCGGCTGGGTGAGCCGCCGCGCATCATGTTGACAAGACCGAGCACGAGGATAACGGCGACCGCCCCGACGGCAACGGGCACCAGCACATTGATGAAGCTGTTCATGGCAGCGTCTGTAGCCGCAAAACCCCTCGTTGCGAAGGGTGGCGCAAGCGCGCATCAGTTCCGCCGCAGCAGACGTTCGAGATACTCGAGCTCTTCTTGTGGACGAAGTGTCTCCCCGAGCCGGCGGCGCAGCTCTTCGAGGATGCGGCGCGCCCTGACCTGCGGCGCCTCGCCAGGAACGCGCGTATCACCCGAAACGATGCCGCGACTTGATTCGCGCTGATTTCCTTCGCGCCCGAGCGGATCGCGCTGCTGCGTCTGGCGGCTGGCGGCGCGGTCGCGACCGTTCTGCTGCGGGTCGCCGTCGGCCATGCCTTCGCCGTCACCGTCGCCCTGACCTTCCTGTTGCATCTGCTGGGCGAGTTGCTGGGCGCCGTTGCGCAGACCATCAAGTGCACGGCCCTGCGCCTCCGCCGCACCGTTCATGTCGCCCTGGCCCAGTGCGCCCTCCGCCTCGCCCATGGCCTGCTCGGCATCGCCCAGACCCTGCTGGTTCGGCACGCCCATGCCCTGCATGCGGCGCTGCATCTCGCGGAGCCGGTCACGCAGCTGCTGCTGGCGCTGGGCCAGCTGATCGCGGCCTGGCTGGCCCTGCTGCTGACCCATCTGCCCGTCCTGTCCCTCCTGGCCGTCCTGACCTTGCTGACCCTGTTGGCCGCGCTGCTGCTGGCCCGGCTGCCGTTGCCCTGGCTGGCGCTGCCCCTGTTGCTGGCCGCGCTGGTTGGGCTGCGCCCGCTGATTGCGCTGATTGCGCTGGTCCTGGCCGTCCTGGAAGGTCTCGTCACGCAACTCCCGCTGCTCGCGCGTCAGCTTGTCGAGTTCGCTGAGCTGGTTCTGCATCTCACGCTGGCGCGGGTCCATCTGGCCCGGCCTGGCCTGTTGCAGGTTGCGCATCAGATTGTTGAGTTCGTTCAGCAGGCGCTGGGCCTCCTCGGTCTCACCGCGCTTGTTGAGCTCGTCGATGCGGTTCAGCATGGTGTTGAGGTCGCGCGGCGTGATGGTCCGGAAATTCTCCGGTATCTGGCTCATCTCGTTCTGCCGGCCGTTCTGCTGGTCGCGCTGCATCTGCTCGGCCAGCTCGCGCATGAAGCGGTTCATGGCCTCGCGCAGTTCCTGCGTCAGGCGCGACAGCTCCTGCTGGTCGGCGCCGCGCTCCATCGCCTGTTGCAGGCGGTCCTGCGCGGCGCGCAGTTGCCGCTCGGCGTCCGACAGATCACCATCTTCCAACAGCAGCGCCATCTGCCACAGATCGTCAACGACCTCGATCAGCCCGGCATCAGTGCGGGCCATCCTCAGCTTGTCCGCGATGATCTTGAGGCCGAGGTAGATGCCCGGCTCCTTGGTATACTCACCCGGCTCGATCAGGAAGGCGTCAAGCGCGGTCTGAACGCGGGAGCGCTCGGTCACATCGAGAACCAGCCAGCGGCGGGTTTCGATCAGCGCCCGCGCCAGCGGCTTGTTGAAGGCGCGCTGCGGCAACGTCACCTCGCGCACATCGCTGGCGCCTTCCTGCCCGGCGTCATCGCGCGCCGTCAGGGTCATGCGCACCCGTGCCCCGGCCCAAGGATGCTCGGCCAGTTCAAGAGCGGTCTTGATGTCGGCCTCGCCAGTTGAATCGCCCGGCACCGGCAGAGGAGTCTGCGGCGGCTCGATCAGCGGACGGGCCCCGGGGCGGGCCACGGCGCTGAGCGGCCGGAAGCCGGCTTCGACCGACGCAACACCGTAATCGTCACGCACCCGGTAGGTCACGGTCAACTGCCCGCGCTGGCCCGCCTGCGGTGCTTCCGTCATCGCGATCGTGGGCGGGCGGTCCGGGACCATGCTGATCGCGACATCGCCGCCCGGCACGCCCTTGCCCCCAAGCCGGATCACACCATCGCCGGTCACCGCGAAGCGCCGCTCGATGCCCTGCCGCACGCCGGCCGGAACCGGCGTCGCCTCAAGCCCCCCGGTTCCCTCGATGGTCACCTCCGGTGCGCCCGACACCCTGACAATCACCGTGGACCTGGCAGGGGCGCGGATCGGTCCGTAACCGCCGGAAAAGCTCAGCAGGACGGGTGGCAGCCGGGTGTAGCCGGGAGGATCAATCCAGCCATCGATCCGGACCTGGGCGGAGATGGGCTGCGGCGTGGTCCAGATGAAAGCGCTGCCGAGCCTGTAGCCCGCCTCCGGACCGGCCACGAAGAACGCGGCGACCGCCGCAAGGACGGGCAACAGCCGGAGCGCGCGCCGGTCGATCCGCGCCATGCCGGGGGCCGGAGCGGCCACCTTCAGGGCGGCCATGTCAATCCGCTGACGCTCGCGATGCGCCTTCCACAAGGCCTGCGCAAAGGGATCGGCACCGCCGATCGCGAGCGTGTCGCGCAGGCCTGCCGCCGGGCGGTGGCCGTCCGGGGCGGTTTTGTCGAGGCGTGCCAGCGCATCGGCCTCGCTCGGTCGGCCAAGGCGGAGCGCCGGGACAAGGCTTGCAAGCAGCGCGACCACGAACAGGATGCCGCCGATCAGGCGGCCAGACGGCGGCAGGGTGAGCCAAAGGCCCAGCCATGAGGCGGCGAGAAACACCATGACGACAGACAACGGCAACCACAGTTGCGGCCAGAGGGCCTCCCAGCGCAGCGCCAGCCGGGAACGCGCGATCAGACCGCCGAGCGGATCGCCGCCGCCAACGCCTCGGACAGAGCCCTGCACCACAGCCGGGGCCGGTCGCTCAGTTACCGCGGGCAGTTCGGGCCGGTCCGCCATTGCTCGCTTGTCCTTCCGCAGGCTTGCTGCCCGCAAACGAACCATTAGCCTAGCACGTCAGGACGGCTTGGCCAGTCCCGGCGACAGCATGTCCTCAGGCAAGCCAGGCCGGAACGCGATCAAGCCCGATCACATCCTCGTAATCCGGACGGGGCCGGACAACGGCGAAGGCGTCTGCCTTGACCAGAACCTCCGGAATGAGCAGGCGTGTGTTGTAGGTCCCGGACTGTACGGCGCCATAGGCCCCGGCGCTCATCACGGCGAGAAGGTCGCCGGCCACCACACCGGGCAGATCACGCCCGAGCGCCAGATAGTCTCCGGATTCGCAGACCGGCCCGACCACGTCAGCCACCATCCGCGGAGCCGACGGCGCGGCCTCGGCCACAGGCTTGATGGCATGGTGTGCCTCATAGAGCGTCGGCCGGATCAGGTCGTTCATGGCCGCATCGACGATGACGAAGGTCTTGCCCTCGCCCTGCTTCACGTAGATCACCGAGCACACCAGCACGCCCGCATTGCCGACGATCAGTCGTCCCTGCTCGAACATCACCCTGAGCCCGAGCCGATCGGTGTGCTTCCGGACCACGGCGGCGAAGGCATCCGGGCCCGGCGGGGGCTGGTTGTCCTCGTGATACGGAATACCGAGCCCGCCGCCAAGGTCGATATGATTGAGATTGTGGCCGTCAGCCAACAGGTCGCGCGCCAGTTCGCTCAGCAGCCGCGTGGCGTCGTCGAAAGGCTGGAGGTCCGTGATCTGGCTGCCGATATGCATGTCGACGCCGGTGATCCTGAGACCCTTGAGCCCAGCCGCCCAGGCATAGATGCCGCGGGCCCGCGAGATCGGCACGCCGAATTTGTTGTCGAACTTGCCGGTCGATATCTTGGCATGGGTCCTGGCGTCAACGTCGGGGTTGATCCGGAAGGACACCGGGGCCCGCATGCCCTTGGACAGTGCAACTTCTGACAGAACGTCAGCTTCCGGTTCGGACTCGATGTTGAAGCACAGGATGCCCGCATCAAGGGCAGCCGCCATCTCCACGCGGGTCTTGCCGACGCCCGAGAAGACGATGCGGTCGCCCGGCACCCCTGCAGCCAGCGCCCGCTTGAGTTCTCCGAGCGAGACGATGTCCATGCCGGCGCCCTCGCGGGCCAGCGTCTTCAGGACCGCCTGATTGGAGTTGGCCTTCATGGCGTAGCAGACCAGCACGTCGGTTCCGGCAAAGGCGTCGCGGAAGACGCGATAGTGACGGACCAGGGTTGCGGTCGAATAGCAGTAGAACGGCGTTCCGACCTCTGCGGCGATCCGCTGCAGGCTGACATCCTCGGCGTGCAGAACGCCGTTGCGGTAGGCGAAATGGTGCATCGTGCCGTTGCCTAGAGCAAGGGGTCGAGGATGAAGGGGGTCTTTGGAGGCGGTGAGCGGCGCAGGTTGCGCGAGGTGCTCCGCAGGCCAGCCGCCCCGGCAGAGATGGTCTGCGGGCCGACCGGCGCCACCGTCGCCGCCGGCAAGGACGGCTGCATGCTCGGGGTCGACGGAACGCCGGGATCGGCGTTCTGCGATGTCTCGGTCTCGCGGGCCGGACGGAAGGTCGGCGAGCCGCCAAGCGTCGAGCTGTTCTCGGCGGTCGCAGCGCGACGCTTGTCTTCCGCCCCGGGCGGCGGCTCAAGCGGCCCACGCCTGCCGCAGGCAGTCGCCAGCAGGGCACAGGCGAGAACGGTCACGAGAAGGCGGGCAGAAAGCATCGGGCGCGGTGTCACAGGAGGACTTTCATGGGCGGTCGGGCAAGGAGCTGCGATCGCGGCTGATCGGATCGGAGCCCCTGACAGTCTCTTTAGGCGAGTCTGTGGCGTCTGTCAGCTTGGCTTTGCGGCGCCAAGCCGCTTCAGCCAACGCTGAGCCTGCGCCTTGACCAGCCGCGGCGATGTCCCGCCATGGCTGACACGGCTCCTGATCGAGCGTTCGACCCCGAGCACAGCGAAAACCTCCTGAGTGATGCGCGGCTCGACCGCCTGCATCTCGGCCAGCGTCAGCTTTTCCAGGCCGATCGCCTTGTGCGACGCCAGCCCGACCAGTTTTCCGGTGACATGGTGCGCGTCGCGGAACGGCATGGCGAGCACGCGAACAAGCCAGTCAGCCAGATCTGTCGCGGTGGCGTAACCCAGGCCGGCGGCACGCTTCATCGCTTTCAGGTCAGGCTGCATGTCGCGCACCATGCCAGCGATCGCAGCGAGGCAGAGAGACAGGGTCTGCAAGGCATCGAAGACGCCTTCCTTGTCCTCCTGCATATCCTTCGAGTAGGTCAAAGGCAGGCCCTTCATCATCGTCAGCAAGCCCTGCAGCGCGCCGAACACCCGCCCCGCCTTGCCCCGCACGAGTTCGGCCGCATCCGGGTTTCGCTTCTGCGGCATGATCGACGATCCGGTGGTGAAGCTGTCCGACAGGCGCACGAAGCCGAACTGCGGCGTTGTCCACAGCACGATCTCTTCGGCAAAGCGCGACAGATGCATCGCCGTGATGGCCGCCGCCGCAACCGCTTCCAGCGCGAAGTCACGATCCGAAACCGAATCGAGCGAGTTCGCGGTCGGACGCTCGAAGCCGAGCGATGCGGCAGTCTGACGCCGGTTGATCGGGAACGACGTCCCCGCCAGCGCCGCCGCGCCGAGCGGGCACTCGTTCATCCGCTTGCGGGCATCGCAAAAACGGCCCCGGTCGCGGCCCAGCATCTCCACATAGGCCAATAGGTGATGGCCGAAGGTCACCGGCTGGGCCGACTGCAGGTGCGTGAAGCCTGGCATCACCGCGCCCGCATGTGCCAGCGCCTTGGTAGCCAGGGCAAGCTGGACATCGGCAATCTGCTCGTCGATCAGGTCGACCGTGTCCCGCACCCACAGGCGCATGTCGGTCGCCACCTGATCATTGCGCGACCGGGCCGTGTGCAGGCGGCCCGCAACGGGGCCGATCAGGTCGCGCAGGCGGCTCTCGATGTTCATGTGGATGTCTTCGAGCGCGCGCGAGAATGTGAAGTGGCCCGCCTCGATTTCGGCTTCGACCGCCTTGAGCCCGTCCGTGATTGTCGCCACATCGGAATGCAGCAGGATGCCGGTCTGTCCGAGCATGGTGACATGGGCAAGCGATCCCCGGATATCCTGCCGCCAGAGTTTCTGATCGAACCCGATGGAGGCGTTGATTTCCTCCATGATCGCGTTGGGCCCTGTGGCGAAGCGTCCGCCCCACATCCGGTTGCTCATCTTAACCTCATCATTCTAAAATACAGGTTCATGTCGCAGGTTCTGGCCGCCCTGTCCCGCATTCCGGTCGTCGCGCGCGTGGCGCTGGGGCTCGGCCTCGCGCTCGGCCTCGCTTTGCTATACGTGAGCGCCCAAGATGACCGCAACCCGCAAGTGGCGGGGAGTTGCAAGCCGGCGCGCGAGCTGGGCAAAGGCCTGTCGGCGGCTGCGATGGGTGAGGTTGCGGCGTTCCAGGCGCACGCCGCGCCGCGCGCCCTGCCGCCCCTTGCCTTTCAGGACGGCGTCGGCAAGGCCACCGGCCTGTCGGCCATGGCTGGCAAGACGGTGCTGCTCAATCTCTGGGCCACCTGGTGTGCGCCCTGCCGCAAGGAGATGCCGGGGCTGGATGCGCTGCAGGCGGAGTTCGGCGGCGCAGCGTTCGAAGTCGTCGCGGTCAATATCGACACGCGCAATCTCGACAAGCCGCGCGCTTGGCTCAGCGACAACGGCATCACGAGGCTGGCCTATTACGCAGACCCCGAGGCAAGGATCTTTCAGGACCTCAAGCGGGCCGGACAGGCTGTCGGCATGCCGACAACCGTGCTGATCGACGCGAAAGGCTGCAATCTGGGCGTGCTGCACGGCCCGGCTGACTGGGCCAGCGACGACGCGAGAAGGCTGATCAGGGTCGCGCTCGGGCGCTGAACGATCCGGCGTCACCGGCCGGCGACGCGCCTGATCCGCCAGGTCAGAAAGGGCGCTGCTGAGCGCGCTTCACTGGCCGACAGGGTGCGGTGGCTGCCATCGGGCTGGATCTCGTCGAGATGGACGAACCCCATCAGATGCAGAGCCGCGGCGGCGTCGCGGGCCGCGAAGGCCCGCGGAACGATCTCAAGGGACCCCGCCGATCCGACCGCATCCAGCAGGGCAGCGGTCTCGGCCTGCCGCGTGGCGGCGCGGCGGGGAAACGGAACAACGGACGCAAGCGACGCAACAGCTTCGAACATGACTGACGACCCCAACTGCAGGGGTATCGAATCACGCGCCCCGCACCGGGACATTCGGGCAAATATGGTTTCACCTGTTCTAAACCCGTTCCGCGCCGGCTGTGCCGTATCGAGGCAGCGGCACGATCGCAGGCGCCCCCGATCCTGCGTCAGAACTTCGGCAGCAGCCGGCCCGTCCGGTCCATGTAGGCCTGATACTCGGCGCCGAAGGTGTCGAGCATGATCCTCTCCTCCTGCCCGACCCGCAGCACGTACAGAATGCCGAACCCGACCAGGCCGGAGAAGCCGGCAATCCAGTTCGGCAGGAGAAGGGCCTGCGCCAGCGCCATCAGCCAGAAGGCGGTGTACATCGGATGGCGGATGCGGGCGTAGATGCCCGTGGTGATCAGCTTGTGGTCCTCCCGCATCTGCAAGCTGACCGACCAGTAGCGACCGAGGGCCTTGTGGGTGAGATGAAACATCACCAGGGCGACGAGCGCGACAGCAATGCCGAGCCCGCACAGCACCGGACTGGCCGGGTAATTGGCGAAGCGCGGCTCGCGGAAGGCGACAAAGACAAAGGGTATCAGTCCGAGACCTGACAGCGAGATCGACAGCCGGAGCTTTTCGGCCAGCGTCATCTCATCGCGCGCGATCCGGGCCTTCCTGGCCTTGCGCGCGAACGGCACGCGCAGGATATACCAGCCCGCCACAAGCACGAGCCAACTGATGCGGGCGATGATGAGCGTCATGATTGTCCTGTTGCGACCATGCCGTTGGCCGGTCGGTCTGCCGCGGGCAGGAGTGCTGCCAGACCAGCTTGTGTCAATTCCCCCTCAGCGCCAATCCAGCCCATTGCCCCGTCGCGAGAAGCAGCCAGCGCGACCGGATCGAACGGCCCGCAGATCGTCATCAGGTAGTCGTAAGGGGCGCGCTTGTCATTGGCGCTGATGAACTGGCAGTGCAGCCGGAAGAAATTGAAGCGGATGCTGGCATAATAGTCCCGGTTGAGCATCTGGCCAAAGCTCACCTTCCGCACAACGGGCGACCTGCCGTCGATGCCGAGCACCGCCACGGGATCGGTGCGGAAGAAGTTCATCACATCGCTAACGGCCTGATACTCGATCCACGCGACGCCAGGCGCCGTCGCGATCCGGCCAAGCTGTGCACGCAAGCCCGAGGCCTGCCGGTGCAGCGCGATCTTGAGAATCGATGAACCGATGGTCAGCCATGTGACGGGCCGGGCGCCGGCAACCGGTCCGGCAGCTTCGTCCAGCATCTGCGCCGCCAGAACCGCGCCGAGACTGTGGCCAACCACGAGGACATGCTGATCCGCCGGCGTCGCGCGCAGTTCGCCAGCAGCCTCCGACAGGCGCTGCGAGAGATCCGGCTTGAAGCCGCGCACCACGTCCCGGGCAAAGATCCAGTCATCGAGAAGATGCCCGATATGGCTGTGGCCGGACATACGCCACACACCAATCGCGGCAAGGAACACAGCCAGCAGAATCGACAGCCAGCCAGGGCTCCCCAGCGCGCTTGCCACAAGGCCAGCCAGCAACCCGGCAAGCATAACGGCCGCAAGGGCAAGATAGGGATAAAGAAAGAAGGCGGCGTAGCGCCAGGCGTTGACAAGATAGCCGCCGAGGGCGCCGTTCCGGACAAAATCGAGACCGGCGGCCAGACCGCCCTTCAGCCGCGGCAAGACATCCGCCTTGCGCTGCGCCGCGATCAGGTCGTCCCAGCAAACCAGATCATGGCGCGTTTCCACACACCATCCGGCACCCGACATGGTCACTGTCCAGCCTGCAATGGAACCAACGGAAACCAGCGGCGTTGCCTCGGCGCGAAGTCCCCAGCACGACTCAAAACGCCTGAGTTCCCGACGAAAGCGGGCATGGAAGGTTTCAGCGCTCATCGGATCATAGCCGGCGCAATGGAGAACCCTGCGCCGGATGACAAGCCCATCGCCATGATCAGGCGCCGGCCCACGTGGTTCTTTTCGGCCGTCGGCGTTCACGCTACAGTAACCATATTGGCCGAGTCTGCCCCCGTCTCATGTGTCCCCGTCCCGGCCATGCGACTCCTTCTCAGAGAGACACGTCGTTTTCCAGCATGGAAATACCGCAAAACCGCTGCTGTCCACCGAAAATTCGGCACCGGTCCGGGGTCGCCCTCCGCCGCAACCTGCTTTCGGCCTGTGCGCTCATGTTGACCGCGATCCTTGTTCAACAGCCTGCCCATGCCCGGCAACCGCATGCGCAGCGCCATGTCCAGAGCAGCACGGGCCAGACGGAGGTTTATCTGCTGCGCGGCCTGTTCAACGTCTTCTCGCTCGGCATGGATGAGCTTGGCCGCAAGCTGACGGCCGCAGGGGTGAGGGCCCATGTGGTCAACCATGCGGAATGGAGCTCCATCGCCTCGCGCATCATCGAATCACGCAGCCGGGGACAGGGTGCGGCACGGCTGGTGTTGATCGGACATTCGCTCGGCGGCAATGACATCATCCTGCTGGCCGAAAGACTTGGCAGCAACGGCGTTCCGGTCGATCTGCTGATCCCCGTCGATGCCACCGCACCAAACCCGGTCCCGGCCAACGTCATGCGCGCGACGAACTATTTCCAGTCCAACAATGGCTTCGGCTCGCCCTTGCGCGCCGGACCCGGTTTTCGCGGCAGGCTGATCAATGCCGATCTGGCGACCAACCGCCTTGATCTGAACCACACCGACATGGGCCACACATCGATCGACAAGAGCCCGCGCATCCATCACGAGATTGTCGGGACGGTGGCGGCGCTGGCACGGCAGCCGCGCCGTGTGGCGCAGCGCAGGCCGTCACGACCGCCAGCACAGGCCCGGACCGCGCCGCAAGCGGCAGCGGCTGCACCCCAGCGATGAGGCTGCCGGCGGGAATCGTGCCGCTTGCCGCCGCCGCCTCTCTGGGCGCGGCACTGCTGGCGCCGCATCCCGCCAGGGCCGATGACGGACCGGCCGAGAGGTGCCTGAAAGCCAGCCCATCGCCATCGCTGGGCGCAGGCCTGCCGCGCCTGAAAGCGCGCCTTTCGGCGAGGCAGCCCGCCATGATCGTCGCGATCGGCTCATCATCGACGCGCGGGGTCGGCGCCTCGAGCTGGGCGGCGAGCTATCCCGAAGTGATGCAGCGCGAACTGATGCGGCTGAGGCCGGGCGCGCGCATCGAGATCGTCAATGCCGGCAGCAATGGCGAAACCATCGGCGGGCAACTGTCGCGGATGGCGAGCGACGCCTTGTCGCACAAGCCGGATCTGGTGATTTGGCAACTTGGCTCGAATGACGTGGTCTGGCCGTGGGGCGGCATTTCCGAGACGACGGAAGCCAGCGTCGTCGACGGGATCCGCCAGATCAGGGCGGCGGGGGCGGACGTGGTCCTGATGGACCTGCAGAACGCACCTGTGGTGGCAGGCGCGCTTCTGGCACCAGCCATGCTGGCGCTGACGGCGCGAGCGGCACGGACCGGCGGAGCAGGGCATTTCCAGCGCTTCAATCTTCTGCAACGCGCCGTCAAGGCCGGCGTCCCCTTGACCGAACTGACCGCGTGGGATCAGCTCCACAACACCGACGCCGCCTATGACTGCAAGGGCCGTGCGCTGGCGCGGGCCATCCACGCCGCTGTGCGCTGAGCCCGGTCAGCCGGTGGCGGCCTGCTTCACAGGCAGGCCCTTTTCGGCCATCAGCTGGGCCAGTTCGCCGGACTGGAACATCTCGCGGGTGATGTCGCAGCCGCCGATGAACTCGCCCTTGATGTAGAGCTGCGGGATCGTCGGCCAGTTGGAATAGGTCTTGATGCCGTCGCGGATCGCCATGTCGTCAAGCACATTGATGCCCTTGTAGGGCACGCCAAGGTAATTCAGGATCTGCACGACCTGGCCAGAAAACCCGCACATGGGAAACTGCGGCGTGCCCTTCATGAAGAGCAGCACGTCATTGGCCTTCACTTCGGCGTCGATGGTGGCGTTGATGTCGGTCATCACTCTCTCCTCAGGCAGGGTCGAGGCCTGCGCGGCGTTCCCTTAAGATTGGGCAACAATCGTCGTCAGCGCAAGGGCGTGCAGCACGCCGCCCATGTTCCCCTTCAGCGCGTCATACACCAGCTGATGCTGGCGAACGCGCGGCAGGCCCCTGAAGACAGCGGACGTCACGGTGGCGGCATAGTGATCGCCATCGCCCGCCAGATCCTTGATCTCGACAACGGCGTCGGGGATCGCCTCCTTGATCATGCGCTCGATGTCTGTGGCCGCCATGGGCATGGTATATCTTTCCTCGTTCATGGGCCGCCGCCGCCATCCTCATCCTGGGCCCGTTCTTCGACGGACCCAGGATGAGGATGGGAGGGCTCGGTCAATCAGCCTTTGCCAGTCATGAACGCCGGGAACCAGCGTTCATGGGCCGTGCTCAGCTCTTTCACCGATATTGGCCCTTCTGCGCCAAGCGTCAACGCTTCACCGCCGACGGCGCCGATGATCACGGCTGGAACCCCCGCCTTCCGGGCAGCCTCCAGCACGGCCGCTGCCTGCGATGCTGCGCAGGTCAGCACATAGCGCGCCTGATCCTCGCCGAACAGCGCGCCGTGGGCGGGGCCCGGTGGCAATGCCGTGATCGTCGCGCCGAGCCCGCCCGCCATGGCCATTTCGGCCAGACAAAGCGCCAGACCGCCATCGGAGCAGTCATGCACCGCCGTCAGATGACCGGCGCGGATCAGGTTGCGCACGAGATCGCCGTTGCGGCGCTCGATGGCAAGGTCCACAGCGGGCGGCGCGCCCTCGGCCCGGCCGCAGATATCGCGCAGGTAGATCGACTGGCCAAGCCAGCCGGTCGTATCACCGATCAGCGCCACCACGTCACCCGCGGCCTTGAAGGCCACCGTCGCATGACAGGCAACATCCGGCAGCACACCGACACCGCCGATGGTCGGTGTCGGCAGGATGCCCTGGCCGTTTGTCTCATTGTAGAGCGAGACATTGCCGGACACGACGGGGAACTCGAGCGCACGGCAGGCCTCTCCGATGCCCGCGATGCAGCCGACGAGTTGGCCCATGGCATGGGGGCGCTCGGGATTGCCGAAATTGAGGTTGTCGGTAATGGCGAGCGGGGTCGCGCCGACGGCGGTCAGGTTGCGCCAGGCTTCGGCCACGGCCTGCTTGCCGCCCTCGACCGGGTCGGCCTCGCAGTAACGCGGCGTGACATCGCAGGTCATGGCGAGACCCTTGGGGCCATCCTCGATGCGGATCAGGCCGGCATCGCCGCCCGGCGTCACCACCGAATTGCCGAGGATCAGCGTGTCATATTGCTCGTAAACCCAGCGCTTGGAGCACTGGTCCGGTGAGCCGACGAGCGTGAGCAGCGCATCGCGGTTCGGCACTGGCGGCACAACGTCACTGGCCGCAATCACCAGCCGTTTCGGGGTCGGCGCCCAGGGCCTGTCATAATCTGGAGCCTCGTCACCGAGCTCCTTGATCGGCATGTCGGCCATGACCTCGCCCTGATGCCTGATGACGAAGCGCAGGGTGTCCGTGGTGTGGCCGATGACGGCGAAGTCGAGGCCCCATTTGCGGAAGATCGCCTCCGCCTCCGCTTCCTTGCCGGGCGTCAGCACCATGAGCATGCGCTCCTGGCTCTCCGACAGCATCATCTCATAGGCGGTCATGCGCTCTTCGCGGCAGGGCACCTTGTCGAGATCAAGCTCGACGCCGAGGTCGCCCTTGGCGCCCATCTCGACCGCCGAGCAGGTGAGACCCGCCGCACCCATGTCCTGGATCGCGTCGACGCAGCCCTTGGCCATGATCTCGAGGCAGGCTTCGAGCAGCAGTTTCTCGGCAAAAGGGTCACCCACCTGCACGGTTGGGCGCTTCTCCGCAGAGTTGTCGTCAAACTCCGCCGAGGCCATGGTGGCGCCGTGAATGCCGTCGCGCCCGGTCTTGGAGCCCAGATAGACGATGGCCTTGCCGACGCCCGTCGCCTTGGCGAGGAAGATGCCATCGCTGCGGGCAAGGCCGACAGCCATGGCGTTGACGAGGATGTTGCCATTGTAGCGCGCATCGAAGCCGACCGAGCCGCCTACCGTGGGCACGCCGAAGGAGTTTCCGTAGCCGCCGATGCCGGCCACCACGCCGGCCACAAGCTGCCGCGTCCTGGGATGGCCCGGCTCGCCGAAGCGCAGGGCATTGAGGACCGCGATCGGGCGGGCGCCCATGGTGAACACGTCGCGCAGGATGCCGCCGACGCCTGTGGTCGCGCCCTGGTAGGGCTCGATGAAGGACGGGTGGTTGTGGCTCTCCATCTTGAAGACGATGGCATGGCCATCGCCAATGTCGATGACACCGGCATTCTCGCCCGGACCCTGCAGCACCCACGGCGCCTTGGTCGGCAGCGTCTTAAGGTGCTTCTTCGACGATTTGTAGGAGCAGTGCTCGTTCCACATGGCCGAGACGATGCCGAGTTCCGTGATGGTCGGCTCGCGGCCCATCAGCTTGAGGAAGCGCTGGTACTCGTCCGGCTTCAGCCCGTGTTCGGCGACAAGCTGAGGCGTGATCGTGATGGCGTTGGCGAGCACCTGGTTCCCCTTGTCGGCTGCCGGTCAGGCGCGCCACTCGCGGCAAGGCCTGCACGTCCCAATGCAACACAGCTGTGCGCTTTCGGGGCAATAGCCTGCCCTGACGCAGGACACAATCCGGGCTGTTGAGCCATTTCGGAACAGAACCCCGCTGGCGTGAAGGTTGCTGTTGAGAAAGCGCTAAGGTTCCGAATGTCCTGCTCCGGAGAGCTTCCCCATGATGGCTTTGCGCACGTTTGCATCAATCCGCCGGCGCTTTTCCCGCAACCAGGATGGCAGCGTCGGCATGATCTTCGGATTGTCGCTCATCCCGCTGCTCGGACTCACAGGCGTCACGGTCGACTATGGCCGCGCCGCCCTTGTCCGCGCCGAACTGCAGTCAGCCGCTGACGCAACCGCCCTTGCCCTCGCCAAGGACTCGGTGAGCGCGTCTCCGGCCCAAATCACAGCGCGCGCCAACGCACATTTCAACGCCAACTTCCCCGCCCGCTTCGGCAGCTCCATCGAACGCGTTGTCGTGACCAAGGAAACGGATCGCTTCCGCGTGCAGGCGACGGCCCGCATCGACTACACGATGGTGCAGTTGATCGGCCCGACCAGCGGCGTCGTCAGCGCGGAAGCCACATCCGGCTGGGGCATCAACAAGATCGAAATCGCGCTTGTGCTCGACAACACCGGCTCGATGGGCTGGAGCAACAAGATGCAGGAGCTGAAGAGGGCCCTGTGCGGTGACCTAACCTGCTCCAACGCCAATCCAAGCTCAGGCTTTGTCAAGGCGATGAAGGATGCGGCCGTGCAGAACGACCAGATCCGCGTCGCACTGGTGCCGTTCGACACCACGGTACGCGTGCCGCAGACCGTTCAGACCGCGGTGTCCGCCGGCTGGCCGATGCCGGACAGCTTCAGCTATGCCGGCGCCGGCTATTGCGGCGCCAACCCCAACACCGCAGAACGCGTCAGTTGGAGCCTCGCAGGCGCGCCATCGACCTCATGGTTCCGTTTCGCCAACCGCGACAAGGACACGATTGCGGCCGGCAGCGGATGTGGACCAGGACGCATCACCCGCACCACCTGGCGGGGCTGCCTGTGGGACCGCGACCAGGACAGTGATCGCGACACGAAGCCGAGTGGCGTCGACACGACCGATATCCGCACCCTGTATCCGGCGGTGACCTGCCGTTCGAACAACCTCGCCCGCATGGCCCCGCTCGTCGATGTGCGGACCAATGCTGCCAGCCTGATCACGTCGCTGGCCGCCATGCAGCCCTCGGGCAATACCAACGTGACCATCGGCGCGACCTGGGGCGTGAACATGCTGACGCCCGGCTTTCCGATGAGCACCGCGATCGCGCCGGAGGCCAATCTCAACCGCTTCATGATCCTGCTGACAGATGGCGACAACACCGAGAACCGCACGGGAGGCAACCAGGCATCGATCGACGCCCGCACGCGCCTCGCCTGCGCCAACGCCAAGGCCGCCGGCATTCTGGTCTACACCGTGCGCGTCATCGACGGGAACCGTGATCTCCTGCGCGCGTGCGCCTCGACGCCCGGCAATTATTACGAGGTCGCCTCCGCGACCCAGCTCGATAGCGTGTTCCAGAGCATTGCTAGCCAGATCGGCGGGATCCGCCTGACCAACTGAAGCCGTCACACCACGAGTGCCTCCATCGCCATCCTGGCCCTGTCGGGGATGGCGATCGGCGTCTGCGTTATGCGGTCGACATAGACGTGCGTGAAGCGGCCCTGCGCCGCCGCCAGCGCTCCTCCTGCCCGGAACACGCCGATCCGGTAGCTCACGGACGATCTCCCCAGCCGCTCGACGGCCAGCCCGAGCTCGACCGTTTCCGGAAAGCTGACGCTCTCGAAATAGGTGCAGGCCGTTTCGACCACGAGGCCGACAATGGCGTCCGAAACCGGATCAAGCAGGCCCTGCTCGATCAGCCAGGCATTCACGGCCGTGTCGAACCAACCGTAATAGACCACATTGTTCACATGCCCGTAGACGTCATTGTCATGCCAGCGCGTCGGCATCGGCCGGAACACGCCGAACGCCGCCCGGCCGGCGCGGTCCGGACGCACGCTCACCAGCAGGCCTCGTAGATCGCCTGCGCATCGGCCTGCGTGACCGCACGGGGATTGTTCACCAGAAGCCGGGTCTGCTTCATCGCGTCATCGGCAAGGCGCGGCAGGGCATCCTTGGGGATGCCGACATCGCGCAGACGGGGCGGCAGGCCAAGGCCGAGCGCCAGCGCGGCCATCGCATCCGGAAACGCCTTCGCCCGGATGCGTTTTGGCAGTTCGGGAAAGATGATGCCCGCCAATTCGCCATAGGCCTCTCCGGCCCGAGGCGCGTTGAAGCGCAAGACCTCCGGGAGCACGAGGGCATTGGACAGCCCATGCGGCACGTGGAAAATCCCGCCGATCGGATAGGCCAGCGCATGCACGGCGGCGACCGGCGAGTTCGCGAAAGCCTGGCCGGCCAGCATGGAGCCGAGCAGCATCGCGGCGCGCGGCGCCGGTTCATGGCCATGGTGGACCGCCCGGGCGATGTTGCCACCGAGCAGACGCAGGGCCTCGCGGGCCAGGGACCGCGAAACCGGGTTGTTGTTCGCCGAGCCGGAAGTGTAGGCCTCGATCGCATGCACCATGGCGTCGATCCCGGTTGCGGCCGTGACGTAAGCCGGCAGCGCGAGGGTGAGGTCCGGATCAAGGAGCGCAAGGTCCGGCAGCAGGAGCGGGGAGACCACGCCTTTCTTCTCCGCCTCGCCAGTGGTCACGATCGCGATCGGGGTGACCTCCGATCCGGTGCCGGCGGTCGTCGGGCACAGGATCAGCGGCAGGCGCGGCCCCCTGGCGTTGCCCACCCCGTAGGCTTGAACCAAACCTTCGCCGGATCGGGCCAGCAGTGCGACCAGCTTGGCCACATCCATCGGCGAGCCGCCGCCGAGACCGATCACGCCCGTGGCCCCATGCCGGCGCGCGGCTTCAACCGCCGCCAGCACGACCGCCTCCGGCGGGTCGGCGACAACCTCGGCAAAGATGGTCACGGCGGTTCCGGCTGCGGACAGGCTGTCAAAGGCAGGAGCCAGCAGCCCGGAGCCCAGCAGTCCGGCATCGGTGAGCACGATGACACGCTGCCCAAGCAGGTGCCTGGCGTGCTCGCCAAGGGACTTGATCCTGCCCGATCCGAACAGGATGGACGGTGGGGCATGGAAGACAAATGGCGTCATGCCCTGTTGTCGCCGTTCGGCGGCGCAAAATCAATTCACGCTTGGCGTCAGGGCTGTCGACAGCCATGCTTGTCGACTGATGCCACGGCCAATCACGGACCTGTCAGGCATCCCGGGGGACAAATGGGCTTGCGCAATCGCGCCACTGGCCCATATCGCGTGCATGCCGACCATGCGCCTACCCCTCGACAAACTGTTCTACGCCATCGCGCCAGTCATTGCCTGTTCGGTGATCGGCAACACCGTGACGCGGCCGAGCCTACCGGTCTGGTATGCAGGCCTGATCAAACCAGCCTTCAATCCGCCGAACTGGCTGTTTCCGGTCGCCTGGACCGCACTGTTCGCCTTGATGGCCTATGCGGTTTACCGGATCTGGAAATGGCCGCCCGCCACGCCCGGCCGCACCAAGGCGCTGCTCGCCTATCACGGCCAGTTGATCCTGAACGTGTCGTGGTCGCTGGCTTTCTTCGGGGCGCAGTCACCGCTGCTCGGCCTTGTGGTGATCGTTCCGTTTCTGGCGCTGATCGTGCTCACCATCCGCGCCTTCGACGTGGTCGATCCTTTTGCCTCATGGCTGCTCTGGCCCTATGCCGCGTGGGTCTGTTTCGCAACGTTGATCAACGTCGCCATCGTCGCGCTCAATCGGTAGGGCTCAGGCCCGGTCGGCGTTCTTCAGCACGCGCCCGACCGTGCCGCGCAGTTCGGCAAGTCCGAAGGGCTTGGTCATCACGTCGACGACAATGTTCTCGAGGCTCTTGGCGCGCTCGCGCTGCTCGGCATAGCCTGTCATCAGCAGGATGCTCAGGCCCGGATAATCCCGCTTGGCCGCCAGCGCCATGGCGATCCCATCCATCAGCGGCATCCGGATGTCGCTCAGCACGAGGTCGAACGCACCCTTGTACTGGGTTAGCACATCCATGCCTTCGGCGCCGTCCCCGGCCATGATCACATGGTGTCCGTCCAGCGAAAGGCCACGCGCGATCAGCGCGCGCACCGCTTCTTCGTCATCAACCACCAGGATCCGGGCCATTGCCGAGCGCGCTCTCTCAGACCCCGTCAAAGCCGGGCTGATCATCGGTTTCAATGACGCCCACATAGGGCAGCTGGCGGAAGCAATGGGCCACGTCCATGCCATAGCCGACCACAAAGTAGTCAGGGCAGATGAACCCGACATAATCGGCCTTGATCGACACGGCACGCTTGCCGGGCTTCTCCAGCAGAACCGCGCTCAGCACGCGCCGGGCGCCGCGCGCGGCAAGCAGGTCCTTGGCGAAGGCCAAGGTCCGTCCGCTTTCGAGGATATCGTCGACCAGCAGCACGTCGCGCCCGGAGACCTCGCTCTGCACGTCGCGCAGGATCTCGACCTGGCCCGAGGAGACGGTGGCCGCTCGGTAGGATGACAGGTGGACGAACTCGACCTGCGGGCTCATCCCGGCCCTGTGCATGGCCCGAATCAGGTCCGCAGCGAACATGAAGCTGCCCTTCAGAACGGCGACGACGAGCAGGTCGTTGACGTCGGACTGTGCAATCTGTCCGGCGATCTCGTTGATGCGGCGGGCAATGTCATCCTCATCGTAAAGGACGCGGATGCGTTGATGATGGGCCATGGCGGGCTCCGGCAGGACTGGTGCGGGCGCGCCGGGAGCGGCGCTATGACGTCAATACTTGGCAGACGCGCTCTGCGTGCGATCCACGAACCGGACCTCGACGTCGCGCCCGGCCTGTGGCGGTGTGGCAAGACGCGCGCGGAAATGCAAGGCTTCGCCGGGGTTCAAACTGGAACGCGGCGGATCCGTTGTCCATGCGTAAAGGATCTTGCCATCCCCGTCCCGGACCCTGATCTCGATGAGGGGAACCTGGATCACGGTCTGGCGCAAGCTGGCGACGGTGCCTTCCACCAGCAGGAAGCGGCCCGTGCCCTCGCTCTGTAGGCTTGATCGCACCTCGGCGAAGACAAGACCCCGGAGATTCACCGGCATGCCCACGGCCTGGAACAGCGCTGCACTGGACGGTGCGAGCCGGACGACCGCATCCCGCTGCCAGACCATCCCCACAAGGACCACGCTGCTGGCAGCGCATAGCCCGATCAGCGCCCGTGGCGGCGCAGATGCTGGCCCCGGCTCCCCGATTCGTGACGGGCGCACGCGCGCCATGCCGGCTCCGGCAGGCCGCTTACCGGCTGATCCGGCTGTCGAAGCCCGGCGGCGCGGCAAAAAGCGCCTCCATCCTGTGGCGGCAGCGGGGGCGGGAAGGACGAGGTCCGGGTTGGCGCCACGGCCTGCGGCATCGTCGGTGGCCTGGTCATCCGCTGCAGGGGAACCCGACTGGGCCTGCGCTGCCGCGGCATCCTCGGCCGCAAACAGCCTGTCACGGTCGTCCTGGTCAATCGGCTGGTCCGTCGCTGCGTCCCCATCGCGGGGCGTGTGCTCGACCTGTTCGGCCATGGCCCATTCGGCTGCGAGCGCATCCTCGGCGGATGCAGGCCTGTCCGGTCGGGAGGGAGGCAGGGCAGGCGCGGCGGCCTCCTTCGCCTCGAGATCATCCGCCAGCGTGACGAAGAAGTCGTCGCGGCAACTGGCGCAGCGCACGGTGCGGCCTTCCGCGCCAATCTTCTGGGCATCAATGCTGTATCTGCTTGCGCAGGATGGGCAGACAATGAGCATGGCGAATCAGCGTGTCGGCCTTGCGGCGGTCCCTTGTGAACGATCGCCAGTTGGACCCTGTGATGGTTAACGCCGCGTGAAGATCGTGCCGGACAGCCGGCGCGGGAGGGACTGATGGTGCGGTTTGAAGGCATCGGCCTTCGCTATGGAATGGGACCGGAGGTGCTGAGGGACATCACCTTCAGCATCGAGCCGCGCTCGTTCCAGTATCTCACCGGCCCGTCGGGCGCGGGCAAGACGACTTTGCTCAAGCTCATGCTGCTGTCCCTGAAGCCCACGCGTGGCCTGATCAACCTGTTCGGCCATGACGTGACGCGCCGCCAGAATGACGCGCTCAGCGCGGCGCGCCAGCGCATGGGCGTCGTGTTTCAGGATTTCCGGCTTCTGGACCACCTGACGGTCTATGAGAATGTGTCCTTGCCGTTGCGCGTGAAGGGACGGGACGAGGCCAGCTACCGCTCCGAGGTCATCGAACTGCTGCGCTGGGTCGGCCTCGGCGAACGGATGCACTCCATTCCGCCGGTCCTGTCGGGCGGCGAGAAGCAGCGCGCCGCCATCGCGCGGGCGCTGATCGTCAAGCCCGAACTCCTCCTGGCGGACGAGCCGACCGGCAATGTCGACCCTACGCTTGCGCGCCGTCTGCTGCGCCTGTTCATGGAGCTTCAGCGCCTCGGCACGGCGGTCGTGATCGCGACGCACGACCTCAATCTGATGGACCAGAACGACGCCCGGCGCCTGGTTCTGGCCGACGGATATCTGCATGTTGACGGCTGAGAGGGTCCTGCGCCGCGTCAGGGGCGCGCTGCACCGCGCAGGAGCGCGCTGCGGGCGCCTGTGGCAGGCCGTGCGGCAGGGCGCCATGTCCGGCGCGCGCTTGGCGGCGGGCCAGAACCCGGCCATGCCGGAGATTCCGGGACTGCCGTCCGGGCTGAAGCGCGAACAGCCGCTGATCCCGGTCGATTCGACGGCAAGCCGCGCCCTCGTCGCGGTGATCGCCATCCTCACCTTTCTGGCCGCGCTCGCCGGCGGCGCGGCCCACATGGTCGCCATCGCCTCGAGCGATTGGCGCTCCGCCATCTCGAACGAGATGACCGTGCAGATCAAGCCGGACCCGCGGCGCAACATCGAGGATGACATCGCGAGGGCGGCGCGTGTCTTCCGCGGCGCCCCCGGCGTTGCCGAGGTCCGCATCGTGCCGCGCGCCGAATCGGACAGGTTGCTCGAGCCATGGCTCGGCGCGGGCCTGCAGCTGGCCGAGCTTCCGGTACCGCGGCTGCTGGTCGTGACAAGTTCACGCAGCTCGCGCCCTGACGTCGAGGCCTTGCGCCAGTCCCTGCGACGTGAGGCGCCGACCGCCAGCCTTGACGACCACCGTCTGTGGGTGGGCCGGCTGTCGACCATGGCCAACACGCTGATCCTGGCGGGCATCGCTGTTGTCCTGCTGGTCACGCTGGCCGCCGGTTTGGCGGTCGCCTTCGCTACGCGCGGCGCGATGGCGGGCAGCCACGACTCGGTCGAGGTCCTGCACCTTGTCGGAGCCAATGACGCCTTCATCGCCCGTGAATTCCAGGGCCGCTTTCTGAAGCTGGGCCTCGAGGGCGGGGCGATTGGCGGCCTGTCGGCGCTTGTCGTGACGGTCGTGCTCGGCTGGATCAGCCTGAGCTGGAGTTCGGGCCCGGGCGCCGATCAGCTCAAGGCCCTGTTCGGCGCCTTCGAGATCGGCTGGACCGGATATCTGATCGTGATTGGCATCGCTGCGCTGGTCGCTCTGATTGCAGGCCTCGTGTCGCGCCTCACCGTTCAGCGCCATCTGCGTCAGATGGCGTGACAAATCCTGAGGTCGAGCCGATCCCGCGCACCACGTGAAGCAAGCCGTTAAGATGTCAGGCCGATCATGGATCCGATGGCCTGATCACAGTCCATCTTGTTTGAGTGCAGTTTGAACCCATTGCCGCCGGATTTGACGGCCATCATGTTGCGATGTCCTTGATTCAGACAGGTGCCGTCATCACGGCAAAGACACCAACGGTAGACGAAGGCTCCCGCATCCGCAGGCGGTGGCTGGCGCACGTCCTTGTCGTGATCAGCCTTGTCACAGGAGCACTGGCACTGTGGGCCGTAATCGGCTTTGTCGCCTTTACCCGCTCGATCGCCACAGCGGAGCCGCAGAAGCTGGCCAAGACCGACGGCATCGTTGTTCTGACCGGCGGTGCCCAGCGCCTCAGTGACGGCATGGCGCTGCTCGCAGCCGGGCACGGCCAGCGCCTTCTGATCAGCGGCGTCAACGCAAGGGCGGGGCGGGACGAGATCCTGCCCAGGTCCGGGCTGCGCCACGAGAAGCTGGAATGCTGCGTCGACCTCGGAAAGGGCGCGCGCAACACCATTGGCAACGCCATCGAGACCCGACGCTGGGCGCGCTCGAACGGTTTCCGGTCCCTGCTGGTGGTCACATCGAACTATCACATGCCGCGCACTCTCGCTGAGTTCCAGCACGTGATGGGCGACATCGAACTGGTCGGCTATCCCGTCGTCAGCGAGCCGCAGGAGCCCGCGCGGCCCTCGACGATCATCAGCGGGCTGAAGCTGCTGGCGTCGGAATACACCAAGTATCAGATCACGCGGCTGCGCCAGCTCCTCGAGACCGATCCGGAGCATTCGCGCCTGCCGGTGCTGATGGGCCGGCAGAAGCCCGTCGGCATCCAGGTGATCGAACGTCCCGCTCAGCCATGACGCCCAGCGGTTGCACTTGACGGGCACCGCGCAGGTCGTGTTTGACCTTGCGCATGCTCATGCTTCGCTCGCTCGTCTTCAACGTTGTGTTCTATGTGAACATGGCTATCTGGTCCCTGGCCCTGGTGCCGACCTTCTTCATGCCCCGCATGGCCTTCATGCGCGGGGCGCGGCTGTGGGCGCACTCGAACCTGTGGCTCCTGCGCATGATCTGCGGCACGCGGGTCGAGTTTCGCGGCCTGGGCAAACTTCCGCCCGGCGGTTTCCTCGTGGCCTGCAAGCATCAGTCCATGTGGGAAACCTTCGCACTGTTCTGCATTCTTGACGACCCCGCCTTTGTGGCCAAAAGCGAGTTGTTCTTCGTCCCCTTTTTCGGATGGTACGCCTACAAGGCGCGCTCGATCCCCGTTCGCCGGGGCGGCGGTGCGAACGCGCTGCGGGACATGAATGCCCTTGCCGCGCGCGAGGCCGCCGCTGGCCGGCAGATCGTGATCTTCCCAGAAGGAACGCGGACCGCTGCAGGCGCCAGCCCGACCTACAAGTACGGCATCGCCCATATGTATGAGCGCATAGGCCTTTCATGCGCGCCGGTCGCCCTCAACTCAGGCGTGTTCTGGCCGCGCCGGAAATTTCTCCGCCATCCGGGCACGATCGTGGTCGAAGTGCTGGACCCGATTCCGGCCGGGCTGGATCGGGACCTCTTCTTCACCACGATGCAGGAGCGGATCGAAACGGCCTCGGACCGGCTACTGGCTGAAGCCCGCTCCGCCTGACAGGCGGGGCCGCCGCCAGGCGTCCGGCGGGCTGGGCGGAGTGCCAGCAGGGCACCCATGACCGACGATGTCAGTGGTGTGTCCAATTTGGTTGACACTAGAGACTGTTAAGTAGTGTTACGCTCCTTGAATTGCCCGTGACAATCCGGCAGCTTCGGCAGGAGACGGGGCCATGTCGCTTGATGGCTCCTGGCGGGGACGGACATGACGGTTTCACATGCCAACAGGGACGGCGATCAGGGCCGCATGTCACGGACACGCGTGACTTTGCAGATGATCGCGCGGCAATTGGCGGTTTCAACGGCAACGGTCTCGCTGGCGCTGCGTGACAGTCCGCTGGTGGCGGATGTCACCAAGCGAAAGGTGAAGACCACCGCGCGCGATCTGGGATACAGCTATAACCGTGGCGCAGCCGCTCTTCGCATGGCCCGGACCAACATCATCGCGGTCGCCCTGCACAGCATTCTCAACCCCTATTTCGCGGAAATCCTGTCTGCCGTCGAACAGCGCGCCCTTGAGAGCGGCAAGACGGTCATGTTCGGCAGCTGCGCCGGCGAAAGCGAGCGGCAGGAGCGTGTGCTCAGCACGCTGCGCGAGTACCGCCCCGACGGACTGCTGTTCTGCCCGACGGTCGGCACCAGGAGCGAGGATCTCGACCATCTGATCGCATCCGGGATCCCGGTCGTCCAGATCGTGCGCGAGATTGAGGACACCGGCTTTGACTTCGTCGGCGTCGATGACGAGAAGGCCGGCAAGCTCGCAGTCGAGCATCTCCTGTCGATCGGCCACAGGCGTATCGCCATGCTCGGCGGCTCGCTTGACGTGTCGACGGGGCGGGCCCGCCATGCGGGCTATGCCAACGCCTTGCAGGCCGCCGGCGTCACGGTCGATGATTCGATGCATGTCCAGGGCACCGAAACCCGCGAAGCCGGCATCAGCGGCGCGCATTGGCTGCTGGAACGGCGCGACCCGCCGACTGCGATCTACTGCTACAATGACCTCACGGCTCTCGGCGCCATGGTCGGCATGCGACAGCAGGGCATCGAGCCGGGCCGCGACGTCTCCATCATCGGCTGTGACGACATCGCCGAGGCGGCAGCATCCTATCCCGGCCTGACCACGGTGCGCGGAAATCATGTCGAGATGATCCAGAAGGCCGTCGATCTCCTGGGTGAGAGGATGAACGCACCGACCATGCCGCAGAAGCGCCTCCGCGTGCAGCCGACGCTGGTCGTGCGCGGCACAACAGCCAGGTTGGCGGCCTGAACGGCGTTCACCACCGAAGTGCTTGACGAGTCCGGACTTTCCTCGGAATGTATCTCGCGGAATGCTGTTCTTGCTTCGGTGACCCATGACCAAACCTGCCATCCTCGTGATCGGTCGTCCAATGGCCTATGTGGCGGAGCGGCTTGAGGCGGCATTCGCGCTGCACGCGCTGCCGCCCGAGGGAGCCGGCTTTGCGGCGCTCGCGGCTGTCCGCGGCATCGCGATGGCGGGAGCCCAGCCGCGCGTCGACGCCGCGCTTATGGACGCGCTGCCGAACCTCGAGATTGTCGCCAATTTCGGCGTGGGTTATGATGCGATTGACGCTCAGGCGGCCCAGGCGCGCGGCGTCGTGGTCACCAATACGCCCGATGTTCTGACCGAGGAAGTGGCGGATCTGGCGCTGGGCCTGCTCCTGTCCACCGTGCGTGAACTGCCGCAGGCTGACCGCTATGTGCGGTCAGGCCACTGGCTTGGCAAACCCTACCCGCTGACGACGACCCTTCGCACCCGCACGATCGGGATTGTCGGGCTGGGCCGCATCGGCAAGGCGGTGGCGCGGCGGATCGAGGCCTTCGGTGTGCCGGTCGTCTACCATGGCCGCAGCCGGCAGGCCGATGTGCCCTATCGCTACTACCCGTCGCTTCTCAAGATGGCGGAGGATGTCGACACGCTCGTCAGCGTCGCGCCCGGCGGCGCCTCGACACACCACATCATCGACGCCGCGGTCCTGAAAGCGCTCGGCCCGAACGGCATTGTCATCAATGTCGGGCGCGGCTCGGTGGTGGACGAGGCGGCCCTCGCGGCAGCGCTGCGCAACAAGGACATCCTGTCTGCCGGTCTTGATGTCTTCGAAGACGAGCCGCGCATCCCGGCGGAGCTGATCGCGATGGATCACATCGTCCTGTTGCCCCATGTCGGCTCCGGAACCCATCACACCCGCCAGGGCATGGGCCAGCTTCAGGTTGACAACCTTACGAACTGGTTCGCCGGCAGGGGTCCGTTGACCCCCGTGCCCGAAACACCATGGCCCCGCGGATGAAGACATACATCGTCTTCGCGACCGCCGCCATCCTGTGGAGCCCGACGTCCCATGCGCAATCCACGGCGCGGCCGGCCACAGGGCCATCCGTGCCGCCGGCCATTGCCCAAATGAACGGGCCCTGGGAACTCATCGGCCAAGGCGGATCGCGCAAATGCCGGCTGAACCTGCGGCCGGCAGAGACCAAGGGAGGTCGGGTTGTCGGTTACCCGTCGCCATGCCGCCGGGCATTGCCGATCCTGGCCAAGGTCGCATCCTGGAGCGTGTCCGAGGATGGCTTCATCCGCCTGAACAATGCCGCCGGCCAACCCGTGCTGGCCTTCGAGGACGATCCGGCCGCCCTCAGATTGAAGGGCCGGGCCGACGGTGCGGACTACCAGCTTGATTCGCTCGGCAGGCCGCGCCGCTTTGTGCCGCAGGTGGCGTCGCCTCCGCCCCAGCGCATGCCTTTCGATCCGTCCAGGGCGCCGCAGCGCGACACCATTCCCGGAAGCTACGAGATGGTGCGCTATGGCGGTCAGGTCGTGTGCCGCATCGCGCTTGGCCTATCGCCCGGTTCAGCCGACGGGCGCTTCCTGACCAGCTTTCCAACGCGCTGCCGCGACAAGGGGCTGGAAGTGTTCGATGTCGTCGCCTGGCGCTATGCCGGCGGCAAGATCTACCTGATCGCCCGGCGCGGCCATGAAATGACGTTGATCCCGGTCAACGACGGCCAATGGCAGAAGGATCCGCCGGGCGGCGCCGAACTCACCCTCCGCCGCGTAGCCAACTGACCTCAGGCCACGAAGCTGCCGTTCCGTTCGTCGGCAATATGGACCTTGATGATCTCATCAAAGCTGCTTTCAGCCTTGAAGCCGAGCGCGATGGCACGCTGCGGGTCAAGATCGCGCGGCCAGCCGGCCACAATGCCCTGAATGGTTGCATCCGGTTTGCGCAGGATCCGCGCCGTTACGCGGGGGCCTGCCACCCGCTCAAGCGCCGCGATCTGCTCGCCGACCGTGCATGACAGGCCGGGCATGCTCAGGTTGCGCCGCGCGCCCAGCGCCGAGAGGTCCATCGTCGCGGCATGCATCAGGAATCCGACGGCCGATCGCGGACTGGCGTGCCAGTGGCGCACATCCTCAGAGACCGGCAGCACCGCCTCATGCCCGGCGAGCGGCTCGCGGATGATGTTCGAGAAAAAGCCCGAAGCCGCCTTGTTCGGTGTTCCCGGGCGCACGCAGATGGTAGGCAGGCGGATACCAATGCCGTCAAAGAAACCGCGCCGGGAGTAATCCGAGAGCAACAGCTCTCCGATCGCCTTCTGTGTGCCATAGCTGGTCAGTGGCGTCAGGTGGAACTCGTCGGCGATCTTCGCATGGAACGGCGCGCCGAAGACGGCAATTGACGAGGTGAACACAAGCCGCGGGCGATAACCGCCGCCGGCGAGCCTGATCGCCTCGAACAGGTCGCGCGTGCCGTCCAGATTGATCCGGTAGCCCTTCGCGAAGTCTGCCTCGGCCTCACCCGAGACGATGGCCGCAAGATGGACGATCAGGTCCGGCCGCCCGGCGATCAGCCTTGCGCCCTCACCAGGCATCGCAAAATCACTGGCCCGGCAGTCACAGGCGAATGTCGCTCCGGCCGGCGCGGACGGCATGACCACATCATGCAGGGTCGCCGTGCGGACCTCGCGACCGCCAATATGACCGTCAGCAGCGACGCGCTCGAGAAACTTGCGGCCAACCATGCCGGCGGCACCCAGGACAAGAATGTGCATCGATATGGCCTTTCAGAGGGTCACAGGGCGAAGCCGCCATCGGCGAGATGGATCTGTCCTGTGGTGTAGCTGGCTTCGTCGGAGGCGAGATAGACCGCCAGATGGGCGATCTCCTCCGCCGTTCCCAGCCGGCCCATGGGCTGGCGATCGATAAACGCCTGCCGCGCCTGAGCAACGGTGACGCCTGTCGTTGCGGCCAGCGTCGCGATGCGCTCGTCGAGCGACGGCGACTGGATTGTCCCGGGGCAGATCGCATTGGCGCGGATGCCCCTCTTGATGAAGTCGGCCGCCACGGCCTTGGTCAGGCCGATCACGGCCGCCTTGGTCGCGCCGTAGACATAGCGGTTTGGAATCCCGCGCACCGAGCCCGCGCCCGAGGCGATGTTGACGATGGAGCCATGGCCCTTGGCCAGCATGCCGGGCAGGAAGGCCTGGATCATGCGGTGCATGGACGTGACATTCAGGTCGAAGGAAAAGTCCCAGTCGGCCTCGCTGCAATCCAGCACGGTGCCATGATGCACAAAGCCGGCCGCGTTGACGAGGATGTCGACGGGGCCAACCTTCGCGGCGAAAGCCTTGACGGCCTTGGTCGAGCGCACGTCGAGCTTGCGTTTGAGCACACGCTCCAAACCGTCGAGCTTGCCGAGATCGATATCGGTGGCCAGAACACGGGCACCCTCCCGCGCAAAGGCCTGCGCGATGGCACGACCGATGCCTTGTCCTGCGGCGGTCACCACCGCCGTCTTGCCCTTGAGCCGCCCTGCCATAGTCTGCTCTCCCTGATCTGCCCCATGCGTCTTCAGCGCATCTTCACGATAGCATGCCGCGCAATCCGTGATTAGGCCAGAGGCTCGCGCATGCGCATTTCAGATGCGATCATCCCGATGATGCATGTTCCGAGGCGGATGCTGCTGCCGGGGAGGACCGGTTGCGGATGAGGCAGAAGGTTTCGCGCTCAGACTGCGAGCGCAGTCTGGGCTGCCTTGCTCACGGCATTCATGAGATAGGGCCGCCTGAGTTTGTGGGCGGTGTGCAGCATGGTGTCGACGTCGCGGGTGAAGAACGGCTTCGACAGGACATGTGCCAGCCCAAGATGCTTCAGCGACTGCGCCAGCCGGTTGTCGATCGAGGGCACGATCGAGACGACCATCAGCTCGGGATGGAGGCTCTGGATCTGGCAGGCGGTCTCCAGACCGCTGATGCCGGCCAGGTGGGCATCGATGAACATCACGTCGAAGCTCTGCGTCCGGCTGAGCTTCAGGGCATGGCCGCCATTGTCGGTTTCGTCGATGTTGACCTTGAATCGGGACGAGTTGATCACCTTGCGCACCACGCTGCGGCTCTGGTCGCCGGCATCGGCCAGCAGCAGGCGCGTCGGCGTCTGCATGCGCTCGTAGTTCCGGAGAAGGTTCTCGACGTCCTCGCCCATGAACGGCTTCTTGAGATACTCGTAGGCCTGCAAATCGACGGACAGTATGCTCCAGTTGGGCAGCACCATCGAGGAGGTCAGGATCAGGAACGGGCGGACGCCCTCCGTCCGGGCCTTGTTGATCACATCCGGACCCGACAGGATCGGCATCGCCACATCCATGATCATGACCTGCACGGACCCGGACCGCAGGATGCCAAGCGCCTCGGGACCAGTCCCGGCTTCGAGACATTGCGCGGCAGGGAACACAAGCTTGACCGCTTCGATCAACCGTGCCCGCATCTCGGCCGACGCATCGGCCAGAAGGATGCTTGGAGTCAGGGGTTGGGACAGCTGGGTCATGTGTCAATTCGCGCTGAAGTGCAGGAGACGACCGAAAGCGTGACGCATGATGGTTGATTTACCGTTAAGACCAATGGATTCGGCGCTGTCCGGACAGGGACGCGCCGGGCGGCAATATCAAAGCCTTGCACGGGGATGCGCGGCCCGGTAGGCCCCGAGCAACCGGGCACTGTCGACCTTGGTGTAGATTTGTGTTGTGGCCAGCGAGGCGTGGCCGAGAAGATCCTGGATGGCCCTCAGATCGCCTCCCCGTCCCAGAAGATGGGTGGCAAAGGAGTGGCGCAGCGCATGCGGGGTCGCGCTGTCAGGCAAGCCGAGCGCACCCCGCATCCGCTCGACCGCAAGCTGGATGATCCGTGGCGACAGGGGTCCTCCCTTCGCGCCCACGAACAAGGGGCCTTCGTCTTGCAGGGGCCATGGACACTGCGACAGATAGTCAAGGACAGCCGCCCCAACGGCGGCGATGACCGGGACTTCGCGCCGCTTGCCGCCCTTGCCTGAGACGATGACGCTGTCGCGCCCGTTCACCGGCGCATCGCGCCGGCGCAGGTTGAGTGCTTCCGAGATGCGCAGCCCGCAGCCGTAGAGCAAAGCCATCACCGCCGCGTCACGCGCCAGGATCCATGGAGCGCGCTCATCCCCCGCACGCGTGGAGACGTCCGCCAGCGCACACGCCGCCTCGGCGGTGACCGGGCGGGGCAGCGTCTTCGGAACCCTGGGGCCGCGCACATTGACGATGGCAGATGCCGTGGCGAGCCCGCGCCGCTCCAGATGCCGCGCAAAGGAGCGCAGGCTTGCAAGCTGGCGCATCAAGGTGCGGCTCTCGATGCCCTCGCGCCGACGCGCAGCCAGAAAGGCACGCACATCGGCCGGCCGCAAGGCTCCGAGCGCCGCCACGGACGGCTCGTGCTCCAGATGCGCGCCGAGAAACCGGACGAACTGGCGCAGGTCACGCTGGTAGGCTTCGGTCGTATGGGCCGAGAGCCTTCGCTCATGCGCAAGGCTGGCGAGCCAGACTGTCTCGGCAGCCAGAAGATCGTGAGGCAGGGCCGGAAGCATGCGCATCTCGAATCAGGGGTTGACCAACGACAGGATGGCAGCCGCCGCTTAACGGCAGACAAACAGGGCTGACCGACGCGCCCGAATCGATGCTATCTGCTGGCGATGGAAGAACGGGACGGAAAGCACGACCAGACCGGAACCGGGGCACGCGTCGCGGACGTGCTCATTCCGGTTGCGGTCGACATGGCCTACTCCTACAGCGTGCCCATCGGCCTGACCCTGAACGAGGGCGATGTGGTGCGTGTGCCTTTGGGCGCGCGCGAAACAACCGGCGTTGTCTGGGCCGTGCGAAGCGGCCAGGGCGGCAACCTGAAGAGCCTTGGCGGGCGCGTCGATTGCCCGCCCCTGTCGGAGCGGATGCGCCGGCTCGTCGACTGGATCGCCTGGTACACGCTCAATCCACGCGGGTCGGCCCTGTCGCTGGCCCTGCGCGCACCGGAACCGGATGCAAGGCCCGAACGGATCCGTCTCGGCGTGCGCCGTGCCGGCCCGCCGCCGATCCGGATGACGCCGGCGCGGGGCCGCGCGATCGCGGCGGCGGAAGGCGGATTGCTGATCGCCAGGGGCGCGCTCAGCGACTTGGCCTGTGTCTCGCCGGCCGTCATCGATGCGCTGGTCGACGAGGGCACCTTCGTGGTCGAGCCACTGCCGGTCCCCGACGCAGCCGAACGCCCGGACCCGGAGCATGTGCACCCTGCCCTGTCCGATGGACAACGATCAGCCGCAGAGCAGTTGGCCGCCCTGTTCGGGCACCGCCAGTTTGCGGCCGCCCTGCTGGAGGGCGTCACCGGATCGGGCAAGACCGAGGTCTATTTCGAAGCGGTCGCCGAAGCGGTGCGACAGGGCCGCCAGTGCCTGATCCTGATGCCCGAGATCGCGCTGACCGCGCAGTTCATCGACCGCTTCACAGCACGCTTCGGGGTTCCGCCAGGCCTCTGGCATTCCGGTGTCTCGGGCAGAAGGCGCGACCGGCTGCATGCAGCGGTCGCGTCGGGCGAGGCGCTGGTCGTGGCAGGGGCACGCTCGGCGCTGTTTCTGCCATTCCGCGACCTTGCCCTCATTGTTGTCGATGAGGAGCACGAGGCCGCCTACAAGCAGGAGGACGGTGCATCCTACCATGCCCGCGACATGGCCGTTGTCCGCGGGCGCTTCGAGAATGCTGGCGTGATCCTCGCCTCCGCCACGCCCTCAGTGGAGAGCCGTGTGAATGCGGAGCGCGGGCGCTACCTGCATGTCAGGCTCGAGGAGCGCTTCGGCGGCCGAACGTTGCCTGACCTCAAGGCAATTGATCTCACGCGCGATGCGGCCCCGCGCGGCCGCTGGATTTCGCCGATCCTGGAGACGGAGGTCCGTCGCAATCTGGAAGCCGGTGAGCAGTCCTTGCTGTTCCTCAACCGGCGCGGCTATGCGCCGCTGACGCTGTGCCGGACCTGCGGGCACCGCTTCCAGTGTCCGAACTGCTCGGCCTGGCTGGTTGACCACCGTTTCCGCCGGGCGCTGGTCTGTCACCATTGCGGCCACATCGAGCGCCGGCCAGAGGCCTGTCCGAGCTGCGACAGCGTCGACAGCCTGGTGGCGTGCGGACCCGGCGTCGAACGGCTTGCCGAGGAGGTGGCGACCCTGTTTCCCGAGGCCAGGGCCATCGTTCTGTCGAGTGACTTTCCCGGTGGCACCGATCGCCTGAAGCAGGAATTGCAGGCCGTGGCCGAGGGCGCCTTCCCGATCGTCATCGGCACGCAGCTTGTCGCCAAGGGACACAATTTTCCAGGCATGACACTGGTCGGGGTCATTGACGCCGATATCGGCCTCGCCTCCGGTGACCCTCGGGCGGCGGAGCGCACCTTTCAGGTTCTGCAGCAGGTCACGGGACGCGCTGGCCGCGGCGACAGGCCGGGCCGCGCCCTCCTGCAGACCGTCCAGCCCCGCCACCCGGTCATCACGGCCCTGCTGAGCGGAGACCCTGAAAGCTTCTATCGCGCCGAGATCGCCTCGCGCGAGGCGGCGGGCCTGCCGCCCTTCGGTCGTTTGGCTGCGCTCATCGTCTCGGCCGCAGAGCGCAATGACGCTGAACGCCATGCGCGGGATCTCGCCCGCTGTGCCGAGACGCCGGCAGGCGTCATGGTGCTCGGACCGGCAGAGGCGCCGATCGCCCTGCTGCGCGGCCGCCACCGCATGCGCTTGTTGGTCAAGACGGAGCGCTGCGTCGACCTGCAGGCCTACTTGCGCGGCTGGCTGAAACGCGGCCCGAAGCAGCGCGGTTCCATCCGCGTCATGGTTGATATCGATCCGCAGAGCTTCTTCTGACAATCAGGCGCGCTGTCAGCCCGCAAGGGCGGCCTGAACCATGCTCTGGCTGACCTCGACCATGCTCGCCTGCACCTTGTAGGCCTTGGTGCGCCGGCCAGGGATCATGACGAGGATCACGGTTTCCGAACCTGGACAGGCCGGATCGGCGCAGACAATCTCGTTGACGGAGATGGTGGCGTCATCGCCGAGGCCAAGGGCGGCGCGGGTCCAGCCCTTGATGCGGGCGGACACCACCGGATCCCGCCCGGCCTCGTCCGTTCCACCTTTCCAGAGGCCGCCGAGCCGGATCATCCGCGCGCTCAGGCTGGCAGCGTCAGTAACCCGGCCTGGCCATCGGCGCAGCCGAAGAGCAGGCTTTTGCCGGGTTTGTTCCAGCACAGGGCCGTGATGCCCGAGCCCTTGACCGCCGGCCGCGCCAGCAGTTCCGAGCCATCGGTCAGCCGCAGCAGGAGGATGCAGCCATCCTCATAGCCCGCAGCAATGACGTAAGCGCCGGGATGAAACGCCACCTGCGTCACCTTCGCGCGCCTGACGCCGCACTCGCGCGGAGCCTTGCCCATCGGCCCGTCCCCCTGAAACGGCCAGATGATGACAGCCTCTGCCCCGCTGGTGGCCAGCCAATTGCCATCATGCGACCATGAGAAGGACCGTGTCTTGGCGGGATAACCGCTCATGCGCATGTGCGCGACCTCATCGGTCGGCTTGGCGGGTAGACGCCAGCCGTGCAGGGCGTTCTCCTGCATCGATGTCACGACGAAGCGTCCATCGGGTGACACGGTGGCGTCGAGATGCGCGCCCTTCCATGCGAGAAGCTGCGTCGGGGTTGATGTGTTCGGAAACCACAGCGTCGCCCCGTTGTAGTGCGCGATCACAAGCCGGTAGCCCTTGGGCGTGAAGGCGAGACCCTGCGCGGTCGAGGGCGCCTCGCACTGCTTCAGGCCGCCCTTCTCGTCACGCGCCGTGACGCGTTTGCCGACGCTGAAGGCGACCGCTCCGGCAGGCGTTGCGGCGATGGCGTCGATCCAGCCGCCCTTGGCGTCGCGGGCAAGTTCCTTCATCTGGCCATGCGCATCAATGCTGCATACGCGGCCGTCGCAGCCGCCTGTGAACAGATGCCCGCCTGCGGCCACCGCAGCCAGGAGGCCGCCGGAGCCGTGCACCTCGACCCGCGACTGATCGCCTTGCGCCCCGACCATGACCGCGCCATCCGACAGGGCCAGCGCCGGGACCTGACCGAGCCAGGCGGCAGCAATGACATGCTCGCCGGCTTCGATCGCGGCGACATGCTGGGTGAGCGAGGCGGGCGCTGTGACGTTCATGCCGGCTTGAATAGGCGATCAGGCGGCGGTCGCAAAGAAACCTTTGCGGATGGCGTCGCGGTCAAGATTGCGGCCGATGAAAACGGCCCTGCTGACGCGCGCCTCGTCGCTGCGCCAGTCGCGCTGCAGATCGCCGTCGAGAATCATGTGAACGCCCTGAAAGACAAAGCGCTTGGGCTCGTTCCTGAAGGCCAGAATGCCCTTGCAACGCAGAATGTCTGGACCCTGAACCTGCGTGAGTTCCTGGATCCAGGGCATGAACTTGTCCGGATCGACATCACCGCGGATTTCAAACGACATCGCGCGGATGTCATCGGCATGATGGTGATGATGGCCTTCCTCGAGGAAGTCGGGCTCGATCTCGAGAATCCGGTCAAGATCGAAGGCATTCCGGTCGAGCACGTCGGCAATCGGCAGGGCGCATTTCGTCGTGCGGTGGAGCTTCGCGGTCGGGTTGAGCGTGCGGATCATCGCCTCGACCGCGTCGAGCTCCGCCGCCGTCACCAGGTCGGTCTTGTTCAGGATGATGACGTCGGCAAAGGCGATCTGGTTCTTGGCTTCGGGGGCGTCCTTCAGCCGCTCGGTCAGATGTTTGGCATCGGCGACGGTCACCACCGCATCAAGCCTGGCCCGCTCGCCGACATCCTGGTCCATGAAGAAGGTCTGCGCCACCGGTGCCGGATCAGCAAGTCCCGTGGTCTCGACGATGATGGCGTCGAACGTGCCCTTGCGCTTCATCAACCCGTCGATGATGCGGATCAGGTCGCCGCGCACCGTGCAGCAGATGCAACCATTGTTCATCTCGAACACTTCTTCGTCCGCGCCGACGACAAGGTCGTTGTCGATGCCAATCTCGCCGAACTCATTGACGATGACGGCGTATTTCTTGCCGTGCGGCTCGCTGAGGATGCGGTTGAGCAAGGTCGTCTTGCCGGCGCCGAGGTAGCCGGTGAGCACGGTGACGGGGATTTTGCCTGACATGGTGGAGGATCTTTCGCTAACCGCGTGTCGTCGCTGCTTGACCCGATGTGGGCATCGGAGTGCTGCTTTTGAAGATGTTATATCATAACATATGAACTGTGGTCGCTGTTTGATATCAGGTGTTCGCTGCGCTCACAAAACACGCTCTGGGTTGCAGGCGCCGATCCACTGACGCTCCTTGGCCCAGGACCTTGGCCCAGGACCTTGGCCCCGAACCGCGCTCAGACCCATGCGTTCATCCGGGGCCTGGAAGGGCGAAGCCATGCAAGGAACATGGAGCCCGGACAGTTTTCTGAGCGCAGCGAACGCCCTACACCCTAAAGAGGCGCGCAAGCCGCCTTCAGCCAGGCGCGCGCGCGCCCACCCACAAGCGGCCCCAACTCCGTCAGGACGCGGGCATGATAGGCGTCGATCCAGTTGCGTTCGGCCTTGTTGAGCATGCCCTCGTCGATCAGCACGCGCTCGTAGGGGCAAAGCGTCACGGTCTCGAAGCCGAGCATGTCGCGTTCCGCGCCAACGATCTGCCGTGGTTCCACCACGATCAGGTTCTCGATGCGGATGCCGTAATGGCCTTCGCGATAGTAGCCCGGCTCGTTGGAAAGGATCATGCCCGCTTCCAGCGTGGTGTGGCCGAGCTTCGAAATGCGCTGCGGACCTTCATGCACCGAGAGATAAGCGCCGACGCCGTGGCCGGTGCCATGGTCGAAGTCGAGGCCGGCCTCCCACAGCGGCAGTCGCGCGAACGCGTCGATCTGCGCGCCGGAGGTCCCCTTCGGAAACACCGCGCGCGAAACAGCGACATGGCCCTTGAGCACCAGCGTGTAGTGCCGCCGCATCTCGGGCGTGACCTCCTTCACCGCCAGTGTGCGCGTGATGTCGGTGGTGCCGTCCTCATACTGTCCGCCCGAATCGATCAGGAAGATGCCCGGCTCGATGACGCGGTTCGATGATGCCGTCACCCGGTAGTGGGGCAGCGCGGCATGGGGTCCGGCGCCCGAAATCGACCCGAACGAGATCTCCTTGAGCATGTTGGTGTCCCGGCGGAAACGCTCGAGTTCGATCGCGGCGTCGATCTCTGTGAGCTGGCCCTTCGGCGCCTCGCTGGCAAACCACGACAAGAAGCGCGTCACGGCCGCGCCATCGCGCCGATGGGCGGCGCGCGACCCTTCAAGCTCCGTGGCGTTTTTCGCGGCCTTCATCAGCGTGATCGGGTCGGTACCGACATCCGCCTTGCCGCCGGCCGCCTCGATCCGGTCGCGGATCGCGCTGGCTACGGTGGCCCCGTCAAGCCGGACAGTCGCGCCTGCCCTGCCAAGCTCATCCAGCGACGCCACGAAATCAGCCGGGGCGAAAGGCTGGCAGGCACCAATCAGATCATCGATGATCTCGGGGCCAAGCTTGGCCGGATCGATGAACAGCTTGACCGGACCTGAGGTCTTGACGATGCCATAGCACAGGGCCAGCGGGGTATGCGGCACATCCCCGCCGCGCATGTTCAGCAGCCAGCACATGTTGTGCGGGTCGGAAATCACCAACGCGCCGCATCTCGCCCTGGCCAGCGCCTCGCGGACACGGACGATCTTGGCCGAGGCCGTCTCGCCCGCCAGCCTGTCCGGATAGGACACGACCGGGGCGGACGGCGGAGCCGGGCGGTCGACCCAGATGGCGTCGATCGGGTTGGGCGAGATGGCCCTCAGCGTGCTCGCCGCGCGTGCGACTGCGGCGTCAAGCTTCCTGACCTGATCGGGCGTATGCACCCAAGGATCAAAGCCAAGGACGCTGCCAGCCGGCAGATTGGCTTCAATCCAGGCCTCCTGACCCTGGCTGGACATCTGCACCGGCGTCACCACGGCCGTATCCGTCTGGGCCGCCGACTGCAACGTGTAGCGCCCGTCGACGATCAGCGCCGCCCTGTCCGTCAGCACCACGGCGGAGCCGGCGGAGCCGGTGAAGCCCGTCACCCAGGCCAGCCGCTCGTCATGGGGGGGTACATACTCGCCCTGATGCTGGTCGGAGCGCGGGATCACGAAGCCATCGAGGCCAAGCTGCCGAAGCGCCACCCGAAGGGCCACGATGCGCGGTGCGACGGTCGCCGGGTCGGACATCGCCTCGAAACTCTGGAAGAGGCTGGACCGGGGGCGGTACGAGCTGGGCAAGGTCATGGATGTGCGCAAATCCGGGCTGGAACGGGGACAATGCCGTGAAGACTAGGCCTTGCCTCCAGTGCCGTCCAGTTCGGCAGGCTGATGCCAGGTCATGCATTTGACGCAACCATATCAATCGGAATGAATTCGACGCAGATTCTGCCGGTGCGAGGTCACCTTCCGCACGGCACCATGCAACGCCACCTTCGACCTGCACAGGAGCTGAAGGTACCTGGGGGTACGACCGCGGCAGGCGTTTTCGTGTGACTGACCTGAAGACGGATCACGCTCATGGCTTATGCCCACACCGGACCTGTTTTCGCCGCGCCGCTCGCCGATCGCAACCGGCGATCCTGCCTTTTCCTCAGCGTCATGATGGCCATGATCGAAAGCCCGATGCGCACGCCCGCCGCCCCCTTCACCGCCGGAGACGACCGAAGCCCCACACTCAGCGGCCCCGTGCGTCATCAGACCGTGACCGGCCGCAAACGCCAGATCATCCAGCACAGAAGACGGCATCCATGATCGCCTTGATCATCAAGTCCTCACCAGACGCCCTTGACCGCTGGCGCTTCACGGACGCCGGGAGCGCCGACAGGCGCCAGACGCGCAAGGCGTTGGAGGACACTGACGGCCCGCTCGGCTTCCGAGCATCAGCGGCGAGGTCGCGGGGCCGCGCCATGGCCCTTCAGGACCAGCGCCACCCAACCCTCGCGCTGGCCTTTCGAGGCCAGCGTCCAACCCTGCATCCGGTAGGCCGCAAGCACGCCGGCCACATCTCTGACCAACAATCCCGACAGGATCAGCGTGCCGGAAGGCTTCAGCACAGCGGTCATTGAGCGCGAAAGCCGCATCAGCGGACGCTGCAGGATGTTGGCGATCACCATGTCGAAATGCCTGGGACGCCATGCCTTGGCGTGCCGGACGCCAGGGGCTACATAAAGCTCCAGCAGCCCGGGCGCGCGGTTGATGATGGCGTTCTCGCGCGTGACGTCGATGGCGGCGGCGTCGATGTCGCCGGCCACCACGCGACGTTTCAGGCGCTTTGCGGCGGCGAGCGCGAGAAGGCCCGTCCCCGTGCCGACATCGAGAACATGCCGTGGCCGCCACTTCTTCAGTTCAGCGTCGATGGCCAGCAGGCAGCCCGCCGTTGTGCCGTGATGCCCGGTGCCAAAGGCGAGTCCCGCCTCGATCTCGATGGCGATGTCATTGATCCGGACGGCAGCGCGATCATGCGCGCCATGCACCAGAAAGCGTCCGGCCCGCACCGGTTTCAGACCATCAAGGCTAGCCTTGACCCAGTCCTTCGCCTCGACAGCGGTGAACGCGGCTCCAGACAGGTCCTCACCGACGATCGGGCCGATCAGGTCGCGGATGGCGTCCTCATCCGGCGGCTCGGCAAAGAACACCTCCACGAACCAGGGCGAGTCCTCCGCCTCGTCATCGATCTCGAAGGCGGACACAGCCGTCTCACCGGGATCGAGGACCTCGCCCAGAAGTTCGGTGATGGCCTTGGCCCGTCCGACGGTGGTCGAGAGCTTGAGCACGGTTGTGACAGTATGGGGCAGGAGACCTTCGCGCATGCGGGGCATGTAGAACAAGTCGGTTGAAAGGGGAAACGGGTTCTGCACATGTGGTGCTGACTGTTTGCCGGCCATGATGTCGCCCGATGCGTCCCCCGGGACCGCTGTGGCATGCACGGATTGCAGACAGACATGTTTTGGATCAAGAGTGCGCGGCGTTTACCGCATGCTGAAGACGTCTTTCAGCGATTCAGAAGCGATGAATCGCGGCAATTCGCGTCGACCCCCTTAAAAGTTCGGAAACATCTGCTATCTATCGGTAAGGCGTTGAGCCGTTGGAGGAATTTACCATGTCGAAGACGTTAAATCGTCTTGCACTGATGACAATGATGGCGGGTGTGGTCGCGTTCGGGATCACCGCTGTCGATGCGCGCCCGGGTAGCGGCAAGAGCTCGGGCAGTCGCGGCTCGCAAACGAATGTCGCGCCGCCGTCGACCAGCACGGCTCCGGGCACCGCCCAGCCGATGCAGCGTTCCGTGACGCCCGCAGGCCCGGCCGCAGCCGCAGCACCCGCTGCCGGAGCAGCGGCAGGGGCAGCCGGGGCGGCAGCCGCAGCCGCCAAGCCGTCGATGGCGCGCAGCCTGATGATGGGCCTGGGCGCTGGCCTTCTGGGCGCTGGTCTGTTCGGCCTGCTCTCGGGCGCGGGCTTCCTGTCTGGCCTTGGCTCGCTCGCCGGTATGCTCGGTTTCCTGCTGCAGATCGCCCTGATTGGCGGCGTGATCTTCCTGATCGTGCGCCTGATCCGCGGTCGCCGCGAGACGGCCATGGCCGCGCCCGCAGCCGGCATGGCGCGTGATGCGCAAGCGTCCCAGAACCCGACGCAGCGCCAGATGATGGGCGGCCTGATGGGCGGTGCGGCCCAGCCTGCGCAGCCCGCCATCCAGCCGCTCGATCTGACCGGCGATGATTTCGGCGCCTTCGAAAAGCTGCTTGTCGACGTGCAGACGGCCTACGGTGCTGAGAATGTGCCAGCGCTGCGCGCCATGCTGACCCCGGAAATGTCGGCCTATTTCGAGGGCGATCTCTCGGATAACGAGGCCCGGGGCGCAGTCAACAAGATCGCCAACGTCAAGCTGCTGCAGGGCGACCTGTCCGAAGCCTGGCGCGAGGCGGGCGGCGAATACGCCACGGTCGCGATGCGCTATGCCATCTCGGATGCGCTGGTGGATCGCAGGACGGGCCGCACCATCGAGGGCGATCTCGCCAAGGTCGGCGAAGTCACGGAGGTCTGGACCTTCGTGCGCGAGCCCAACACGGCGCAGGCCGGCTGGAAGCTCTCGGCGATCCAGCAGGTCGCCTGAGGCTCAACGCTCCAAGCCCATGACGAACCCGCCGGTGTGAGCCGGCGGGTTTTGTGTTGGATATCTGAGGCTGATCAGGCGCGTGCGGTGCTGAAGCGCTTGCGCAAGACACCGAGCTCAGCGCCACCCTGGTCCGAAGCAGACCCGGCGGACCACCACGTCGCCCCAGCGGTTCTCGCGCTCGACCAGCCGGCAGCGCGGGCCGTAGCCGCCATAGCCGATTCGGACGATGCCGTAGGGCCTGTGACCCCAGTGTGGACGGCCATGGCCCCAGCCACCATGACCCCAGCCGCCGCCATGATGACCCCAGCCGCCGCCGTGGCCTCCATGACGCGGGCTGGCTTCGGCGCTGGATGGGGCGATCGCCGAGCCGGCAATGGCAATGCCGAGTGCGGCGGCGGCAAGAGCGAAGCGGTTGAAGCGGATAGACATGATGGATCTCCCTGGTGGTTCAGGAGCGGACCACCCGCCCCGTGATCATGGGTCGCGGGATCGGGCTGAAAGGTTCATGGGGATCGAGAAGGTTTCTTCGTGCGCCATGGCACAGGTCAGATGGCCTTGCTCAGGTCCGGCAATTCAAGCGGACGGACAGCGACGAGCAGGTGATATGTGCGCAGATCTTCGGCCACCTGTGGATTGCTGCGGAGTTGTTCGGGCCTGCGCCGGACCGGTCCTGTATTCTTATCATCGCGACAAAGGTCGATGGCTTCGCGCGCATCAAGCAGCGCATCATCCAGTGTATCGCAGCCTGACACGTCCGCGAACCAGACCCCGATGGGCCTTGCCCGGGTCCTCCTCCATGATCGTGACGTCGTGGCTCAATGGAGGACATCGTCCAACGGCAACAAGGACCAAACGCAGGCCGTTTGAAGACAAACCTGCCTGCCTGAATTCTGGATCTCCGACGGCTTAGACCCGGGAAGTTTCTGCTTTCAGCTGCAAGATTGTCCGCTCTTTGTCACGGGGGATGCCGATGAGGCGATCAATGCCATTTGGTTTCTCCCTCACGTTCCCCCAAGCCTCATCCAGTCTTCAGGTCGTTCGGAGGGCGGCGGAGCAATGCATCAAGGGGGGCAGGATCATCAAGGGGCAGGATCATCAAGGGGGCAGGCATGCGGTGAACTGGACGTAGCTGTCATGTGCCGCGATGACGGCAAACGCCGTCCGCCTCCAGCTTCCCGCTCTGGCCTCCAACCTGTGTAGCGTCCTGCGCACACACGCCCTGCTGCAGCAGATGGAAAGCTGGTCGCTGATCACCATCCTTCAGACACTGGTGAAGAGCGGCGCACAAGTGATCGCCCACGCGCTATGCCGTTTTCGAGATCGCAGCAGTTGCCGTGCCGCGTCACCTGTTCCGGCGCATCCTCGCCATGATCGACGATCTGCAACCACGAAAGCCGACATCATGCTGCCGGCACAAAGCGGTCGCGCTTAGCAGACGACAGGCGACGGGCGCCCACACGGTGGCACAATCAGCCGGAAATGCACGTCTGGGGCATGGCGGTCTGAACGCGCTTCTGCTGCGACGGATGCTGTCGCGACGCGCCTCCGCCTTCCAACGGGACCAAGGCCGGGCTATTCTGCCATCAATCATGGGGGGTTGGGCCGCCTGTCAGGGCAAAGTCGGTCATAAAATCAAGACCACTGCAGATTGGGGCTTGTACCGGTGTCCCTATGGGAAATACAAAACGTGCAAGTCTGTCACGCCATGGTCACGTTTGGGCGTCAACTGGCAGGCTCAGACCAACCGAAAGGATGAAGGCATGAAACAGGTCGTGGTGAAGACCCCGCTGCAGTATCTCGACAGGGCGGCCGGCGCGTTGCGGGATCTCGGCCTCATGCCAGTGAAGGTCGAACCCGCGCCGATCAACGCGCTGCTGGAGAAGATTTCCGACCTGGAGCCGGACAAGATCGCACTGATCGCCCGCACCCTTGGCCAGGCCGAGGTTTTCAACGAGGTGGTGCGTGAGCAGACCTCGAGAATGGAGATCGGCGAGCGCTACAAGGCCATCACCGACGGCTTCAACTCGATCCGCGACGACGCCAAGCGCATGGTCGACCAGATCGATGATGGCAGGATCGACGTTCTGGAGCGCGCCTCCAATGTCTGGATGAAGCTGTCGCGCGGCGACGTCGCAGACCGCTTCGACAAGGTGAAGGCGATCTATCTTGATGTCACAAAGGAGACCAAGAACCAGATTGACCGCGAGGCGATCATCCTGGATGCCTACCGCGACTGGCGCGGTGCGCTCAAGCAGTCCGAGGTGATGGCGCTGGAGGTGCTGAACAAGGCGACGGCCAAGCTTGACGCGGCCAGACAGACGCTGGGCGAGGCCTCGACCGCGGTCGCCGGTTTCGCCGGGACCGACCCGGCAGAGCGTGCCAGGCTGGAATTGATCCGCGACGAGCACATCCGCCTGACCCAGGACGAGGACAAGCGCTACCAGATCGCCAAGGACCTCTCCGACAACCTGACCATTTCCTACAACACCTCCGAGGTGGTGATGGCGCGCCTGATGCAGACCACATCGGCCAAGGAGCGTGTCTATCAGCAGTCCGTGTCGTTCTTCTCCACCAATGACAGCGTACTGACCGCGCTGAAGGCCTCGTTTACCGGCATGTTCGGCCTGCATGAGTCGACCAAGACGCTCGACGCGATGAAGGAGGGCATGTCGAAAAGCCTCGAGACGCTGGGCGAGATCGGCAACAAGGTGGGCGAGGCGGCGATCAGGGCCGGCTATGGCCCGACCATCCGCGCCGATGCCGTGAAGAAGCTTGTCGACTCCGTGGTGAACTTCCAGGAGAAGTCGACCGAAATCATCGGCGAGATGCGCAAGCTTTCCACGCAGAACTCGGCTGAAATCCGCGATGCAGTCGAGGACGGCAAACGCCGGATCGCGAGGCTGGTCGAGGCCGGGCAGTCGCTGCCTCCAGCCAATCTTTGAACATCATGACGCGTGCCGCTGACATCGGCGAGGCCTCCCCGGCCCCGCGTGGCAAGCTTGATGACATCATGCTCGCCATGGATGTGGTGGACACGCTGCGCCATCGCGAGGACCTCGTCACGCGGGAACTCGATGACGCTGGCAAGGAAGAAGCATTGCTCAGACAGCTGCGCGAGATCTACCGCCAGCAGGGCATTGCCGTGCCCGACCATATCCTGAAGGACGGCGTCAAGGCGCTTCGCGAGAGCCGCTTTGCCTACACCCCGCCCGGCGCTGGCCTGAAGCGCAGCCTTGCGACGCTCTATGTCAACCGCAGCGCGTGGGGCAGGCGCGTGCTCGCTGTCGCGGCGGCGCTGGGCGTTGGCTGGGGCATCTGGCAGTTCATGGTTGTGCAACCGGCGCGCCAGTCGGCCGAAGCCGGGCGCATCGAGCTGACGCAAACCCTGCCTGCGCGGCTCGCCAGCAGCCTTGGCGATGTGCGCGCCATGACCATCGACGCCGAGGCGCTGACGCGTGCCGAGGCCTTGAAGGCCGATGGCGAGCGCGCCTTGCGCAACGGCGACCGGCCAGCTGCCCAGAAGGCAGTGGATGATCTGGCGGCGCTGAGGACGCAGCTTGCCAGTGAGTATGTGCTGACCATTGTCTCACGGCAGGGAGCCGAAACAGGCGTCTGGCGCCGCCCGCCGCGCAATCCGTCCGGCCGCAACTATTATCTGATCGTCGAAGCTCTCGCGCCGGATGGGCGCAAGCTTTCGTTGCCGGTTCGCAACGAGGAAACGGGCGAGACCGAGACCGTCTCGATGTGGGGCATTCGGGTCCCGCAGGAGATGTTCGAGCGCATTGCCCGTGACAAGCGCGACGATGGCATCGTCCAGTTCAACCGCTTCGGCGTCAAGCGGCGCGGCATGCTGAACCCCGAATACCTTATGCCGTTCGAAGGCGGCATGATCACGAAGTGGTAGCCCCGCGCATGTTGACCGGACGCCAGGCCCTCTCGAACATCGATGGCGCCATCGCCGCACTGCACCGCGACGAGAGCGGCCTCGACAGCGCCTTGCAGGCTGCGATGGCAGATGTGAGCCGCCTGCGCGCGGAACGCGGCAAGGCGCTGCGCGAGCTCGCCCGGGTCAAGCTCGACGAACTGGCGAGCGGCCGGCTTGTCGCCGGTCTCGACGCTGCCGAGCGACGCGCGCTGGATCTCCTGCAGGGCCGCCAGGCCCGCCTGGCGCGGGTTTCCGAAGCTCGGGACCAGGCTGCGGACAAGGTGCGGGCCGCCGAGGCGCGCCAGCAGACATTGGCGGCGGAAGTCGAGGATGTGCTGGCCGAGGTCGATGCACTGCGCACCAGGACCGAAGCTGCGCTCACTCATAACGATCAGGTGGTCGCGGCGCGCAAGCAGTTCACCGACGCCGAGTCCGTCGCCGCTGAAGCGCTTGCCAAGGCTGAGACGAACGCGGCCGAGCTTGCCGCCAAGAGAAAGCCGTACGATGACGATCCACTGTTCCAGTATCTTTGGGCGCGCGGGTTCGGAACGTCGGCCTATGTCCATTCCGGAGTGACGCGCTTTCTCGACCGCATGGTTGCCAGCTTCATCGGCTATCTGGAGGTACGCTCCAACTACCACATGCTGAACGAGATCCCTTTGCGGCTCGCCGAACATGCAGAGGCGCAAGGCGCGATGCTGGACATCTACCGCGAGGCGCTCGCCCGGCTGCAGAAGCAGGAGCTGGACAAGGCGGGAATGGCCGCGCTGGAAGGCCGCCTTGCTGCCAGACGGGCCAGATTGGCGGAAGCCGACGCGACTTTGGAGAAGGAACGGGCTGCCCTCGCGACACTCGACACGCAGCGCGAGCAGGTGATCAGCGGGGCGGGTGATCCGGCCTATGTCGAGGCCATCGCCACAATTGCAGCCAATGACGCCCGTGACGACATCGCAACGCTGTACGCCGAAGCCCGGCGCACAGCGACGCGCGCGGACGAGGCGCTGGTTGGGCAGATCGAACGTTTGGACGCCGGAACGGAGCGCGCCGAGGCCAAGGTTACCGAACTGCAGAACACCGCGCAGCAACTGGCACGCCGTCGTGCCGGGATCGAGCAGACCCGCGATCGCTTCCGCCGCTCGGGCTATGATCACCCGAATGTCGAATTCGGCAATGAACAGGTCATCCGGGACGTGCTCGGCGGCATCGTAAAAGGCGCAATCCAGGGAGCGATCCTGTGGGATGCGCTGCGCGGCGGCTATTCCAGCCACCCCCCGCAATCGAGCCCGGATTTCGGCGGCGGCTTTCCCTTCCCCATGCCTGGAGGATTTGGCGGCGTCGCGTCCGGCAGTGACTGGCGCGATCCGGGCTCATCAGGATCGTGGTCGCCGGACCCGGACAGGTCCTCCGGCGGCGGTGGCGACGATTTCAGCACAGGCGGTCGGTTCTGAGAGTTGTGCGCGGACGGTTCGTACGACTGGCCTTATCCATCTGTCATCAAGGGTCTTTTTCGGTCGTTTATGTCGGCAGCATCGGGAAAGAACCCGACCACATGAGTGCCTTCAAGCCCCGCGCTGCACGAATGCGTCCAGCACCATCTTGCGCCCGGCCTTGTCGAAATCGACGGTCAGCTTGTTGCCGTCGACGGCGAAGACATCGCCAGGACCGAACTTGATGTGGAAGACGCGCGCGCCGACGCCGAATTCGGAGGCCGGGCCGCTCGACTTGGCGACCAGTTCGCCTTCGATCAGCCTTGACGCATGACGCGGGCCGGATGATCCGCGGCTGCCGAAGCCCCCGCTGTCGCCGCCCCAGCGCCCCGCCTGCGCGCCTGCTTGCGGGCCGGCCGCCTTCGCCGCCTGGGCCCGCTGCCAGCCCGGCGTCGCATAGGTCGAGGTGAAGCTCGGCTGCCGGTCAAAGCGTGAGGCGCCATAGCCGCCCTGGGCGAAGTTGGAGGCGGCCTCCGCGACCTCGACGGCGCTTTCCGGCAATTCGTCGATGAAGCGGCTCGGCATCGAGGATTGCCACATGCCGTGGATGCGCCGGTTCGAGGCAAACATGATCTTGGCATGGCGGCGGGCGCGGGTGATGCCGACATGGGCAAGGCGGCGCTCCTCCTCGAGCCCGGCACGGCCGCTCTCGTCCAGCGAACGCTGGCTCGGGAACAGGCCCTCCTCCCAGCCGGGCAGGAAGACCATGTCGAATTCCAGCCCCTTGGCCGCATGCAGCGTCATCAGGCTGACGCGGCTCACGCTGTCATCCGATACGGTGTCCATCACCAGCGAGACGTGTTCGAGAAAGCCCGGCAGATCCGGGAACTCGTCGATCGAGCGCACCAGCTCCTTGAGGTTCTCGAGACGGCCCGCCGCATCCGCCGAGCGGTCCGTCTGCCACATGTCGGTGTAGCCGCTTTCCTCCAGCACGATCTCGGCCACTTCGGCGGGGCGGGCGTGTTCGAGCTTCAGACGCCAGCGTCCGAAGGCCTGCACCAACGCGCGCACGGTGGAGCGCACCTTGGGCTTGAACTCCTCGGTCTCGATCAGGATCGCGGCCGATTGCTGCAAGGACGCGCCGGTGGCCCGCGCCTGCAGATGCAATTGCTGCAAGGTGGCGTCGCCGAGCCCGCGTTTGGGCACATTCAGGATACGTTCGAAGGCGAGGTCGTCGCTCTGCGAGTGCACGCACCGCAGATAGGCCATCGCGTCGCGGATTTCGGCGCGCTCGTAAAAGCGCGGACCGCCGATGACCCGGTAGGGCAGGCCCATCGCGATGAAGCGTTCCTCGATCTCGCGCATCTGGGCCGAAGTGCGCACCAGCACGGCCATCTGCGCAAGCGCAGCGCCACGCGACTGGAACAGTTCGATGTCGTCGCCGATTGCCCTCGCCTCTTCCTGGCTGTCCCAGGCCCCGGCGATGATGACCTTTTCGCCGGCCTCGTCATCGGTGCGCAACGTCTTGCCGAGGCGGCCCTCGTTCTTTGCGATCAGATGCGAGGCAGCCTTGAGGATATGGCCGGTGGAGCGGTAGTTGCGTTCCAATCGGACGACTTTCGCTCCCGGAAAATCATGCTCGAAGCGCAGGATGTTGTCGACCTCGGCTCCGCGCCAGCCATAGATTGACTGGTCGTCATCGCCGACGCAGGCGAGGTTGCGGCGTCCCTGCGCGAGCAGGCGCAGCCACAGATACTGCGCCACATTGGTGTCCTGATACTCGTCCACCAGCATGTAGCGGAAGCGCTCCTGATATTGCGCCAGAATATCGGGATGACCCTTCCAGAGCGTCAGGCAATGCACCAACAGGTCGCCGAAATCACAGGCGTTCAGCGTCTTCAGCCGCTGCTGATAGGCAAGATAGAGCTTGCCACCCTGACCATTGCCAAACACGCCGGCCTCGCCCGCCGGTATGGCATCAGGTGTCAGGCCACGGTTCTTCCAGCCGTCGATGAAACTTGCCAGCATGCGCGCGGGCCAGCGTTTCTCGTCAAGATCGGCGGCCTGGATCACCTGTTTCAGCAGCCTGATCTGGTCATCCATGTCCAGAATCGTGAAGTCGCTCTTGAGCCCCACCAGTTCGGCATGGCGGCGCAGGATCTTGGCCGAGATCGAATGGAAGGTTCCCAGCCAGGGCATGCCCTCGGCCACGTCGCCGACAAGGCGCGTGACGCGCTCCTTCATCTCGCGGGCCGCCTTGTTGGTGAAGGTGACCGACAGGATCTGCGAGGGGTAGGCCTTGCCCGTGGCGATGAGGTGGGCGATGCGGGTCGTCAGCACGCGCGTCTTGCCGGTGCCCGCACCCGCCAGCACCAGCACCGGACCATCCGTCGTCTCGACCGCCTCGCGCTGTTCGGGGTTCAATCCTTGCAGGTAGGAGGCCGCCGGGGTGACGCCTGCCCGTGCGCGCGCCGCAAGTCCGCCGGGGGCGGGCTCGTGCGTCAGGTCGTTGCTGTCATCGGGGCGGGCCACAGGCATATCGGCGTTCGAGCGAATCGGATCTGCATAATGTGGGGATTGAAGGGCCTGATGTCGACCTTTCGGACGCCGTTGCCGGGGGACAGCCGCGAGACAGCGGCAGAGCGCTGGTGACATCCCGGGCGATGCGGGACATGCCAGGAGGGGATCGCGCCTTGGTCAGTGCTGGGTCTGCGCCCGCGACAGCACAGGTGCGATGTCGACATCACGGCTGCGGATGCCGATCACCTGGCCGAGCGCTTCCGGCCGCTTGAGGCCGGCATGCGCCGCCTTCAGAAGCGCCAGATTGGCCAGAATCCCGGCCGGAAAGGGCGTTACCTTCTTGTTGCCCATGTCGACATGCAGCGACAGGTTCTCGGTTGTGGCCGAGAGCCAGCCTTCCTCGGCATGACGCAGTTCGAGGAAATAGTGCAGCCGCTTGTCATCGAAATCGACCAGTTGCGCCGTGACGCGGACCGGGTCGTTGGCCATCAGCTCGCGCAGGTAGCGCACATGGACCTCGGCCACAAAACAGGACGCATCGTCCTGCCGCAGATAGTCAGGTCCGAGCCCGATCAGCGCAAACAGTTCGTCCACCGCGCGGTCGAAAATGACATTGTAGAACGCCATGTTGAGATGGCCGTTATAGTCGATCCACTCAGGATCGACCCGCATGGCCGAGGACACATAGGGCGCAAAGAACAGCGCCGGGGCCTTGGACCAGTCTGGGGCCATTCACCTCACTCCACAGGCGCGGATCGTTCCGCTGTCACTCCCGGCAGGGGTGCCCGCTTTGTGTCGCGTGATGCGCGCATCAACACAATCCGTGTTTGCGCGTACAAGCTTGGCCTGCGCGTTGATTTCTGGTTACGTGAACGCTGATCGTCCGGATCAGTCAAAGAACAGTTTTTTGGGGTGGTTCATGCAGATCGACATCAACCCGGCGCGATCACGGTCCTCCACCGAAGCGCTGGACGCCGTGCGGCACGGACTTGGCGCCCTGCTCGGCAACCGGCTGGTCACGAGCCTGGCTGTCCGCCAGCAGCATGCCAATACGCTGACATGGATCGACAACCAGGCCCCAGACATGGTCGTCTTTCCGGAAACCACCGAGGAGGTGTCAGCCATCATCAGGCTCTGCGCGGCGCACAATGTGCCCGTGGTGCCGTTCGGCACCGGCACATCCTTCGAAGGGCACGTTAACGCGCCATTCGGTGGCGTTTCGGTCGACACATCAATGATGAAGCGCATCATCGCCGTCCATGCCGAGGATCTCGACTGCGTCATCGAGCCCGGCGTGACCCGCAAGATGCTCAACGAGCATCTGCGCGATGTCGGCCTGTTTTTCCCCATCGATCCGGGGGCTGACGCCTCGCTGGGCGGAATGACTGCCACCCGCGCCTCGGGCACCAATGCGGTGCGCTACGGCACGATGAAGGACAATGTCCTGGCGCTGAAGGTTGTGCTGCCCAATGGCGAGGTGATGACGACCTCGCGCCGCGCCAGGAAATCCTCCGCGGGCTATGACCTCACGCGCCTGTTTGTCGGTTCGGAAGGCACGCTGGGCCTGATCACCGAGATCACGCTCAAGCTGCAGGGCATCCCGGAGGCCATTTCCGCCGGCATCTGCCCGTTTCCAACGGTGAAGGCAGCCTGTGACGCGACCATCCTGACGATCCAGACCGGGCTGCCTGTCGCGCGCATCGAGTTGCTTGATGCGCTGCAGGTCAAGGCCTGCAACATCTATTCGAAACTGTCCCTGCCCGAGACGCCGATGCTGTTCGTCGAATTCCACGGCACCGATGCGGGCGCAAAGGAACAGGCCGAGCGTTTTGGCGAAATCGCCGCGGAACTGGGCGGCGGTCCCTTCGAATGGGCCACCAAGGCCGAGGAGCGCAGCCGGCTGTGGCAGGCCCGCCATGACGTCTACTGGGCCTCGATGGCCCTCAGGCCCGGCTCCAAAGGCGTCTCGACCGATGTCTGCGTGCCAATCTCGCGGCTGTCGGACTGCATCGAGGCAACGCAGGCCGATGTGGCCGCGAGCGGCCTGATCGCACCGATCGTCGGGCATGTCGGGGACGGCAACTTCCATGTCCTGCCACTGGTCGACATGGACAATCCGGACGAGATCAAGCTCGCCAAGGGCTTTGTCGAGAGGCTGGTCGAGCGCGCACTCACGATGGAGGGCACCTGTACCGGAGAACATGGCGTCGGCCAGGGCAAGATGAAGTACCTCGAGCGCGAGCACGGGCCCGAGGCGCTCAATCTGATGCGCAGCCTCAAGCTGGCCATCGACCCGCAGAACATCATGAATCCGGGCAAGATCGTCAGCTTGTGACGGCTTTACGGCATCAAGGCCTCTTGTGGCGGAAGGCTGAACACCGCACATACACGCCATGCGTGACGGTCTGACCTTTCTGGCAGGTCTTGTTCTTCTGGCGCTGCTTGGCGCGCTGGTCGCGCCGGCATTCGTCGACTGGAGCCAGCACCGCACGCTCGTCGAGGAGCAGTTGCGCCGGGCCACAGGCCTGTCGGTCGTCACGACCGGGCCGATCCATGTCCGTCTGCTGCCGAGCCCCCGGATCAAGATCGCCGGCATGCGCGCCGGCGAGGCCGACCCGCATGAAACCCGCATCAGCGTCGGCTCCGTCAGGGCCGAGCTCGAGCTTGCACCATTGCTGCGCGGCGAGGTCAGGCTGGCGGATGTCTATCTCGACGATGTCGACGTGACGGTTGCGGTGCGCGGAGGAGCCGCGGTGCTGCCGGCATCCTTGAGCGCGGCTGTCATCCCGGGCGTCGAACGTCTGGCCGTTACGCGCGGTCAGGTCCGGCTTGTCAACGATGCAGGAGTAGCCTTTCTGGCCATGCCCTTCAGCGCAGAGGCAAGCTGGCCGCGGGCGTTGGGCCCGGCAAGGGTCGAAGGCGAGATCGCGGGCCGTTCGATCCGGCTGACCACAGGCGACCGTGACGGTGCTGGGCGCTTGCGGATCAAGCTCAGCAGCGTGGACAGCCTTGTCCGCGCCGAGTTCGATGGCTGGGTCGGTGTTGACACTCTTTCCGACCAGCAGATCGGCCTACGGCCGGACGGTCAGCTCACCGCGAACCTGGTCCGCGGCGTGCAGGACGTGCCGCAGTTGTCAGCCAACGGACGCCTTCAGGGCGGCGGCGGCACGCTGACGCTGGCGTCGCTTTCCGTCGACCTCGGCGGCGCGGGACGGCTCGAAGGCGACGCCGCCTGGCAAGGCGACTGGCGGCAGCCGGTCCATGTCAATCTTGGCAGCCGCAGGGTCGATCTTGGCGCATGGCTCGATCAGATGGGAGCCCTCGGCCAGGCAGACCTGCTGCCCGGATGGGTCGCCGAAAGCCTGCCGCCAGTGCGGCTGTCTCTTGCGGCCGATCAGGTCAGCTATCGTGGCGAGGAAGGAACCGAAGCCCGGATCGTGGCCTTGCGCACCGCATCCGGTTGGCAGCCCGAGGGCGGACAGATCCGCTTTGCGGGAGCGGTGGCGTCTTTCCGGCAGCGCAGTGAGGCCGCCTTCACCGCCTCCTTGGTCGCGCCTGACCTGCGCCGCATGGCCCTAGCCATGCAGCGGCTTGACATGCCGCAAGGCATTGCCGAGGACTTCGCGGCCTTGGGCCAGATCGATGCCTTGGTCGATCTGACCCGGTTGGACAGGAGCTGGCGCATGGATGCGTGGCGGCTGACCGGCCGTTTTGGCGAGGCGAGCGGAACCGGCAGCATCGATCGGGATCTTGTCACGCTGCGCGGGGCCATCCGGAATGCCGACGCGCTGTTCCTGGTCAGGCCGCTGACGGCGCTTGCCGGCCTCGTGCCCCAGACGCTGACGCTCGCCTTGACGGGCGAGGCCCTGCGCATGGGTGCGAGCCCGCCGGGCAGCGGAACCCTGGAAGCCACCCGAGCAGCCGGGCGCTGGCGTCTCGACCGCATCGAGGCGCGTGGCTTCGACGGCCTGGACCTCCGCGTGGAACAGGATGCCGGCACGAGGCGGCTGGCCTTCGCGATGTCCGCTGCACGATCCGACGCGGTCGGCCGACTGGCCGAGCGGCTCGGCGGCAGTGCCTCGTTCACCAAGGCGGTCCGGGCGCTGCGCGGCGTCTCGCCGCTGCGGCTCAACGGGACCGCGGATGAGCGCGACACCGACTGGCTGATCACGGCCACCGGGCAGGCGGGACCGCTCTCGGTCGAAACCAGCGCACGCGTCACATCGGCGGGCGCGTGGCTCGGCGGCGATCTCAGCCTAGGGTCATCCGAACGCGCGCTGTTGTTCCGCGCGCTCGGCCTGCCGGAGCCCGCCAACGGGCAGGTTGCAACGCGTGCGGTGGCGCGATTGGGACAAGCGGGACCATCCTTCCTGCTATCCGGCAGCGACGGCCTTGCCGTTGAGGCGCGCGGCCGCTGGCTGGCCCGGCAGGCCGGCGTACTCGACGGACCGCTTGACGTGACATTCCAGGCGCCGTTGCTGGCCACCGCCTTGCCAGCCTTCGGCACCGACAAAGGACTTGCTGGAGGGCTGGCGGGCCGATTGACGCTGCGCCTTGCCGAGGATCAGATCAGCCTCGACAACATTGTCGCCACCCCATTGCCCGCTCCGGACGCTGCCGTGCTCCCGCTCACCGGTACGCTCGCCATTGGACCTTCGGACATGCTGTCCGGAGCATTGAAACTGCCGGTTCTGGATCTTGGCATGATCGCGGGATGGCTGACCGGCGGCAGCGTCACAGTCCCCGACGGCAGCTGGTCCGGCGCGCGTTTCGGCGATGCGCGCACGCTCCTTGCCCTCAGACTCGACTTGAGCAGCGACGGCATCACCGCCCCGCTGATCGGCGCGATGCAGGGCTCGCTCAGGCTTGAGTCGGATGATGGCGCAGTGCGCCTGTCCCGGATTCGGCTATCCGCCGGATCTGTCGGCGTGACCGGCAGCATCGAGCTTGAGCGCGCCGGGACACAGCTTTCGCTGCGGGCGGCGGGCGAAGTGTCCGGGGTCGATCTGGCGAAGGCGCTGGGCGGAGATGCCGCTGGCGCGGGACGGCTGATCGTTCAGCTCGGCGCGTCCGGCGAAAGCCCGGCCCGGATGGCGGGGTCGCTGGCGGGCTCCGCCCGGTTCGAAAGCCAGAATCTGGCCATTGGGCGCTTCGACCCGGCCGCGCTGCCGCGCATCGCACAGACGCTGGCCAGCGACATCGCAACGCCCGATGCGCACAGCCTGGCGCAAAGCGTGCGTCAGACGGTTGAGGCCGCTCCCTGGCGCCTGGGGGAACCGGCGCTGGCGGCGGTCATCGCCGGGGGCATCGCCCGGCTCACGCCGGTCAGCGAGGACCGGGGGGCGTCATCGCTGACCCTCCAAGGACAACTCGACATGCGGACGGGCCTCATCGATCTGCGCAGCTCGATGCTGATGAAAACCCCGCCACGGGGCTGGACCGGCCCTGCTCCGCAGATCAGCCTCGCCTGGCGTGGCCCCTGGCGCGCAGCGCAACGCAGCTACGATGTTAGCGCGCTCTCAAGCGCAGTCTCGCAGCGCGCCCTGCAACGCGAAATCGAACGGGTCGAGGCATTCGAGGCGGATATCCGCGAACGCGCGCAGTTCAACCGCCGCCTGCGCGCGGAACGCGAACGCCGCGAGGAAGAGCAGAAGCAGGCCGCCGCCGAGGCACAAAGACAGGCCGCCGCCGAGGCACAACGTCAAGCCGCAGCCGAGGCACAAAGACAAGCCGCAGCCGAGGCACAACGTCAAGCCGCTATCGAAGCCCAGAGGCTCACCGCAGAGGCGGAGCAGCGCGGCATGGCAGACGCAGCACGGCGCGAGCAGGAGCGCTTGCGCGCGTCCACGCAGTTCCTAGCGCCGGCCTTGCCCCCGCCGATCAGTATAGCGCCGGTGCCCCTCCCGCACGATGTGCCGGGACAAAGGCCGCTGCCGCCGCTGAACCTCAACCCGGTACTGCGGCCGCAAGGCACTGCCAATTAGGTCCAGCCAGCTAAGGCGTCACCTCCATCCGGCGCGCGACGCCCCTTGGTGTGTTGAGCTCTTTCCAGACCGTGTTCGCGACATGGACAGCCGGAAAAGCCGGGCGCTCGATGTACTGCCCGTCCCCCGCATTGGCGCGAAGCTGACCATCCTTCCAGGCCACCTTGCCGCGGCTGATGGTGATCCATGGCGCGCCGGTACACTTGAAGCCCTCGAAGACATTGTAGTCGATGCGGCTGACCTGCTTCCTGGCCGTGATGCGCTTGGTGGCGGCCGGATCCCAGATGACCAGATCGGCGTCCGAGCCCACGGCGATGGATCCCTTGCGCGGGTAGATGTTGAGAATCCGCGCGATGTTGGCAGAGGTGACGGCAACGAACTCCTCCTTGGTGAGCCGCCCGGTGTTGACGCCCGCGGTCCACAAGACGGGCATGCGGTCTTCGAGCCCGCCCGTCCCGTTCGGGATCAGGCGGAAATCGTTGAGCCCGCCGCGCTTTTGCTCGGTGGTGAAGGAACAGTGATCCGTCGCCACCACCTGAAGTGAACCAGACTGGAGCCCGGCCCAGAGCGAGTCCTGATGCTCCTTGGGGCGGAAGGGCGGGCTCATCACGCGCCGGGCGGCATGATCCCAGTCCTTGTTGCGATACTCGCTCTCATCGAGCGTGAGGTGCTGGATTAGAGGCTCGCCGAACACGCGCTGGCCGGCCTCGCGCGCCCGCTTGATCGCCTCGTGCGAGTCCTTGCAGGAGGTGTGGACCACATAGAGCGGCGCGCCCACCATGTTGGCGATCATGATGGCGCGGTTCGTGGCTTCACCCTCCACATGCGGCGGCCGCGAATAGGCGTGGCCTTCGGGGCCGGTAAGTCCCTTGGCCATCAATTCTTCCTGCAGGCGGTAGACCACGTCGCCGTTCTCGGCATGGACCATGGGCATGGCGCCAAGCTGCGCGCAGCGCGAAAAGGCATGGTAAAGTTCATCGTCATTCACCATCAGGGCGCCCTTGTAGGCCATGAAGTGCTTGAAGGTGTTGATGCCGTAGGTGCGCACCACCGTGGCCATCTCGTCGAACACCTGCTTTGACCAGGAGGTCACGGCCATGTGGAATGAATAATCGCAGGCCGCCTTCTCGGATTTGCGCCGCCAGTCCTGGTAGGCGGCCAGCATCGAGGCTCCCGGTGCTGGAATGCAGAAGTCGATGATCATGGTGGTGCCGCCCGAGAGGGCTGCCTTGGTGCCCCACTCGAAA
>JAPLOU010000027.1 GCA_026400535.1 Hyphomicrobiales bacterium
GTGATGGTCATGGCTGCTGCCCGGCTCAGGCCCGCGCCACGCCCTCCCGGCAGACAGCCGAATCAAACTGCGCCTCGAAAGTGAGGCTGGCCGGGATCAGGTCGGCATTCATGGTCTGGTTGACCGCATTCAGGAAGCTCACATTGTTGGCGAACAGGGTGGCTTGCGGCACCGGATCGGCAAAGAAGATCTTCGAGTTGATGTCGAACGACACCTGCGCGATCTCGGGCGGCAGACCCTCGAACCATTTGTCCGCCCATTCCTTGAGCTTTGTGGTCTCGCTGTTGATCGATTTGAGCGCCATGCTGATGCCATGGCAATAGCGCACCAGCGCCTCGCGCTTGTCGGCATTGCGCAGGGCGGCCTCTGACGTGCTGGCGCAGATGTACAGATAATTCTGGAAGAACGGCGGCGGATTGAGCGCCATGTTGAACAGATAGGCGCAGTCGCGCGTCTGCACGGCAAGATCGGAGGTCGGCGACGACAGGCAGAAGCCGTCGATCACATCCTGCTGCAGGCCGGCCAGCATGCCGGGGCCGCCGCCCTGGATGGTCACCAGCCGCATGTCGGTGTTTGGGTTGATGTTGCCGTTCACCGCGAGCCAGCGGAACAGCGCATCCGGCGCCGCGCCCGGTCCCGTGGTGCCGAGCCGCAGCCCCTTCAGGGCCGCGATCTTGCGCTCGACCGCAGAGGCCTCGGTCACGCCCAGCCGCTCGAGAACCGATTTCTTGATCACCACGTTGGAGGCATACTTGTTGACGGTCTGGATGAAGGTCTTGATCGCCATGCCCGAGCCCTTCCCGCGCATGGCTTCGCCCGGATCGCCAAGGACAATGTCAACCCCGCTGCCGGCCAGCGCCGCGATGTTGGTGCCGCGGTTCGAGGCATTGGAAACGACCTTCACGCGCGCCCGATCGAAGAAGCCGGCGGCTTGGGCATAATCCTCGGCTGCCCAGAGCCAGGACTTGGCTGTCGACCGCATGGTCTGCAGCTCGGGCACAGGCGCCTGCGCAAAAACGGGCGTCGGCAGCGCAGGGGCGACCAGGGCGGCGCCGGTGGTGGCCAGGACGGAACGGCGTGACAGCGACATGGCGCAAGCTCCCGGATGCATGATGACGGCAAAGGCGCGTCGAGAAAGGCTCTTGGTCGAGACCGATGTTGTAGCATACCCAAGACAACCGTCTTAACAAGACGCTTGGGGAGCATGCGTGGGATGTCCGAGGCGGACTACATCATCATCGGTGCCGGGGCGGCAGGCGCCGTGCTGGCGGCACGGCTGAGCGAGGATCCGTCGGTCTCGGTGCTGCTGCTGGAAGCAGGCGGCAAGGCGCGCGGACCGCTCTTCTCCGTGCCGCTGATGACCGGCGTGCTGCTGCGCAGCACGATCGCCAACTGGAACTATGTCACCGAGCCGGAACCGAACCTGGACAACCGCCGCCTGAGATGGCCACGTGGCAAGGCGATTGGCGGCTCGACCGCGATCAACGGCATGGTCTACATGCGCGGCCTGCCTTCGGATTTCGACGCCTGGGCGCAGGCGGGCCTGCCGGGATGGGATTGGGCTTCCGTCGCGCCCTCCTTCCGCAGGAGCGAGCACAGTCCGGATCTGGATCCCGCCTGGCATGGCGCCGGCGGGCCGCTGGCCGTTTCGCGTCGGCGCCTGGCCAACCCGCTGTTCGATGTGTTCCTGAACGGCGCGGCGGCCTCAGGCCACGGCCGCACGGAGGATTTCAACGGCAGCAATCCGCTCGGCGCCGGACCCTATGATTTCACCATCCGCGAGGGCCGGCGCGTCAGCACGGCCCGGGCCTTTCTCGACCCGGCACGAACGCGCCCCAACCTCATCATCCGCACGCGTGTGCAGGTCAGGCGGATTGCCGTTAAGGCAGGTCGCGCCACCGGGGTCGTGGTGGCCCAGAAGGGCCGCGAGATCATGCTCAGGGCCGGCCGGGAGGTCATCCTCTGCGCCGGCACGGTCAACTCACCGCAACTGCTGATGCTGTCGGGCATCGGTCCTGCCGCGCATCTGCAGGCGCATGACATCGCGGTGCACACCGACTTGCCGGGTGTTGGTCAGAACCTGCAGGACCATCTGCTGATCAGGGTCATGCATGCGACCGACACGACCGACACGATCGACCGCCTCCGGCGCGTTGACAGGGCTGTGCTCGCGGGGTTGCAGGCCTGGGTCTCGGGGAGCGGTCCTGCCGCGAGCTTTCCCATCGAGGTGGGCGGCCTGTTCAAGTCCGATCCGAGCCTGGACCTGCCCGACCTTCAGGCCAGCTTCATGCCAGGCCTGTCGACGGCGACGTTGCGGCTGCCCTTTGCCGGCATGGCCCGCACGCCTGATCTGGGGCATGGCTTCTTCGCCAACATCTTCCAGATGCGCCCGTCGAGCCGCGGCACGATCACGCTTGCATCGGCCGACCCGGCGGCGGCCCCGGTCATCCGCCCGCACTATCTCTCCGCCATGCCGGACCGGATGATCCTGCGCCGGGGCATCAGGCTCTTGCGCGAGATTTTTGCCAGCGCGCCCTTCGATTCCTGGCGCGGCCCGGAGCTGGCGCCCGGCGCTAAGCTGACGACCGACGCCGAGCTGGACGCCTTCATCGCCGCCTCCGCCGACACGGTCTACCACCCGGTGGGCACCTGCAGGATGGGCGTAGCGCCGGATGAAGGCGCCGTCGTGGATGCAAGGCTGCGCGTTCAGGGCGTCGAGGGCTTGCGCATCGTCGACGCCTCGGTCATGCCGCGCATCACGTCATCGAACACCGCCGCCCCGACCATCATGATCGCAGAGCATGCCGCGATGATGATGCGGACGGGCTGACCTCAGGAGCCAGTCATGGATGCACCGCCGATCACCCCTCGTCTGCTCCCGTCGGGGGCCGCGCGCATCCTTGCGGATGTCGAAGGCAAGCGCGGCTATCTGTTGCCCTATCACCGCATGTTCGCAGCCTCGGCTCCTGAACTGCTGAAGAGCTATGATGCATTTTACGAGTCGCTGACGCTGGTGCCCCGGCTCCTGACACCGGCCGAGCGCGAGACCGTCTGGGCAGGCCTGCTTGCGGCCGCACGCGAAGTCCATGGTTTCATTCACATGAAGCGGGCGATCAAGGCCGGCCTGACGCGCGGCGACATCGTGCGGGCTGTTGCGATCGCAGCCATCACGGACGGCTTCGCGACGATGCAGTTCTCCGCACAGAACTGGGCCGCCTGGACCTTGCCGGACGATCTCGAGCGGGCCTATCTCGACGCCTTTGCGCAGGTTTCCGCCGGGCTCGATGCCAAACTGGCCCATCTGACGGCGCTGGTCTGCCATGCGGCGCGGCGCCATCAGGCCGGCATGACGCTGCACCTGCGGCTCGCCTTCGACGCCTCAGCGACTCCTGCGGAGGTGTGCGAGGGACTGAGCTACCTGCTGCTGCCCTGCGGGGGCAACACGCTGATCGAGGCCGTCTCGTTCTGGGAGGAAGCCGCCAAGGCCGGCCTCGTGCCGGCACCCTACTGAGCGGCCCGCCGCGGTGGTGCGCTCAGGTTGGTGCGGCGCGGCTCGCCTCGTCATGCCCGCCTTGGCCCTCCAGCCCCGCCCATGCGGCGAAGGCCGGCGAGGGGGCAACCTTGCCGGCCCGGATCAGGTCAAGCCAGACCCTGGCCGCCTCTACGAAGTGAGGAACGCTGCCGGGGAACATCACCAGCGAGAGCGCTTCGGCGAGGTCAGGTTCCGGCACATTCGCCGCGTAGGCGAGAATGATGGCGCGGGCCAGCAACTCATGCTCGCCGCAGGCGGCATGGACCGCTGCAACCGCCATCAGCGCCAGCCGCAGGCAGACGCCCTCCGCCAGCCGGTGCAGCGACGATCCGTAGTGGGCGTCGGGGTCGAAATCCGGAAGGTGGGCGCGCCAGTGCCGGGCCACGAAGTCATAGGCCTTGCCGCCCATCGCCCAGGCGCTGAGCCGCAAAATGGCGGCAATCTCATCATCGCTCCCGCCATCGGCCCGAAACTTCGGGATGTGATGGGTTGCCAGCGCCTCGTCGGTGGCGATCAGGATCGCCAGCCAGACGAACTCCCGATCATGGACACTGAGCACACGCATGTCGAGGGCAAGCGCGGTGTAGGCCTGATCATAGGCGTCCAGCAGCCGTTCCGACGTCACGGCGAGCAGGCCATGATGCGGCAGCAGATAGCCGCGCTTGGCCTTCACAGCCTGAAGCCGCGCCGCTATGTCTGGCGCGGTGGTCGCCGGTTTCGGCGCGGCGGGTTCGGATGTCTTGCCGGTCATTCCATCATGTCCTTTCGGGGCGGGCGATGCAGCCTAGATCAGATCTTGCCGGAATGCGCCTGTTTGTGACCGGCGCCGGATCGGGCATCGGCCGCGCCTGTGTTCTCACGGCCCTGGCGGATGGAGCGGGTGTCGTGGCCCTCGCGCGCGATGCGGCAGAGGCGGCCTGCTTGCGTCAGGTCGTGCCTGCGGCGCATGTCCTGACCCGCGATCTCGCCGACAGTGGAGCCGAGGGACTTATCACTGCGGCGGCGGCTGTTCTGGGTGGTCTGGACGGGCTCGTCAGCAGCGCAGGCATCTTCGATCACCGTGCGGGCCTTGACACCGATAAGGCCGCCTTCGACGCAACGCTCTCGCTCAATCTCGGGGCGAGTTTCGTGCTTGCGCGTGACGCGGGACGGATCATGAAGGATCAGCACAGCGGCTCGATCGTCCTGCTGTCGAGCCAGATCGGGTTGATCGGCCACCCGCAGGCGGCAGCCTATGCCGCGTCGAAAGCCGGCGTGAACGGCTTGACCAAGTCGCTCGCCCTCGAACTTGCGCCGGCTCATGTGAGGGTCAACGCTGTTGCTCCAGGTCCGATCGCAACCCCGATGACCGCGATCGCTCGGGCCGATGCGGCGCGCCGAAACAAGATGCTCGCGTCGATCCCGCTGGGACGCTTCGGCGAGGCCGCGGAGGTTGCCGCTGCCATCCGGTTCCTGCTGTCCCCTGCTGCGGCATTCATCACCGGGCACATCCTCCTCGTTGATGGCGGCGTCACGGCGGCCTGAGATGATCACATCCGGTTCGCGCCGGCGCGGTCATGATCAAGGCTGGCGAGTTCGCCGAGCGTGATCGGCCTGAGCGGCGGCCGGATTGTGAGGCACTCCAGCACCGCAGCCGGAACCCCGCGCGCATCGGCGATGATCTGCTGCAGGGTCAGGGCGCATTGCCGGCCCTGGCACGGACCCATGCCGCAACGCGTCATCGCCTTGACCTGATTGGGCCCGACGCACCCTGCCTCAACCGCCTGGCGGATGTCGCGGGCCGAAAGCTCCTCGCAGCGGCAGACGATGACGTCATCGCCAGGCACATGGATCGCCCTGCGTGGAGGGAACACCGCGTTGAGGAACGGCCGGATTTGGTCATGCCGACGCATCTTGAGGCCGGTTGCCTCGTCCAGTTCCTGAAGCTGACCGTCATCAATCCGTCCGACGCGGTGCGCAACGCGCAGCGCGGCCCGCTGGCCCCGGATGGCGGCAAGGGCGGCGCCGCCGATTCCGGCGGCATCACCCGCGGCGAAAAGGCCCGGCAGGCTGGTCTCGCCCCATGCATCCAGCACGGGAACAGGCGCCTGAAGCATGTCGTCCCAGATATGACGGGCGCCAACCGACTGGCTCACCTGCACCTGCGGGACCACCCCTTCATGCAGCAGCAGCGTGGCCGCCGCGACCTCATGCACGCGCCCGCGGGTCGCATAGCGCACGGATGTCAGCCGGCCACCGCCGCGCGCGGCGACCTCCGTCACATGGCGTACAAGCGGCACGCCGGCCCGCTTGATCGTCGCCAGATAGTTCAGGCCCTTGGCGAGATAGCGCCAGTTCGCCAACGCACCCGGCAGATGGCGCCAGCCACGGGCAAGCGCTCCTGGCGGGGTTGTGTCAAGGATGCCGGAAGGCGGCATTCCGGCTTCGATCAACTGCGCCGCATAAAGCAGCGGCAGCGGTCCCTGCCCGGCGATCCACAGCGGCTGGGGCGGGACCATGGCGCTGGCCTTGAGCAGGATCTGTCCCGCACCGACCGTCATGACGCCCGGCAAGGTCCAGCCCGGAATGGGCACCGGCCGTTCGGCCGCACCGGTTGCAATCACGATCGCAGTGGCGGCAAGGGCTGATGACACACCGGCATGCGAGGCAAGCACCGTGAGATCGCGCTCGATCTGCCAGACCTGCGTCGCAGGCCTGTAGTCGGCGCCGCAGCCGCGAAAGGCCTCGACGAGGGCTGCGCCGGCGGCATGATCCTGCCCGAGGCTGGCCGCATCACCGGATCGAGCCCGGCGTTCGACAGCGCGGTAGATTTGGCCACCCGGTTCCGGCTGGTCATCAAGCACGATGGTCGAAAGCCCGCACCGGCTCGCGGCAATCGCCGCGCTCATGCCGGCAGGGCCTGCCCCGAGGATGACCAGATCGCAAGCGGCGCTCATGGCGCGAGCGTTCGCCGCCCGGACTGGACCTCGATCCGCATGCCCTCGCGCACGGACTCAAGGCACGCCTGACGCGCGGCGACGCCATCGATTGTCATCAGGCATTCGAAGCACACTCCCATCATGCAGTAGGGCGCTCTCGGTGCCCCGGACACGGGCGTCAGCCGCGTCGGCAGCAACCCTGCCAGCATGGCTGCCGCCGCGACCGAATCACCGGCGCGAACGGTCACGGGCCTGCCGTCGACATGAACCGTCAGTTTCGGGCCTGTCGCGGGACCGATCCGGGTGTACATCAGCCTCTCCGTGGCCAAGGGGGTGCGCACAGGGCGAAGGGCCCGCCGCAGCCGCGGACAATGGCCGGGGCGATCGGCCCATGGCAAGCCTCCGGGCGGAGATTTTACCGGCAGGCGGGATGGATGTTCAGCCGACCTGCGGCATGCGCCCCGCCAGTGCGGCGAGGATGGCGGCGGCGCGCGGCGTGCCCAGCAACCGGCTCGCGTCCACGGCGAGCTTGCGCCGCCAGTTGGCCCGTTCCCTGTCGGTCCCCGGCAGGTTGATCCGGCTGGTGTCGCCGGACAGGTCATCCGCCTGCACCAGCAGCAAGGCCGATGGTGCGCGTGCCAGGAAGGCATGCACGAGCGCCGCGATTTGGTCGCCGGCCGCTTCGGACATCTCGTCGGGCCAGGCCAGCCCCGCCGCGGCCATGGCCATGCGCAGGGCATCAATCTCGCCATCACGGGCTATCCGCGCCGCCTCCGCGGAGGCGCTGTCCGCAAGGCCAAGGCGGGCGACCTCGTCGATATCGCTGCGGCTGAGCCACCCTGCCAGTGTCGGCAGGTCGTGGGTGCCGACGCAGGCGGTTGCGGCGATCGGATAGCTCTCCGGCTTCCGGAAAGCCTCGCCCTCACGCTCAAGCCAGAGAACCCGATAGGACAGGATGGCCGCCTCGGTCATCGCCTCGCGAAAGCCTTCCGGCACGGTTCCCAGATCCTCGCCAATGACGAGGCATCGCGCCCGACGGCTTTCGAGCGCGAGAAGCGCAAGCTGTTCCGACAGGTTGTAGCGGACATAGGCGCCGTCCCGCGCCGATGCACCATCCGGCACCAGGAACAGGCGCGCCAGCCCCATGGCATGGTCGATCCGCAAGGCGCCGGCATGGGCCATGTTCGCCTGCAACAGCCGCCCCTGCGAGGCGTAGCCTTCGCGCCGGATGGCCAGCGGATCCGGCGCAGGAAGGTTCCAGACCTGCCCATCCGCGGCGAACGGGTCGGGCGGAGCGCCGATCGACATGCCGAGCGCCAGCACCTCCTGACAGGCCCAGGCCTCGGCTCCGTCGGGCGCAGCGCCAACGGCAAGGTCACGGTAAAACCCAAGCTCCAATCCGCTGCTTGCCGCAGCCTCGCCAAGGGCGCGATCCGCCAGCCATTGCTGGAACTTGACGAAGCGCACAGCCCCCCTGTTTTCCGCCGCAACCTCCGCCAGGGCCGACGCATCGCCCCGTCGCAGGGGGGCGGGCCATGATTGCCAGTTCTGGCCGGAACGGCCCGCTTGGATCGTCTCGAAGCAGGCGAAGCGCTCGAGCAGCTCTCCGCCTGCCGTTTCAAAGGCGGCGAAAGAATGTTGCAGCCTGGTTGGACCAGCGTCTTGGATGGCCTCGAAAGCCCGGAACGCCGCGGCGAGAACCTCCTGCTTGGCCTGCCATACGGCCGTGTAATCGACCGATGCCGTCCGCTGGAGTTCGGCGAAGAGCCTCCCGTGACGGCTCAGGAGGGCCTTCACGTCCGGCGCATCGGCAAACGGCAGGGCTGTGGCATCGAGATAGATCGGGTCAAGAAAGCGGCGGTCGCTGGGATGATACGGACTGGCCCGCTCGCGATCATTGCCGAACAGCGCGTGGAGTGGATTGAGGCCGAGCGTGACCGCGCCCGCCTGTTGCGCCGCCATGCCGAACGTGCCCAGCGTCGTGAAGTCGCCGATGCCCTGATCGCCGTCCCGTCGCAAGGCGTACAGATGCGCGGCAAGGCCAAAGCGACGCCCGGCAAGGGCGGGCGGCGTCCAGCAGGCTGTCGGCGCGACGATCAGGTGGCAGGGTGCCTCCGGCATGCCGTCCTCGATGAGCACATGACGGCCCATCGCCAATGGCGGCAAGGTGACCGTCCGTCTTTGCGGGCCCGGTCCGGGTTCGCCGTCGTCTGGCCCGACATCGATGGTGCGGACATCGCCGCCCGGACCGGTGATCAGCAGCCGCGTCCGCCGCCCGTTCGCCGCTGAAAGGTCGAGATGGATGGCCTGCCCTGCCTTGCCGAGCAGAACAATCGGGAGTGCGCGCCCGGCCTGCTCGATCCTGACCCTGTGCAGGCTCTCGCGCGCATCGGATGTTGTCGTGGCTGGCAGCCGCAGACTGGCCAGCAGGGCGGCCTGCACATCGGGAGTCACGATCGTGCGCCGCCCGCTGACATCCCACCACTCCGGCTCGATCCCCGCCGCGCGCGACAGGTCGGCAAGGACATGAGGATCAACTCCTGTGCGGCGTCGCGCGGGCTGGCCGGGCCGTTCGATGAGGCAACGGACGGAGCGCTCAGCCACCGCCAGTTGGCCATCATCTGGATCGTGGCCGTCGAGATCATGCCAGCGCTGACCCGGGCGCGCATCGGGGATGGCAACCATCACGTCGCGACCGGCATTGAGGATGACCAGCGCCCTGTCGGGGCCAGACGTCAACGCAGCGACCAGCAGACGCTGCTCCGGATTGGTCCATTCCGCCGGCTGCATCGGGCTGCCATCGGCCCTCAGCCAGTCCACGTCCGGCAGGCCGCCCGGATCAAGCGGCTTGCCGGTCAGGGCCTTGTCCGATCGCAGCGCTGCGTTGCCAAGACGCGTCGCGATCAGTCGTGCGGTATGGCTGATCAGCTCCTCGTCCGCCTGATCCCAGTCGAGCCAGGACACCGCGTTGTCCTGCGCATAGGCGTTGTTGTTGCCGCCCTGCGAGCGGCCCAGTTCATCCCCCATGCTGAGCATGGGTGTGCCGCGTGACAGCAGCAGCGTGCCCAGAAGGGCGCGCACGTCGCGCCGGCGCGCGGCGATGATCGCCGGATCGGCGGTGCCGCCCTCGACGCCGTTGTTCCACGAATGGTTGGTGTCGGTTCCGTCGCGATTGTCCTCGCCATTGCGTAGATTGTGCTTGCCGCTGTGGCTGACCAGATCGGCGATGGTCAGGCCATCATGCGCAGTGATGTAGTTGATGCTCCGGGACAGGGGCCGCGAGCGGGCCGCGAACACATCTGCAGAGCCGGCAAAGCGTGTTGCCATCTCGCCCATGAGACCGCTGTCACCCCGCCAGAAGCGCCGGGCTGTGTCGCGGTAGCGGTCGTTCCATTCGCCCCAGCCCGCAGGAAAGTTGCCAAGCTGATAGCCGCCCAGACCGATGTCCCACGGCTCGGCGATCAGCTTGAGCCTGCTGAGGACTGGATCCTGCGCGATGGCCACGAGCAGCGGATGGTCCGGCTCGAAACCCGTCGCCCGCCGCCCGAGGGTAGCGGCCAGATCAAAGCGGAAGCCGTGCACGCCAGCCTGAGTCGCAAAGCGCCGGAGGCTGTCCATGGCCAGCCGCAGACCGCAGGGACGTTCCAGTGCGAGCGTGTTGCCGCAGCCGGCGTCATTCGCGTAAAGGCGCGGATTGTGCGGATCGAGCCGGTAGTAGCTGGCGTTGTCGAGCCCGCGCAGGGAAACGGTCGGGCCAAGCTCGTCGCCTTCGCCGCTATGATTGAGCACAACATCAAGGATCGTCTCGATGCCGCGCCCGGCAAGGCCTCCGACAGCCTCGCGCATTTCAGCCCAGCCGCCGGGCGCAAGCCGCGGATCAGGCGCCCCGAACAGCACGGGATTGTAGCCCCAGTAGTTGCTCAGGCCGAGCGGCGGCAGATGGCGCTCGTCAAGCCAGGCTGCAACCGGCATCAGTTCCACGGCGGTCACGCCGAGCCTGGCGAGGTGCGCGAGTGGCGCCGTTTCGACGAGTCCGGCGAAGCGGCCGCGCACCGCCTCGGGCACACCACGGTGCTGCTTGGTAAAGCCCCGCACATGCAGTTCATAGAGCACCGTGCGATCCCATGGCGAGATGGGCCCCGGCGACAGGGCCGGCAGCGGCGAGGTCACGATCGCCTTCGGCATGAACGGCGCGCTGTCGCTGGAATCAAAGGACAGGTCGGCGTCGGGGTGCCCCGGCACATGGGCGAACATCGACGGATGAAGCGTGAACGGCCGGTCAATCAGGGCGCTGTGCGGGTCAAGCAGCAGCTTGTGCGCGTTGAACCTGTGGCCGTCACGCGGTGCGAACGGACCATGGGCGCGCAGGCCGTAGCGCTGTCCGGACCGGATGCCTCCGACATGGCCATGCCAGACATCGCCGGTTCGTTCGGGCAGCGCCAGCCGCGCGACCTCACGGTCATCCGCATCGAACAGACACAGCTCGATCCGCGTGGCACGGGCCGAGAACACGGCGACATTGATGCCGTCACCGACAGGCGTGACGCCCATCGGCTCCGGCACACCGGGGCTGATGCGATGGTCTTGCGCCATCAGGTGATGACGGACGGTGCGCTGCGTCCGGTATGGTGCCCGATCCGCGCGAGATCGCCTGCAACGGTGATCAGATCGGCGAGGGCGGTTGCCGTGGCAAGGCCATGGCGCGTGGTGTCTGGCTCGTAGCGTTCGAGATAGACCCGTACAGTGGCGCCGGCGGTTCCGGTGCCGGACAGGCGGAAGACGATCCGCGAGCCGTCCGCCATCAGCAGGCGGATGCCCTGCGCCAGCGCCACCGAGCCGTCGATGCTGTCAGAATAGGCGAAGTCATCGGCATGGGCGACATGCAGGGCGCCGAAGGTCCTGCCCTTCAATCCCGGCAACATCTCGCGCAGGCGTGCCATCATGGCGTTGGCGCCGTCACTCGGCACTTCTTCGTAATCGTGCCGGGCGTAGTAGTTGCGGCCATAGGTGGACCAGTGTTCGCGCACGATTGCGGCGACACCCTGCTTGCGCGCCGCCAGGATGTCGAGCCACAGCAGGACGGCCCAGAGCCCGTCCTTTTCGCGCACATGGTCCGATCCGGTGCCTGCGCTCTCCTCGCCACAGATGCTGATCTGGCCGGCATCCAGCAGATTGCCGAAGAATTTCCAGCCGGTGGGGGTTTCGAAGCAGGGGATGCCGAGCTTCGCGGCGACACGGTCGGCAGCCTGGCTGGTGGGCATCGAGCGGGCAATCCCGGAAAGACCCTTGGCATAGCCCGGAGCCAGATGCGCGTTTGCGGCCAGCATGGCGAGGCTGTCCGATGGCGTCACGAACTGTCCCCGGCCGATGATCAGGTTCCGGTCCCCGTCACCGTCGGAGGCCGCGCACAGGTCCGGCGCCGCCGGCGACATGGCGAGATCGAGCAGATGCCGTGCATGCACCAGGTTGGGGTCAGGGTGGTGGCCGCCGAAATCGGGAAGCGGCACGCCATTCTCCACCGAGCCCCTGGGAAAGCCGAGCGCCCCTTCCAGGATGGCGTGCGCATAGGGACCCGTCACCGCCGACATGGCGTCGAACCGCAACCTCAGCCCGCCCCGGATGGCGTCGCGGATGCGGTCGAAGTCGAACAGCGTCTGCATGAGCTGCTGATAATCTGTGACCGCGTTCACGATCTCGACGACCATCTCGCCATGCCGGCCGGGGATGCGGAACGCGCCTGTGCGGTCGAGGTCGAGCGGCACGGCGTCGGCGATCAGGTAGCGCTCGATCGTGCCCGTGCGCTGGAAGATCGCCTCGGTGATCTTTTCCGGCGCAGGGCCGCCGTTGCCGGTGTTGTACTTGATCCCGAAGTCGCCGTCCGGACCGCCCGGATTGTGGCTCGCCGACAGGATCAGGCCGCCAAAGGCCTCGCGCTTGCGGATCAGATGCGAGGCCGCGGGGGTGGACAGGATGCCGCCCTGGCCGATGATCAGACGGCCAAAGCCGTTCGCCGCCGCCATCCGGATCACCGTGGCGATCACCTCGCGGTTGAGGTAGCGCCCGTCGCCGCCCACCACCAGCGTCTGTCCATCCGTATCGTCGAGACTGTCGAACACGGACTGGATGAAGTTTTCGGCGTAATGCGCTGCGGCGAACTCCGGGACCTTCTTGCGCAGGCCCGATGTGCCCGGCTTCTGCCCTGCAATCGGCCTGGTCGGAATCGAGCGCATCATGGTCATCTCCCGTCAATCAGTGCTGCGCCCGCCCTGCCAGCGCGCGATAGAGGTTTGCATAGGCCTTCGCCGGCGCGTCCCATGACACGTCCTGCGCCATCCCGCAGCGAACCAGCGCCTTGAACGCCCTTGGGGTGTGATGGAGCGCGATGGCACGGTCAAGTGCGGCCGCAAGGCCCGCTTCATTGACGGCGTCGAACACGATCCCGGTGCGCCCGTCTGCGACGGTGTCGGCAAGCCCCCCGACCTTGCTCACCACCGGTATTGTTCCATAGCGCAGCGCGCAAAGCTGGGTGAGACCGCATGGCTCGAACCGGGACGGAACAATCAGGAAGTCGCTTCCCGCCTGGATCTGATGCGCAAGCGTCTCGTCATAGCCGATCGTGCAGGCGACGGTGCCCGGATGCGCGTCGGCCAGTGTCGTGAAAGCGGTTTCGAGCTCCGGCTCGCCGGCACCGAGCAGCACCATCTGGGCGCCGCCCGCGATCAGGCGCGGCAGGGCGGCGGGCAGCAGGTCGAGCCCTTTCTGCCAGGACAGCCGGCTGATGACGCCGAACAGCGGTGCGTCGGGCATGACGGAAAGTCCGAGGCGTTCCTGCAAGGCGGCCTTGTTTGCCGGCTTTCCGTTCAGGCTGGACGCCTTGTATGGCGCGGCAATGAGGGGGTCGCTGGCAGGGTTCCAGACCCTGGTGTCGATCCCGTTCAGGATGCCGCTGACAGCGTCGCTGCGGTAGCGCAGCAGGCCGTCGAGGCCCATGCCGCCTTCGACCGTGCGGATCTCGTCGGCATAGGTCGGCGAGACCGTGGTGACGTGGCTCGACAACTGCAGGCCGGCTTTCAGATAGCCGATCATCCCGTGATGCTCGATGCCGTCGAAGCGGAAGGCGTCGTCCGGCAATCCGAGGCGGGGCAGCAGCGAGGCCGGGAACTGCCCCTGGAAGGCGAGGTTGTGCACCGTCATCACCGATGCAGGGGGCCGTGGACCCCCATAGGCGAGGTAGGCGGCCGTCAGGCCCGCCTGCCAGTCATGGGCATGCAGGATGGCCGGTCTGTAGCTCCGGATCGCGCCGCGTCCGATGCTCGCCCCGACGGCGGCGAGGGCGGCAAAGCGGATGGCATTGTCCGGCCAGTCTCGGCCGTCAGGCCCGAGATAGGGGTTGCCGGGGCGTTCATAAAGATGGCTTGCCGAGAGCACGAGAAGGTCCAGCCCCGCAACGGCGCCGCTCAGCACGGTTGCCGGTCCCCCGAACAGGTCAGGAAGGACGAGAGCGGCCCCAGATCGATCCAGGGCCGCAAGCACAGGCGGATAGCCCGGCACGAGCGTGGTCACGGCCACACCCTGCCGTCCAAGGGCCGCAGGCAATGCCCCCACGACATCGGCCAGCCCGCCCGTCTTGACCAGCGGGAAGATCTCCGACGCAACAGCCAGGACCTCAAGCGTCTGTCGTGTCATCCGAGCCGGTCAATCATCGATTGCGTGATCAGGCAGATGCCGCTTTCGGTGCGGCGGAAGCGTTTGGCGTCCTCGATCGGATCTTCGCCGACGACAAGCCCGTCCGGGACATGCACGCCGCGGTCGACGACCACGCGCGTCAGTCGGGCCGACCGGCCCACTTCGACATAAGGCAGGATCACCGCCTCCTCGATCTTGCTGAAGGAGTTGATCCGCGCGCCCGTGCACAGCAGCGTCCGCTTCAGCGTCGCGCCCGACACGATGCAGCCGCCTGACACCAGCGAGGACAAGGCCATGCCGCGCCGTCCGTCCTCGTCATGCACGAATTTGGCTGGCGGCGTGATCTCGCCATAGGTCCAGATCGGCCAGTCCTTGTCGTAAAGATCAAGGTCCGGAACGATGTCGGTCAGGTCGATGTTGGCCTGCCAGTAGGCGTCGATGGTGCCGACGTCGCGCCAGTAGGAGGCGGCCTCCTTGCTGGACCGAACGCAGGAGCGGGAGAAATGGTGGGCGAAGGCGCGCCCGTTCTTGACGAGATAGGGGATGATGTCCTTGCCAAAGTCGCGGCTTGAGGTGGGATCGCTTGCATCCCGCGTCAGTTCATCAAGCAGGAATCGTGTCTTGAAGACATAGATGCCCATGCTGGCCAGCGCGACGTCCGGCTTTCCCGGCATGGCGGGCGGATCCTTCGGCTTTTCAAGGAAGTCGATGATCCGGTCTTTCGCGTCGACATGCATCACGCCAAAGCCCGACGCTTCGCGCCTCGGCACCTCGAGACAGCCGATCGTCACATCAGCATTGGTGTTGACATGCTGCTGGAGCATATGCTCGTAGTCCATCTTGTAGACATGGTCGCCGGCCAGGATGACCATGTACTCGGCCCCGGCGCCGTCGATGATGTCGATGTTCTGGTAGACCGCGTCCGCCGTCCCGGCATACCACTGGTCTTCGGAGATGCGCTGGCTGGCGGGCAGGATATCGAAGCTCTCGTTGCGCTCCTGCCGGAAGAAGTTCCAGCCCCGCTGCAGATGCCGGATCAGGCTGTGAGCCTTGTACTGCGTGGCCACCCCGATGCGGCGGATGCCGGAGTTAAGCGCATTCGACAGCGCGAAGTCGATGATCCGCGACTTGCCGCCGAAATAGACGGCCGGTTTGGCGCGGCGGTCAGTGAGCTCCATCAGCCGGCTGCCGCGCCCGCCCGCCAGCACATAGGCCATGGCCGAGCGAGACAGCGGCGCGCTGGCCCCGACCGCGCGGTTGATGGAGGGCGTCGCGTCGGCGTCGCTGGTTCTGATCCGTGTCGGCATTCCCGTGCGCTCCCTCGTCCGGCGCTGCATGAGCGGCCTTGGTGTCGCGCCTTGGTCAGGCGCTTTGTCCGTCAGATTCGTATGTCATGTAGACCGTGGCAAGGGGTGGCACCGTGATCTGCGCCGAAGCATCGAAACCATGTTGCGGTTGCGGTTCGGCGAAGGCCATGCCGCGGTTGCCGATCCCCGCGCCGCCATAGATTTCGGCGTCGGTGTTGAGGATCTCGCGCCAGCGTCCGGCATGCGGCAAGCCGATCCTGTAGCCCTCGCGCGGAACGGGTGTGAAGTTGCAGACCACCGCCACGGGCGGGGCGCCGTCATCGGACAGGCGCAGCCAGGCGAGCACGGATTGCTCGCTGTCATCCGCCACGATCCAGCGGAAGCCGGCGGGCTCGCAGTCGAGCCGATGCAGGGCTGGCCTGTTGCAGTAAAGATGATTGAGGTCGCGCACCAGCCGCTGCACGCCGGCATGCAGGGACATCTCGCGCAGGTGCCAGTCAATCGAGGTATCATGGTTCCATTCGCGCTGCTGGGCAAACTCCTGGCCCATGAACAGCAGCTTCTTGCCCGGATGCCCCCACATGAAGCCGTAATAGGCCCTCAGATTGGCAAAGCGCTGCCACTCGTCACCGGGCATGCGGCCGAGGATCGTGCCTTTGCCGTGCACCACCTCGTCATGCGACAGCGGCAGAACGAAGTTCTCGCTGAAGGCGTAGAGCAGCCCGAAGGTCATTTTGTCATGATGCCAGCGGCGATGGGCGGGGTCCTTGGCCATGTACTGGAGCGTGTCGTTCATCCAGCCCATGTTCCACTTGAAGCCGAAGCCGAGCCCGCCCGCATGCACCGGCTGCGACACGCCCGGCCAGGCGGTCGATTCCTCCGCGATGGTGATCGCGCCCGGAAACCGGCCATAGACCAGCGTGTTCATGGTCTGCAGAAATCGGACGGCTTCATGGTTCTGGTTGCCGCCCTCGGCATTGGGCAGCCATTCGCCGTGCTTGCGCGAGTAGTCGAGGTAGAGCATCGACGCAACGGCATCGACCCTGAGCGCGTCAACGTGAAATTCATCGAGCCAGTAGAGCGCGTTGGCGGCCAGGACATTGGCCACCTCGCGGCGTCCGAAGTCGTAGATGGCAGTGTTCCAGTCGGGATGGAAGCCGCGCCGCGGGTCGGCATGCTCGTACAGCGCCGTGCCATCGAATTGCGCGAGCCCGTGCACGTCGACAGGGAAATGGGCCGGGACCCAGTCGATGATGATGCCGAGCCCCGCCTGGTGCGCGGCATCCACGAAACGGCGGAAGCCGTCGGCATCGCCAAAGCGGCTGGTGGGGGCGAACAGTCCGATCGGCTGGTAGCCCCAGGATGCGTCAAGCGGGTGCTCCGACACAGGCATCAGCTCGATATGGGTGAAGCCCATGCCCGCCGCATAGGGAACCAGTTGCGCGGCCAGTTCGTCATAGCTCGGAAAGCCGCCATCCTCGTTTCGCCGCCAAGAGCCGAGATGGACCTCATAGATCGACATTGGCAACCGCCGCCGGTCACCGCTGCCGCGTCCGGCCATCCATGCAGCGTCGCGCCAGTGATGACGGCTTGGCGGCGCGACGCGCGAGGCCGTGGAAGGCCGGACCTCGGCCTGCTGGCCCATCGGGTCGGCCTTCAGCGGCAGCAACCTTCCGTCCTGAGCCAGCACCTCGAACTTGTAGGCGCAACCCGGCGATGGTCCGGGAACAAAGATTTCCCATAACCCGGATGTGACCCTGCGGCGCATCGGATGCCGGCGACCGTCCCAGTCATTGAAGTCGCCGACCACGGAGACCCGGTCGGCATGGGGCGCCCATACGGCGAAATGGACGCCGTCAATCCCGTGGTGCCGCATTGGATGAGCGCCCAGCCGCTGATAGAGCGTGCAGTGGGTTCCCTCGACCAGCAGGTAGTCGTCCACTTCGCCAAGCAGGGGCGGCAGGCGGTAAGGATCATCGATCAGCCAGCGTCCCGCCGCGTTGGACGCTTCCAGCCGGTAAGGATCCGTGACAGGCACCGGCAGCAGGCCCTCGAAAAAGCCCGCATCATGGCGCCTCGTCAGGTCGGCGATCCATGTGCCGGACTGGCCCAGCACTGAGACGGCTTCGGCATGCGGAACGAAGGCGCGCATCACCGTGCCGGAAGCACAGCTGTGCGGCCCAAGCAGCGCAAACGGATCATGGTGGCGGGCCTCGACCAGTGCGGCAATCTCGGCATCCGTTGCGCGCCACGGGTCCACGGCCATCTCAGCGGCTCAACTGGGGCAAGGGCGTCATGCGGGAGAGCCGACTTTCCAGATCTCGGACGCATACTCGGCAATCGCGCGGTCCGATGAGAACCATCCCATCCGGGCCGTATTGAGGATCGCCTTGCTCCACCATTGGGCCGGCTGCCACCAGAGGTCGTCGAGCCTGCGCTGGGCGCCGAAATAGCTGTCGAAATCGCCCGCGACCATGAAGTGATCGTGATAGGTCACGGCATCGACGAGCCCCCTGAAACGGTCCGGCTCGTCGGGCGAGAACACGCCGCCCCGCAACGCATCCAGAACCTCCTTCAGCACGGGCGATCCTGCAATGGTGGACTGCATGTCGATGCCCTTCATCCGCCGCGCTGCCACCTCCACCGTGGTCATGCCGAAGATGAAGATGTTGTCGGCTCCGACATGGTCCTGCATCTCCACATTGGCGCCGTCGAGCGTGCCGATCGTGAGCGCGCCGTTCAGGGCAAACTTCATGTTGCCGGTGCCGGAGGCCTCCATGCCGGCGGTGGAGATCTGCTCGGAGAGGTCGGCTGCCGGGATGATCGCCTCCGCCAGCGAAACGTTGTAGTTCGGCACGAACACCACCTTGAGCAGGCCCCGGATCGCCGGGTCGCCGTTGACCACGCGCGCCACGTCATTCGCCAGCTTGATGATCAGCTTGGCCTGATGATAGCTCGCCGCCGCCTTGCCGGCGAAGATCTTGACGCGCGGCGTCCAGTCCTTCGTCGGCTGGGCCCGGATCGCGTCATACAGCGCGATCGTTTCGAGGATATTGAGCAGCTGGCGCTTGTACTCGTGAATGCGCTTGATCTGCACATCGAACAGCGCGTCCGGATCGAGCTTGATGCCGAGCCGTTCCTTGACGATGGCGGCGAGCACGAGCTTGTTGGCCCGCCTTTCGGCCCTGAAGCGCTGGCGGAAGGCAGCATCCTGCGCAAACGGCTCCAGCGCGGTGAGCCCGGATGGATCATCCATCAGGCGCGGGCCGGCCGCCTCCACAAGCAGACGCGTCAGGCCCGGATTGGCCTCGAACAGCCAGCGCCGGAAGGTGATGCCATTGGTCTTGTTGACGATCCGGCCCGGAAACACGCTGTTGAGGTCGTGAAACACGGTCTGCCGCATCAGGTCCGTGTGCAGCGCCGAGACGCCGTTGACCTTGTGCGAGCCGATAAAGGCGAGGTTACCCATGCGGACCCGGCGGCCATTGTGCTCGTCGATCAGCGAGACGGACGACATCAACCCATCATCGAGCGCCGGATTGCGACGGATGGCTTCGAGTTGTGCCGCGTTCATCAGATAGATGATCTGCATGTGGCGCGGCAGCAGCCGTTCGAGCAGCGGCACGGGCCAGCTCTCGAGCGCTTCGGGCAGCAAGGTGTGGTTGGTGTAGGAAAAGGTGTGGCGTGTGATGTCCCAGGCCTCGTCCCAGTCCACCATGTGCTCGTCGACGAGAATGCGCATCAGCTCCGGCACGGCGATGGCAGGGTGGGTGTCGTTGAGCTGGATCGCGGCGTGGTCGGACAAGGTCTTGACCGTGACGTGCTGGCTGATGTGCCGGCGCACCAGGTCCTGCAGCGAGGCGGAGGCAAAGAAGTACTCCTGCCGCAGGCGCAACTCCTGCCCCGCAGGCGTCGCGTCGGAGGGATACAGCACCTTCGAGACCGCCTCGAGCCTAACGCGGTCCGCGAGTGCCCCGACATGGTCACCGCGGTTGAAGGCGTCCAGCCTGAGCGGGTCGCTTGACTTGGCTGACCACAGCCGCAGCGTGTTGACATGCTGTCCGCGCCAGCCGACCACCGGCGTGTCATAGGCGACGGCGTCGACCGTTTCGGCCGGGCGCCAGACATGGTGCGTCGCGCCATCGACACGGGTCAGCGCTTCCACCGCGCCGCCAAAGCCGACGGGATAGGCAACTTCCGGTCGTTCGAACTCCCAGGGATTGCCGAAGGACAGCCAGTTCTCGGGATACTCCAGTTGCCAGCCATCCTTGATGCGCTGGCGGAACAAGCCGTGATCGTATCGGATGCCATAGCCATAGGCGGCGATCGACAGGGTCGCCATGCTTTCCATGAAGCAAGCCGCGAGCCGGCCGAGCCCGCCATTGCCGAGCGCCGCGTCCGGCTCGAGCGCCCGCAGGCGCTCAAGGTCGACGCCCAGGCCAGCCAGCGCACTGCGCGCCGTCGCCGTCAGGCCCAGATTGCCGAGCGCGTCGCCGAGCAGCCGGCCGATCAGGAATTCGAGCGACAGGTAGTAGACCCGTTTGCGCCCATCGCCATAGACCGTCCGTGTCGTCTGCATCCAGCGGTCGACGATGCGGTCACGTGTCGCCAGCACAGTGGCGATCAGCCAGTCCCGGTCCGAGGCCTTGTCCGGATCCTTGCCGACGTCATAGGTCAGTTTCGACAAGATTGCGTCCGCGAACGCGTCGCTCGCCTTGCTCGAAAGGGGCTGTGGCGCTGGGCTTGTGCTGGGCATGGGCACCGATGGTCTGGGGCGTTGATCGGAAAGCGGGGTCAGGACAGCGCGTCACTATAGCGAAGCGCGGGGATCAGCGCGAGGCAAACTCACGCGAGCGCAGCATGCTCCTGTGTGACGTAGGCGATGCGGACCATGTTGGTCGCGCCGGGCTTGCCGAAGGGGACCCCGGCCACGATCGTGATGCGGTCGCCGACCTTTGCGTAGCCCTCGCGCACCGCGAACTTGCACGCGCGCGACGCCATGTCCTCCATGTCGCTGGCATCCTTGGTGAGCACCGGGTGCACGCCCCAGACCAGGGTCAACCGCCGCGCCGTGGCGCGGTTTGGCGTCAGAGCGATCACCGTTGAGTTGGGCCGTTCGCGGGCGATGCGCATGGCTGTCGAGCCCGACGAGGTCCAGGCGCAGATCGCGGTGAGATTGAGCGTATCGGTGATCTGGTGCGCCGAAGCGGCGATCGCGTCCGCGCCCGTCATCTCCGGCTTCGCCCGCTGCCCGTCGATAAGCGCGCGGTAAACCGGGTCGCTCTCCACCTCCTCGGCGATGCGGTTCATCATCGTGACCGATTCGATCGGATAGACGCCAGAGGCGCTTTCCGCCGACAGCATCACGGCGTCAGCGCCTTCGAACACGGCCGTCGCAACATCCGAGACCTCGGCGCGGGTCGGGACGGGCGCCGTGATCATGCTTTCCAGCATCTGGGTTGCCACCACCACCGGCTTGCCGGTCCGTCGTGCGGCGCGGGTGATGCGCTTCTGCGTGCCCGGAACCTTTTCGAGCGGCATCTCGACGCCGAGATCGCCGCGCGCCACCATCAGCGCGTCGGCGGCCTCCATGATCGCGTCGAGCCTCAGCACGGCCTGGGGCTTTTCGATCTTGGCGAGGATCGCAGCGCGTCGGCCCACGATCTTGCGCAGGTCGGCAATGTCCTCGGGGCGCTGCACGAACGACAGCGCGATCCAGTCCACGCCGACCTCCGCCGCGACCTCGGCATCGGCCCGATCCTTGTCCGTCATGGCGGAGACGGGGATAACCGTGTCGGGCAGACTGACACCCTTGCGGGCCTTGAGCATTCCACCGATGACGACGCGGGTCACCGCTCTGGTCTTGCTGGCGGTCTCGACGACCAGCTTGAGCTTGCCATCATCGAGAATGAGCGCATGACCCTTCTCCAGCGCCTCAAGGATCTCGGGATGTGGCAGATGCACCCTTGTCGCATCGCCAGCCTTCTTGTCGCTGTCGAGGGTGAACTTCGCCCCGACCTCGAGCATCACGCCGGCTTCGTCCGCAAAAGCCCCGACGCGCAGCTTTGGGCCCTGCAGGTCGACCAAGATGCCGACCGGCCGGCGATAGATGTTCTCCAGGGCGCGGAGCATCGCGACCTTCTCCGCCAGCTGTTCGCGTGGCAGGTGGCTCATGTTGAGGCGGAAGACATCGGCCCCGGCTTCAAAGAGCTTGCCGGCCATCTCCGGATTGGAGGACGCCGGGCCGAGCGTGGCGAGTATCTTGACGCGGCGGTGGCGGCGCATGGTCATCGGGTGTCCGTTCTCTAACGCGGCGCGTCAGTGAGTTGAATGGTCCAGCTTTTCTGCTCGCCGGTATCGACCTCGAAGAAACTGGCCCGCTCGAAGCCGCGCGGCAGGCAGTCCTCGATACCACGGATCGTGAATTCCCGGTTGCGAACACACATGATCGACTTTCCGGTCCACTCGCCGCCTTTGTCATAGTCGATGGCGTGGATGTAGTAGAACCGCGCCGCGAGTGTGCCGCGCAGGATCGTTTCGCAGCCGCGCGGGCTCAGGTTCCACCATCCTTCGGTGATCCAGCCTTGCGCATCGCGGTAGCCCAGCGCAACCCCGACGCGGCTGCCGGTGGTGTTGCAGATCCGGAGGTCAGCTCTTGCAACACTCGACAGCAGCAGTCCCGACAGCACCGTCAGGCTGGCCAGTCCGAAGCGCTTGGAGAGGTTGGAGCGGCTCATGGATCGATCAGAATGACGCGGCAGTCGTTCACATTGGTGCGGGTTGGACCGGGTACGAGAAGGTCGCCAAGCGCCTCGAAGAAGCCCGTCGAGTCATTGTCGGCCAACCGCCCAGCCGCGTCGATGCCCAGCCTCTGCGCCCGGGCAAGCGTGGTAGCGTCGATCAACGCGCCGGCAGGGTCGCTGGCCGCGCCGCCGCCGCCATCGGTTCCGTCCGTATCGCCCGAGACCGCGGCGATGCCCGCTTCACCGCGCAAGGCGAGGGCAAGCCCAAGCGCGTATTCCTGGTTGGGGCCGCCGCGCCCCTTGCCGGCGACGGTCACGGTCAATTCGCCGCCCGAGACCAGCGCCGCGCGCCGGCCAGCGGCTTTCAGGGCCCTCGCGCGCTCGGCATGGGCGTCCGCCACCGTCCGGGCCTCGCCCTCCACATCGGCGCCCAGCGAGATGGCGTCGTAGCCGAGCGCGGAGCAGCGTCCGGCCGCGGCCATGACCGCGTCAGCCGGCCGGGCAATGATCCGGAAAGCGGAGCGCGCCAGCGCCGGATCACCAGGCTTGGGTGTTTCCATGGACGCGGAGCCCAGCAACGCTGACGCGCTCTCGGGCAAAGTGATGCCGTATCGGGTGATCACGGCCCGTGCATCGGCATTGGTCGATGCATCTGCGACCGTCGGACCCGAGGCGATGATGGCGGGGTCGTCGCCCGGGACGTCCGAGACGGCCAGCGTCAGCACAGGCGCCGGATAGGCGGCCAGCGCGAGACGTCCGCCCTTGATCAGCGAAAGCCGCTTGCGCACCGTGTTGATCTCATCGATCGAGGCGCCCGAATGCAACAGCGAGCGCGTGATTCCCTGCTTCTCGGCCAGTGTCAGCGACCCGGCGGGCGCGATCCAGTTGGCCGAACCGCCTCCCGAGAGCAGCACCAGCACGAGATCGTCAGGTCCGGCCCCGCGGGCGAGTTCCAGCGCGCGCCTGGCGGCGTCGACACTGTGCACGTCCGGCACCGGGTGGCCAGCCTCGATCATTGGCACCAGGCGCGTCGGCGCGCCATAACCATGCCGCGCCACCGCCACGCCTGTGATGCGGGCGGGATCGATGTTGAGGGTGTCGAGATAGTGGTTTTCGGCTGCGGGGGTCATGCTACCGGCGGCCTTGCCTGCGGCAAGAAGGATCAGCCGGCCCCTGGGCATGGCGGGCAGGTCAGGCACGAGGCTGCGCGCAGGCAGGGCCGCCTCAACCGCAGCCGCGTAGATCGATGTGAGCAACGCGCGAAGCGATGGATCCACTGGCATGCGCACTTCTTGCACGAGGGTGTTTCTTCAGGCGGAAGAGGAATTCTTGTTAGACCGATTTGACAAGCTGTGTCATCTGCAATCGCGGATCGGGTCGGGCTGATGGCTGAACGGGATATTGACGCGCCTGTGGAGGCAACGCCGCCGCTGGCGATCGGGGATGTTGAGCGCATCCGGGGCTCACGCATGTCCGGGGCCCTTGTCCTGTGCGACCATGCCTCAAACGCCATTCCGCCGGAGCTGGATGGGCTCGGCCTGCCGCCGGCGCAGCGCCAGCGCCACATCGCCTATGACATCGGTGCGGCCTGGGTGAGCCGCCGGCTCGCGGCCCGGCTTGGCTGTCCGGCCCTGCTGTCAACCTTTTCGCGGCTCCTGATTGATCCGAACCGGGGACGCGACGATCCGACCCTGGTGATGCGTCTGTCCGATGGTGCGATTGTGCCTGGCAACGCAACGCTGGATGAGGCCGGGATCGCGGCGCGGATTGCCCGGTACTACGAGCCCTATGATGCCGCCATCGCTGACGCGCTTGTCGCTGCGCTGGCGGCGGGCTGTCCGCCAGCGATCATCTCGGTGCATTCGTTCACGCCAGTGTGGCGTGGGCAGCCCCGCCCCTGGCATATCGGTCTGCTCTGGGACCGCGACGACCGCCTGACCAAACCGCTTTTCGCGGCCTTGCGTGCCGAACCAGGACTGATCGTGGGTGACAACGAGCCTTATGCCGGCTGGCTCGAAGGCGACACGATCGATCGTCATGCCACACGCGCCGGCTTGCCGAATGTCCTGATCGAGCTCAGGCAGGACCTGATCGCGGCCAGGGTGGATGCCGAGGTCTGGGCTGATCGGCTCGCCGAGATGCTGCTCCCGATCCTCGCCGACTGGCGAAGGACCATGGCCTGCCCCCTCGCAATTGCCGGCGCAGGCTCCTAGATCGGGTGCACACCCACCTCAGGAGAGCCACCATGACCGCGATCGATCCCAAGACCATGACGGAGCTTGAGGCTGCGGCTTTCCGTCGCCTCGTTCAGCATTTGCGTGACCATGCCGAAGTCCAGAACATCGACATGATGAACCTGGCCGGGTTCTGCCGGAACTGCCTGTCGAACTGGCTCAAGGATGCGGCTGACGCCCGTGGTCTTGCGATCAGCAGGGACGCCAGCCGCGAACTGGTCTACGGCATGAGCTATGACGCCTGGAAGGCGCTGCATCAGGGCGAGGCTACTCCTGAGCAGAAAGCGGCCTTCGGGGCGAACAAGCCACAGCATTGAAGCGCGGACGGGTTGACGCGGCGCTGCGAAGGCATCACGTCAGCCCTGTCCATCAGGGAACTCGCATCATGTCCGACGCCATTCAGGGCGACCAGCTCAAGTCCATCGTGCAGCGCATCGAACGTCTTGAGGACGAGAAGAAAACCATCGCTGACGACATCAAGGAGGTCTACTCCGAGGCAAAGGCCAATGGCTATGATGTCAAGGTGTTGCGCAAGGTGATCTCGATCCGCAAACGCGACCTGCGCGAGCGCCGGGAGGAGGAAGCCGTGCTCGATCTGTATCTTCAGGCCGTGGGTGAATCGGCCTGAGCGGGGTGAGGGCGCAAGAGCTGGGCAGGGGAGGCCATGCCGCGACTGCTTCTTGTCGGCAGCGAGGACTGGCTCTTTGCCCTGCGCCATCTGCCGGCTGTCAGGGCGGCTCTTGAGCTTGGCCTTGATCCGGTCGTGGTGGCCCGCGAGAGCGGCCATCGCCGCCTGATCGAGGCAGCGGGGGCGCGCTTCGTGGCGCTGCCCGCGCCAACCCGGAGCCGTTCGCCGCAGCTCCTGTGGCGGCAGGTGACCGCGCTGCGCCAGATCCTCACTGAGGAAAGCCCGGATCTGCTGCACTGTCTTGGGCTGAGGGCGGTTCTGCTCGGGCGCGTGGCGGCGATGCTGGCGGGGAACTCTGCCCCCTGCATCTGCGCATTCAACGGCCTCGGCCCTTTCTGCGCACGCCCCGATGCCGCCGGAGCGCTGCTGCGTGCGTTGGCCCGTACGGTGCTGGCAGCCATGGCCTCTCGCGGCGCTCTGCTGCTGTTCGACAACCCCGATGACCCAGCATTGCTCGGCCTGACGGAGGCCGTGCCGGACCGGGTGCGGGTCATTGGCGGGCTGGGCGTCGACCCCGTGCTGCATGGTCCCGAACCGATGCCATGGGCACCACCGCTGAAACTGGTGTTCGGTTCGCCGCTGCTGTGGGCCAACGGTCCCGATCTCGCCGTGGCGGCGGTCCGAATGGCGCGTGCTAAGGGTTTGGACGTCACGTTGTCCCTGATCGGCGCTGCCTTCCCCCCGTCGCCGCGGGCCGTCCCGGCCGAGACCCTCTCGGGCTGGAGCGCGCAGCCGGGCATCAGCTGGTACGGACCGACGCCTGACATTGGCCCGATCTGGCGTCAGCATCACGCGCTGATCCTGCCCTCCCGGGGAGGCGATGGGTTGCCCGCGATCCTGAGCCAGGCTGCGGCTGCCTGCCGGCCGGTGATCACCACCGATGTCGCCGGCTGCGGCTCCTTCGTGCGCGACGGCATCGATGGTTGCGTCGTGCCGTCCGGCGATGTCGAGGCGCTGACAGAGGCGATCGCGCTCATGGCGCGCGCTCCGGGGCTGGTGGAGCGCATGGGCCGCGCGGGCCGTGACAAGGTCCTGGCCGGCTATGCCGAGCGCGACGTGATGGAGGCCCTGAAGGCCATATGGGGCAAACAGGTTTCCGGGCAGGGCGCCCCATGAGCACGCTCCCGGCCCACTCGCCCGCAGCGCGACGGGCCTTCGTGCTGGCCAACACGCGGCTCCGCCCGGTGCCCCATGCGCCGGAGATTTCCCTGTATGTCGCCGATGAGGCGACCCCGCTCTGGCTCAGGACCGAGGAGGAACTGGGCGAGATCGGTTTGCCGCCGCCGTTCTGGGCCTTCGCCTGGGCCGGCGGGCAGGCGCTGGCCCGCTATGTGCTCGACAACCCGGCGTTGGTTCAGGATCGGCGCGTGCTGGATTTCGCCTCGGGCTCCGGCCTGGTGGCGCTTGCGGCTGCCCGGGCCGGCGCGGCCTCGGTGGACGCCGCCGAGATCGATCCGTTCGCGCTGGCCGCGCTGGCGTTGAACGCAGCAGCCAACGGCGTCAGCCTTCGAGCGCTCGAACAGGACCAGATCGGTCTGGATGACGGCTGGGAGACGGTTCTGGCGGGGGACATCTGCTACGAGCGCGGGCTTGCGGCCCGTGTCATCGACTGGTTGGCCGGCCTGGCGGCACGCGGCGCGGTTGTGCTGGTGGGCGACCCCGGCCGGGCCTACTTGCCAAAGGAGCGGCTGGTCCCGCTCATCAGCTATGCCGTGCCGGTGACGCGGGAACTCGAGGACCTTGCGATCAAGCAGACCACCGTGTGGCAACTCAAGCCCTGAACTCAGCCGAACTCCTTGCGCAGGTCGATGGTGGACCGCGCGCCGATGTCATCGAAACACGTGTCGAGCCATTTGCGGGCCGCCGTCCTGCCGGCCTTTTTCAGCATGACGAAGAAGTCCCATGTGGCGTCCGCCTTGGACGAGGCATCGATGTCCTTCAGTGACTCGGACAGTGCGATGCGGTGCATGAGCACTTTCTTGTACTCCGCTGTCGACAGTTTGCCCTTGTCGATCAGGCGGGTCACGAAGTCGATCGCGCGCATTTCGCGCAGCAAGGTCGCATTGAAGGTGATCTCGTTCAGCCGGTTCTGGATGTCGCGCGGCGTCATCGGCGTGCCCTTACGCTCCACCGGGTTGATCTGCACCAGCAAGATGTCGTCGGTGCCCGCGCCATAGATCAGCGGATAGAGCGCCGGATTGCCCATGTAGCCGCCGTCCCAGTACGGCACGCCGTCGATCACCACAGCCTGGAAGATCGTGGGCAGGCAGGCCGAGGCCATGACATGGTCGGGCGTCAACTCGCGCCCTTCGAAGATCTTGACCTTGCCCGTCTCGACATTGGTGGCGGCAATGAAGAGCTTGATGTCGGTGCAGGCCCGCACCGTCTCGAAGTTGATCTCGCGCTGCAGAAAATCCCTCAGCGGATTGATGTTGAGCGGGTTGAAATGGTACGGGCTGGCAGACTTCTTGAACAGATCGAGCCAAAACGCGCCGATGCCGAAGCCGTGCAGCGGCGAGGCACCGAGGAAACTGTCGAACAGGGTCCGCTGGGTCGCGCTCAGCTTGCCATCGCTGCTGACCGCACGCCAGTAGGCTTCCAGCTTTGCGCGGGCCCCCTTGGCGCCACCATCAAGCCAGCCATCGGCCAGCACCACGGCGTTCATCGCTCCGGCGCTGGTGCCCGAGATCGCATCGATCGAGAGCCGTCCGTCCTCCAAGAGCAGGTCAAGCACGCCCCAGGTGAAGGCTCCGTGGGCACCGCCGCCCTGAAGCGCCAGGGAAATGGGTTTTCGGACGGCGCTCACGCCGCTGTCCAGCCGCCATCGACGGAAAGGGTCGTCCCCGTCACGGATGCGGCTGCATCGGATGCGAGGAAGACGGCGGTCGCCGCAACCTCCTCGATGGAAACGAAGCGCTTGGTCGGCTGAGCCTTCAGCAGCACCTCGTTGATCACCTGGTCCATCGTCATGCCGCGCGCCGCCATCGTGTCCGGGATCTGCTTCTCCACCAGTGGCGTCCAGACATAGCCCGGTGCGATGCAGTTGATGGTGATCCCGTCGGTCGCGACCTCAAGGGCGACAGTCTTGGCCATGCCGGCGACCGCGTGCTTGGAGGCGACATAGGCCGACTTGAACGGCGACGCGACAAGGCTGTGGGCGGAGGTGATGTTGATGATCCGGCCCCATTTGCGCGCCTTCATCCCCGCAATCACGGCGGCGGTTGCGTGATAGCCCGCATAGAAGTTGATCCGCATGATCAGGTCGAGCTTGTCCTCGGGAAAATCCTCGATCGGCGCGACGTGCTGGATTCCGGCATTGTTGACGAGGATGTCGACTGCGCCGAAAGCCGCTTCGGCACGCTTGATCAGGCCCCTGACCTCAGCGGTCTTTGCCATGTCGGCGGGATCGAACAGCGCCTTTACCCCGAATTCCGCCGCCAGTCCGGCCCGGATCGCTTCGCAATCGGGCGTCGGCAAGCCGTTGAGAACGATGCTGCAGCCCTCGGCGGCGAAGGCCTTGGCGATGCCGAGGCCGATGCCGCTGGTGGAGCCGGTGATCACGGCGGTGCGGTTCTTCAGGGCCATGGGACATCCTTGTGCTAGGGGAAAGGGTTCATCTGTTGCATTGCAACATAACCATTCCGCCGCGCGCCAACAAGCGTTGGAGGCACTGGCCCCTTGCGCTAGAGGGACTAACCCTGGGGCGAGACCTTCGCCTGCGCGAAGGTCGCCATGCCGTTATGGGTGGCCACAGCGGCCTTGATCATGGCTGCGGCCAAGGCAGCGCCCGTGGCTTCGCCAAGGCGCATGTCCAGCGCCAGCAATGGCACCTTGCCGAGGCGGACGAGGACCTCCTGGTGCGCGCCTTCGGCGGACAGATGGCCTGCCACGCAATGGTCGAGGGCGGTCGGGTCGAGCGCGTGCAGGATGGCGGCAGCCGCCGTGACCACGTAGCCATCGAGGACGACGGGGATTCGTTGCAGGCGCGCGGCGATGATGGCGCCGCACAGGGCCGCGATCTCGCGCCCGCCAACGCGGCTCAGCACCTCGAGCGGGTCGTTCAGATGGCCCTTGTGCAGGTCGATCGCCATGTCGATCGCCATCAGCTTGCGGGCATAGCCGTCGCTGTCGACGCCCGTGCCGCGTCCGGCCCAATGCAGGGCGCCGCCGCCGTAAAGCGCGGCATAGATCGCGGCGGCGGAGGTGGTGTTGCCGATCCCCATTTCGCCCAGGATCAGCAGGTCGGCGCCGCCCGAAACTGCCTCCATCCCGAATGCCATGGTCGCGACGGTCGCCTTTTCGTCGAGGGCCGGGCGCTGGGTGAAGTCCTGGGTGGGCAGATCGAGTGCAAGGTCGAAGACCTTGAAGCCGAGGTCGAAGGCCGCGCAGATCTGGTTGATGGCCGCGCCGCCCGCCGCGAAGTTCTCGAGCATCTGCTGGGTAACGCTTTGCGGAAAGGCCGAGACCCCATGCTGCGCGACGCCGTGATTGGCGGCGAAGACGCAGACCAGCGGACGCGCGCAGCTTGGCTTGGACTTGCCTTGCCAGGCGGCCATCCACATGGCGAGTTCCTCAAGCCGGCCCAGGCTGCCTTGCGGCTTGGTCAACGCCCTGTCACGCGCCGCGACGGCATCGGCCGCAAGCCGATCGGGCCCCGGCATCGAGCGCAGCAGCGCGCGCACGTCATCGAAGGGCAGACCGGAGGCAAGGACGGGCATGAATGCGAGCTTTCGGGAGAATCGGCTGTGTTCTGCTACATTGCTGTGAACCCCGAAGTCCAGACAAGCCGTCCCGATTGCCGTCCGAACCTTCCATGAGCGACATGATCACTGCCCAGACCGACCCTGTCCCAGCCGTCACGCCCGCCCGGTTTGCGCTTGCGGTGGCCCGTTGCGTCCGTTTCTACTCGCGGTTGCCGATGCCGGCCCTTCCGGGCGAAGCTGATCCGCATGCCATCCCCGATTTCAGGATCGAGCCGGTCGGGCTGCCGGTCGCGTCACTGCTGATCGCGCTGCCGGCCGGGTTGGTCGTGGCGCTGGGCGTTGCTCTCCGGCTCGAGGCCCTGCTTGTTGCCGCCCTGGCTGTTGCCGCGCTGGTCATGTCGACCGGCGCGTTTCACGAGGATGGTCTTGGCGATACCTGTGACGGCCTGTTCGGCGGGCACGATGTCGAGCGGCGTCTCGAGATCATGAAGGACAGCCGCATCGGCGTTTTCGCCGGCTGCGCCATCATGCTGTCGCTGATGCTCAGGGTGATTGCGCTGGCGTCGATCCTCAAACTTGGCGGACTCGACGCCCTGCTCGGTGCCCTGCTCGTCGCATCCGTTGTCTCCCGCACGGAGGGCATCCGCATTCTCGCGACCTTGCCCACCGCCCGCGCTTACGGCGCCTCCGCCGCCGTGGGGCGCCCGGTCATCAAGGTCGCGCTGCTGGCTGGCGCCCAAGCGCTGCTGTTGACGCTGATCCTGGCGATCGCATGCGGCCTGCCGGTCTGGGGCGTCTTGGCCGGACTGGTGCTCTCGAGCCTGGCTGTCAACATCCTTGCCGGCCTCGCGCGCCGCCTGATCGGCGGTCAGACGGGCGATATTGCCGGCGCGGCGCAGCAACTGTCGGAAATCGCCATCTATGTCGGACTTGCTGCCGGGTTGGCCCACTGACGGGGCTTTTCGCGGCAGGGCGGGCGAACCATATCCAGCCGGAACGGAGCCAGGCCAGCCACATGATCCAGTTCATCCTCCTTGCTGTGGTTGTTGCGGCCATGATCATGCTGGCCCTCTTTGGCGAGGGTGAGACGATCGCCGGCCTCGAGCCGTCGATGTTTGCGTCGCTGGTGTCGCTCAGCGTCTTCGGCCTGATGGCGCTGGGCTGGGGGGCGTCCGCCTTCCAGGGCAGGTGGCGTGAAGCCGCGCGCAATGCGCTGCTGTGGCTCGTGATCCTGTTCGGGCTGCTTGCCGGCTATGCCTACCGCTTCGAGATTCAGGACGTCGCCAACCGGGTGCTGGCAGAGGTGGCGCCGGGCCATGTCGTGATGGCGCGCGGCGGCGAAGTGATCATCGCGCGGTCGCGCAGCGGCAGTTTCGTCATGGCGGGCAAGGTCAACGGACGCGATGCGCGCTTCCTGTTCGACACCGGGGCCAGCGCCGTCGTTCTGACGGATGCGACAGCGCGCGCGGCGGGCCTGGATCCGGCAGGGCTCGACTACACGGTGAACGTATCGACCGCCAACGGCCGCACCACGGCGGCCCGTGTGCGGCTCGACCGGATTCACATCGGGCCGATTTCCGAGTCGCGCGTCGAGGCGCTGGTGGCGCGCCCAGGGGCGCTGAGCGAGAATCTGCTTGGCATGACCTTTCTGGAGCGGCTCTCCAGCTACGAGGTCCGTGACGACAAGCTCGTTCTGCGCGGCGGTCGTTGACCGTCACGGCCCCAGAAGGTCGATCAGCGGCGGGATCAGCGGCAGGTCGGCAGGCGGCATCGCAAGGTCACGCAGCCTGCCGGGCCTGACCCATTTCATCGCCTGACCTTCCGCCGGGCGCGGAAGCCCTTCCCAGCGCCGGCAGATGTAAAGCGGCATCAGAAGGTGAAAGCCGTCGTAGCCGTGGCTGGCAAAGGTCAGGGGTGCGAGGCAGGGCTCCTGGACCTCGATGCCAAGCTCCTCCTGCAATTCCCGGATCAGCGCCATCTCGGGCCGTTCGCCGGCTTCGAGTTTGCCGCCGGGGAACTCCCACAGGCCGGCCAGCGCCTTGCCTTCCGGGCGTTGCGTCACCAGCACGCGGTTGTCCGCGTCGATGAGGGCGCAGGCGACCACAAGCGTCAGTTTCATGAGCCGGCCTCCTTGAGCGGCGTACGGGTGGCGGGTGAAAGGGTGATGATCGCGACGCCGAGAAAGATGACGAGCCCGCCTAAGATCTGACCGGGCGTCAGGCGTTCGCCGAGCACGACCATCCCGAGAAACACCGCTGTTGCGGGGGCGAGGTAGCCGGTCATGGAGGCCTTTGTCGGTCCGGCCCGCGTGATCAGCCGCATGAAGGCCAGGATCGGCACCGCCGTGCAGAACAGCCCCAGCGCCAGAAGGACCCAGCCATGCTCCCGCAACGCCGTCACGCTGGCCATGGGTCCCATGATCAGCAGGGCCAGCGGCGCGGACACCGCGGCGGACACCACCTGCTGGCCCAGTGCCAGCCGCTCGGGCCGCACCGTCCGGCGGTAGCGCGCATAGATGTTGCCCGACCCATAGCCGATCACCACGCCGATCATCGCCAGGATCGCGACGGCCTCTGATCCGCCCTGCCCGAGGCGCGGGGCCACCAGCAACAGGGTCCCGCCAAAGCCGATCGCCAGTCCGAGGAGGCGCTGGCGCCCGAGCCGCTCATCGGCAAACAGCAAATGGGCGAAGAAGGCCGTGAAGACGGGGGTGGCGGCCTGCACCATCGACGCCATCCCGGCCGTCATGCGTTCGAGCGCGAAGGCGACGAGAATGTTGGGAATCCAGCCATTGACGCTGCCGAGCACCAGCCAGTCCTGCCACTCGTCGCGGTGTGGCCACGGAACCTGGCCCAGCCACATCACCCACAGCACCATGGCCACCGCCGCGATGCCGGCCCTGATCACCGACAGGGTGATCGGGTCAACCGCGCCATCGGTGAGCTTGATGAAGATGAAGCTCGACCCCCAGGTGGCCGCACAGATGGCAAGATGCCCGGCAACGAACAGCGTTGATGCCGAAGGGCGCTCAGTCACGAGCGGTAGTCGCCGTTGATCTCGACATAGGCCTTGGTAAGATCACAGGTCCAGACCGTGGCGCGACCCCGGCCAAGGCCCATGGCGACGCGGATCGCGAGATCCTGCCCCTGCATGTAGCCGGTGGTTGCGGCCTCCGAATAGGCCGGATCGCGCGCGCCGGCGGTGGCGACGCGGATGTCGCCGAAATAGATGTCGAGCCTGTCCCGATCGGCCGGCTCCCCGGCCTTGCCGACAGCCATCACCACGCGGCCCCAGTTGGCATCCTCGCCCGCAATGGCAGTCTTGACCAGCGGCGAATTGGCGATCGACAGGGCCACCCGCCTGGCCGAGGCGTTGCTGACCGCTCCCTCGACCGTGACGCGCACGAACTTGCGGGCTCCTTCGCCGTCACGCACCACCATGTGCGAGAGCTCCATCAGCAGGCTTGAGAAAGCGGCCTTGAAGGCGGTCAAGCGCCTGTCGCCGGCGCTTTCGATGCGTGGTGCGCCTCGCTTCGCGGCTGCCTGCGTCGCGAACACCAGCAACGTGTCGGAGGTCGATGTGTCGCTGTCGACCGTGATCGCATTGAAGCTGCCCTTCACGCCTTGCGACAGCATGAACTGCAGGGCCGCTGCCGAAATGGGCGCATCCGTGAACACGTAGGACAGCATCGTCGCCATGTCGGGCGCGATCATGCCGGCACCCTTGGCGATGCCGACAAGGTTGACGTCGACGTTGCCAAGCCTGACCGTTCGCACAGCCACTTTCGGATAGGTGTCGGTGGTCATGATGGCGCGGGCGGCTTCAAGCCAGGGGCCATCCTTGGCAGCCTTGGCGCAGGTTTCGAGCACGCCCTCGAACTTGGTTGCGTCGAGTGGCTCGCCGATCACGCCTGTGGACGAGATGAACACTTCGCCGGGCTTGCAGCTGACGGCCTTTGCAGCGATCGCGGCTGTCAGCTTGACCGCTTCACGGCCCTTGAGGCCGGTGAAGGCATTGGCGTTGCCCGAATTGACGACCAGCACGCGCGCGCTGCCGCCCTTGAGCGCCTCGCGGCACCATTCGACCGGTGCGCCGGGGCATTTCGAGGTTGTGAAGACGCCTGCGACCTCTGTCCCGGGCGCCATCACCGCCATGAACACGTCACGTCGGTTCTTGTAGCGGATCCCGGCTTCGGCCGTCGCGAAGCGGACACCATCGATGGCCGGCGCATCCGGATAGGAGGTTGGCGCAAGCGGTGAAACGGGCACATCCTTGCCGGCCATGGCGGAACTCCGGGAGAGGGGTCTTCAGGGCTTGGGTTGGTCGAGGCGCTCAAGCTTGAGATCGCCCCTCAGGCCAAGGACAATGTCCTGCTGCGCCTTGCGCACCAGATACGTCTCGATCTCGCCCTTCACGTCCTCGAACTTGGGGAAAGGCCGGGTCCGGCGATCCTCGACCTTGATCACATGCCAGCCGAACTGGGTCTGCACCGGCTCGGAAACCTCGCCTGGCTTGAGCTGGAAGGCCATCGCTGCGAATTGCGGCACCATCCGGTCCTGGGTGAAGTAGCCCAGATCGCCGCCTTCCTTGCCCGAACCGGGATCCTTTGACAGTTCAGCCGCGACCTTGGCGAAGTCCTCGCCGGCCCGCACGCGGGCCAGCGCCGCCTTGGCCTCGTCTTCCTTCTCGACGAGGATGTGGCGGGCGCGCACCTCATCATCAGGCTTGGCCGTCTTCATCGTGTCGTCATAGAGCTTGCGGGCGGCCTCGGGCGTGGCGGCGTTCCGCGATTCGCGCGAGATGAATTCGTCCATCAGCACCTTCTGGCGGAAATAGGCGAGGCGGGTGGCGAAGCCCGGCGCCTCGGCGAGCTTCGCGCGCTCGGCGGCGCGCGCGCCGATCTTCAGATCGGCGAGGTAGCCGATGAGATAGTCACGGCGCTGGGCCGCTGGAACCTGCGCGATGCGTTCGCCGAGGTCCTCGCCCGCCATGGCGATCTCCATCTCCGTGATGTCCATGCCATCGATGCGCGCCACGACCTTGTCGGCCTGCGCCTGCGCGCCGGCAAACAGGGAAGATCCGCCGGACAGGTTGGCTCCCAGCACGGCTGCTCCGAGCAGGCCTGCGGACAGTGCAATGCCAAGGGTCCGCGTGCGCGAGCGGGTGGAGGAGGAACGAATCATCACAAGATCCCCATGTTGAGATGCTGGATCAGTCCCCTGCCAGCACGGGCAGCCCTTGGCAAGTCTTGGCGTCGCCGCCGGGCTGTCAAACGGAACCTCCGGAGTGGCAGCCACAGGCCACGCCTGCAGCGCGAAAACCCTGGCTTGCCCTTGTGAAACGGGCTTTCCGCCCCCCACATGCACCTGTGGTGCTGGACCGCGGCGTCATGCGCCTGTATGCGTTCGCGCAATTGTCGTTTTTTGGAAGCCCTGCAGCTTGCTGGCCATGCGCCATGAGCCGGGTGATGATGAAAGATACCGCATGTTTGGTGCCCTCGCGAAGAAGCTGTTCGGTTCGGTCAATGACCGGCGCGTCAAGGGATACCGCCCGCGCGTCGAAGCCATCAACGCGCTCGAGCGTTCCGTGGCCGCCCTGAGCGACGAGGAGCTGAAGGCGCGCACCGCGGCGTTCCGCGCCGAACTTGCGGCGGGCAGGACCCTCAACGACATCCTCGTGCCGGCCTTCGCCACGGTCCGCGAGGCCGCAAAGCGCACGCTTGGCCAGCGTCACTATGATGTGCAGCTGATCGGTGGCATGGTCCTGCACGAAGGTTCGATCGCCGAGATGAAGACCGGCGAGGGCAAGACGCTTGTGGCGACGCTTGCTGTCTATCTCAACGCGCTCGCGGGCAAGGGTGTGCATGTCATCACCGTGAACGACTATCTCGCGCGGCGCGACGCCGAGTGGATGCACCAGATCTACGGCTTTCTTGGCATGACCACCGGCGTGATCGTGCACGGGCTCGACGACGACCAGCGCGCCGCTGCCTATGCCTGCGACATCACCTATGGCACGAACAACGAGTTCGGCTTCGACTATCTGCGCGACAACATGAAGTATGACTTCGCCCAGATGGTCCAGCGCGGCCATGCCTACGCCATTGTCGACGAGGTCGACTCGATCCTGGTCGACGAGGCACGCACGCCGCTGATCATTTCCGGTCCCACCGAGGATCGCTCCGATCTCTATGTCGCGGTGGACGCTGTCATCCCCGGCCTCGACAAGAGCGACTATGATCTCGACGAGAAGCAACGCCAGGTGTCGCTGACCGAGGCGGGCACCGAGAAGATCGAGAACCTCGTGCGGGCAGCAGGCCTGCTCAAGGACGGCGGACTTTACGAGCCACAGAATGTGACGGTCGTGCATCACATCAATCAGGCCCTGCGTGCCCACACCCTGTTCACGCGCGACAAGGACTATATCGTCCGCGACAACGAGGTCGTGATCATCGACGAGTTCACAGGCCGCATGATGCCGGGCCGGCGCTATTCCGAAGGTCTGCACCAGGCGCTGGAGGCCAAGGAGAAGGCCCAGATCCAGCCCGAGAACGTGACGCTCGCCTCGATCACCTTCCAGAACTATTTCCGCCTCTACGAAAAGCTCGCCGGCATGACCGGGACGGCCGCGACGGAGTCCGAGGAGTTCCAGCAGATCTACAAGCTCGATGTGGTCGAGATCCCGACCAATGTCCCGGTCCAGCGCGTCGACGAGGACGACTCGGTCTACCGCACCTTCGAGGAGAAGGTCGCCGCCATCGTGGTCGAGCTTGAAAAGGCCTCGGCCCGCATGCAGCCGGTCCTGGTCGGAACCGCGTCGATCGAGCGCTCGGAACTGGTTGCCGAACTCCTGATCAAGGCGGGCTACAAACAGCTCGACTTCACCCAGACCAATGTGCTGGACAGCCTGTACAAGGCCGCGCGCGACGGCAAGGCGACCAAGCAGTTTGCCGTGCTGAACGCGCGCTTCCACGAGCAGGAAGCCTACATTGTGGCGGAAGCCGGCGTTCCGGGCGCGATCACCATCGCGACCAACATGGCGGGCCGCGGCACCGACATCAAGCTGGGCGGCTCGCTGGAGATGCGTGTCAAGGCCGAGACAGCTGGCCTCGACGAAGGCCCCGAGAAGCAGGCCAAGATCGCCGAGATCAAGACCGAGATCGAGCGCTTCCGCCAGATCGTTCTCAACGCGCGTGAAGAGGTTGAGGTCGAACCGGCCAAGGGGTCCCGCCAGGCCAAGACCGTGACGATGCCTGGTGGTCTTTACATCATCGGCACCGAACGGCATGAGAGCCGCCGCATCGACAACCAGTTGCGCGGACGCTCGGGCCGTCAGGGCGATCCGGGCCGCTCCAAGTTCTTCCTGTCCCTGCAGGATGACCTGATGCGTATCTTCGGGTCGGACCGCATGGACGGCATGCTCCAGAAGCTGGGCCTGCAGGACGGCGAGGCGATCATCCACCCCTGGATCAACAAGGCTGTCGAGAAGGCGCAGGGCAAGGTCGAGGCGCGCAACTTCGACATGCGCAAGAACATCCTGAAGTACGACGACGTCATGAACGACCAGCGCAAGGTGGTGTTCGAGCAGCGCCGCGAGTTCATGCGCCAGGCCTCGATCCGAGAAACCATCAACGAAATGCGCAGCCAGGTCGTCGACGATGTCGTGCGTCACCACATTCCGGAAGATGCCTATCCCGAGCAATGGGATGTCGCCGGCCTGAAGGACGAGGTCCTGAAGACGCTCAATCTCGACCTTCCGGTCGATGAGTGGGCCAAGGAAGACGGTATCGCCGACGAGGAAATGCGTGAGCGCCTGCTGAAGGCCGCTGACGGTGACTATGCCGCGCGCATCGCGCGCAACGGTGACGACGTCATGACCTATGTCGAGAAGCAGGTTCTGCTGCAGATGCTCGACCATCTCTGGCGCGAGCATCTGGTCACGCTTGAGCACCTCAGGCAGGTTGTCGGCTGGCGCGGCCTCGCCCAGCGCGACCCGCTCAACGAATACAAGTCAGAGGCGTTCCAGCTGTTCGACGGGCTGATCGACAAGCTGCGGGAACAGGTCACGGCCCAGCTCATGCGCGTCGAGGTGCGGTTCGAGGAGCCGCCTGCCGACGCGCAGCCGGCGCTGGGGCAGGCTCCGGTGCAACCGCCAATGCTGGAGCAGGCCGCATCCTTCGCCCCGGCGGCAGCGGTCGAGCCCTCCTGGCGAGACCCGAACGCCCCCGCGACATGGGGCAAGGTCGGCCGCAACGAGGCCTGCCCCTGCGGCTCCGGAAAGAAGTTCAAGCACTGTCACGGGCAGATCGCCTGAACGCGACAGGCTGACCCGCCAGCGGACCACCAGCGCTTTCATGCGCACATCGTGCGCGGCCCAGCCGATCCGGCTCTTGAGCTTGCGTCCTGGTGCAAGCCGTCTCGCCGCCTGTCATGTGCCGATGGCGATGCCCCTGCGTGTTGTGTCGGCCCGAAAGCTGAAGGTAGGCTCGGGAACACGGCAAGTGACCTGTTAGCCGATCGTGGCGAGACACGCCCTGACCCGATCGCAAGAGCGCACGGACAGCATCCAGAAGGGCGGTCCGCTCGTGGCCGGCGCGGCATGTGATCGCTGCCGTGCAGATGTCGCCCTTGGCCATCGACAGTCTTCTGCAAGATGAAGCACGCCAAGCGGGATGTTGGCTTCGGGGTCGGCGAGGTCTTCCAGCGCCCCGTTGGGTCCCAGAAGCCTTGCGGTCGGCGGCATCACCTGCATCAGCCCGATCGCGCCCGGCGCGCCTTTTGCGACGGGCCTGTAGCTGCTTTCGGTCCGCGTCTTTGCCTCCGTCATTGCCGGCGGCGGGGCTTCCCGCCGTGCAAGGGCGCGAAAGCTGGCGCGTTGGTCGGTCGGCTCGGTTGTGACAGCTGGCTTGGCGCCGTCCGCCGGAGTTGTTGCCCGCCGGCGTGGACGCCGGAGGCGAGGCCGGACGGGGCGACTGCCGCGAAGAGCAGATGACCCCTGCTTGATGCCGAAACCGCCATTCAGGTCAGTCAGCCGTGGTCGCCGACTGCGGGCGCTGCGCCACGGTGACGCCGGGCGCCGGAACGGACGCCTGGGGCGCAGGTTTGTTCTGTCCCTCCGCCCGGCGCGGGCCAGTCGCCGGACGGGCCGGCTGAGGCTCCGGAGCCGTTTGCACCGGCGCAGCAGCAGGAGCGCTGGCGGCGAACGGATTGAACGACAGCACGCGCTGAAGGACAGATGGCTGCTCGGATGCGGCCGTGGCCACGGGAGCCGCAGCGGCGTTTGCCGCAGGCGATGGCGTTGCCGCCGGCGTGGCGGCACGGGCGACAGTCGACGTTCCGGCACCTGGGGCGGCAGGGGAGACGCGGGCTACGGCAGGCGGCGTCACGCGCGGCGTCGCCATGGCCGGAGCGTCAACCGGCGTGACAGGAGCGGCGGACGCCAGCGTGGGCTTGGCGGGCGCGCGGGTGCGACCGGTCGCATCGATGGCGATTTCCTGCGGACCTGCGATCACGGCATCGGGGCGGCTGACGCCGACCGCCCGGGAGCCCCAGGCGGCCTTCCGTTCAAGCCCATCCGGCCCATTGGCCATCAGCACTTCGGTGAACTTCTGGTGTTGTCCGCCATCCTGATAGACGAGCCGGACGGCTGGAGTGCCCCTGGCCACCAGCGTGGCGACCTGCGCCTCGTCCTGCCGGCGCTTGTCGGCCGCGGCGGCTGCGATCTGGGCTGTGCCTGGATCCTCGCGGCAGTCCTCGGTCCGGTTGAATGCATAGCGCGCCTGGCAGACCGAGACTTTCGGCGCCACCCGCGCCACCTCGAACATGTCGGCGCCTTCCTTGATGTTCTTCCAGAACGGCATGTGCTGGTCATAGCGGTGCCGCGCGAGGTTCTCGGCTGTCATGCGGAACGGCAGCGCCTGCATCTGTACAGCCTGCTGCCCGCCATTATGGGCCTCGCGCACCAGCGCGTAGATTTCGGCGATCTGGTCGTCGCTCATCGAATAGCAGCCGGAGGAGGAGCAGGCCCCGTGGACCATCAGATGCGCGCCGGTGCGGTTGTGTGCCCGGTCGAACGCGTTCGGATAGCCCATGTTGAAGGACAGATAGAAGGCCGAGTTCGGATTCATCTGCGCCGGCGTGATGCTGTAGAAGCCCTCCGGAGCCTGCCGGTCGCCTTCGCGCTTCTTGGGGCCGAGCTGCCCGGACCAGCGGCACATCGGATAGGTCTTCAGCAACTCGTAACGGCCGCTGCGGCCCATCTTCCAGATTTCGAGCTCCGATTCCTTCTTGAAGGACCGGATCAGGACCGGAGCGCGCTGGCTCATGCCCTTTTCGGACATCAGCGCATGAACCTGCGGCGGGATCGGGATGTCGTGGCGGGCGGCGCCGCGATAGCGGGCCTCCTCGCAAGCCGCGAGGGTCAGGCTGAGCGCAAGCGCGAGTGAAACGGGCAGAAGACGCAAAATCCGTGATCCCAATGATCTGTCCCATCCCGGGACGAAATGACGCTGCAACGCAGTGTAACCGTTAGCCTTGCCTGTTTCTTACCACAAGCCTGACAAATCCTGCGCCATGGTCAACAGTTTGTTAATGGCCAAACTGTGTTGGAACCGCGAGCAGCGGCTCAAATCCCCAGAATCGATGCCGATTCAGGGCAGTTTGCGTCCGATCGCCAGGAATCTTTCAGCACGCTGTTCCCGGAGTTGGTCGGGCGACAGGCCCGACAGTTCGCCGAGCGCTGATGAAAGGGCGTGCCCCGTCCGTGTGATCGCTTCGGCAGGAGCCCGGTGCGCACCGCCCGACGGCTCGCTGATGACCCGGTCGATCACGCCGAAGCGCAGCAGGTCCTGCGCCGTGATCTTCATGCCAGTGGCCGCATCCTGGGCCCGCGTCGCGTCGCGCCAGAGAATGGAAGCGGCGCCCTCCGGCGAAATCACGGAATAGACGGCATGCTCCAGCATCAGCACCCGGTTGGCCGTCGCAATGGCCACCGCGCCGCCCGAGCCGCCCTCGCCGATCACGACCGAGACATTCGGCGTGCCCAGCGCAAGGCAGGCCTCGGTCGAACGGGCGATGGCTTCGGCCTGTCCGCGTTCCTCCGCTTCGATACCGGGGAATGCGCCCGGCGTGTCGACAAAGCAGATCACCGGCAGGTCGAAGCGATTGGCGAGTTCCATCAACCGGATGCTCTTGCGATAACCTTCCGGCTTGGCCATCCCGAAATTGTGCTTGAGCCTCGTCTCGGTGCTCGAACCCTTCTCCTGTCCCAGGATGCAGACGGGCTGGCCCTCGAAGCGCCCGAGCCCGCCGATGATCGCCTCATCATCGCCGAAGCGGCGGTCGCCCGCCATCACGGTGAAGTCGGTGATCAGTCCGGCGCAGTAGTCGCTGAAATGTGGACGGTTCTGGTGGCGGGCGACGAGGGTCTTCTGCCATGGGGTCAGGGCCGTGTAGATCGCGCGCAAGGACTGCTCGGACTTGCTCTCGAGACGGGCAATGTCCTCGCCGATCGATACGGCATCGCCCTTGGCCGCCATGGCCTTCATTTCGTCGATCTTGGCGTCAAGTTCGGCGACCGGCTTCTCGAAATCGAGATACTTGATCATGTCCTGGCGATCCTGCGGCGGGCTGGCACATCGACATCCGTTACGCCTTGCGCCCTTGGTGCGGAAGGCTCATGTGGCTGCCCGGTCAGTCCGTGTCAAGGCTGCGGCGCCTGCCGCAGGCTCTGCCGCCCCGGGCTGGCGGATGGCGCGCCGATCGGCGCCAGAACAGGCCGCAGCGCGAAGGCGCGACGGCTCTTCGCCGGTGCGCGCCGGTAGAATTGCTTTGTGGCGTCGATCACGTGCACGCCCGAAAAGGGCAGGCCGAGGCCGGCGCCGACCTTCTCCCACATCGCCGCGGAGCGCAGGATCGACTGCCGGGCCAATGGCGGCGTATAGAGCGCCTCGGCCCAGTTCTCGGCCGAGAACAGGGTGGCGCGCATCAGGCTTTCGAGCTGGCTGCGCGAGAATGGCCGCCCATGGCCGAACGGCGTGCCGTCGACGCGTGCCCAGAGCCCGCGCCGGTTCGGCGCCACCAGCAAGACCCGCCCGCCCGGGGCGAGCACGCGCCAGCATTCGGCGAGCAGTTCCTCGGCGTTCTCGGAGGTTTCGAGCGCGTGGACCACCAGCACGCGGTCAACCGAAGCGTCATCCAGCGGCAACAGCAGGGGATCGACCAGCGCCGACGCCGACCCGCCTGCGCCAGCCCAGTTCACCACCCCTTGCGTCGCGGGCATGAAGGCCAGCGTCCGCTCGGCGCCGTCGCGGAGCAGGCTGAGATAGGGCACGGCATAGCCAAGGCCGACCAGCCGCGCGCCGCTCAGATTGCTCCAGAAGCCCAGCACCGCGCGCCCGACAAACCGCCGCGCGACATGCCCCAGCGGGCTTGCATAGAAACTGCGCAGGTCGACGACATCGGTGCTCATGCCCGGGATGATCGGCATCTTGCTGGACAAGCGCAAGGGCAAAGCCCCATGATGGTTCCTGATTGCTTCGATCGGACCTTAGCCCATGCAGCCGCCGGCCAGCCTTGAACTGCAGATTTTCCGCACGCTCAGCGACAATTGTGGCGCCCTGATCCGGGACAGGGCCTCCGGGCTTTGCGCCGCGGTGGATGCACCGGAAGCGTCGCCGATCATGGAGGCTGCCAAGGCAAGGGGCTGGACCATCAGCCACGTGTTCATCACCCACGAGCATGCAGACCATGTCCAGGGCGCCGCCGCATTGAAGGCTGCCACGGCCTGTACGGTGATCGGTCCCGCGCAGGCGGGTTCCGGCGCACCGCTCGACCGCATCGTGGCCGAAGGCGACGAGGTCCGCCTGGGCGAGACCCCGTTCAGGATCTGGGCGACACCCGGCCATGCGCCCGGCCATGTGACATGGGTTTCGGCGGCTGCCAGACTGGCCCTCGTCGGCGATGTGGTGTTCGTCATGGGTTGCGGGCGGCTCTCTGGCGACACCGCAGCTCAGTTGTGGCGATCGCTCAGCCGCATTGCCGCGCTTGACGATGATGTCACGCTTGTCACAGGCCATGACTACACCTTTGGCAATGCCCGTTTCGCCACGGCGATGGAGCCCGACAATGCAGCCGTCATGGCCCGCGCTGCCGCGGCCGAGCGGCGCGCAGCCAGCCGCGATTTCTGGGCCGTCACCACGGTGGGGGAGGAGAAAGCCACGAATCCCTTCTTCCGCGCGGGCAACCCGGCCCTGATGGCGCGTCTGGGCGATTCCGAGGCCGGCGCGGCCTTTGCCCATCTGCGCGAACTCAAGAACAGCTTCAGGGGCTGACCGGTGACCGATCTGTCCGCCCTCAGTGCCCGTGAGGTGGTCGCCCTGCTGGGCCTGCAGCCGCACCCGGAAGGGGGCTTTTACAAGGAGACCTTCCGCGATAGCCGTCTTGTCGATGGCCGCCCCGCCTCCACCGCGATCTACTACCTGCTCGGTGTCGGCGAGGTTTCCGAATGGCACCGTGTCGACGCGGCGGAAGTCTGGCACTGGCATGCCGGCGCTCCCATGGTGATCACCATGTCAGGCAATGGGCACGATGCTGCGGCCCATCATCTTGGCCCGAACCTGCTCCAGAGCCAGCGCCCGCAACTCGTGGTGCCGGCCCACTGGTGGCAGACCGCGACCAGCCTCGGAGCTTGGAGCCTTGTCGGCTGCACGGTGGCTCCCGGCTTCGATTTCGCAGGGTTCGAGATGGCGCCGCCCGGCTGGCGGCCCACACCGCGCTGAGAGCGGTCCGTGATGCTGCCGGTTCCGGATCATGGTCTCGTCCATGCCTGCGAGCAGCGGATCGTCAACGCCTGGCCGGCGCCGACCACGATACTGCTCGGTGACTGGGTGGTCCGCTTGGCCAATGGCTATTCCGGCCGCGCCAACTCGGCGACGCCGCTCGCGGCAGACGCCGATCTTGATGACGGCATGCTTGACCTGATCGAGGGCCTGTTCGCCAGGGAGGGGTTGCCGCCCTGCGTCCGCGTCACGCCCCTTGCCGCCAAGGGGCTGCGCGAACGGCTGTTCGCCCGCGGCTATCAGATCAGGGACAGCTCCTTCGGCATGACCGTGACCCTCGCTGAAGAGGTGGCCCCGCAGCCGGCCGCGGGCCTCGCCATCACGCCTTTCGCGACCGACGACTGGATCAAGGCAGTGTCCGGTTTCCAGCTTGCTGGCAAGCGCAACCCGGCCCACCTTGCCGCCATCGTCAAGGGCATCCGCATGCCCGCGGCCTTCGCAACCCTGTCCTTGGATGGCGAGCCCACCGCCTTCGGGTTGAGTGTGGCCGAGCGTGGCATGGCCGAGATCGGCTCAGTGATCGTGGCCGGGCATCAGCGCGGCAAGGGTCTTGGCCGGGCCCTGGTCACGGGGCTCATGGGGTGGGCTGTCCGCAGCGGCGCGGCCACCCCTTATCTGCAGGTCGACCAGAGCAATGGTCCAGCCATCGCGCTCTACCGCTCCCTCGGCTTCGGAATCGCCTACGGATATGACACGATGGTCAGGTCCGCGCCGGCCGGCTCGCGATGATGGCGCCGAGCACGATCATGGCGCAGGCCAGCGCAAGCGCCCAACCCGCTGTCGCCCGTCCGCTCAGCACCAGCGCGAGGGTCGAGATCAATGGCGCGCCATAGGCTGCGGTTCCCAGAAAGCGGATATCGCCCTTCTTCATGCCGATGTCCCACAGGAAGAAGGCAGCCCCGGTCGGGCCAAGGCCAAGCAGGATGATGCCGAGCCATTGCATCGGCTCGACCGGCCATTGCCGGGGCTCCAGAAGCAGGTGGGCAGCGATCGCGAGCGAAGCGGTTCCGAGGCAGAACCCGACAACCGCTTCTGTTGGCACAGCCGCCATCCGCCGCGACAGGATGGAATAGCTGGCCCAGACGAGGGCGAACAGGAAGGCGAGCAGGTATCCGAGCAGCGGCAGTGACCCGGAGGTCCCAATCCCGCCCTTGCCAAGCGTGAGAACGACGATGCCGGCAAAGCCGATGCCTGCGCCCGCTGCCTGTTGCCATCGCAGCTTCTCGCCCGGCAGTAGGGCGGACATCAGCACGATCAGCAGCGGCCAGAGATAGCCGATCAGGCTCGCTTCAGCGGCCGGGGCGTTCTTCATGGCGGCGAAATAGAGTGCATGCGAGCCGAACAGGCCGCCCACACCCACGGCCCAGGCCGCAAGGCTTTGCCTGAGCGCATGCAACTGGCCACGCACGGCGAGAAGGCCAAGGCCGAAGGCCGTGGCGATGGAGAATGTCAGCGCCGTGAGGAGAAACGGCGGAACCCCGGCGGTCAGGTCCGTCAGCAGGGCCAGAAGGCCCCAGAGCAGGATGGCGCCGAGGCCGAGCCAGGTGGGATTGGATAGGACAGGCATAGGCAATCTGGGGTTGAATCGACGGCTGATCGAGCGGATTGATTCCGCATCCGCCAGCTGACACCTTCACGCCATGTCGAGAGGACGAGGTCAAGCATGGCGGGAACAGCGCTCGATCAGCTGAACAAGGCGCGCGCGCCCAAGATCGTCACCCGGTTGCCGGAGGGCGCGCGTCATTGGGGTCCGCCGGGCGCCAGCATGGTCGTCTCGACGCCTGCCGAGGTCGACGGGCTGATCCGGCAGGTGCCGGCCGGCAAGGTGACGACGCTCGATGCTATCCGGAGATGCCTCGCGCGCCGGCATGGCACGACCATCGCTTGCCCGGTGTCCACGGCGATCTTCATCGCCATCGCCGCCCGTGCGTCGGAAGAAATGCGCGCCATGGGGGCGCCACAGGTCACGCCGTTCTGGCGCGCGCTCAGGTCGGACGGTTCGCTGAATCCCAAGTATCCTGGCGGGATCCGCTTGCAGCAGGCCTGCCTCGAAGCCGAGGGACACCGGATCATGCAGCGCGGCAAGAACAGCTTCGTCTCCGATGCCGAAGCCGTTCTCGCCGATCTGGTGTGAGGTCTCACACCATGTACTGACCGCCATTTGCGCTCAGCGTCGAGCCGGTGATGAAGCCGGCCTCGTCAGCGGCGAGGAAGACGACGGCGCGGGCGATTTCTTCCGGCTCTCCGAGACGCCCGACCGGGATATGCGGCAGGATCGACTTCTCGACCACCGCCGGATCGATGGCCTTGACCATCTCGGTCGCGATGTAGCCCGGGCAGATTGCATTGACGGTGATGCCTGCGCGCGCGCCTTCAAGCGCGAGCGCCTTGACGAAGCCGACATCGCCGGCCTTGGCGGCGGAGTAGTTCACCTGGCCCATCTGGCCCTTCTGCCCGTTGATCGACGAGATGCAGATGACGCGGCCGAACTTGCGGGCGCGCATGCCTTCCCAGACCGGGCGGGTCATGTTGAACAACGAATTGAGGTTGGTGTTGATGACGCCGTACCACTGGTCCTTGGTCATCTTGTGGAACATGCCGTCCTTGGTGATGCCGGCATTGTTGACCAGGACCTCGACCGGCCCGTGGGCGGCTTCCACCGCGGCGATTCCCGCGACGCAGGCGTCATAGTCTGACACATCCCACTTGTAGCTCGGAATGCCGGTTTCTGTCGTGAACGCCGCTGCGGCCTCGTCGTTGCCGGCGTAGGACGCCACCACCGTGTAGCCCGCCGCTTTCAGCGCCTTCGAGATCGCAGCGCCAATGCCGCGGCTCCCGCCTGTGACCAGTGCCACTCGTGCCATGGGTATTTCCTCTCCTGATGTCGGTTTTTCTTGCGTGTCATTGCTGCGACAGATCAAGGCCAGGTGAGTAGCTCACCCCCTCGATATCCTTGATGATGGCCTGGCCGCAGATGACGCGGCCGGTGGCCGGATCGAACGTCAGGGTCGGGTTGCCATAGAGCATCCAGCCCTTGTTCAGCTCCGCCGTCACCCGATGACAGAATGCGGCGTCATCGGGCCCGGTGAGATAGCGATAGAGCGTTGTCGGCGTCAGCCGCGACATGCCTCACCGCTCCAGGCACATGGCGACACCCATGCCGCCGCCGATGCAGAGGGTGGCGAGGCCCTTCTTCGAACCGCGCTTGCCCATTTCATGCAGCAGCGTCACCAGCACGCGCGCACCGGAGGCGCCGATCGGATGGCCGATGGCGATGGCGCCGCCGTTGACGTTCACCTTGGCGGTATCCCATCCCATGTCCTTGTTGACGGCAATGGCCTGTGCGGCGAAAGCCTCGTTGGCCTCGATCAGGTCAAGGTCGGCGGCCTTCCATCCGGCCTTCTGCAGCGCCTTGCGCGACGCCGGGATCGGCCCGGTGCCCATGATTGCCGGATCGACGCCGGCAGTCGCCCAGGATGCAATCCGCGCCAGGGGCGTGAGGCCGCGGCGCTGGGCTTCGGCGGCGGTCATCAGGACAACAGCCGCGCCGCCATCATTGATGCCTGATGCGTTGGCCGCCGTGACCGTGCCGTCCTTCGAGAAGGCCGGCTTCAGCTTTGCGACGCCATCGAGCGTGGTTCCGTGCTTGGGATATTCGTCCTGGTCGACGATGATGTCGCCCTTGCGGCCCGAAATGGTGAACGGCACGATCTCGTCCTTGAACTTGCCGGCCTTCTGTGCGGCCTCGGCCTTGTTTTGCGAGGCGACCGCGAAGGCGTCCTGTTCGTCGCGGCTGATCTGCCACTTGATGGCGACGTTCTCGGCAGTGTTGCCCATGTGATAGCCGTGGAAGGCGTCGATCAGCCCGTCCTTCAGCATCGAGTCGAGCATCTTGAGGTCACCCATCTTGGTGCCGGCGCGCATGTGCGCGACATGCGGCGCCAGCGACATCGACTCCTGACCGCCCGCCACGATCACGGAAGCGTCGCCATTGGCGATCTGCTGCATCCCGATGGCAGCCGCGCGGAGCCCCGAGCCGCAGAGTTGGTTGAGGCCCCAGGCGGTTGCTTCCTGCGCAATGCCGGCAGCCATCGCAGCCTGACGTGCCGGGTTCTGGCCCTGGCCGGCGGACAGGATCTGGCCCATGATGACCTCATCGACATCGGCCGGATCCACACCGGCCCGCGCCAGTGCCGCCTTGATTGCGGTCGCGCCCAAATCATGGGCGGCTGTGGCGGCAAAAGCGCCATTGAAGGCACCAACTGCGGTGCGCGCGGCGCCGACGATCACGATGTCATGTGAAGCCATGGTCAGGGTCCTTGTTCCGGCTGTGTGTGAAATGCAAAGCAGATGTCGCGTCTCTTGTCGAAGCCCGCCCTGGCTTCGTCAAGGAGATAGATCAAGAACCGGGTCGGAGCGGCGGATCGGCCGATCCGCCGCCATTGACCGTGCAGCGCAACGCGCTATCGTGACCGCCTCGAGTTCATGCGCCGGTGTTGGTCTGGACGCGGCGAGACAAGGGTTCACAATGGCTGCCGAAAAAGAGCCGACGGTCATCAAGAAGTACGCCAACCGGCGTCTCTACCACACAGGTACCAGCACCTATGTGACCCTTGAGGATCTTGCGCTCCTGGTGCGGAACGGCGAGGAATTCCTGGTCTATGATGCGAAGAGCGGCGAGGACATCACCCGCTCGGTGCTGGCGCAGATCATCTTCGAGGAAGAGAGCAAGACCGGGCAGAACCTTCTGCCGATTGCCTTCCTCAGACAGTTGATCCGCTTTTATGGCGACAGTATGCAGGTTCTCGTGCCGCGCTATCTGGAAATGTCCATCGACAGCCTGACGCGCGAACAGCACACTTTCCGCCATCATTTGACCGAGGCCTTCGGGGCCAATGCCTTTGGCGCCAAGGCGATGGAAGCGATGGAGGCGCAGACGCGCAGCAACATGAAGATCTTCGGCGACGCCATGCGCATGTTCGCGCCGTTCACCTCGGCCGCCGCGCAGACCAAGGCCGGCGCCGAGACGCCCGCGGCTGCCACCCCGCCTGCGTCCGAGCTCGACACCTTGCGGCAGGAGATGGCGCAGATGCGCGAGAAACTCGACACGCTCTCGCGCAAGGGCTGATCAGGCTGCCAGGTCGTCCGCGTTCGCCGAGGCCGCCGGCCACAGCTCGGCCATCCCTGTCAGGAAGCCCTGGAGATAGGTGACGCCCCAGTCGGCGAGCATGCGCGCGGCCGCTTCATTGTCGACCCACTCGGCCACGGTCTCGACGCCAAGGTGCTGCGCGAGGTCCAGCAGGGTCCTGACGAAGAACCGGTCGTCGGTCGATCGGGCCAGGTTCTGCGTGAAGGCCCCGTCCAGTTTCAGGATGTCGATCGGGAAGGCCCTCAGGTGCTTGAGGGACGTGTGTCCCGCGCCGAAATCGTCGATGGCCACCCGCGATCCACAATCCTTGATGGCCTTGATCACCCTCAGGCTTTCCTCGGCGTTCGAGATCGTCGCGGTTTCGGTCACTTCCACGATCAGGCGCTCATTGACGCCGGGGTTGGCGCGGGTCAGGCTTGTGAAGGCGTCGAGCCAGACCGGATCGGCTAGGGACTGCGGCGAGACATTGATCGACAGGTTTGCGGTCTGGTCCTGCAACAGCCCATGGATCGACAACTCCAGCACCCGGTGGTCGAACAGGCGCACGAGTCCACGCCGCTCCAGCAAAGGCATGAGGTCGGCAGGCGAGAAATGCCTTCCGTCCGGGCGCTCGATCCGGACGAGACCCTCATGGAAGGCCACCACCCGGTCGTGCGCGCGCACCACCGGCTGCCGGGCGAGGCTGATGCGGCGTTCGTTGAGGGCCCCGAGCGCGTCCATATCGCTGGACGAATGCGTCACTGCATGGCCCGGAACGACGCTGCGCGCAATAGCAACGCCGTCGGTCGGCCCGCGCCGCGCCTCCTGCAGGGCGGCCTCCGCCGCCGACAGCAGGGCGGAACTGTGGCGCGTCAGGTCAGGCGCGACCGCGGCCCCGGCCCGGACATGGATCAGGGCAACGCCGCGCCGCGTCTCGATGGCCGATCTGGAGACGGCCCGCACGAAGCGTTTGCCGGTGACCTCGACCTGATCCGGCAGGCAGCCTGTCAGGATGATCGCGAAGCGGTTGCTGGAGTAGCGCAGCAGCCGGTCGCGGCGGCGCATGACCTGCCGCAGCCGTTCCTGAACGATCACGAGGATCTCGTCCGTGCCCTCATGGCCGAGGTCCTCGTTGATGCGCTCAAGATCATCGATCGCGATCGCCAGCACCACAACGGACTTGTTGGCCGGCATCTGGTCGGCCATCAACTCGTCGAGGCGCTGCAGCACGGTGGACCGGTCGCAGATCGTGAAGTTCGGCGCGGCCAGTTCCACTTCGGTCACCGGTCGCTCAAGCCTGAGCACGCCGCGGGCCCTGATCGCACTGCCGTCAGCGCCGGCAAACCAGCGCCCGGTGTCCTCGACCCATATCTTGCGGTCGCCCAGCAGCAGGACATACCGCGTACGATAAGGCACGCCATCGCCGAGGTCTGCGCCCGAGGCCTCAATGATGGCGTCATACCGGCTGCGCCCGACACCCGGCTCGACCAGGCGGGCAAATCCCATCCCATTGTGGGTCAGCGCGATCGTCGGCTGGCCAAGGACGTCCTCGGCGTTCGGTCCCCAGCGGACCTCGTCCGAACTGAGGTCCCAGGTGTAGACGACCTCGCCGATTGAACTGAGGACATCCTTCGGATTGACCGGCATTGAAACGGACGGCTCGCCTTGTTCCATGAATGTCTCCACCTGCCCGGCTTCCAGGTTGCGCGGATGCTCGCCAGAGCGCCCATGATCCGCCGGTCCCTTGCGCCGGTTGGCAAGCGGCGGCTTGCCTGTCCGGACGGGCATGTTCTCACGTCATCATGTCGGCCCCGGCCTTAAGGGCGCGTTAAGTCTGGCACGCCGTTTGCCGCTTTTCGGTGCAAGACCACGGTGTGCAAGGTACGCGTCCCATGTCGGCACAGAACAGCACCATCCCGATGCCGCCATCGACCGGCCGCGCGCTCGTCGCGTGCCACGCCGGAACAGGCGGTCCGTCCGCGCCAACGCCAGCGGCCGTCCTGCCCGATGCCGGGTTCCTGGCACAGGTTCTGGCCAGCCAGGGGCAGGGGACGATGTATCGGCGGCTGCGACGGGCCGAGCCGGCCACTGCACTCGCGCGTTATGGCGCCCGCGCCGGCGGCGATGTCAGGGGCAAGACGGTCCTGGTCGCCTGAGCACAACAAAAAGGCGGCCTCGTGGGCCGCCTGGAAGCACCTTAGCCGGTCCTCCGCGCAGCAAGACCCGTGTCTCAGCCCTTCGGCTTCAGGATCTGGCGACCGCGGTACATGCCGGTCTTCAGGTCGACATGATGCGGGCGGCGAAGTTCACCCGAATCCTTGTCCTCGACATAGGTCGGCTGCTTGAGGGCATCGGCGGAACGGCGCATGCCGCGACGCGACGGCGACGTCTTTTTCTTGGGAACGGCCATTGTTCAACACTCCGGGCTCGTCACGCCTGGGCAGCCATCCGCGGCCGCCGCCATCATGACGGGTTATTCAACAGGAGGCGCTGCATACACGCTGGGATCGAGGCTGGCTAGAGCCTTTCGCCAAACCGCAGCGGTCAATTGGCCATTTGCGCCACTGGATGGTTTCGGAGCTGCGTCACAACACGCAGTCGGCGCGTCCTCCGAGATTGCGCATGCGCTGCTGGATGCGGAAGCTGTTGGTCCGGGCGCGGCTGCTCGGCGCGTCCGGATTGCGCAGGCGCGGATTGGGCAGGCTGGCCGCCAGCGCGGCGGCCTGGGCGCGACTGAGTTGCGCGGCCGGTCGTCCGAAATAGTGCCGCGCCGCCGCCTCGGCCCCGAACAGCCCGTCACCGAATTCGGCCACGTTGAGGTACACCTCCATGACGCGGCGCTTCGACCAGATCAGGTCTGCACCGAGCGCGAGGGGCATTTCCAGCGCTTTGCGGACATAGGAGCGCCCGTGCCACAGGAAGACGTTCTTGACAGTCTGCATGGAGATCGTGGAGCCGCCCCGGCTGGGTCCGTCCTCATCGGCCAGCACTTCGCGCAAGGCTCCGAAATCGACGCCGTGATGCTGGCAGAAGCGCTGGTCCTCCGCCGCGATCACGGCCATGCGCAACTCGGGCGAGACCTGGTCGAGCCGCACCCAGTGCCGTGTCACCGGCTCGCCGGTCGCGATGCGCCACAGCATCAGCGTGGAGGGCATCGGGATGACCGCGCCGGCGGCAAGGACGAGGACTGCCGCAATGCATCCAAGCGCGAGGGCCTTGAGCGCGAACCTGACCGCGCGTCCTCGTAGACTGGGCGCAACTGCGGGAGAGGGGCCTGGGCTGCGACGGGGGAGCGGGACGGCGGGCTCGATTTCTCGCGTCACGGAGCTTTCTCGGGGATGGCGACGGGGCTATGACTGCGCAAACGACCGGCCGCGCGCCGGCTGTCCGAACATGTCCTGAGCGAGCGTCCAGCATGACCATGATGACAAATACGCAGGCCGACAAGCTCTTTGCCGGCAGGCTCGCCGAAACCGCCCGGCTGGTCGAAGCCGAACTTGGCCGGCATCTGGACGACCGCCAGCGCGATCATGAGATCGCGCGCCCCGCGCGCCTGATGGCGGCCATGCGCCATGGCGCGCTCGGTGGCGGCAAGCGGCTCAGGCCTTTTCTGCTGGTCGAGACGGCCGGCCTGTTCGGGGTGCCTGCAGCGGCTGCCTTGCCGGCGGCCGCGGCCATCGAACTGATCCATTGCTACTCCCTGATCCATGATGACCTTCCGTCGATGGACAATGACGATCTCCGGCGCGGGCAGCCCACGGTGCACAGGGCCTTTGACGAGGCCACTGCGATTCTGGCCGGTGACGGGCTGCTGACGCTGGCCTTCGAGGTTCTCGCCGACCGGGCGAGCAGCCTGGATCCTGCCATCCGTGCCGATCTTGTGCTCGCGTTGGCCCGCGCTTCAGGACTGGCCGGCATGGTGGGCGGCCAGATGCTCGATCTGGAGGCAGAAGGGCGCTTTGCCGAGGCGCGGCGCGTCGCCCCGCCCTGGCCTGGCGATGTCCGACGCCTGCAGGCCATGAAGACCGGCGCGCTGCTGGCGGCGGCGGTGGACATGGGAGCCATTCTCGGCAAGGCCTCGCGGGGCCAGCGCCTGTCGCTCTCGACTTTCGGACAAGCGCTCGGCGCCTGCTTTCAGGTGGCAGATGATATCCTCGACGTGGAAGCCAGTACCGAGGCCATGGGCAAGGCGACGGCCAAGGATGCCGATGCCGGCAAGGCCACGCTGGTTGCCGCGATCGGGCTTGAGGCTGCGCGGCAGGAGCGCGACCGTCTGGGCGCCGACGCCGCCGGCGCCCTCAAGCGCTTCGGACCGGAGGCTGACATCCTGCGCGTCGCCGCCCGCTTCGCCGCCGAACGAACCAGTTGAGCCGGAGCTAGACGGAGACCTGCGTGCCGACCTCGACCACGCGGCCGGTTGGAATCTGGAAATAGCTCGTCGCATCGGTCGCGCTGCGCGCCATCGAGATGAACAGCTTGTCCTGCCACAAGGGCATGCCGGAATTGGCGGATGGCTTGATCGAGCGGCGCGACAGGAAGAACGAGGTCGACATGATGTCGAACTTGAAGCCCTGCTTGCGCAGGATGGTGAGCCCGCGCGGGATGTTGGGGCTCTCCATGTAGCCGTAGCGCAGTTCGATCTTCCAGAACCCGTCCACGATCGGCGCGATCCGGACGCGCTCGTCCTCCGGAATGCGGGGCACATCGAGCGAGCGAACGGTCAGGATCGCATTCTTCTCGTGCAGCACCTTGTTGTGCTTGAGATTGTGAAGCAACGCGGCAGGGGCCACGATGGGATCGCCGGTAAGGAACACCGCTGTGCCCTTGACCTTGTGGGGCGGGCTCTTGGCCAGCATGTCCAGCAGTTCGAGCAGGGGCACATCGGCCTTGCGGGTCTTCTCGAACAGGATGCCCGAGCCCCTGATCCATGTCGCCATCAGCGTCACCAGCACGGCGGCCAGCAGCACCGGCACGAAGCCACCGTGCAACAGCTTCAGCATGTTGGCCGAGAAGAAGGCGACGTCGATCGCCAGAAACGGGACAATCAGCGCCGACGTGGCCAGTAGGCTCCAGCGCCAGCCCTTCCAGATGACGATGAAGGCAAGGATCGCGTCGACCGTCATCGCTCCGAAGACGGAGATGCCATAGGCGTTGGCAAGCCCCGACGAGGAGCGGAACGACCAGACCAGCGCCAGCACGACCACCAGCAGGATCCAGTTGACGCGCGGCATGTAGATCTGTCCCGAGGTGTGCTCCGAGGTGTGCCGGACCTCCATGCGCGGCAGGATGCCGAGCTGGATCGCCTGCCGGGTCAGCGAGAACGCGCCGGTGATGACCGCCTGGCTTGCGATGATCGTCGCGATCGTGGCGAGGATGACCAGCGGCAGGATCAGGGACTCGGGCGCGAGCTTGTAGAACGGATTGTCGATCGTGGTGGGGTCATGCAGGATCAGCGCGCCCTGACCGAGGTAATTCAGCCACAGGGCGGGAAACACCATGAAGAACCAGGCGCTCTGGATCGGTCCTCGCCCGAAATGGCCCATGTCGGCATAGAGCGCCTCGGCGCCGGTCACGGCCAGGCAGACCGTGCCCAGCACGACCAGAGAAACGCCCGGATGATTGACGAAGAACATGATGCCATAGAGCGGATTGATCGAGGCGAAGACCCCGACATCGTCCTGGATGTGGTAGATGCCAAGACCGGCCAGCGTCAGGAACCAGATCCCCATGATCGGCCCGAACCATTTGGCCACGCTTTGCGTGCCGCTGCTCTGTACCGCGAACAGGCCGATCAGGATGCCCGAGGCGATATAGACGACATAAGGCTCGAACGCCGGTGTCACCAGCTTCAACCCTTCCACCGCTGACAGAACCGAGATCGCCGGCGTGATCACGGCGTCGCCGTAGAACAGCGCTGCGCCGAGCATGCCGAGCGCAAGGACCCAGCCGGTACCCTTGGCCTTGCCGACCGCGCGCTGGGCCAGCGCCACCAGGGTCAGCGTGCCGCCCTCGCCATTGTTGTCGGCGCGCAGCAGGATGATGACATATTTGACTGTCACGACGAAGACGAGCGACCACAGGATCAGCGACAGCACGCCGATGACGATGTCGCGTGGCACTTCCCGGATGATCGTCGCACTGCCGCCATGGCTTCCGATCGTCCCGCTCATCGCAGCGTTGATCGTCTCGCGCAGCGCGTAGAGCGGGCTGGTGCCGATGTCGCCATAGACCACGCCGAGGGCGCCAAGCGTGAGCGCCGCAAAGCTCGACTTGGCGTGCCCATGGCCGTTGCCATGGGCCGGATCAGCTTGGGGGCTTGACGACCCGTTCAGGCCAAAGCGCTGGTCGTCAGCGGGGGGTATCGGCTGGTCGCCGGGGGCCATCATGCTTCTCCGCGCGTGTCGCGCTGCAACGCATGGTCGGGGGCTCTATCACATTCCGGCCGCCATTCAAGCAAAGCGCATGCGTTGTGAACATGACGCTCTTGTTTGCCGCCGACGCTTCCTGCGCCAAAGACATTGGGTCCGTGTCCGGCTGTCGCGCTCATTACTCTGCCGCGCGGCTCGAAGCGCCATAGCGCTGCTCGACATAGACACTGACCATCTCCTTGAACTCCGCCGCTATTCCGGCGCCGCGCAGGGTTGCGACCTTCTTGCCGTCAACGAAGACCGGAGCAGTGGGAGCTTCGCCGGTGCCTGGCAGCGAGATGCCGATATCGGCGTGCTTGGACTCGCCGGGTCCGTTGACGATGCAGCCCATGACGGCGACGTTCAGCATCTCCACGCCCGGATAGCGCGTCTTCCACTCCGGCATTGAGGTGCTGATCCAGCTCTGGATGTCGCGGGCCAGTTCCTGGAACACCGTCGATGTGGTGCGCCCGCAGCCGGGGCAGGCTGCCACCAGCGGCACGAATGCCCTGAAGCCCATGGTCTGCAGCAATTCCTGCGCTGTCTTGACCTCGACGGTGCGGTCTCCGCCCGGCTCGGGCGTCAGCGAGAAGCGGATCGTGTCGCCAATGCCTTCCTGCAGCAGCACGCCGAGCGCGGCCGAGGAGGCGACGATGCCCTTTGAGCCCATGCCAGCCTCTGTGAGGCCGAGATGGATCGCGTAATCGGCGCGCCGCGCCACCTCACGGTAGACAGCGATGAGGTCCTGCACACCCGACACCTTGGCGGACAGGACGATCCTGTTCTTCGCCAGCCCGATCTCCTCGGCACGGGCAGCCGACAGCAGGGCCGATTGCACCATGGCTTCCCGGGTGACGGCGCGCGCCTCCAGCGGGGCCGGCGACGCGGCGTTGAGGTCCATCAGATGCGTGAGCAACTCCTGGTCGAGCGAACCCCAGTTCGCCCCGATCCGGACCGCCTTGCCATACCTGATCGCCATCTCGACGATCTGGGTGAACTGGCGGTCCTTCTTGTCCCTGAAGCCGACATTACCCGGATTGATCCGGTACTTGGCCAAGGCCTCGGCACAGGCGGGATGATCGGCCAGCAGCTTGTGGCCGATATAGTGGAAGTCGCCCACCAGCGGCACATGGACGCCGATCCGGTCGAGCCGTTCGCGCACATGTGGAACAGCCGCTGCAGCCTCGTCGCGGTCAACGGTGATGCGCACCAGTTCTGAACCTGCCCGGGCCAGGGCCGCCACCTGCGCAACGGTTGCGGCGATGTCGGCCGTGTCGGTATTGGTCATGGACTGCACGACGATCGGCGCGCCGCCGCCCACCATCACGCCGCCGATATCGACGCCGACGGTCCGGTGACGCGCGCGGGGACCAGCCTCGGGAGCGGTGGCGGCAAGGGCAAGATCAGTCATCGGCAACATCACTCGTCTGGCGGCAGCAACCGGAAAGCGCTTTGCGTGTCTCAGGAACGGGCCGGAAACAGATCAGCCACACGTTGCCCAGCCTTGAACCGGCGTCAAGCTGGATAGGTTCCGGATGCGGTAAAACGAACCTTTGCCCGGCGTGCGGGGAGTTGTTACATGGTCACAGGCTCGATTGAAGGGATCCGTCATGCTGCGCGCCACCACGTTCATCCGCAAGCCAGCCGTCAAGGCTGACAAGGTTGCCGCCACCGTCGTGCTGAACCATGAGGACCGCCAGCGCCGCCGCGCCGTTCTCAAGACCGAGGGCGGCCTTGAGGTGCTGCTCGACCTCGAGCGGGCCACGGTGCTCAACGAAGGCGACGCCCTGCGCCTGGATGACGGCCGCCTCGTGGAAGTGCACGCCGCGCCTGAAGCGCTGCTCGAAGTGCGGGCCGACAGCATGCTCCGGCTGATCCGGGTGGCCTGGCATATCGGCAACCGTCACACGCCCGCCGAGATCACGTCGGACGCGCTCTATATTGAGGACGACCATGTCCTTGCCGAAATGATCCGCGGACAGGGCTGCGCAATCACCAAAGTGACCCGACCCTTCAGGCCCGAGCGCGGCGCTTATGACCATGGCGGCCATGATCACGGCCACCACCATGATCACGACCATGACCATGGTGCGCATGGCCATGCCAATCCGCCCCATGGTGAGCCCGGCCACGTCCATGGACCGGATTGCGGCCATGACCATCACCGTGACCACAGTCACGACGTGCTGTCGGTGGCCAGCCATGATCATGGGCACCACCATGATCATGACCACGGGCATCACCACGGCCATGATCATGGTCATGCCGCCCGCGCAAAGCATGACCACTGACCCTGCGCCGCTGGTCCGTTGAGTGCCGCGCAGCTCCTGTTGATGACGTGGTTCTCGCCGGGCTATCCGGTGGGCGCGTTCGCCTATTCGCACGGGCTTGAATGGGCGCAGGAGGCTGGCGACCTGACCGATGCCACGTCCCTGCAGGCCTGGCTGACCGACCTGGTCCAGCTTGGCGCGGCACGCAACGACGCGATCCTGCTGAGCGGGTGCTGGCATGCGGCCCGGTCTGCGCAGTGGACCGAGGTCGCCCGGATCGCCGAACTTGGCCTCGCCATGGCCGCGTCGTCCGAGCGACGGATGGAAACCGTGACCCAGGGCAACGCCTTCGTGCTGGCCAGCCGCGCCGCCCATGACTGCGACGCGTTGCGCCAGTTTGGCTCCCTCTGGCCCGGCGATGTTCCCTATCCCATCGCCGTCGCTGTGACGGCGGCGGGTCATGATGTCGCACTCGTCGAACTGCTTCCCGCCTTCGTGCTCGGTTTTGTCGCCAATCTCGTCTCGGCTTCAGTGCGCCTCGGCATTGTCGGCCAGACCGATGGCCAACGCGTGCTCGCCGGTCTCATGCCTGCGATCAGCGCCCTGGCGGCAGAGGCCGAAACAGCCACGCTGGACGATCTTGGCACTTGCGCCTTCCGCTCCGATATCGCTTCCTTGCGCCATGAGGCCCAGTATTCGAGGTTGTTCCGCTCATGAACCACTCCCCCAATGGCCCCCTGCGCGTCGGCATCGGCGGCCCTGTCGGTTCCGGCAAGACGGCGCTGATGGAGATGCTGTGCAAGGCGATGCGCGATGAGTTCGACCTCTGCGCCATCACCAACGATATCTATACCAAGGAAGACGCGCGTCTGCTCACGGTGGCCGGCGCCTTGCCGGTCGAGCGCATCATGGGGGTCGAGACGGGTGGTTGCCCGCACACGGCCATCCGCGAGGACTGCTCGATCAATCTGGCGGCCGTCGCCGACATGCGCGGGAAGTTTCCGGCGCTTGACCTCATCCTGATCGAATCCGGCGGGGACAACCTTGCCGCCACGTTCTCGCCCGAACTGGCCGACCTGTGCATTTACGTGATCGATGTCGCGGCCGGTGAAAAGATCCCCCGCAAGGGCGGGCCGGGCATCACGCGCTCGGACCTGCTCGTCATCAACAAGATCGACCTCGCCCCCCATGTCGGCGCGGACCTGTCGGTGATGGACCGCGACGCCAAACTGATGCGTGGCAAGCGGCCATACGTCTTCACGAACATGAAAACGGGCCAGGGCCTCGACATCGTCCGCGCCTTCATCGAAGAGGCCGGTGGGTTGATAAAAGCGGCGGCGTGACAGGGCTACGCAGGGGGATGTGAGCGCTTCGTGATCGCGGGATTTGATGGAAGCATGCCACGTGGAGTGCAACAGTCGCTGTCCAGCAATGCCGGGCTGCCACGGCATGCGATCTTGGTGGAAATGTCGTCGTCTGCCTGATTTCGGAATGCTGATGTTGTAGGCGCGGGACCTTTGTTCGCGATGTGGAATGTTCGCAAAAATGCGTTTTCGGCTTCGTGCCGCTGTCCTTCATATCTGCTCAATGCCACATCAGGTGGCAGCATTCTCAACGGACCGTCCGCATTCTCGAAACATTCCATGCCACCCCGTTCACAAAGACCCAAAAAACGCTGGTTGTGCGCGGGCCTCAATGAATCCTGCTTCCAGCATCGGGTTTGTGATCGCGGGGAATGCACCCTCGATTGTCAGCCTCCCGTCGATCAAGACAAAGATCGGTGACGCGCTGCTCCAATCTGATCGAAGCTGCAGGGCCCAAATGAGCGTTTCAACTGACTGCAGTCGATGCTGAGGGAGCCGTTCAATTGGGAGGATATCAAACGGCCTCAAAAGGCTCAATCCGCTCGAGATCATGCTTGATCGCGTCGCCCGTTGTTTCGATGATGTAGCGCATGTGCAGGTTGAGCCAGAACTCGGCGCTGGTCCCGAAATAGCGGGCGAGCCTGAGCGCATTGTCTGGCGAAAGGTCAACCTGCTCGGAAGCCAGCCGCTCGATGCGGGTGCGGGGGACGCGGATGGCGCGCGCGACGGCGCCGGCCGATAGCGCCATAGGCCGCAGAAACTCCTCGCGCAGCACTTCGCCGGGATGAACTGGCTTCAGCATGGTCATCGTGATGCCTTTCAACGGTGATAGCCGACAAACTCAACCGAGACGGGACCTTATGGCGTCCACGCAAGGCATATTCTAAACGCGTCAGTCACGCGTATCGAATGCTGGCCTGCACGATCACCCCGCAACGCTTCAAGCCGATTGGACGGCGGACTGCGAAGATCGTCGAGGCGCAGAGCGGCGTCCAGCATCACCAACTTGCGCCGTGTCGCCGCGGCAAGATCAGCAGGAAAATCCTTCGGAACCTTTCGCCACAGGATGGCTTTCAAGCGTTGATCCCGAAAGCTGACAATCGCCATCCTCAGAAATGTATCACGTCATGATACAGTCGACAAGACCGTGCATCTGGACTTTCGGGCGCCTTGAGAGATATCAGCAATCATGCTCGCCTCCTCCCCCTGGCGCTTTGCAGTCGCCCCGATGATGGACTGGACGGACCGGCATTGCCGGGCCTTTCACCGGGTTCTGTCGCGCCATGCGCTGCTCTATACAGAGATGGTGACGGCGAACGCGGTCGTTCACGGCGACCGGGACCGGCTGATCGGCTGGAACAGGGCTGCCGAGGGCAAGGTTGCGCTGCAGATTGGCGGTAACGATCCGGTTAAACTGGCCGCCGCCGCCCGCATCGGCGCGGATTTCGGCTATGACGAGATCAATCTCAATTGCGGCTGCCCCTCCGATCGTGTGCAGGGTGGCGCCTTCGGAGCCTGCCTGATGCAGACACCCGCCATGGTGGGCGACTGTGTCGCAGCGATGAAGGCGGCTGTGGCCATTCCGGTGACGGTCAAGTGCCGCCTCGGCGTCGATGATCAGGACACGCAGGCGGCTCTCGATGCGATCACCGAGGCCGCGCGTCAGGCGGGCGTCGATGCGCTGATCGTGCACGCCCGCAAGGCCTGGCTGCAGGGCCTGTCACCCCGGCAGAACCGTGACGTGCCGCCGCTGGACTATCAACGGGTCTATCGCCTCAAAGCCGCCAATTCCGGTTTGCCGGTGGCGATCAACGGCGGAATCCGGGCGCCGGCCGACTGGCAGGGCCACCTTGCGGAGCTTGATGGCGTCATGGTCGGGCGCGAGGCCTACCAGAACCCGCAGATCCTGCTGCAGGTCGATCCGGCCCTGTTCGGCCAGCCTGCGCCGGTCCCGGACATGTTCGCCGCGATCGAGGCCTATGAGCCGTATGTGGCCGCCGAACTGGCGGGCGGAACGCGTCTGCATGCAATGACACGCCATCTCACGGGGCTTTTCACGGGGCGCCCGGGTGCGCGGGCCTTCCGGCAGGGGCTGGCCAATCATTGCATCCGGCCGGATGCCACGCTCGGAGCTCTCCGGCAGGCCGTCGCGCAGGTTTCGCGCGACAGGCCCGAGGATGCCACTGCGCACAGCGCGGCGGCATGATGGCATCCGCCTTGCTGTCCGCTCATCAGATCGACAGCCGGATCCGGACCAGTTTCGGTCGGCAGGGTCTGATGGCGACGCTCGACGCGCGGCTTGTTCGGGTTGCGCCGGGCGAGGTCGACATCCACCTTCCGGTCGCGGTCCATGTCAGCCAGCAGCATGGCTTCGTGCATGCTGGCGCTGTGGCGGCCATCGCTGATTCTGCCGCAGGCTATGCCGCGCTCTCCCTGATGCCGGCCGGAGCCGGCGTTCTGACAACCGAGTTCAAGATCAATCTGCTGAGCCCGGCGGCGGGAGACGTGATCATCGCGAGGGGGCGGGTCATCAAGGCGGGCCGGACCCTCACTGTGGCCATGACCGAGGTTTTCGCCGTCAGCGCCGGCGCCGAAAAGCTCTGCGCACTCTTGACCGCGACCCTGATGCGCGTCGAGGGGCGTGACGGCGTCGCCGACTGAAGCGCCGGCCCAGGGGTGGCCGCCTGTCCGGGTCTATGGAGATACGGCCCCCTGGTACGCGGCTGCGTCCTTTAGACCTTCGCAGCGGGTTGCGCGGCCAAGATCAGCATGCTACCGCACGCTCGCTTCTCGGGGTCCAGGGCCTTCAGAAGTCTCCATTCATGCGCACTGGCGCGGTTCGTGCAAAGACGCCCAAGGGCGATGGATGCGCGGGCCTCACGGACAAAAGAGAGCGGAACGTGGCCCAGAGTGGTTCCATCGTGGCGGGTGTCGGCGGCCGGTATGCTTCGGCGCTGTTCGAACTGGCGCAAGAGATGAAGGTTGCCGATGCGGTCGGCACGGCGCTCGACCAGTTCGGCGCGATGATCGACGCCAGTGAAGACCTGCAAAAGCTGGTCAGAAGCCCGGTCTTCAGCGCTGATGAGCAGGTCGGTGCCGTGAACGCGGTCCTGAAGACGGCGAAGATCGACGGTATCGCCGCAAATTTCATCGGGCTGGTGGCGTCCAAGCGCCGCCTGTTCGCGCTGCCGTCGATGATCGCTGCCTACCGTCAGCTCAACGCCGACGCCAAGGGCATCGTCAGGGCCGAGGTGACGCTGGCGGAGCAGCCATCCGCCGCTCAGCTCAAGGACATCGCCGCTGCGCTGAAGGACGCCGCCGGCAAGCAGGTCACGATAGACCTCAGGATTGATCCCTCGCTCATCGGAGGGCTTGTCGTGAAGATGGGCTCGAAAATGGTCGATGCGTCACTGAAAACAAAACTCAATTCTCTCCGTATTGCGATGAAAGAGGTCGGCTGATGGAACTCCGCGCCGCAGAAATCTCCGCGATCCTCAAGGATCAGATCAAGAATTTCGGCTCCGAAGCCGCGGTCACCGAGGTGGGCCAGGTGCTCTCCGTAGGTGACGGCATCGCCCGCTGCTATGGCCTCGACAAGGTCCAGGCCGGCGAGATGGTCGAGTTCGAATCGGGCGTGCGCGGCATGGCCCTCAACCTCGAAAGCGACAATGTCGGCGTCGTCATCTTCGGCTCGGACCGCGAGATCAAGGAAGGCCAGACGGTCAAGCGCACCGGCGCCATCGTCGACGTGCCGGTTGGCAAGGAGCTTCTCGGCCGCGTCGTCGATGCGCTCGGCAATCCGATCGACGGCAAGGGGCCGATCAAGGCGAAGGCGCGGGCCCGTGTTGATGTGAAGGCGCCCGGCATCATTCCGCGCAAGTCGGTGCACGAGCCGATGGCGACAGGCCTGAAGTCGATTGACGCGCTGATCCCGATCGGCCGCGGCCAGCGCGAGCTGATCATCGGCGACCGTCAGACCGGCAAGACCGCCGTGGCGCTCGACACGATCCTGAACCAGAAGGCCAACAATGAAGGCAAGGACGAGAGCCAGAAGCTCTACTGCGTCTACGTCGCCATCGGCCAGAAGCGTTCGACCGTTGCCCAGTTCGTCAAGGTGCTCGAAGAGCGCGGCGCGCTCGAGTACTCGATCATCGTGGCGGCCACCGCGTCGGACGCGGCACCGATGCAGTTCCTGGCGCCGTTCTCGGGCTGCGCCATGGGCGAGTTCTTCCGCGACAACGGCATGCACGCCGTCATCATCTATGACGATCTGTCCAAGCAGGCCGTCGCTTACCGCCAGATGTCGCTGCTGCTGCGCCGCCCGCCGGGTCGCGAAGCTTATCCGGGCGACGTGTTCTACCTGCACTCCCGTCTTCTCGAGCGCGCTGCAAAGATGGGCGACGCTGCCGGCAACGGGTCGCTGACCGCCCTCCCGGTCATCGAGACCCAGGCCAACGACGTCTCGGCCTACATCCCGACCAATGTGATCTCGATCACGGACGGGCAGATCTTCCTGGAAACCGACCTGTTCTACCAGGGCATCCGCCCGGCGGTGAACGTTGGCCTTTCGGTCAGCCGCGTTGGTTCCGCCGCTCAGACCAAGGCCACCAAGAAGGTTGCCGGCAAGATCAAGGGCGAACTGGCCCAGTATCGTGAGATGGCTGCCTTCGCCCAGTTCGGCTCCGACCTCGACGCCGTCACCCAGCGCCTGCTCAACCGCGGTGCCCGTCTGACCGAGCTCCTGAAGCAGCCGCAGTTCGCGCCACTGAAGATGGAAGAGCAGTGCTGCGTGATCTATGCCGGCGTGAACGGCTACCTCGACGGCCTGCCGGTCAGCAAGGTACGCGCCTATGAGGACGGCCTGCTCTCTCTGTTGCGCGGCAAGCACGCTGACCTGCTGAACACGATCCGCGACTCCAAGGATCTGTCGGATGCCAGCGCCGCCACGCTGAAGGGGCTGATCGAGAGCTACACCAAGTCCTTCGCCTGAGATGAATGCGTGCGATGGGCTATGTCAGCGACAGCTTGGGACCGGGTGAGGAGATCGTGCACAGCGCGCATCTTCACTGGGTCGTGTATGCGAGGCCGATCACGGCCCTGCTGGCGGCCGCTGTCGTCGCCGGGTTCTCGGCCCAGGTCGGCGGCATCCTGGGTCTGGCAGCGCTTGTCTGGCTGGGCATCGCCTGGATCCTGGCGCGTTCGACCGAGCTTGGTGTGACCACCCGCAAGGTGGTCGGCAAATGGGGCCTCGTCGCGCGCTCGACCATTGAGCAGCGGCTCGAGAAGGTTGATTCGATTTCGGTCGATCAGGGACTTCTCGGCCGCATCCTGAATTTCGGGGACGTGACGGTGCATGGCACCGGCGTCAACGCCACCCCGGTTCGCATGATTGCCGATCCGATCCTGTTCCGCCGCAAGGTCGAGCATGCGATCGAAGCCAGAAGGGATGTTGGCTGATGCCATCGTTGAAGGATCTGCGCACGCGCATCGCCTCGGTGAAGGCGACGCAGAAAATCACCAAGGCCATGCAGATGGTCGCCGCCGCCAAGCTGCGCAAGGCGCAGACCGCGGCAGAGGCGGCGCGGCCCTATGCCGAGAAGATGGAAGGCGTGCTGGCCAATCTCGGCGCTGGCGTGGATCTGTCCTCGGCGCCGCGCCTGTTGGCCGGGACCGGCGCCGACAAGGTGCACCTTCTGGTCGTCTGCACCGCCGAACGCGGCCTGTGCGGCGCCTTCAACGCGTCGATCGCGCGCCTCGCCCGCGAGCATGCCAACCGCCTCATCGCCGACGGCAAGAGGGTGAAGATCCTGTGCGTCGGCAAGAAGGGCAATGACGCCCTGCGGCGGACCTTGGGCAACAACATCATCGACCTCGTCGAGTTCCGCTCGGTGAAGCAGATGAGCTTCGTGCAGGCCGACGAGGTCGGTTCGCGCGTGCTGAAGATGTTCGAAGACGGCGAATTCGACGTCGCGACGCTGTTCTTCTCGAAATTCAAGTCCGTGATCGCGCAGGTTCCGACCGCTCAGAGGCTGATCCCCTGTGAGATTCCGGCGCGTGCATCGGCCAAGGGCGCCGAGGCTGTCTACGACTATGAACCGGACGAGGCGGACATCCTCTCCACGCTTCTGCCGCGCAACGTCAAGGTGCAGGTGTTCAAGGCCCTTCTGGAGAACGCCGCCTCCGAGCAGGGCTCGCGCATGTCCGCCATGGACAACGCGACCCGCAATGCCGGCGACATGATCAAGAAGCAGACGCAGAAGTACAACCGCACGCGTCAGGCAATGATCACGAAGGAACTGATCGAGATCATTTCCGGCGCGGAAGCGCTTTGAGGAGACCTGAGGATGGTTCTCACCCCGATCATGACAACCCATGCCACGTCCAGCGGCGGCCGCAATGGCCGCGCCTCGCTCGAGGACGGCAAGATGGTGCTTGGCATGTCGCTGCCCCGGGAGCTGGTCGGTTCCGGTGCGGTCGACGGCATGAACCCGGAGCAGCTGTTCGCCATGGGCTGGTCGGCCTGCTACGGTCAGGCGATCATCGCGCTGTCGAAGAAGCACGGCGTCGATGCGACCCGCGCATCGGTGACCTGCCTCGTCACGCTGAACAAGGACGAGACCAGCTTCGCACTCACTGCTGATCTGAAGGTGTCCATTCCAGGCGAGGACCCTGCAAGGGTGAAGGCCCTCGCCGAGGACGCCCACACCATTTGCCCCTATTCGAAGGCGACGCGCGGCAATGTGCCCGTGACGCTGACCGTTATCTGAACATTCGAGGATCGGAGAGAACCATGGCCAAAGCCACCACCAAGGCTCCCGCGAAAGCCGCTGAACCGAAGGCCGCGAAGGCCCCCGCAGCCAAGGCTGCCGCGACTGCAACGAAGAAGCGCAACGCAACCGGCAAGATCACGCAGGTGATCGGCGCCGTCGTCGACGTCCAGTTCGAAGGCAACCTGCCGGAGATCCTGAACGGCCTCGAAACCGAGAACCTTGGCGCGCGCCTCGTGCTCGAAGTGGCGCAGCACCTGGGCGAGAGCTCGGTCCGCTGCATCGCGATGGACTCGACGGAAGGCCTTGTCCGCGGCCAGGCCGTGACCGACACCGGCGGCCCGATCGTCGTGCCGGTCGGCGAGGCCTGCCTTGGCCGCATCATGAATGTCATCGGCGAACCCGTCGACGAAGCCGGTCCGGTGATCGGCGAGGCGATGCGCGGCATCCACCAGCCGGCCCCGTCCTATTCGGAGCAGGCGACCGAATCGCAGATCCTCGAAACCGGCATCAAGGTCGTCGATCTGCTCGCGCCCTATGCACGCGGCGGCAAGATCGGCCTGTTCGGCGGCGCCGGTGTCGGCAAGACCGTGCTGATCATGGAACTGATCAACAACATCGCCAAGGCCCATGGCGGCTATTCGGTGTTCGCCGGCGTCGGCGAGCGCACCCGCGAAGGCAACGATCTGTATCACGAAATGATCGAATCGGGCGTCAACCAGGACCCGAAGAAGAACAACGGCTCGACCGCCGGCTCCAAATGCGCGCTGGTCTATGGCCAGATGAACGAGCCGCCGGGTGCCCGCGCCCGCGTGGCCCTGACCGGCCTGACCGTGGCCGAGCACTTCCGCGACCAGGGCCAGGACGTGCTGTTCTTTGTGGACAACATCTTCCGCTTCACCCAGGCCGGCTCCGAAGTGTCCGCCCTTCTGGGCCGCATCCCGTCGGCGGTGGGCTATCAGCCGACGCTCGCCACCGACATGGGCAATCTGCAAGAGCGCATCACCACCACCACCAAGGGTTCGATCACCTCGGTGCAGGCGATCTACGTGCCGGCGGACGACCTGACCGACCCGGCGCCTGCCACCACCTCGGTGCAGGCGATCTACGTGCCGGCGGACGACCTGACCGACCCGGCGCCTGCCACCTCCTTCGCGCACCTTGACGCCACGACCGTGCTGTCGCGTTCGATCGCCGAAAAGGGCATCTATCCGGCGGTGGACCCGCTCGACTCGACCTCGCGCATGCTCTCCGCCGCGATCCTCGGCGACGAGCACTATGAGGTCGCCCGCAAGGTGCAGTCGACGCTGCAGCGATACAAGTCGCTGCAGGACATCATCGCCATTCTCGGCATGGACGAGCTCTCCGAAGAGGACAAGATGACGGTCGCGCGCGCCCGCAAGATCGAGCGCTTCCTCAGCCAGCCCTTCTTCGTGGCCGAAATCTTTACCGGCTCGCCGGGCAAGCTGGTCCGCCTTGAGGATACGATCAAGGGCTTCAAGGGCCTCGTCGAAGGCAAGTACGACCACCTGCCGGAAGCCGCCTTCTATATGGTCGGCACCATC
>JAPLOU010000073.1 GCA_026400535.1 Hyphomicrobiales bacterium
ATGACCGGCCCGCCAACACCTTCGTGGCCGGCTTCATCGGATCGCCGGCCATGAACCTGATCGACGGCGAGATCGCGGGCGGGGTCTTCACCGCGCCGAACGTCCGCGTCGCCGGACTGACGGGGAGCGTCAGCGGCAAGGTCACGCTCGGCTTCAGGGCCGAGGATGCGAGGCTGGTCACGGCGGACGGGGACATCAGTGCGCCGATCTACAGCCTTGAGCTGCTTGGCGACGCCACTCTGGTCTCGGTCCGCCCGGGCGCTGCCTTCGTGGCGATCAAGGCGCCGAAGGACTTCCGGGCCGAGATCGGGGACCCGGTCGCCATCAGCATGCCGGCCGCGATCTGCCATCTGTTCGCCCTGGACACCGGGCAACGACTCTAAAGGACAACGCACAAGAACCGGACCCAATCCGGCGACACCAGAGAATAGCCGGGGCCGCCCAACGGATCCCCTGCAAACACACCACCCAGAGCATCACAGGGAGACAAAATGATGATCAAGAAGACCCTCGCGGCCGCAGCCTTCTCGCTGCTCATGTCCGTGTCGGCCCATGCGGCCTGCGCGTTCCAGAACACCGTGCCGATCAAGTCGCTGACCGCGGGCTTCGACGCCTGGAAAGCGGTGACCTCCGCCATGGCCGAATGCGGCAATGTGCAGGCCGAGCTCGACCAGAACTTCCGCACCAAGCAGCCGGCCGCCTTCGCAGCGAACCCCTCGCTCTACCACATCGGCGGCGTTGCCAACGGCACGCTGACCCCCTTGCTCAATGCCGGGACGATCCGCCCGCTTGACGATCTTGTCGCGAAGTACGGCAAGAACCTGACCCCGAACCAGTTCATCCGCGTCGACGGCAAGATCATGGCCATCGCCATGATGGTGAACGCCCACAACTTCATGTACCGCGAGGACATCTTCAAGGAGCTGAACATTCCGGTCCCGACCACCTATGATCAGGTGCTGGCGGCGGCCGAGAAGATCAAGGCGTCCGGCAAGGTGCAGTATCCGCTGGGCGGCACGGTCAAGGCTGGCTGGGATCTGGCAAATGATTTCAACAATATGTTCGTCGGCTTCGGCGGCACCTTCGTGAAGCCGGACAACACGCCCAGCATCAACAGCGAGGCGGGCGTCAAGGCGCTGGAAATGATCAAGCGGCTGACCGCCTACATGGACCCCGAGTACCTCGCCTCTGACTCGACCTTCGTGCAGAAGCAGTTCCAGCAGGGCAAGATCGCGATGGCCAACCTGTGGGCATCGCGTGCCGGCGCACTGGACGATCCGAAGGAGAGCCAGGTGGTCGGCAAGGTCGCGATGGCGGCGGCACCGCTCGCGATGGCTGGTGGCCGGCCTTCCACAACGCTGTGGTGGGATGGCATCGTGATCGCCAAGAACATCTCTGATGCTGAAGCCGACGCTGCCTTCCGGGTGGCGATGGAAGGCCTCGATGAGGAGATGGTCAAGGCGAACAACGACGCCGCCGTCTGGCTGGTGAAGGGCTTCGTGCCCGGCCGTCTTGCGATGGGTGCGATTGCCTCAGCCAATGGCGGGGCGCCCAACTATGCCTCGACCACGTCGATGGGCCTGATCCATTCGGCGATTGGCGAGAAAGTCGCCGACTTCATGACCGGCAAGCTGACGGCCCAGCAGGCCCTCGCGGAGATGGAGGCGTCCTACCTCGTCAAGGCCAAGGAACAGGGTCTGGTGAAGTAGCCAGCCAGAAACGCAGACCGGGCCGCCAGCGGCCCGGCCACCCGTTCGCAGAAACCGGAAGGATCAGCGCATGAAAGGCAAGACATTCGCGATGTTTGTCGCGCCGTCGCTGATCCTGATGCTGACCTTCATCGCGTTGCCGCTCGTCAGCGTGTTCTTCCAGAGCTTCTACCAGAACCGGCAACAGTTCACCCAGACCACGGTCGAGAGCTGCACACCGGGCTTTCTGACGCAGAACTGCGTGACCGAGGTGCGCAACACGGCCAAGCTCGACGCCAACGGCAAGCCTATCATCGACCGTGTCTTCGTCGGTCTTGAGTCCTACCGGCAGCTGCTCCAGCCCGAGAAGGTCGCCGCAGCATTCGCGGCCAATGGCGAAGGCTGGAAGGCGCTTGAAACGATCGACTTCTACAGGGCGCTTCGCTTCACCTTGACGTTCACGCTGGTCACCTTGCCGCTCGTCCTGCTGCTGGGGCTGGTGC
>JAPLOU010000009.1 GCA_026400535.1 Hyphomicrobiales bacterium
CGACCTATTTTGTAGAGAAGATGATGGAAAGCGTCATGCACACGCTGATTGAAGCGTTCGTGCTCGTGGCGCTGGTGGTGCTTGTGTTCCTCGGCAGTGTCCGCGCTACCATCATTCCGATCCTCGCCGTGCCCGTGGCCCTGATCGGCACGCTAGCCGTCATGCTGGCCATGGGTTTCTCGCTCAATAGTATCTCGCTGCTGGCGCTGGTCCTCGCCATTGGCATCGTTGTCGACGACGCGATTGTCGTGGTGGAGGCGGTCGAGCACAAGCTGGAGTCGCATCCGGAGTTGAGCCCGGCCGAGGCGACCGAGGCGGCGATGAAGGAGATTACTGCGCCCATCATTGCCATCACGCTCGTTCTGCTTTCGGTGTTCATCCCCACCGCGTTTATTCCCGGCATAACGGGCGAGCTCTACAAGCAGTTTGCCGTTGCCGTTTCTGTATCGATGGTCATCTCCGCCTTCAATGCACTGACATTCTCTCCGGCGATGTGTGCGGTGTTGCTGAAGCACAAGAGCGCGCCAAAGGGCGTGTTCCGGTTCTTCAATATTGGCGTCGACGCACTGCGCGGCGGCTTCATGCGTTTCATCGGGCCGATGGCCCGCAAGGCAGTGCTGACGCTGGTGCTGCTCGCCGGCTTTGCATTCGGTACCGGCTGGCTTGCGCACATTGTTCCTTCCGGCTTTCTGCCACTTGAGGATCAGGGCGCGTTCATGGGCGAGATCCAGCTGCCTGCGGTGGCATCGACCGAACGGACGGGGCGTGTCGTCGATTCCATCCGCGATGTGGTGGCAAAGCGCGAGGCAGTGCAGGATATCTTCGCCGTCACCGGTTCGTCGTTGCTTGATGGCGTCGCGTTGTCGAACAAAGCCTTCTTCGTCGTCACATTGAAGCCATTCGAAGAGCGCAAGGGCTTTGGCCAATCGGCCTTTGCCCTTATCGCCGACCTGAACAGGGAATTCGCGCAGCGCGGCGACGCCTTCGCCATCGCGTTCAACTTACCGCCCATCCAGGGCCTTGGTTCAGGGTCAGGGTTTCAGGGGCTGATCACCAGCCTTGAGGGCGCCGACCCTGCCGTTCTGGCGCAGGTGGCCCGCAGCACCATGTTCAACGCCAATCAGGACGCGCGGCTCGCTGGTGTCTACACCACTTTCAGTGCGGATACGCCGCAACTCAAGGTGATCGTCGATCGCGAGAAGGCGCAAACCCTTGGCATCAGCATATCCAGCATTTTCTCCACCCTCCAGACGGTTCTGGGCGGCACCTATGTCAATGACTTTAACCTGTTCGGCCGAACCTGGCAGGTGAATGTGCAGGCCGATGCCGCAGCGCGCATGTCGGTGTCGGACATCGAGCGCATAAGGGTCGCAACGGCGGCGGGCGATCTCGTGCCTCTCTCCAGCGTCACGACGGTCTCGCTGGTCACCGCTCCAGCCTTCGTGGTCAGATACAACAACCAGCGCGCGGTGATGATGAATGGCGGTCCGGCGCCCGGCATGTCCTCCGGCACGGCCATCACCGCTATGGAACAGGTGACGAAGCAGACGCTGCCGCGCGGATTCAACTTCGAATGGACCGGCACGGCCTTCCAGGAAAAACTGGCTGGCGGTCAGACAAGCATAGTCCTGATTCTTGCGCTGGTGTTCGCCTATCTGTGCCTCGTCGGACTCTACGAGAGCTGGAGCATCCCCATCGCCGTGCTGCTCTCGGTCATTGCCGGTCTCCTTGGCGCGATGCTCTCGCTCAAGATCACCGGGCTTGACAACAATATCTTCGCGCAGGTGGGCGTGGTGATCCTGATCGCACTGGCGGCGAAGAACGCCATTCTTATTGTTGAATTTGCGATGGAATGCCGCGCCAGGGGCATGGGAATCGTTGAATCGGCGATAGAGGCGGCGAAACTGCGCTTCCGAGCGGTGATGATGACGTCCTTCGCCTTCATTCTGGGTCTCTTGCCGCTGGTACTGGCCAGCGGGGCCGGGGCGGCGACCCAGCGCGCGGTTGGAACGGCGGTGTTTGGCGGCATGCTAGCTTCGGCGATTTTCGGCCTGCTGCTGATCCCGGGCCTCTATGTCGTGTTCCAGTGGCTGCGTGAAACGGTGAAGGCCCGGTTCAGTTCTTTGACACGGGGGGTGTCTCCGACAGAAGCGAAGTATGCGCCTTCTGATTGCGAGCCGCTAAACACGCGTCGTGAGGAGCCCTAGCAGCCTGTCGGGCTGAACTCAAAATTCGGGCTTGCGGCGTGGCTTCGCCGATTTTTTGGGGCGGCATGTTTGAGCGAGTGTCAGGAGCGCAGCCGTGTGCGCGCTCTGTCCGCCTTCCCGCCCTGCCTGTTTTGGCCTGCATCTTCCCTCATGCCGCGTGGCTGTGCAGGCAATGCTGCGCAATATCGGCATGGGTGCCGAACCAGACCGCGCCTTTGCCCGAGACCCGGCTCTTGGCCTTGATGTGCCGGATCAGTTCCTCAAGGATGAAGATACGCGAGCGGTAGGTGATGACGTGCGGATGCATGGTCAGCAGGAACAGCCCGCCATCCTCATAGGCCCGGTCGAACTCCCGGATGAAGATGTCGAGCACGGCAGGAGGCGAGGTATAGGGCCGCAGGGCTTGATGCCGGTTCATGTTGAAATAGGGGGCGTCATCGCGGATCCATTCGACCGGCAGTTCGACGATGCCGGTCGGCTCGCCATTCTCAACCAGTTCATAGGGATCATCATCGGCCATCAGCGATGAATCATAGATGAGGCCGAGTTCACGCTGGATTCTGAGCGTTGCCGGCGAGAAATCCCATGAAGGCGTCCGCATGCCAACCGGCCGCTTTCCGGTGATGGCTTCGAGCGCGTCTGCGGCGCGACAGTGCAGATCGCGCTCGACGGCTTCGGGCAGGACCGAGTTGAGTTCATGGATCCAGCCATGCAGCCCGATCTCGTGGCCTTCGGCGATGACGCGGCGCTGCTCTTCAGGATAAAGCTTGGCCGCGACGGCGGGGACAAAGAAACTTGCCTTGATGTCCTCGCGCTTCAGAAGATCGAGAATGCGCGGTACGCCGACGCGGCTGCCATATTGACCCCATGACAGGCGACCGATCGAGTTGCCGCCATCGCGCAGTTCATTGGTGTCGTGGTCGCTGTCGAACGACAGGGCCACAGCGCAACGCGCACCCCCTGGCCAGGATGCGGGCTTGAGCGACCGACCGGCGCGGACCTGATCGACGCGCCTGCGCCATTCCTCTTCGGGCCATTCCCAGCATTCCATCGGTCTATTCACCATCAGAAAGAGGAAAGTGGCAGGAGACGGCATGATGCCTGCCGTCAAGCTGCGGTGGTTCCGTGCTGCAACGGGCCTGGACGAAAGGGCAGCGCAGATGGAAGTGGCAGCCGGAGGGCGGTGATAGAGGAGAGGGCAGTTCCCCCTGAATCGGCTTGAAAGTGACCAGCTCATCGCTGCCTGTCACCAGCTTGGGTACGGAATCAAGCAAGGCGCGCGTATAGGGGTGGCGCGGATTGGCGAAGATGGCCGGGGTCGGGCCGAGTTCCACGATCCGGCCAAGATACATGATCGCGACCCTGTCGGAGATGTGGCGCACCACGCCGAGATCATGGCTGATGAAGAGCATTGTCAGTCCAAGCTCGCGTCTGAGCTTGAGGAACAGATTGATGATCTGTGCCTGGATCGAGACATCGAGCGACGCCACCGGCTCGTCGCAGACCAGCACGTCCGGCTGCATGGCCAGCGCCCGTGCAATCGCCACGCGCTGGCGCTGGCCGCCGGAGAACTGGTGCGGAAAGCGGTCGGCTGCCTCTGCCGGCAGGCCCACTGCCAACAGCCAGCGCGTGACATAGGCCCGTGCGTCAACCTTGCTGACGAGGTGATGGGCGAGGGGACCTTCGCTGATCGTCTCGCCGATGCGCACACGCGGATCCAGCGATGCGAAGGGGTCCTGAAACACCATCTGGATGCGCGTTGTCGTCTTCAGCGGCTTTGAGCCGGACCCCATCACAGCCAGACCGTCGATCATGGCGGAGCCGTTGCTGGGCGGATGGATACCGGCGATCACGCGGCCGAGCGTAGACTTTCCGCAACCCGATTCCCCGACCAGTCCCAGGACTTCACCGTTGCGGATGTCGAAGGAGACCGCGTCCACAGCATGGACTGTCCGCGTGTCGATGGGGCTGCCAAGCCATGCGGCGACGCGTTCGCCAAGACTGACGGAAGGCGTAAAGCGCTTCGAGACGCTGTCGATCTCAACAAGGGCGCGGGTTTCGCTCATGGCCTTGCCTCGCTCGCCGGCACCGGCAGGTCGAGCGGATGGTGGCAACGGAAGGCGCGGGCGCCATCGGTGGCAAAAGCCGGCAACAGGGTGCAGTCGTCCTGCGCATGGGTGCATCGCGGCCGGAAAGAGCATCCTACGGGGAGATTGACGAGCGACGGCATCGCGCCGGGGATCTGTACGAGATCCTGCCCCGGCTTTGCGAAGCCGGGCAGCGAGTTGAGCAGCCCCCTGGTATAGGGATGGTGCGGTTGCCTGAGGACGGCGGCAATCGGACCGGTTTCGATCAGGCGGCCGGCATACATGACCAGTAGGCGCGATGCGACCGAGGAGACCGTTGCCAGATCATGGCTGATCCAGATCATCGCCGTGCCGAGTCTCGCGGCCAGTGATTTCATCTCCGTGAGGATCTGGGCCTGGATCGAGACATCAAGCGCCGTTGTCGGCTCATCGCAGATGATCAGCCTGGGACGGTTGAGCAGCGCGATGGCGATGGCCACGCGCTGGCGCATACCGCCCGAAAACTGGTGGGGATAGGCCTCAATTCGGCGCGCTGCATCGGGGATGCCAACGATGGTGAGAACATCAATGCAGCGGTGCGTCGCAGCTGCTTTGCTCATGCTCTCATGCGCGGCGATGGCAAGGCGCATCTGGGTGCCGATGGTCAGGACCGGGTTGAGCGTTGCGGACGGGTCCTGGAACACCATGGCAATCTCGCGCCCGCGCACAGAGCGCAGGTCGGCATGACTGAGCCCGACCAGTTCGCGGCCATTAAGCTTCACAGAGCCGGACACGATGCGCCCAGGTGGATCGATCAGCCCAAGGATTGAAAAGCCCGTGACCGACTTGCCGGAGCCAGACTCGCCGACGAGACCGACAATCTCGCCCTCCGACACCGAAAACGACACGTCCTCGACGGCGTTGAGCGCGCCGGAGCGGGTCTCGAACCGCGTGGTGAGGCCTGAGACTTCCAGAAGTCGGGAACTCATCGCTTCAGCCTCGGGTTGAGTTGATCCCGGACCTGATCTCCGACCAGGTTGATGGCAACGATGAGGATGATGAGTGCCAGGCCGGGATAGATCGAGATCCAGTAGCGCCCGGACAGCATGTACTGGAAGCCATTGGCGATCAGCATGCCCAGCGACGGTTCGGTGACCGGCAGGCCAAGCCCCAGAAAAGACAAGGTCGCTTCAAGCGCGATCGAGTTGGCCACCTGCACGGTGGCGACAACGATCAGCGGGGGCAGGCAATTGGGCAGGATGTGCCGGAAGACGACGCGGCTGGCCTTCAAGGGCGTCGACAGCGCGGCATCCACATAGTCCTTGGAACGTTCGGTCGAGGCGGCGCCATGAGCCGTGCGCGCGAAATAGGCGTATTGTGCCGTCACCAGCGCCGTGATGAGGGGCCATTTGCCTTGCCCCAGCAAGGCTGCCAGCACCAGCGCCAGCAGGATGGCCGGGAAGGACAGCTGGAGGTCGATGATGCGCATGATCAGCGCCTCGACGCGGCCGCCCAGGAAGGCGGCGAAGGCGCCGAGCGTGGCCCCGAGCGCGAAGGCGATCGCCCCGGCAATCAGCCCGATCTGGATCGAGATGCGCAGGCCATACAGGATGGCCGACAGCAGGTCACGGCCCTGGGCGTCGGTGCCAAGCCAATGGGTGAAGCCCTTGGAGCCGACAAAGCCGGGCGGACGACGCGCATCCATCAGCACGAGATTGGCCAGGTCATAGGGGTTCTGCGGAGAAATCACCGGCGCCGCGATCGCCAACGCGCTGATCAGCAGCACCACGCCCAGCGCGACGAGCGCCACCCTGTTGGTGCGGAATTCATCCCAGAAGCGGGCCAGCGGCGTTGACCGGTCCATCAACTGGCCCTCCTTGTGCGCAGCCTTGGATCAAGCGCCGCATAGGCGATGTCGACGGTCAGGTTGATCATGATGAAGAAGAAGGCGACCAGCATCAGATAGGCGACCATGACCGGCCGATCGAGCGTGGCGATCGAGTCGATGATCAGCTTGCCGACGCCGGGCCACGAGAAAATCGTCTCGGTGACGACCGCGAAGGCGAGGGTCGAGCCCAGTTCAAGCCCGAAAACGGTCACGATCGGGATGGCGATGAGCCGCAGCACGTGGCGGCTGAGGATCGTCCACTCGCTCTCGCCAGCGGCGCGCGCGAATTTCACCGTGTCGGTCAGCATCGTTTCCCGTGTCCCGGCGCGCGCGAGGCGAACCATCATGGCAAACTTGAACAGGGACAGGTTGAGGGCCGGCAAGAACAGGTGCGTCAGCCCGTTCCAGGTGACGAAGCTCCACTCAACGCCGAACAGGGTGGCAGTCTCGCCCCTGTTGCCGGCCGGGAGCCAGCCCAACGTCACGGCGAAGGTGAAGATCAGCACCAGCCCGATCCAGAATGTTGGTACCGAAAAGCCGAGGATCGATACCGCCATGATCGTTTTCGAGATCGGGCTGTCGGGACGGTAGCCAGCGTAAATACCGAGCGGCACGCCGAGCAGCGTTGCGCCGAAGACCGCAGCGAGCGTAAGTTCGATGGTGGCCGGTAGGCGCGAGAAGATCAGGTCGAGAACAGGCATGTTGTAGACAAAGGAACGACCGAAATTGCCGCTCAGCAGGCGCGCAAGGAAGTCGAGATACTGTTTCCAGAGTGGCTGATCGAGGCCATAGGCGCGGATGGTTTGCTCCCGGATGATCTGGGTCGCATCGGGTGAGATCAGCACATCGATCGGGTTGCCGACGGCATAGACGCCCATGAAAACGAGCGCCGAAATGACCAGCATGACCACAAGCGCCTGCAGCACGCGCTGAATGACGAAGCCTAGCATGGCCGGAATGCTCCGGTGCTCACGCCCATCCCTCGGCAATCACCGCACGGGTTTCGGCAACGGCCGTTTGCCAGATTGACAGCATCTCTTCGTCGGAGCGCTGATAAAAGCCGCCATAATTGCCGTCGCCCAGCAGCGTCTTCTTGGCACCGGGATCCAGCTGCTGGAAGCGGACCAAGTCGAGCATCGGTTTTTGTGTCTGTGGCATGGCGATGTTGCCGAGCCGGGTCCATGGGAAATTCTCCATCCAGGAGGCGTGGCTGGCGACCGGATCGATGCTCTGTACATGGGCCATGGTCTTTGGCGCGCTCCACCAGTTGTGCCATTTCACCTGGATACCCCGGTTGCGATCGAGCCATTCAAGAACTGCGCCATGGGCAGGCGAGTTGCCGCCATGGCCGTTGACGATGGTGATCCTGCGAAATCCCGAGCGCACCATGCCATCGAGGACATCGGTGATCACGGCGCACAGGGTGGAGAGTTTCAGCGTCACCGTGCCGGGGTAGTCCACGAAGCTTGGCGTCAGCCCATAACTGATGACAGGGAACATCGGGATGGATAGGCCGTCGATCGCATCCAGCGCCACCTTCTCGGCGAGAATGGCGTCAACGCATAGGCTCAGATGGGCATGCTGCTCGGTGGAGCCGACGGGGAGGACGGCGCGGTCGTCGCGTCGTGCATGGGCCTCGACCTGCATCCAGTTCATGTCAGCAAGACGCATCGTCAGTTCTCCCGGCGTGAAGGGGGTGGGGTGCGTTCGGGCACATCGACCTCGAACATTGCCAGCACGACCTTGGCCATCAGCGCCGAGAGCGTTTCGCGTTCGACGAGGCTGAGCGGCGCCAGCATCTCTTCTTCAAGTGCCACAAAGCGCGGCAGGGCCTCTTCGTAGACGGCGCGCCCGGCGGGCGAGAGCGACAGGAACTGCTGGCGGCGATCGATGGCGTCTGTGCGGCGCATGATGTAGCCCAGCTTGTTCAGCCGCTTGACGGCGCGGCTCAACGTGTTCTTGGCAAACGCGGTCGACGCCGAGATTTCGCTGGCAGTGATGCCGTCCTGAAGGCTGAGCGAAAAGATCACCACGAACTCGATGCGGGCCAGCCCGAAGCGCTCCTCGACCCAGCCGTAGAGCGGCTGGTTGTAGCGCAGCGCGAGGTAGTTGAAGCGCGCCGCAAATCCGCAGGGGTTCTTCCACAGCCGCGCATGGGTGAAGGCGTCAAGCCGCTGGCGCGACAGTAGGTCTGCTCCTGTGCCTTCCGGCAAGGTGCCGATCTCGGCATCGTTCGCCGACGTCTCCTGCGGTTTGGGTCTCGATAGTACCATCATGAACTTTCCGATGCCTGAGACCAAACTATAGCGGCAAAAATTGGTTCCACAAGGAATTGACTGTCACGAAAGTTGGGCGTTGAATGCGCCCAGTCCCTGTGCCGCACTGGCATCAGGTCAGCTTCCCGGGAGAATCTCATGCGCTTGTTTGCCAGCTCCACTCGACGGTCACTTGCCTTCGGACTTTTTGCCGCGACGGCGCTCGCCGGAACGCTGGCTGCTTCCTTCGCGACCCCAGTTGCAGCCCAGACGCTCACCATCGGTGTCCGCGGCGGTCCTGACTCGATCGACCCGCATTTCACCGCGAGCGGCACCCATGCCGAGGCGCTCAAGCACATCTTTGATACGCTGACCTGGTCCGGCGACGGCCTCGAGGTCGAGCCGCGCCTTGCCGAAAGCTGGAGGCTGATCAACGACACGACCTGGGAATTCAAACTGCGCAAGGGCGTAAAGTTCCATGACGGCTCGGACCTAACCGCCGAGGATGTGAAGTTCTCGATCGAGCGCGTTCCGATGGTGTCGGGGCCGAACCCGACGACGATCTATGTCCGCCGCGTCAAGGAAACCAAGATCATCGATGCGCACACGCTGCACATCATGACTGACGGTCCTGCGCCGATCCTGCCCTATGACTTCATCCGGCTGTTCATCGTCTCACACAAGGCGGCCGCCGGCCTCACCAAGGAAAGCGCCAACGAGGCGTTCAACTCGGGCAAGGCCGCCATCGGCACCGGGCCTTACCGTTATGTCTCCTGGCAGCCCAAGGGCGACCTCGTGGTTGACCGTTTTGATGGCTATTGGGGCCCGAAAGAGCCTTGGGCCCGTCATGTCCGCAAGGAAATCGCCAACGATGCTGCGCGCGTCGCGCAGCTGAAAGCTGGCCAGCTCGACCTGATCACTCGCGTTCCGGCGACCGATGTCGCGGCGCTGAAGCGCGATCCTAAGCTCTCGGTGCAGACCATCGACACGGTTTATGTCTTCAACGTCGAACTGGACATGCGCGAGAAGGCGCTGAACACGACTGCAAAGGATGGCTCGCCGCTGCCGAACAATCCCTTCCGCGACCTGAAGGTGCGCCAAGCCATCGATCTGGCGATCGACCGTAAGGCCCTAGCCGAAGTTGCGATGGAGGGTCTGGGCGCTCCTGTGAACCAGATGGTAACGCCATCGATCTTTGGCTTTAACAAGGCGCTGCCGCCCCGGCCCTTCGACCCCGCGGCTGCCAGGAAGCTCTTGGCGGAGGCCGGCTATCCGAACGGCTTCAAGACGCAGTTCTCGTTCACGCAGGACCGTCTCCCCGGCGACCGCCAGGTTGGCACCGGCATCGCGCAGATGCTAGCCGCCATCGGCATCGACGTGCAGGCCAACGCACAGCCGGCAGCCGTCTTCTTCCCGGCGCGGACGCGCGGCGAGTACTCGTTCTCGATGTCCGGCTGGGGCACGCTGACGGGCGAGTCGCACTACACCTTGTCGTCGCTGGCGCACTCGAACGACCGTGACCGCCGCATGGGGGCCTTCAACGTGCTGGGCTACAACAACCCGGCGATGGACAAACTCCTGCAGGATGCCGCGGTCGAACTCGACGAAGGCAAGCGCCGCAAGCAGCTTGAAGACGCAAATGCCCTGCTCGACACCGACAAGCAGCGCCTGCCGATTGTTGCGGTGGGGTCCGCCTGGGCGATGCAGAAGGACAAGGTGACGATTAAGGCGCGTGTCGACGAGGACACGCTCGCCATGAACATCAAACCGGCCAAGTGACGCCGCGAATGGCCGCGCAACCTGCGCTTGGACTGCACGGAGGCTGCGGAACACTCGACCGCAGCCTCATGTCGGAAGCGGAATGGGCGGAGAGCCGGGCCCATGTGGCCGATGCGCTCCGTGCCGGTTGGGCCGTTCTGTCAGAAGGAGGGACGGCGCTTGATGCGGTTCAGGCCACCGTCGTCGTGCTCGAGGACAGCCCGCACTTCAACGCCGGGTTCGGTGCGGCGCTCACCGAGAACGGTACGCACGAACTCGATTCCTCGATCATGGACGGGGCAACGCTCGCTGCTGGCGCGGTTGCCGGCGTGCAGCGTATTCGCAATCCGGTGAACGCGGCCCGGGCGGTTATGGACTCCGGGCGGGCCGTGTTGCTGCTCGGCGCCTCGGCGGATTCCTTTGCGGAGAAAGCGGGCCTCGACATGGTCGCGCCGGATTACTTCACCACGCAGCGCCGCGTTGAGGCACTGGCCAATCTCAAGCGCCGCGTCCTTGAAGGAACCGCTGCAAGGGCTTCCGAGGCTGAAAAGCACGGCACGGTCGGTGCGGTCGCCCGCGACCGACACGGAAACCTGGCGGCTGCGACATCGACCGGCGGCTTCAACAACAAGCCCGTCGGCCGGGTCGGGGATTCGCCTATCATCGGCGCCGGGACCTATGCGCAGAATGGCGTCTGCGCCGTTTCCTGCACCGGTATGGGCGAATTCTTCATCCGCCGCGTCGCTGCCTATGACGTGGCGGCCCGTATCTCCTATGCTGGCCAGTCACCCGACGAGGCCTCGCACGTTCTGGTGCACGAGACCCTTGCGGGTTACGGCATCGGTGCCGGCATGATCGTGCTCGGAGCTGAGGGCGATCCGCTCGCCCCGTTCAACACGCTCGGCATGTATCGCGGCTGGATCGACACCGCCGGCCACATGACTGTGGCGACGCATCACGCACTCCATCGCATCGGGCATGTCACATGACGGCAGGGCCAATCCTGATCTGGGGCGCCGGCGCCATCGGCGGCACGCTTGGGGCCTATTGGACGCGCGCGGGCCTGCCGGTTCTCATGGTCGATATCGTCGCCGAACACGGGAAAGCGTGCAGCACGGTCGGCCTCAACATCAGCGGACCGGTCGAAACCTTTCGGCAGGTGGTTCCGTGCGTCACGCCTGACGAGGTCACGGGACAGTTCGATGTGATCGTACTGGCGGTCAAGGCGCAGGCGACCGAAGCCGCCGTCAGGCAGCTCATGCCGCATCTGTCCGCCCGCGGCTATGTGTTGTCAGCCCAGAACGGGCTGAACGAGATCGCGATCTCGCGGGTTGTCGGCCACGAACGGACCATGGGGTGCTTCGTCAACTTCGGGGCCGACTGGCTTGGACCAGGAGAAATCCTCTTTGGCAACCGGGCGGCGGTGGTTGTCGGCGAAATCGATGGCACGATCCGGGACCGGACCCGGCAGATGCATGGCTGGCTCAAGCTGTTCGAGCCCAACTCCGTGCTGACGGACAACATCTGGGGCTATCTGTGGGGCAAGCTTGCCTATGGCGCCATGCTGTTTGCGACCGCACTGACGGCGGACTCGATGACCGCGAATTTCGAGGACCCCCGCCGCTTCGTCGTATTCGACCGGCTTGCGCGCGAGGTCATGGCGGTCGCAACGGCGCGCGGTGTCGTGCCGGTCGGCTTCAACGGCTTTGACCCGGCCTGTTTTTCGAAGGGCGCATCCGAGGCCGGCTCCCGCGCCTCGATCGCTGCGCTGGCCGAGTTCAACCGGCACACCGCCAAGACCCATTCGGGCATCTACCGCGACCTGGCCGTGCGCAAGCGCAAGACCGAGGTTGATCCGCAGATCGGCGTGATCGGGGAGCTCGGAGCGGAGGCTGGCCTGCATACGCCAACGATCCGGCATCTGGTGGCGCTGATCCACGGCATCGAAGACGGCACGGAGCGGATGGCGTTCGAAACCTTCCAGAAGCTGATCGAAACGGCGGAGGCGGCAAACCATGCACATCCGCTTTGATGGACAGGTCGCGCTTGTCACGGGTGCGGCGCAAGGCATCGGTCAGGCGATCGCGCTGGCGCTGAAGGGCGCGGGCGCGACGGTTGTTGCCGCCGATCTCGACGAGGCCCGGCTGCTGCCCTTCGCTGCCGCCCATCAGATGACCCCGCTCGTGCTCGACATTGGCAGGCAGGAGGCTTGCCAGCAGGCGGTTGCTGACATCCTGAAGCAGCATGGCCGGCTGGATGTGCTGGTCAACGCTGCCGGCGGGGTGCGTGGGCAGACCGGAGGCCCCATCTCCACGGTCACGCCGGAAGGCTGGCGGGCCATCTTCGAGGCGAATGTCGATGGCGCGTTCTGGCTGTCCCAGGCCGCCGCAGCGCCGATGCAGGAGGCCGGCTTCGGCAGGATCGTCAACATTGCCTCCGGCGCAGGCCTTCGGCCAAGCCTGACCGGCATCCAGGCTTATACGGCAGCGAAACATGCGCTGGTCGGGCTGACGAAACAGCTGAGCCAGGATCTCGGTCCGTTTGGCGTCACCTCCAATGCGGTCGCACCGGGCTTCGTGCGCTCCAATCCCACGACCGAGCGTCAGTGGCAGTCCTATGGCGAGGACGGGCAGGCCCGGCTGGTTAACAGTGTTCACACGCGGCGTCTCGGCACAGCCGAGGATATCGCTAATGCTGTGGTGTTCCTGGCAAGCCAGCAGGCAGGCTGGGTTTCGGGCCAGATCCTGGCCGTGGATGGCGGGCGCTCCTGACGCGACAGCCAGGCGGGAACCGCCATCGGGATCATTCAGGTCGATTGCGGGCGGAGACGTAAACGCATTCGCACCTTGCGGCGGTCCCAGATCAGCAGACCGGTGATCCAAAATCTGGCGAACAGCACTGACGCCAGCAGGTTCAGGGCGGAGCCGAAGATGGCGTGCCAGTTGCCTTCATGCAGTGCCCCTGGCCGGTTCGTTGCGATGAGCTGCAGGCCTGTACGTGATGAATCCGGGCGATGAGCCTGCCGCCGCATGGGCCCAGCTGGGTGAGTTCGGCAATGCCGGGTTCGGACGCCAGCAATCTGACAGTATCGGCGACAGGTAGCCGTTCGGCGGGCTGGCATGGCGTCGTGCCGGGGAAGGTGATGCCGAAGGACAGCGCGAGACCGGTGAGCGGGACCACAAGCGCCAGTGACAGCAGGAGCCAGGGCGCTTGTCCCATGCCAACCGCCCAGCGAGTTGCGCATTCGGAGCCAGCTCATCGCGTGCCGATCACGGCCAAGAGCAGCATGCCTATGGTCGAGGCCGTGACGATCCAGTCCTGATCGAGCAGCAGATGTTCGTGCAGTTGCCGCGCCGTGCGGAACAGTTCTGGTCGTGACAATGACCTTTCAACGGTCACCTCCTCGCCGGTGCGCAGGTCGACCTCGGCCTCGCCATTCGGACCTGTGTCCCGTCGATCAGCAGCGTCCTGTCATCGGGCCTGTCCGTCAGCCTGGTCGCTACCCCCTTTGAGCCCTGGCAGCTCCGATGCCGAAGCAGCGAATCCTGGGACAATGGCGCGGGCGTCCCCGCGCTGAAGAAGCGGCTCCACGGAAAGGAGCAGCCCGATCAGGATGATCAGGAACAACAGCGCAGCGAGTGCCAGCGCCAGCCAGCGGTGCAGACGAAGGCTCAGGGCTTTCCAGTCCAGCAGCGCTCCTCACTGCGAATGTCGCCGCACTGCCTGCGACCGTGACCATTCAATAGGGACGTCTCGCAGACGGCCCATCCAATAACGAGACCTTGATCGGCACAACAGAAGTGCACCGAAAAGAAAGATGTTGCAGGTCATATGTCTCCAAACTGCCTTGTGCGGCTGTCTTGCAGCTGATGATAGCAAGATGAGTGCCGAGCGGTTCGGCTCGTTTGGATGTCGCAGGGTTTGCAAGATGACGGTGCTGGTTTCGGGCGGGGCAGGCTACATTGGAGGCCATATGGTGCTCAACCTCGTTGATCGGGGTGAAGCCGTGGCGATTCTGGACAACCTTTCAACCGGCTTTCGGTGGTCGGTACCGTCTTCCGTTCCATTGGCGGTCGCGGACGCGGGTGATTTCGAGGCCGTGCTGAACACGATCCGTACGCATGATGTGCGCTCGATCATCCATTTCGCCGCGCGCATCGTGGTGCCGGAATCGGTTGCCGACCCGTTGGGCTACTATCTCGCCAACACGGTGAAGACACGCGCCCTGATCGCAGCGGCTGTGGCAGGCGGGGTGAGGGAGTTCATTTTCTCGTCCACGGCCGCGGTCTACGGGGAAACCTCGCTCGAGCCTGTTTCCGAGACACAGGGGCCCTCGCCGATGTCGCCCTATGGCACCTCCAAGTGGATGAGCGAAATGATGCTGCGCGATGCGGCGGCTGCACACGGCTTCCGCTATGCGATCTTGCGCTACTTCAACGTGGCAGGTGCCGACCCGGCTGGCCGCTATGGCCAGTCAACACCAATGGCGACGCACCTGATCAAAGTAGCTGCTGAGGTGGTGACGGGCAAGCGCACGCATATAGAGGTGTTCGGGCAGGATTACCCAACCCCCGACGGCACCTGCGTGCGCGACTATATCCACGTCAGCGATCTTGCGGCGGCGCATGCCGTCGCCCTTGATTACTTGCGAGGCGGCGGCGAGAACATCATCGTCAATGCCGGCTATGGGCGCGGCTATTCCGTCCGCGAGGTCATCGACACCGTCCGCAAGGTCTCCGGCGTCGATTTCGAGGTCAGGCAGGGGCCGCGGCGGGCGGGCGACCCGCCGGCCATCGTTGCGAATCCCCAAAAGCTGCGCCGTGAGCTCGGCTGGGTTCCAAGGCTCGACAATCTCGACGCAATTGTCGGACACGCGCTCAGCTGGGAAGCCGCGTTGAGGCGGCGAGGCCTTGGCTGATCAGCGGCGGCGCAGCGCTATCCAGCCGGCCGCAACGAGGGCGGTGGCCAGCGCCACCTTCACCACCGAGCCAACGATAAAGGGCTGAACGCCGACGGCGAAAGCGCGCGACAGCCCGATGCCTGTCGCGCCGCTAGCCAGTTGGGCAACGAAGGCGAGCCAAGCCATGCCGACCGCAAGGATCAGCGCATGGGCGATGGTCATGCCGACTGTGACCTTGAGAAGGGACGCGCCGCGCGCCGCAAACAGACCAGCGAGGTAGGCTGCCGGGATGAATGACAGCAGGAAGCCGCCGGTGGAGCCGAGAAGATAGACCGGACCGGCGGTGCCCGGCATCGCGAAGACCGGCAGACCGGCAAGGCCCTGTGCCAGATAGAATGCAACGCTGGCTGCACCGAGCCGTGGGCCAAGCGCAGCGCCGAGGAACAGCACGACGAAGCTCTGCATCGTCATTGGCACCGGCCACATCGGGACCTGCACCTTCGCTGACAGGGTGAGCAGCAGCGAGCCCGCCGCCACAAGCACGAGGCTGCGAACCCAGACCGGCATGCGGCCAGTCATGCGCGGCAAGGCGGCATCGATTAGGGCGGGGGTCTGTGCTGCGTGTGTCCTTGGCAGGGCCATGCGATTTCAGTCCTCAGGCTTGGATCCGACGGGTCGGTATCAGGTGCAATTTGACGTTTGGCGCACTTCCTATAGGTCGGTGAGGGACCGGTCACAAGCATTGTGCTGATGGTCGGACCATCGCGACGCGGGCAACTGGGGACAAGCTGATGAGCGACGACCTCACCTTCGATCGGCGCAGCGGCGCAAGGGCCGGTGAGGTGGTGCAGGTCAGCCCCCTGATCCGTCGCGTGATCGCGCCCAACCCCGGCCCCTTCACCTTCACGGGCACATGCAGCTACATCGTCGGACAGGGGACGGTGGCGGTCATCGACCCCGGCCCTGAATCGGATGCGCACCTGTCGGTCCTGTTGGCTGCTCTGACGGGCGAAACCGTCAGCCACATCGTTGTCAGCCACACCCACCGCGATCACTCGCCGGGCGCCATACGGCTGCAGGCTGCGACGGGCGCGCGAATCGTCGGCTGCGGGATACATCGGGCGACGCGGTTGCCGGCGCTCGGCGAGACCAACCGCCTCGAGGCATCGTCGGATATAGCCTATCAGCCGGACGCGCAGATGAGCGACGGCGACATGATCGAAGGGCGCGGCTGGACGCTTGAGGCTGTTGCAACGCCCGGCCACACCGCCAACCACCTCGCATTCGCCTTACGGGAAGACAACGCGCTGTTCTCCGCCGACCACGTCATGGCCTGGTCGACCAGCATCGTCGCGCCGCCGGACGGGGCGATGGCGGACTATATGGTGTCGCTCGACAAGCTGCGGGCGCGCAGCGAGACGGTTTACTGGCCGGGACATGGCGGCCCGGTGCGCGACCCGCAGCGTTTCGTCAGGGCGCTCGCCACCCACCGCCGGATGCGCGAGGCGAGCATCCTGGCCCGCATCGAGGCTGGCGACAGGCTGATTGGCGAGATCGTGCCCAAGGTTTATGAGGGGCTGGATCCGGCGCTGCATGGAGCTGCTGCACTGTCGACCCTCGCCCATCTTGAGGACCTCGTCAGCCGCGGGCTGATTCGTTGCGCGGAGGCCTCGCCTTCGCTGGAAGGCCACTATCTGCCGCTGGCCTGACGCACAATCAGCGCGCTGTGACCAACGCCTGCACTTCGTCCGTAAATGCTTGGATGCGTGCGGCATTGACGCCAAGGTCGTGCTGGCCGAGGCGGGAGGCGGAGCGGATGTCAATGCGTGACCCTTCCAGCCGCGGGCGGATGCGGATGGTGATATCATCGGCGAAGCGTAGCAGGCGGGTCGTCGCGATGGCCTCGATGCGGGCCGATCCAGTTCGGCCGCCTGGAGGGGACTGTTCGATGACGCGCCAGCCCATATTGGCGACGGCCTTCTGCACCACCGTGTAGGCGTCCTCCGCCGGCAATTCGAGAATGATCGGGATTATGCGCTGATATGCCTCGCGTTGAGGCTGACGGCTTTCGCGGCTGCGCTCGATCGGCACGTGGCCATCGCGCGCGCCCAGCGCCATCCGTGACCGTGAGAAGGATGGCGGATCGTCGATGTCAGTCGAAATGTCGTTGAGCTCCGGAAGCCGCCCATACTGGAACGCCACATAAGCTGGCGCCGCGAGCAGCAGTGATGCGAGAAACAGGGCGAAAAAGACGCGGCCAGCTCCGCGCAATCCATGTTTCCAGATGGCGAGACCACCAGCGGTCGCGACCAGTGAACTGATCAGTGCCAGGACAAAGCCGGAGCCCAGCGCGGCGAGGCCCGGCGGCCCATGCTGGCCGCTGCGCACCACCAGAACGCCGTAAACCGTGACGACAGCGGCAAACAGGGCAAGGCGCCCCGCCCAGGTGGCGGCCCGCGAGACGGGTTGTTCAAACACGATACGGCGCATGACGCTGTTCTATCGGACCAGCGGACGACTTGCCACCGGCCGCGACGAGCCGCCTCAAGGCGGCAGCTGGTAGTCCCGGAACATCTCCCGCAGGGTTGTCTTCTGGATCTTTCCTGTTGCAGTGTGCGGGATGGCTTCGATCAGGACAAGAGCATCAGGCAGCCACCATTTGGCGATCTTGCCCGTCATGAAGGTCAAAATCTCTGCGTGGGTCGGCGTCTTGCCTGGTCGTGGGACGACAATGAGCAAGGGGCGCTCGTCCCATTTCGGATGCATCACGCCGATGACAGCGGCCTCGGCCACATCCGGATGGCCCATGGCGAGGTTTTCGAGTTCGATCGACGAGATCCATTCGCCACCGGACTTGATCACATCCTTGGAGCGATCGGTGATCGCCATGTAGCCGTGCGGATCGATGGTGGCGACGTCGCCTGTGTCGAAAAAGCCCTCGTCATCCAGAATCCGGCCGCCGTCGTTGTTCATGTAGCTGCCCGCAACGGCGGGGCCGCGCACCATCAGCCGGCCGAAGGTCCTGCCGTCCCATGGCAGCATGCGGCCGGCATCGTCGGTCAATTTCATTTCGACGGTGAAGGGTGCATGGCCCTGTTTCATCTTGAGATCGAGCAGTGTCTCGCCGTCCAAGTCGCCGTAATCGGGCTTGATAGAACAGAATGAGCCGAGCGGGCTCATCTCCGTCATCCCCCAGGCGTGCGCCACCATGACGCCGAAGCGGTTCTCGAATGCTTCCGTCATCGCGCGCGGGCAGGCGGATCCGCCGACAACAACCCGCTTGAGCGCGCCCAGTTTGCCGCCTGTCGCGTCAAGGTGGTTGAGCAGGCCAAGCCAGACGGTCGGGACCGCTGCAGTGATGGTGACTTTCTCGTCTTCGATGAGGGCGTGGAGGCTAGGGCCATCCAGTTTTGCGCCAGGCATTACCAGCGCCGCGCCGTTCATGGGAGCCGAGAAGGCGAGGGACCAGCCATTGGCGTGAAACAGCGGAACGACGGGCATGACCGTGTCGCGCGAGGAGAGCCCCATGTAATCCGGCGCTGAGGTCGCCATGGCGTGCAGCACATTTGAGCGATGCGAGTAAAGCACACCCTTGGGTTTGCCGGTGGTGCCGGAGGTGTAGCACAGGCCCGCCGCCGTGTTTTCGTCGAGCGCCGCCCACGTGACATCGCCATCGGCATCCGAAAGCCAGCTTTCGATGTCGATCGCCCCGCGCAGGCTGGTCTGCGGCATGTGGTCAGCATCCGTCAGCACAATGAAGCGCCGGACTGACGGGATGCGCGCCTGGAGACGCTCGGCCAGTGGAACGAAGGTCAGATCAAGAAACAGAGCGCTGTCCTCGGCGTGATTGATGATCCAGACCAGTTGATCCTCAAAAAGCCGCGGGTTGAGCGTGTGGCAGATGCCGCCCATGCCGCTGATGCCATACCAGAGTTCGAAGTGCCGGTCGGTGTTCCAGGCCAGTGTCGCCAGCCTTTCGCCCTGCCGGTAGCCGTCGCGCGACAGCTTCTGGGCGATGCGAAGCGCATGCAGGCGGGCGGCCGCATAGGAACTGCGCCGGATCGGACCCTCCACACTGCGCGTGATGATGAGCCTGCTGCCGTGCTGGGTCGCCGCATGATCGATGATGCGGTGAACCAGCAGTGGCCACTCCTGCATGCGTCCAAGCATTCTTCTTGTCCTCCCGGGACTGTTCGGCTTCGTGCCGCTTCATCTTTGAGCGGCATCATAGCGCTTCAAGCGCCGACTTGAAGCATGCCCAAGCTCACAGGGTGGTAAAGGGCTGCAATGATCTGGTAGTTTAGATGCGAACAGTCTGCGAGGTGGAACGCCATGCCTGCAACGCTTGCCAAGCCGGGTCCGACGCCGGAGCTGCCCGCCGATGAAATGCGCGTGTGGTTCCGCTTCGTCCGGCTGCACCAGCGCATCTCGCTGGCCATGTCGTCCAGGCTGAAGCGCATCGGGTTGTCGGTGCCGCAGTTCGACGTTCTGTCGACGCTGAGCGAGCGCGAGGGCATCACGCAGAGCGAGTTGGCCGAGCGCCTCTATGTTACCAAGGGAAACGTATCGGGCCTGGTCGATCGGCTTGTCGATGCCGGCATGGTTGAACGAAGGGCCATCGCGAGCGACCGCCGCTCCTATGCGCTGCACCTGACGCCGCACGGGCGCGATCTGGCGGGGCAGGGGCTGCAGACGCAGCGCGACTATGTCAGCCAGACGCTGGGGCGACTGGATGCGGGGGAACTGGCGGATTTTGATCGCCTGATCCTGTCCTGGCGCGCGCACGTACGCGCCGCAGCGGAACGCTAGCGGCTTCTTCAATCCTACCCGCCCGCCGGAAAGCGCGCCGCGCGCTGACTGCTCCAGAGGCAGCTGCATCATTCATGATCAGATAAAACGCAGGGTTGTTGCTGCATTGCAACGGCCTTGACAAAACTCAGCCGTTTTTTGCTGCGGATCTCCGGTTTTTGGCGATCCGTCGCCTTCGTCTTGCTAGTTTCGTAAAAGGAGATTTGGAGATTGTCCTGATGATCAAGTCGTTAGTCTGTGTGGGGTTCGCGGCGTTTACCCTGAGCGGCGTGGCCTTTGCCGCCGACCTGCCGGCCCGCAATGGCCCGCCGGTGCCGCCGCCTGTCTTGGCCTCGTGCCTGGAAAACAACACACTAGCGACGGATGTGTTCGGTTTCACCGTCGGCTCGGATGTGACGGATGTCGGCGCCTGGGGCGGCACGCTCACGGCGAATGGCAACTTCACGGCTCGCGGCCAGCGTCTGACCGGCGTGACCGGCGTCGCCCAGGTTGCAACCGGTCTGTTCCGCTGTTTTGAGGTCGGCCCCTACGCCTACCTCAACGGGACGTCCGCTAAGGACAAGGCCGGGATTTCCGGCAACTCCTCGTTCTACGGCGGCGGCGTGGAGTTCAAATACAAGGTCCTCGGCCGCGACGTGCACGGCGTCGGCGCCACCCTCGACCTTGACCTGAGCGGCAACGGCAACCGGTTCTCAGGGCTTCTCGGCGCCGGCAATGACAGCGCCTTCAATGTTGCCGCCCGCCTGTTCCTCGATCGCGAACTGGTCAAGGACAAGCTGTACGGCGCCATCAACCTCGAGCATATCTCGACCTATTCGAGCAGGACCGGCGTGCTGGTCGACGGCTCTCAGTTCAACATCCGGGCGGCAGTGTCCGCCAAGGTCCTGCCGAACTTCTTCGTCGGCGCCGAGGCCTGGTACTCGCGGACCTATCTGGGTGCGGGCTACCGCACTTATCTGGGTGACGGCTTCTTCATCGGCCCGAATGCCTTATGGGCGATCAACGACAAGTGGACCCTGAACGCGGCCTACCAGGTCCAGGTTGCCGGCAAGCTCCGCCTCGCTCCGGGCAACCTCAACCTGGCCCATTACAACCAGCATTACGCCCGCATCAAGCTGGGTTACGCATTCTGATCGCCTTTCGCCGCGCTCTGGGCAGGAAGGCCGGGTCAACCCGGCCTTCTTCGTTTTGCGTCGGTCTTGCCGGTCCGGCACAGCGCGATTGAATGGCTGCGATTCAATCACGCCATAGCCTCATAGGGTCGCTTCGGCTACGGGTCGGTGGTCAAAATCGCCGTTGGTCCAGGATGTCGTCCGCATAGAAGGCGAGCGCTGCGCTCCTGCTCATGGCATCTCTTGCGTCAGCCGCCGCCGCTCAACCCGTGGCACCGACTGCTCCGGGTCGACCGACACACAGCTTTCAGTTGCCGTCCGCCGAGCCGGGAGCGCCGGCCGCTGCTGCCGCAAAGCCAAAGCCGAAGCGCATCACGCGGCCTTCCGCCCGCGTGAGACCACGATCAACGCCGATGACACGCGGCCAACCGACAGAGCAGACACGCTCCCCAACACGGCGCTGGCCCCGAAGCGCTATCTTGAGATCGCGCGCGCCGGCGGCTGGCCTTCCGCGCCGAAGGAGGGGGGCGAAGGGTCCAGCTGTCGCCATCCTCAGGCGCAGGGTTGCGATCTCAGGCAAATATGAGGGAATGCGCGGCGCCGACGTCTTCGAGGGCGCGATGACTGCAGCCGTGAAGCGCTTCCAGTTCCGTCACGGCCTGCGCCAGAGCGGCATCGTGGCCGGGCGCAGGCTGGACGAGATGAATGTTCCGGCGCAGACACGCGTCCGCCAACTGGCCTGATCGGCGCAACCAACCGCCGGCAGCACGTTCGCCTTCGTTCCGCCCTATGTTGTCGTCAACATCCAGTCGGCCCTATCGAGACCATCAAAATTGATGTCGTGCGCCGGCGCTATGCCGCCATCGTTGGCAAGCCGGAGCAGGCCTCGCCCACGGTCGAAAGCCGCATCAACCATAGTGAACCTCAATCTGAACGGGACGCCGCCGCCCACCATCATCAAGGAAGACATATCATTCCCGATAGACAGAAGGTCCGCAACGTGCGCGCACAGAAGGGCGTGAAGGCGTTCTCGGGCAGACAGGCAATCCCAACTTCCAGTACCGACTGATCGAGCGCCCGGGCGCTGAACCATGACGACCGGCAGGAACCCGGCCCGCGCAATGCGCTTGGCCTCGTGCGCAGCGACATGCCGAACCGCGACGCCGTGTTCCTGCATGCCACGCCGTCGCGCAAACCGTTCGGCGGCGACCTGCGCTTCGACGTATCGGGCTGCTTGCGCGTGCAGGATATGCGCGGTCTGGCTGCTGGAAGGGACCGGCAGAACCCGGGACCGCAAGGCCATCGACGCCGGAATCGCCACCGGCGTCCGAAAGGACATCCGCCCTGCGCGGGCCGCGCCCATGATATGTGTCTCCATAACAGCCTAGGCCACGCCGGAGGGCATGGTGCACTTCAGCCCGGATGTCTAGGGCATGGGCAAGGTGGGCGGGGGCGCGCTGTGCCAGCTCGGGGCCGATGTTGGCAGGTGAATTTGTGGTCATCCGCGGCAGCGCCGCATGTTCGGTGCAGCATGTCCAGGACAGGGGATCCAAGCGACCATCCTCAACCTGGTGTCAGGCGACACGGCAAACTGACCCCCTGGCGACATGAGGAACTGACCCCCTCGATAGCCAGGAGGTCGGCATGGAAGACAGGAATGATCAGATTTCTCCGCGGGTGAATGGATCGCGGAGGGACGAGATGAAGACGCCGGACGACGTGTCGGCAATGGTCCGGTTGAAGGGACTGGGCTGGGGGGCCAAGCGGATTGCGGCGGAGCTTGGGTGCTCGAAGAACACAGTGAAGCGCTGGCTCCAATATGGCGATTGGCGCCCCTGCGTGACGCCGTCGCGCTCGAGGAAGCTGGACGGGCTTTCGGATTTTCTGGCGGAGCGGTTTCACCGGCATGCCGGCAATGCCGACGTGATCCGCCAGGAACTCGCATCGGAGAAGGGCATCCATGTGAGCCTTCGCACCGTGGAACGGACGGTGGCGCCGCTGCGGCGGGAACTGGTGGCGGCGGCACGGGCGACGGTGCGTTTCGAGACCCAACCGGGCGAGCAGTTGCAGATCGACTTCGGCGAGCGGCGGGTGGAGATCGGCGGGGTGACGACGAAGGTGTTCTTCTTCGTGGCGACCCTCGGCTATTCCCGCCGGCTCCATGTCAGGGCTTTCGGGCACGAGAAGCAGGAGAGCTGGTTTGCCGGGATGGAGAGCGCGTTCCTGGCCTTTGGCGGGGTTCCCCGCGAGGTGCTGCTCGACAATGCCCGGGCGCTGATCCTGCATCATGATCCGGCGAGCCGCGAGGTCGTGCTGCATCCCCGGCTGCATGCCTTCGCCAAGCATTGGGGCTTTCGGGTCCGGGCCTGCGCGCCGTACCGGGCTCGCACCAAGGGCAAGGACGAGCGGGGCGTCGGCTACGTGAAGAAGAACGCCGTCGCGGGTCGACGCTTCACGACATGGGCCGAGATGGAGGCGCATCTGGAGGCCTGGACGCGAGAGGTCGCCGATCGGCGCATCCACGGCACGACCGGAGAGGCGCCGGTGGAGCGCTTTGACCGCGACGAGCGACAGGCCTTGCGTTCTCTGGCTGGCACTCCGCCGTTCACGACGGCCCGCGATCTCATGCGGCGGGTCGGTGCCGATTGTGCCGTCGCCATCGACGGCAACGCCTATTCGGTGCCTTGGCGGCTGATCGGCGAGGAGGTTCGCGTCACCGTCGGCAATGCGATCGTGCGTGTTCATCATGGCGGCTGCGAGGTGGCGGTCCATGGCGAGTTGAAGGGCCGGCACGGCCGCGTCGTCGATGATGCGCATCTAGCGGGTCTGGTCGGCGCCAAGGATCGCCCGGTGCCGAACACCGTGGATGTCACGGCCGCGACCGTCAATGTGCCGCTGCCGATCCCGGCCTTGCTGCGGCCGCTGGCGGAATACGAAGCGGTGGCGGGAGGATCGTTCTGATGGATGATCATGATCACCTGACGGCTCTCCTGTCGCGGCTGAAGCTGACGGCGCTTCGCGACCAGCTCGACAACCTGATCGACGAGGCCGGCCGGCGCGAGCTGACGATCCGCGAGGCGCTGACGATGTTCTGCGAGCGGGAGGTGGCGCGGCGCGACCAGCGTCGCATCGACATGGCCTTCGGCCTCGCCCGTTTCCCCTTCGTGCGCGATCTCACCGGCTTCGACTTCGGCGCCCAACCCTCTCTCGACAAAGCGCAGGTCCGGGAAATCGCGACGGGTCGCTTCATCGCCAACGGCGAGGCGGTCCTGCTTCTCGGCCCGCCCGGCGTCGGCAAGACGCATCTGGCGGTGGCGCTCGGGCGGGAGGCGATCGTCGCCGGATACACCGTCTTGTTCACGCCGGCGACGACGCTGGTGGCGCAACTGGCCAAGGCGCATGGCGAAGGGCGTCTGGAGGAGAAGCTCGCGCACTACGCCAAGCCCAAGCTCCTGATCGTCGACGAACTCGGCTATCTGCCCTTCGAGCCCGATGCCGCGCATCTCTTCTTCCAGCTCGTCAGCCGCCGTTACGAGCGCGGCGCCATGCTGGTTACCTCCAATCGCGCCGTCGGCGAATGGGGCCAGGTCTTCGGCGATGCCGTGGTCGCCACCGCGATCCTCGATCGTCTGCTCCACCACAGCCACGTCATCACCATCCGCGGCGACAGCTATCGCCTGCGCGAAAAGCGCCGCAGCGGTCTTTTGCAAAAGACCGCTGCGGCACCACAACCCTCAAACGCCTGAAGGGCACAAACCAATGGGGGGTCAGTTCCTCATGTCGCCAGGGGGTCAGTTTCGAATGTCGCTGGACACCTGGGTCTGTCGAAGGATGAGAATGGTGGAGTTGGTGCTACAATCTGCTGGCCTGGGTCGCCTCGCCTGCATCCACCGCATGGCCTGACGGCGAGCGTCACGCTTGAAGCCGTGCCGCACTTCGCCCAGAACGCCCCATGGTATCTCACTCCAACCAGCCCATCCTGACCCGCGCCGGTATCCTGCTCGGCTTCCGTATGGTCCTGCCGGCGCTTCCTGGTGTGATCGTCTTCGCGGCGGCCTTCGGTGCGGCGGCGTCGGCCAAGGGGCTGACGCTGCTCGAAGCCGGGCTGATGAGCGCGCTCGTCTTTGCCGGCATGTCGCAGATGGTGGCGCTGGAGGCATGGCCGCACGCCGGCGCTGCCTGGACCTGGGCGAGCGTCGCCGGACTTACGCTGCTCACAGCCGTCGTCAACAGCCGCATGATGCTGCAGGGCGCATCGCTGCATCCATGGCTCAGCGCGCACGGTGACGGACTGAATGCGCTGCATCTCGGCCTTCTCACCGATGCGAACTGGCTGGTTGGCGAGCGCTATCATGCCGGTGGCGGGCGTGACCTCGGCGTCCTGATCGGGGCGGGGCTGGCGCTGTGGATGATGTGGATCCTGTTTACGATCCCCGGCCATCTGGTCGGCGCTTTGGTCAGCGACCCCAAGCGCTTCGCGCTTGATCTCGTCATGCCGATCTTCTTTGCGGCGCTGCTGGTGCCACTGTGGCGCGGGCGGCGGGCCGCCGTGCCGTGGGTGGTGGCCGGGCTGGTGGCGTTGGTCGCCTCATATCTCTTGCCGGGGCATGTTTTCATTATGGCGGGCGCCCTCGCCGGCATGGCAACAGCGGCGCTGATGCCGGAGGAGGGCGCGTGAGTGATCTTGTCGCGAGTGTGACCACGCCGGGCGTTTTGGTCGCGATTCTGGCCATGGCGCTCGTAACCTATCTGTGTCGCGTTTCCGGCTACTTCGCCATGAGCCTGCTTCCGTTCACGCCGCGCCTGCGGCAGGCGCTGGCGGCCTTGCCGGGGTCCATCATCGCGGCCACCGTACTGCCGCTGGTCGAACGGCTCGGACCGGCGGCCGGGATCGCGCTCGCGGCGGCGCTCGCCAGCATGCTGATCCGACGCAACGAGATCCTGGCGCTGGTGGTGGGGCTCGCGGTGGCCGTGGCCGCGCGGAGTTGGGGGCCGTAGGCCGGCTCAGCTGCGCTCCTATGGATTGTGCTGGATTCCGTTCCGCTAGCGCTGAAAAAATCCGGAAATGCGCCACACATGCGGCTCGCTTCTGGGGCTCAGGAGCGAAGCGGATGAGACCGTGGGATCCAGACGATCTGCCGTGAGCGCAGCGACCGAAGCACCCGCGATCAATGCCGCGCCAGCACCTTCTTCACCGCATCAACCAGCGCATCTTCCGGCACGGCGAACTGCGCCTCCTTCTGGCGTTCGAGGTATTCCTCGCGGTCCTTGCCTTCTTTGCCGAGCTTGGCGAGTTCGGCGCCGAGAATGAGGTCCTTGACCTGCACGGTGCCGGCGACCTTCTCGTCGCCGCCCTGGATCACCACGCAAGGCGAGCGGCGTTTGTCGGCGTATTTCATCTGGGCGTTGAAGCCGGACGTGCCGAGGTAGAGTTCAGTCGCTATGCCGGCGCCGCGAAGCTCGGAGACCATCCTCTGGTAGTCGCCCATGCGGTCCTTGTCCATGACGGTGACGACGACCGGGCCGGGCTTTGACGTCCCCGCCAGAATGGGCGAGTTCGTCAGCTTCAGCGCGGTGTAAAGCCGCGACACGCCAATCGAGAAGCCCGTGGCCGGCACGGGATCATTGCGGAAACGGCCGACCAAGCCGTCATAACGCCCGCCGCCTGCCACCGAGCCGAAGCGCACGACCTGGCCATCTTCGTTCGTAACGGGGAAGGTGAGTTCCGCCTCGAAGACCGGGCCGGTATAGTATTCGAGGCCACGGACAGTCGAAAAATCAACCTTGATACGATCTGTTTTGTATCCCGCATCAAAGCAAATTTTCGAGAAATTGATCAGATCAATAATTCCATCAAATGCATTGGCTCCGTGCGATCTAATAATTCCATCTAGAATCAGAAAATTTCCTGATTTATCAAATGTACTATTAACATATTCCTGAGGTGATATCGTGCTTCTATATGGATCATGATTTCCTGAATTCATGTCCGGTTTCCAATCTATGAAACCGGCTAGCGTGTCATAAGCGGCGGGATTACTTTCAAAGTCCAGTCCAACACCTGGAATCAATGCGCCACTCTCGTCTAGGCGCCCGCCTGTAAGGAGAGACACAACGCCGTCCCAGCCAACCTTGTCCAGCTTGTCGATGGCGCGCAGCACACCCAGCCGCTTGCCGGCATTCTCCTCCCCGCCCAGCCCGATGGCTTCCATCACGCCATCCAGCACCTTGCGGTTGTTGACCTTGATGACATAGTCGCCGCGCTTGATGCCGACGGCTTCCAGCGTGTCGGCCATCAGCATACAGGCCTCGGCGTCCGCCGCCACGCCACTCGCGCCGACAATGTCCGCGTCGAACTGCATGAACTGGCGGAATCGGCCCGGGCCAGGCTTCTCGTTGCGGAAGACGTATCCCGCGCGGTAGCTGCGGTAGGGCTTCGGCAGCGCGTCGAAATTCTCCGCCACGTAGCGGGCGAGCGGCGCGGTCAGGTCATAGCGTAGCGAAAGCCACTGCTCGTCATCATCTTGAAACGAGAACACCCCTTCGTTGGGCCGGTCCTGATCGGGCAGGAACTTGCCGAGCGAGTCGGTGTATTCGACGAAAGGCGTTTCCACCGGCTCGAAGCCGAACAGCTCGAAGCTCTGGCGGATCCTGGCCAGAATCGCCTCGGTGGCGGCGACATCAGCAGCGCCGCGATCCTCGAAACCACGGGGGCGGCGCGCCTTCAGCTTTTCGGTCTTTGACATGGGTCACGTCCCTTGCTTGTGGCCTGCTGGTTAGCCGCTGGCGCAGGCATGGGCAAGCGCCGCCGTCGCGGCGGGCGGTTGCGACGATGGCGACGAGCTGGTCACGGAAGGCCTTGAGGGTCGGATTGTGGTGGCTTGCGACCATGATTTCCATGAACATTCCTGCCCGCACATCAGCCCTGTCACCGCCGCTGAAGCTCTTGCCGCGCCATTGTCCGGACCTGGCGGATCCAGGGCGCAAGGTCGGCCAGGGCTGCCACGTTCCGTTGGTCGAACGTTACGGGCCCGGGTCGCTCGGCCAAAAGCGTTCGGGCAAAGCTCTTGCCGATGCCGGGCACGGAGACGAGCAGATCCTCCTTGTTGCACCAGACGGGCGAGCCGCTCACGGCGTCGTCGATGTCACTATCGATCGCGGCCAGTTCCTTCTCCAGCGCCTTGACCAGCCGCCGGATGCTCTTGGCGATGCGGGCGGGGGCGCGCATCCCACGCTGGCGTTCAGCCCCGATCATGACGGCGATCTGTCTGCGTCAAGCGACCAGATCGGCCAGAAGCCGGGTCTCCCCGTCAACCAACGGCCTGATCGCGGGGGCCGTCGCCTCGACGAAGTGTGCGATGACGGCGGCATCAATCGCGTCGGCCTTGGCCCGCTTGCCCAGCGCGTTGGCAAAAGCGCGCACCTGCGCCGGATAGACCACCACGACCGGCAACCCTGCCCCGGCAAGGCCCGCCGCTGCGACTTTCCTGCAGCCACCCGTCGCCTTGATGGCAACAGCCTTGACACTGAGGCGGTACAACTGCTCGACGAGACTGGTAACTCCGTTGCTATCCCGAGCCACCCGGAACCCGCTGCCGACCTGACGAACGTGCACGTCCATCTCATCCCATTCTTGCGCAAGCGGCTTTGCATCAAGCGGCGCAAGCGACTGCTCGGGGTCGACGGATTGGCAGGTGAAGGCTCTTGCTCCCCTGCGGGCTTGGTGTCCCTCGATGCTTTCGGACTTCCGCCTGCCAAAAATCCAAGGGTGTATCGGATGCGACAGGCGTTAGGTTACAAGGGAAGACTTCGCCATGCGCACCCATTCTGCGCCGAGGGCGCGAGGCCCTTAGATTGACAATGGACGCACATGTCGACGCCCCCTCTCCCCTTGCGGGAGAGGGAGATGGGTCGCGCAACTCTCTGAAACCAATCAGCAGGCCTCAACCCATTGACTCTTCTGTGCCCGCCGCCCACATGCCCAACATGAACGAGCCTGTCCCTCTGCGGCTGATCGCCCTGGATCCCGATGACCTGACCGTGATGTCGGCGCATGTGCAGGATGCCGTGGTGAAGGTTGGCGACTTGACCTGGCTGCCGGCCGAAAAGCGCTTCGTGCTGATGATGCGGCGTTTCGACTGGGAAGGCGCGACCGAGGGGCACAACCGGCGCCGGCTGACGGCGATGCATTTCGAGCGTGTCACGGCGCTGAAAGCGCTGGGGATCGATCCCAAGGCCAAGGACGCGGTGCTGAACCTTCTGGCGATGACATGGACCGAATTCGATGCACCCGCAGGCGAACTGATGTTGACCTTCTCTGGCGGGGCTGCGCTGAAATTGCAGGCTGAATGCCTCGAAGCGCAGTTGAAAGACTTGGGCGGAATGTGGGAAACGGCTCATCAGCCCAGTCATAACCTCTGACATCCGACATCTGACGCGAAAGCCCGCATGCCGATCCGCCTTACTTCACGCGACGCGTCTTTCGAGGCCGATTTCGCAGCTCTGCTCGCGATGAAGCGCGAGGTCTCCGAGGAGGTCGACGCGGTCGTTGCCGCCATCATCGCTGATGTGCGGGCGCGTGGTGATGTGGCCCTGATCGAGTATACGCACTGCTTCGATCATCTTTCGCTCACGCCCCGGACCTTGCGCGTCTCTGAGGCGGAGATCGCGGCGGCGGTGGTTGCCTGCGACCCGCAGGCGATGGAGGCGATGCGCTTCGCCAAGCAGCGCATCGAAGCCTTTCATCTGTGCCAGCGCCCGGAGGACCAGCGCTTCACCGATGTCGCCGGCGTCGAGATGGGCTGGCGCTGGACCGCCATCGAAGCGGTCGGGCTGTATGTCCCGGGCGGCACGGCGAGCTATCCATCGTCGGTGCTGATGAACGCGGTGCCTGCTCAGGTCGCCGGCTGTCCGCGCATCGTCATGGTGGTGCCGACGCCGCATGGCGCGATGAACCCGCTGGTGCTGGCCGCCGCGCATCTGGCTGGCGTCACCGAAGTCTACCGCATCGGCGGCGCGCAGGCAGTGGCGGCGCTGGCCCATGGAACACAGAGTATCGCACCGGTGGCCAAGATCGTCGGACCAGGCAATGCCTATGTGGCGGCAGCCAAGCGCCGCGTGTTTGGCACAGTCGGTATCGACATGATCGCTGGGCCATCGGAGGTGCTGGTGATCGCGGATGGGAGCGCCAACCCGGACTGGGTGGCGGCGGATCTGCTTGCGCAAGCCGAGCATGACACTGCCGCGCAATCGATTTTCCTGACGGATTCGAATCGGTTGGCGGACGAGGTTGAAAAAGCGATCCAGGCGCAGCTTTCCGGTCTGCCGCGCCACGACATCGCCGCGGCGAGCTGGGCCGGGTTCGGCGCCATCGTGGTGGTCGAGGACCTGATGGCCTCAGTGCCGCTGATCGACCGGATCGCGCCGGAGCATCTCGAGATCTGCACCATGGATCCCGAGCCGCTGGCGGCGGCGATCCGCAATGCCGGGGCGATCTTTCTTGGACATTATACGCCCGAGGCGGTCGGCGATTATGTGGGCGGTCCGAACCATGTGCTCCCGACGGCGCGTTCGGCGCGGTTCTCGTCGGGGCTCGGCGTGCTCGACTTCATGAAGCGCACGACGCTGCTGAAATGCAGCGCCGAGTCGCTTCGGGCTTTGGCTCCTGCTGCAGCTGCGCTAGGAGAGGCGGAGGGGTTGCAGGCGCATGCGCGAAGCGTGACCATGCGGCTTAACCTGTGACGCACGGGATTAGGGGCGGCGTTTTGGCAAGGTTTTAAGCGGGGATGGGGCAGAACAAGGGCAAGGACCGGCTGGTTCTGATTACGCTCGACGAGGCGTCGCTTGGCCGCGGCACCCCCGATCAGGAGCATGAGCGGGTGATTGCGGTCTATGACCTGCTGGAGGTGAACCATTTCGCCATTCCGGGCCGCGATCATGGACCTTACAAGCTCATCATCAGCCTGATTGAACGCAAGCTCTGCCTCGATATCCGGTCGGAGAGCGATCAGCCGATCATCGTGCATTTTCTATCGCTGACGCCGTTCAAGCGGGTGATCAAGGACTACGACATGGTCTGCGAGAGCTATTACGAGGCGATCCGGACCTCGTCGCCGGCGCAGATCGAGGCGATCGACATGGGCCGGCGCGGCCTTCACAACGAAGCTGCGGAGATCCTGATGGAGCGGATCGAGGGCAAACTCAGCATCGACCACGACACCGCCCGCCGTCTGTTCACGCTCATCTTCGCCCTGCACTGGAAAGGCTGAGCGCGCTTGCCGGCGGATGAGCCTTTCCTGGGCGAGGTCCCGAAACGCCGGCCCCAGAGCGTGCTGTTCATGTGTGCGCAGAACGCCGTGCGCTCGCCGATGGCCGAGGGATTGACCAAGCACTTCTTCGGCCGCTCGCTTTACGTGCAATCTGCCGGCGTGAGGAAGAGCGATCCGGACGGGTTCATGGTTGCCGTCATGGACGAGATGGGTATCGACGAAACCAAGCACAGGCCGCGTACCATCGATGAGCTGGAGGAGTGGGAGGGGCTCAACTTCGACCTCATCATCACGCTCTCTCCAGAGGCGCACCACAAGGCGCTGGGACTGACGCGGACGATTGCGGCTGAGGTCGAGTACTGGCCGACGGTGGACCCGACCGTTCTGCAAGGCTCGCGCGAGCAGATGCTGGACGCCTATCGCGAGGTGCGTGACACACTGGCCAGACGCATCAAGGACAGGCTGAAGTAGGCTCCTTCACGGCCGTGTCCGGCGCAGCGCCCTAAAGCCCTGTGCGTTGCCGGATCGCGGCGCTGAGAGTGCTGTCGTCGAGATAGTCGAGTTCGCCGCCGACTGGAACCCCGTGGGCGAGGCGGGTTACCTTCACGGGCAGGTGACTGAGTCTGTCGGTGATATAGTGCGCCGTGGTCTGGCCATCGACCGTGGCGCTGAGAGCGAGGATCAGTTCCTTGACCGCGCCCGAGGTGGCGCGGTCGATCAGGCTGTCGACATTGAGGTTCTCCGGCTTGACGCCGTCAAGTGCCGACAAGATGCCGCCAAGGACGTGATAACGGGCATTGATCGCGGCGGATCGTTCGAGCGCCCACAGATCGGCGACATCCGCAACCACGACGATAATGCCCGGATCGCGGCGCGCATCGCGGCAGATACCGCAAGGATCGGTCGTATCGACATTGCCGCAGGTCATGCATGTCAGGATATTGGCATGGGCGGCGGCCATGGCCTCGGCCAGCGGCCCGAGCAACTGCTCGCGCTTCTTGACCAGATGCAGCGCTGCCCGGCGCGCCGAGCGCGGCCCAAGCCCAGGCAGGCGCCCTAGGAGCTGGATCAGCCGCTCGATCTCGGAGCCGGCGCTGGACCTGGCCATTGCTGTCTCAGAACAGCTTCATGCCGGGCGGAATAGGCAAGCCCTTGGTGACCTCGGACATGCGCTGTTCCATGATGCGCTCGGCCTTGATGCGGGCGTCGGCCGACGCGGTGATGATCAGATCCTCCAGTATCTCGCGCTCATCCGGCACCATCAGCGACGGATCGATGGCGATGCTTTTCATCACGCCCTTCGCTGTCGCCATGATCTTGACCATGCCGCCGCCGGCAAGGCCCTCGACCACGGTGTTGTCGAGTTCAGCCTGCATCTCGGCCATCTTCGCCTGCATTTGTTGCGCCTGCTTCATCAGGCCCATCATATCGCGCATGTGATCTGCTCCCTTGGTGCGTGGCGGCCGCGTCTAGAACGCGATGTCGGGATAAGGGGCGCCATCGGAATCATAGAAGCCTTCGCCGGATTCGAGCGAGGCGGCAAGGCCGGCATCCATCTCGTCCGGGTTGGCCTCGGTCTGGCCGGCTGACTGCAGGGCGCCGCGGCTGTGGACATCGACGATCCTCGCGCCGGGAAAGGCGGTCATCAGAGCCTTCACAGCCGGGTGTGTTGCAGCCGTTTCCTTGCGCTCACGCTCGGCGGCCTGCTTCTGCTCGCGCAATGTGGCCTGGCCTTCGGCCTGCACCATGTCCACGAGCCAGGTCTGGCCGGTCCACGCCTTGAGCTTGCCCGACAACTCGTTGGCGATGCTGCGCGACCCGGTCTCGGCGAGGGAGACCTGTAGCCGGCCCGGCTTGATGTTGACCAGCCGGAGATCGCGCTGGATGGCGGTCTGCAGCTTGATATCGCGGTGCCTGGCCGCAAGCGCAGCGATGTCTTCAAGCGTCATGATTGCCGGGTCGGCGGTTGCGGCCGGTTGCGGCGCTGTCTGGAGGACGGCGGCGCGGGAAGAGGGAATTGCCGCGCCCGACGCGCGCGGATAGCCGCCCCGGGCCATGGCTGCCGCCGGGCCGCTACCTGGCACGCTGCCGCCGGCGGAGCGCGTAGTACTTGCTGCGCCGCCGGGCAGGGCGGCCTGCAGCATTCTGACCGCATCATCGGGTGTCGGCAGGTCGGCGGCATGAACAAGGCGCACCAGCGCCATTTCAGCGGCCGGCAGCGGCCTGTTCGCATCCTTGACCTCGGCGATGGCCTTCAGCAGCATCTGCCAGGTCCGCGATAGGGCACGCACGGACAGTTGTGCTGCAAATTCGCCGCCGCGAACGCGCTCGGCCGGGGTCAGTGAGCTGTCGCCAGCGGCGGCCGGAACGATCTTGAGGCGCGTGACCAGGTGCGTGAACTCGGCCAGTTCGGTCAGCACCGATCCAGGATCGGCGCCCGCGTCATACAGCCCTCTCAGTTCGGCGAGTGCGCCCGCCAGGTTTCCGCTCATGATCAGCCCGAACAGGTCGATGATCCGCGCCCGGTCGGCCAGGCCCAGCATGGCGCGGACGCCTTCAAGCGTGATGCGCCCTGCGGCGTGGGCGATGGCCTGGTCGGTTAGCGACAGGGCGTCGCGGGCCGATCCTTCCGCCGCGCGGGCCAGCGACTGAAGCGCCTCATCGTCGGCAGCGACGCACTCTGCTGCGCAGATCCGGGCGAGATAGGCGACCAGTACGGCTGCATCGATGCGGCGCAAGTCAAAGCGCTGGCAGCGGGACAGGACCGTGACTGGCACCTTGCGGATTTCGGTGGTGGCGAAGATGAACTTGGCATGCGGCGGCGGCTCTTCCAGCGTCTTCAAAAACGCGTTGAAGGCCGGCCCCGACATCATGTGCACTTCGTCGATGATGTAGACCTTGTAGCGTGCCGAGACGGGCGCGTAGCGGACGGCATCGTTGATCTGGCGGATGTTCTCGACGCCGTTGTTGGAGGCGGCGTCGATCTCCATCACGTCGATGTGCCGGCCCTCGATGATCTCTTGGCAATGAATGCCGGGCGTAGCGAGCTCGATGGTCGGCGAGCCCTTGCCGTCGGCCGTCTGGTAATTGAGTGCGCGGGCGAGAATGCGGGCCGTGGTGGTCTTGCCAACCCCGCGCACGCCGGTCAGCATCCAGGCCTGCGGGATCCGTCCGGACGTGAAGGAGTTTGACAGGGTGCGAACCATGGCGTCCTGCCCGATCAGGTCGGCGAAGTCCTTTGGGCGATACTTGCGGGCGAGGACCCTGTAGGCGGGGCCTGCTGCCGCGGCGGCCGCCACCGTCGCGGCGGGCTCATCCAGAAAACCGGGCTGGTCGTGCAGATCGCCGGTCATGTCATCGGCCATGCGTGCATCGGGCTGCTGGAGAAAGGTGGGTGGAAGGCTGGACGAAGACCCGCACTGTCTCGTTAGGGCTGCTTCCTTCCGGACCTGACCCGGTTGGCGAGTGTTACGTCCCTCACCAACCTTCCGCTGCTCATATGCGGTACGTCTGAACCAGATGCAAGCGTGGCGCGGCATTTTCGGGCAAGGAACATCCATACGCGACGGCGACGCGAATCACTTTACCAATCCGGAATGCCAACGCTGCATGTCTCGCCACTTTCTCGCCTTCACGAAACCGTCGCTTCCACTGGCGCCAGCCATGTCGTGACGCTGATCAACGTCAATACCGTCGTGCATCGACCGCCTTCGATCGCTCCAGACAAGCACCTGTTCATCGGCATGTCGGACATTGTCGAGGAAACAGACGGTCACATTGCTCCTGGGCAGGAACATGTGACGCGCCTGCTGGTCTTCACCCGCGCCTGGGACCGCCAGCGGCCGCTTGTCATTCATTGCTGGGCCGGCGTCAGCCGTTCGACGGCGGCGGCGTACATCACGGCCTGCCTGTTTGCGCCGGCCCGCGACGAATTCGACATCGCCGATGCCCTGAGGGTTGCTTCGCCGACAGCGACCCCCAACGCGCGGCTGGTGGCAATCGCCGACCGGATGTTGGGCCGCGGCGGCCGAATGGTTTCCGCCATTGCCGCCATCGGGCGCGGACAAGACGCCTTCGAAGGCGCGCCGTTCCAGCTAGGTTTTTGAGAGATTTGCCCATAAATATTATCGGCACATCAAATGTCCACGCGGCGGCACAGAGATCTATTGTTTGTCTCTAACCTCGTTCGTTCGCGGATGGTTTTTGGATAGTCCAGCTCAATCTCGCACTATTGCGTGCCGCTTATTACATCAGTGTTTGCAGTAGCGCTTACAGAGTTGTCATTGTTCGCTCTTGAGGATAAAGACGTTGCGCTCTTTGAGCGATTGGCAGAATTTTAGATCAAACTGTATTGGTGGCGTTGCATGTCACCGATATGCGGTGCATTCCTAGTCTATGGACATCGTTTCCCCAAAGCCAACCGGCCAGCCAGTCGATCTTGATGCCCGAGACCGAACCATTTTGCGCTTGTTGCAGCAAGACGGACGCATCACGAACGCAGAACTTGCCGAGCGTGTGCATCTCTCACCGTCAGCCTGTCTGCGCCGGGTCAAGCAACTCGAAGAAGCAGGGCTGATCAAGAGCTATGCGATGTTTCTCGATGAAAAAATCGCAGGCTTTCCAGGCACGGCGTTTGTCTTTGTGACGCTGGATCAGCAGGGCAGGGCCTCGCTCGACCGCTTCGAGAAGGCCATCAAGCAATATGACGAAGTGCTTGAATGTTACTTGCTGGCCGGCAATCACGACTATCTGGTGCGTGTGGTGTATCGCGACAGCGCTGATTTCGAGCGCATCCATTCGGAGATCATCACGCAACTTCCTGGCGTGTCGCGCGTCCAGTCGACCATGACACTGCGGACCATCAAGCGCAGTTCGGCGTTGCCCATCTGAGTCTCGGAGGCCGATCAGCGCTTGCGCTGGCCGCAGCCAGGCGGGATACAGAAATCATCGCACTGACGGAGTCGATGACGTGGCCGATCCCAAAGCCAATGACGATGTGACTGAGATGCCGTTCGAGCAGGCCTTGCAGCAGCTTGAACAGATTGTTTCGCGTCTGGAGAGCGGCAATGTTGCGCTTGAGGATTCGATCCGGATTTATGAGCGCGGCGAAGCGCTGAAGGCCCGCTGCGATGCCCTGCTGAAGAAGGCGGAGGCCCGGATCGAGAAGATATCGGTATCAGCCGACGGCCAGGCAACGAGCGTGGCCCCTCTCGATCCGGGGCGCTGACAGCTAATCTTATTGCGGATCGACGAGATCCCGCTTGCCCGATGGCCGTCGCATCTGGTCCCGTGGCGCGCCACATGACGGGCATCGAAGGCATAGCCGGGTGTCGCACTGGCCTGTTGAGGATCGCGTTATGGACGACGCCTTCTCATGCGACGCCATCGGGGGCATCTGGACACCTCGAAAAGCCTCCCCATCCCAGCCGTTTCGTGATTCACCCCTTCTGTGATTTGCGGGAGGCTTCGGATGCGAGGACACGGTGGCTTCTGGGTATCCACACGCCGAGGGCCGCCTTGCGGGAAGGCCTTTCGGCGCTCAGTTTTTCACACTCGTTTGACCGGCAACGGGTGTCGGCAGCGGTGCTGGAGAGTTTTCTATGGACGATGGGACCTATGTCCGCCGCCGCCGTTGGAGCGCTGAGGAGAAGCGCGCGGTCGTGAGCGAGGCTTTTTCGAGTGGGA